>CALVLV010000001.1 GCA_944341075.1 uncultured Clostridia bacterium
GTGTTCGGCCCTCCACAACGTTTTACCATTGCTTCAGCCTGCTCATGGTTAGGTCATCAGGTTTCGGGTCTACGACTTGATACTCTCTCGCCCTCTTCAGACTCGCTTTCGCTTCGGCTCCGTGACTTTATCACTTAACCTCGCATCAAATCGTAACTCGCCGGCCCGTTCTACAAAAAGTACGACATCAGACTGGATCGCTCCGTAGTCCTCTGTCTGCTTGTAAGCACACGGTTTCAGGTTCTGTTTCACTCCCCTCCCGGGGTTCTTTTCACCTTTCCCTCACGGTACTATTCGCTATCGGTCACATGGTCGTATTTAGCCTTACGGGATGGTCCCCGCATATTCCGTCAGAATTCCTCGTGTTCCGACGTACTCTGTGTATCTGCTCACTCACCCTTTCGCCTACAAGCCTGTCACTTTCTTCGGAACGGCTTTCCATCCGTCTTCGACTAAGGTCAGTTTCGCGTATGATACCAGAGAGGTATTTCTACCCCTCCTTCGGGCTCCTCCGTTTTCGCTCGCCACTACTCGCGGAATCGTTTTTACTTTCTTTTCCTCCGGGTACTAAGATGTTTCAGTTCCCCGGGTTCCCCTCGTTAAGCTATGTATTCACTTAACGATAACACGGTATTACCCGTGCTGAGTTCCCTCATTCGGATATCTGCGGGTCATAGGATATTTGCTCCTCACCGCAGCTTTTCGCAGCTTGTCACGTCCTTCTTCGGCGCCATGTACCTAGGCATCCTCCGTATGCTCTTTGTAGCTTGATCTTTTCTCCGTACAGTCTCTCAACCATACGTCTACTCGCCCTTCGCTTTACAAAAATTCTACAACTTTAACTCGACTAATTTTCTTTACTACAGCTTCAAAACCAAACAAAATTGTCCGCTTTCTTACTCGTATTAACCAAAATCAATCTGTAAATTGCCTTTTGTACTTGTTTTCTCTACTATGCAGTTGTCAATCTTCATACTGCCTGCAAAAGCAGGTTTTCAGTCTTTCTTTTCAGAAAAACTATGCTGTCCTCAGCGACAGCTTTTACATATTAGCAAAATATATTATTAAAGTCAAGCAAAAATTAAAAAAAATCTGAAAACTTTGACGATTTTTTTGCGTGCCGCAATAGCATGAAAAAATACCACAAAATACGGGAAATACGCACACTATATATTGTATGCGCGCGTTTACATATTATATAATGCCCCGCCGCACGCAAAAAAATACGCATTGCCGCCGCAGACATTGCTGCTGCGGGAAACGGCATTTCAGGCATGATCGCCATAGAAACAGCGGGCAAGTCTGTAGATTATTTCACCGTCGGCAATGCCTGCCACGGGATCGAGGGCAAAATCAGGGCCGTGTGCCCTGCCGTCCCCTGCGGAGCGGGCGCTCTGCGCGACCTGCTCGCCTGCCGGGCCCTCCCCCTCATCCGCACTGCCGTCGGCACCTGCCTCTGCGCGGGGTACGCCATCGCCGGCCGCGGCATATGCAGGGGCGTCTTGCTTTTTTTCGCCTTCGGCACTTAAATTGCCGAACGCAGAAATTATCTCTTCAAGTTCATCGGCGCTTTTCAGCGCCTGCTTCACCTCGTCGCCGCCGAACTTTTCCAAAAGCGGCCTGAATTGCTTTAAGGGGCCGCCCGCATTATTGTTGCCGCCGTATAAAAGCAGCGCCAGCAAAAGCAGAAGTTGCATAATTTTTTACCGCCGCATAAATTGATATTGCAGTGCATGCGCACCCCGCGGTGATAAAGGGCCGCAGAGCGGCATGCGTTGCACAATACAGTATATGCGGAGGAGCGTATGAAAGATTTTAAAAGTTATTCGGCGGGCCGCGGCAACGGGCAGGAAGGCGGCAAGGACAGCGCCGCCTTTGAAAACGACAAGGGCGTTGAAATGGTGAAGAAGGTGGCCGCGAGCATGAAGGGGCGGAGCGAAGGCGACATATTGCGCGCCGTGATAGCCGAGGCCGAGCGCGGCAAGCGCGACGGCACGCTGACAAACGCCGACCTTGATAATTTTTATAACCTGATGGCGCCCACGCTGGACGGGTTCAGAAGGCACAAGCTGAAGGGCATAATAGATAAGCTTAAAAAGCTGTAGCCACGGTGCAGGCATGCATTGGTTGCGGCATATATGCCGTGCAATTCGAAAATATTAAATGCTGCAATATTACATATGCGCTATACCTCTTATGGCGGAAACGAACAGTTCGATCTCCTTTTCGGTATTGAACGGCGAGAGCGACGCACGCACGAGGCCTTCATCCTTTGTGCCGAGCGCCTCGTGCATGAGCGGGGCGCAGTGCAGGCCGCCGCGCACGCACACCAAGTACTCCTCCGAAAGGCGGTATGCCGCCTGTTCCGAGCCCATCCCCTGCACGGAGAACGCCACTATGCCGACGTAATTGGGGCGTGAATATAGCCTGACGAACGGCAATTTACCGAGAGATTCGTGCATGAGCGAAACGAGGTGAAACAGCTTGTCGCGCTCCTCGTTGAAGTGCGATTTGAGGTACAGAACGCCTTCGGCAAGCGATACTATGGCGGGGTAATTTATGGTGCCGCTCTCCAGCCTGTCGGGGTAAAATTCGGGCATGTTCAGGTTGCTGCTTTCGCTGCCCGTTCCGCCATATATCAGGGGCAACGGGTCTAACCTGTCTGAAAACAGCAGGGCGCCGCTGCCCTGTATGCCATACATTCCCTTGTGCCCCGCCACGGCGAGCGCGTCTATGCCCCACTCCTTCATATGTACGGGGATATGGCCGCACGCCTGGGCGCCGTCGCATATGAGCAGCGTGCGCGGCGGAATGGCCGAGCGAAGGCGGGATATATCCGGGCAGGCGCCCGTAACGTTGGACGCGAGCGAGATTATAACGGCCTTTGTGTCGGCATGCACCATTGAGGCGAGCACGGCGAGGTCTACCTCTCCCCTGCGGTTGAGCGGGGCGAGTTCGACTATAACGCCGTTGTTTTCAAGGTACTGCAGCGGCCGCAGAACGGAGTTGTGTTCGGAGAAGGTGGTAACAACCTTGTCCCCGCGGCGCAGCGTGCCGAGGAGCGCGATATTGAGCGCTTCGGTACAGTTTTTGGTAAAGATGGTGCGGTCGCACGACCAGCCGCCGAAAAATTCCATAAGGGCGCGGCGGCAGGCATACACCCGTTCCGAACAGGCGACGGCCAGCCTGTGGCCGCTGCGGCCGGGGTTGGCACACATTTTAAGTGCGGCGGTTACGGCAGAGAGCACCGACGCAGGTTTAAAGCCGCCCGTGGCGGCGTTATCGAAATAGATCATGGAAACCCCCTGTTAAAATAAATATTATGTAATATATAATATATTTTAACGGCGGCGCAAAATTCGGAAAGTTATGGCGAAAATGCGTGCAAACAGGTAATTTTTAAGGGGGTAACGCCGCCGCGCGATAACAAGGGGCAGCTCCGGGCAAAAGCGGCAACGCCGCCGCGCCGCCTGTTCCCGCAAACGTCGCCGCGCAAAGGCGGCGAAAATAACACATACCGCTTAAAAGGTGAATGACATGGCAGACATTATAGCTGTTTTCCGCTCGCGGACGCAGGCGCTGGACTGCAGGGAAATGCTTAAAAAGTATAAAATACCCGCGGCAATAATAGCCACGCCCACACATTTGGGCTGCGGGTGCGGGTATTCGGTTAAGTACTCCGCCACGGCACAGCGCACGGTAAAAAATATCATATCACGGGCAGGCTATACCTCCTTTTATGGCTATGCCGAATACCGCTGAAACCGCAATATCGCCGCGCCAGACTGAAAAACGGCGGCTAAATTTTTGCGCCGCGGGCGCGCATGGTTGCCATTTTGCCGCAAAAGTGGTAAACTTTTTGTATGGAAAGAGATACGGCAGATAAAATACTTGAAGAGCTTGCGCGGCTGTACCCCGACGCACGCCCCGCGCTTGAATATAAGAGCCCCTACGAACTGCTGGTTGCGGTGATACTTTCCGCCCAGTGCACGGACGAGAGGGTGAACAAGGTGACGGATGTGCTGTTTAAAGAGCACAACACCCCCGAAAGCATGCTTAAGCTTACGCAAGGCGAGCTGGAGAGGTACATATATTCCTGCGGGTTTTACCACAACAAGGCGGCGCACATACTTTCGGCCAGCCGCGACATAGTGGAAAAGTTCGGCGGCGAAGTGCCCTCCGCGCACGAAGACCTTAAAAAACTTGCCGGCGTGGGACAGAAGACGGCAAACGTGGTGTATGCCGTGGCATTCGGCGGCGACGCCATAGCCGTGGACACGCACGTGTTCCGCGTTTCAAACAGGCTGGGGCTGGCGCATGCCAACACCCCCGAAAAGACCGAACAGCAGCTGAAAGAGATAATACCGCAGTCCGACTGGTCTAAGGCGCACCACTGGCTTATATATCACGGAAGAAGGGTGTGCCATTCGCAGCGGCCCGACTGCCCCGACTGTACCTTAAAAGGCATGTGCGAATTTTATGGCAAAACGGCGCCCGCACAAAACAGCCAGGCGCCGCAGAAATAATTTATTACAAGTTTTATTTATAAAATATTATTATTATGCAAACTTTTATAAAAAATCGGGACACTGCTTAGCCGTGTCCCGATTTTTTGAATTACTACAATTTTTTTTCGTATATGTAGAACAGGCCCCTGTCGCACACGGCGCTGCCTACCCTGCCGTAGCCGAATTTTTCATAGATATGTATTGCAGCGGCATTGGTACCGAACACATCTATGCGCACGCATTGCTTGCCTGCGGCGGCAGCCTGCCTTTCGAACTCAGCAAGTATCTTCTGCCCCAAACCGTGCGACTGAAGGTCAGGCTCCACACACAGCCTGTGCAGGATCAGGTATGGCGCATCGGGATACTTCCATACAATGTGGCCGTGAACGTCATCCTCACAGATATCGTTGGTTATAAAAAAACCGACGCATTTTCCGCCTTCATGCACAAGGTAAGTATAACCGTTTATAATGTCTCCCCTTATCATTCCGGCAGTGGGATAAGATTGGTTCCACTGGAAGATTCCGTTTTTGATGAGCTTGGCGCGGGCACGGCACATCATATCGTAAATAAAGGCATAATCGTCATCTTTTGCAAGCACAAACTGCATAAGCGCCACCTTATTCGGGATAGACGAAGCGCTTTGCAGAGGTGAGCTCTTCAAGGTAGCGCCCTATGTAGAACTTTGCCATATTCAGGTTCTGTTCGGAATAATTGCCGCACTCTTCGGGCTTTGCACCGGGGATATCGCCCTCAAAGCCCACTATGAACCTGCACATATCGGTGACAAGGGTATATACGTCCTCGCTTTCAAGATCGCCGAACATTACCAGATAGCAGCCCGTTCGGCAGCCCATTGGGCCGAAATAGACCACGTCGTCCTTGCGGGCGCTGTTGCGAAGATAGGTTGCGCCGAGGTGTTCTATGGTGTGCAATGCCGGCATATCTATTACCGGTTCGCGGTTGGGCGCGGTCATTCTTAAATCGAAGGTGGATACCGTGCAGCCGTTTGAACTGTCTTTGCGCGAAAGATACAGCCCGGGCAATAATTTAAGATGATTGACAGTAAAACTTGCTATTTTTTTCATTTTGTTTATTATCTTCCTCACTTTTTGGCAACATATATTTGAAACCCGAGCGAAAAAACAAAATCTTCGCACATAAACATTTCGCTTATCCGCTCGTAATTTTCCTTATACCAGTTATACTCTTCTTCGATATCCCTATTATCGGGGTACTTTTCGTGCATCCACCGCACATCGCCGAGGATCATGCGGAAATACATATTGAAAAAGTCTTCCTTTTCGTCGTAGTTCATGCCGATAGAGGTCATACCCTCTTTTTCAAGTATTATGTTTCTATATCCCGCACGGTAAAGATTTGTATAGATCCTGCGACCGTTCTTCCTCAGGCCGGATGTTTCGTTGTTGTCGCATATGCGGTATATGCGGTCGAATACCCCTTCTTCATCAGGAAAGGCAAAATTGAGCCCGTCGTCTATATCCTTTATGATGACAACGCCGTCATCTTTGAGCATGCGCCGCAATACCCTTAACAATGCACACTTTGATTTTATATGCAACAGGAGCATAGAGATATTGATGACGTCGTACTTCTCGTACCCGCATTCGCGGCTGAACTCTGCCAGTTTATCTTCAAACTCCTCGTCTGAAATATCAAGCCTTAAAAATTTTGCCCTGCCTTCCCGCGAAAACCTTTCCGTTGCCTCGGCTATCTTCTGCCCGTCACGGTCTATGCCTGCCAGCCTGTAGTCGCGGCATACAGAAGCAAGCCTGTCCATAATCTGCGCGCCGTTGCCGCAGCCTACATCGAGAACAACGGGACACTCATAGCCTGAAAGATATTTTCTGTACACATCTATATCGAAAGTCCTGACCAGCCTGTTCTGTATCTCGAGGCGGTTGTCTTCGCGGCGACTTGAGTAATATTCACTGGTAGCGTCAGGCTTGGGCTTATTGATTTTGGATATATGCAGGATACTTTTGTTAGCGTCTATAAACTGCTCGGCAAGATTCAGCGGAGATACAAAACTGTCGGCCTGAATAAAATTTATTCGGCGAATATAGTACATTATTTCGTCAAACTCAGGACTGTCGGTATCCAGCTGTTCAAGGCAAAGCGTCTGTATTACAAGATTGCCGTTAGAGGCACGGCGCTTGTTGTACGCCATTTCGACCTCGTTGAGCACATGTTCAGACACTGCGGAATGTTTGCTGAGCATAAGCAGGAAAATCCTGGCCGATTCTATAGCGTCGCATATCGCTTTGGCATAGCGGCGCGCCCCCACATCGCGCGGGGCATACCAGCAGTATACACCCTGACCTTCAAGGCAATCGACTATCTCCTTTACTTTTTCAAGATCTTCGTGGGCGTAGCTTACAAAAACCTCTTTATTTCCCATATACTACCACGTGATTATAAGTTTATATATTTATTTTACATCAAAAAGATGTAAAAGTCAATGTTGAATAACACATAGCGCATTTTGCATATAACCACAAAAAAAATTGCCCGTCCGCAGCACTTTATTCCGCGGACAGGCAACACCATAACATGCTTTTATCAAAATTGAAAAAGGTAAAAGATACGGCGGGATTGCTCCCGCCGTCAACTATTCAATTTGCCGATAATGACCTCGTAGATGCGAGCAAGACAAGGAGCGCGCGGAATGTTGCGAAGGAGCTTACTTAGAGGTAAGTGACTGAGCAAACCCGTAAGCGCGACACAGTATTGCGAAGTATATACGAGGGCTGGCGGACGTTCTATTAACCAAGAACCTTAGAAATAACGCCCGAACCAACAGTCCTGCCACCCTCACGGATAGCGAACTTAAGCTTTTCTTCAACGGCAACGGGCTTGATGAGCTCAACGACGATGGTTACATGGTCGCCGGGCATAACCATTTCGGTGCCTTCGGGAAGGTCGATGGAACCGGTAACGTCGGTAGTTCTGATGAAGAACTGAGGACGATAGTGGTTGAAGAAAGGAGTATGACGGCCGCCTTCTTCTGCCTTAAGAACGTAAACCTGAGCTTCGAACTTGGTAGCAGTTTTAACGGTGCCGGGCTTAGCAAGAACCTGGCCCTTTTCGATGCCCTTGCGGTCGATACCACGAAGGAGTGCGCCGATGTTGAAGCCTGCGATAGCTTCGTCAACGCTCTTGTGGAACATTTCAAGGCCGGTGATAACGGTGCCGACGGGCTTTTCGATAAGGCCTACGATTTCAGCGGGATCGCCAACGTGTGCAACACCACGCTCTACACGGCCGGTAGCAACGGTACCACGACCGGAGATGGTGAATACGTCTTCCACGGGAAGAAGGAAGGGCTTATCGGTGTCGCGCTGGGGAGTAGGAATGTACTCGTCGATGGTGTCCATGAGCTCAAGGATGCACTTGCATTCGGGAGCAGCAAGAACTTCTGCATCAGAGCAGCCGGAAGTAGCCTTTTCGAGAGCCTTGAGTGCGGAACCGCGGATGATGGGCGTGGTGTCGCCGGGGAAGCCGTACTGGTTGAGCACGTCCCTGATCTCCATTTCAACGAGCTCGAGAAGTTCGGGGTCGTCCATCTGGTCGCACTTGTTAAGGAATACTACAATGTAGGGAACGCCTACCTGACGGGCAAGCAGGATGTGCTCGCGGGTCTGGGGCATGGGGCCGTCGGTTGCAGCAACTACGAGGATGGCGCCGTCCATCTGAGCGGCACCGGTGATCATGTTCTTAACGTAGTCGGCATGTCCCGGGCAGTCAACGTGCGCGTAGTGGCGCTTATCTGTCTGATATTCAACGTGTGCGGTATTGATCGTTATACCACGAGCCTTTTCTTCGGGTGCCTTATCGATTTCGTCGTATCTCATTTTCTGAGCCTGACCCTTGCACGCCATTACCATAGTGATAGCTGCGGTCAGAGTGGTCTTGCCGTGGTCAACGTGGCCGATTGTGCCGATGTTAACGTGAGGCTTACTGTTGTCGTACTTAGCCTTTGCCATTTTTGTTTTCTCCTTTAAATATTATTTAAACGATAACTTTTGCCCTTTTATAAAGGGCGTCGCAGCTATCTATCATTTCAATTTGCTGCATTTTTACCCTTTGGGGTACTTTAACATTATATATTAAAAATTTTAAAAATACAATCAAATAAGCGTTGTATTTGAAAAAATTTTGCCGTACGCCGCCGCAAGCGGCGGCGTACTTTAAATAAGCTTTTTTATTTGAGCAAACCTTTCGGCTCAGTCCTTGTTGCGCTTTGCGCGCTCGCCTATTACCTTCTCGGCAACGGACTTAGGCACTTCGGCATAGTGGTCGAACTGCATTGTGAACTGGCCGCGGCCCTGCGTGCGCGAACGGAGGTCGGTGGCATAGCCGAACATTTCCGAAAGGGGAACTTCGGCGTCTACGACCTTTGCGCCTGCGCGGTCGTCTGTAGAAACTATCGTGCCGCGGCGGGCGGTTACGTTGCCCATTATGTCGCCGAAGTAGTCGTCGGGGGTGATTATCTCGACCTTCATTATCGGTTCAAGAAGAACTGCCTTCGCCTTTTCCATACCGTTCTTGAACGCCATGGAGCCGGCGATCTGGAAGGCCATTTCGGAGGAGTCCACCTCGTGGTAGCTTCCGTCGTATACCTGAACCTTAAAGTCAACCACTTCATAGCCAGCAAGGAAGCCGTTCTTGGCGGCGCCCTGAATACCCTTGTCGATTGCAGGGATGTATTCCTTGGGGATGGAACCGCCGACGGTGAGGTCTTCGAACACATAGCCCGAGCCGGGTTCGCCGGGGATGAGGTGGATTTTGCAGTGGCCGTACTGGCCCTTGCCGCCCGACTGCCTCTTGTAAAGGCCTTCGGCATCGACGGCCTGCTTGAAGGTTTCGCGGTAGGCAACCTGGGGAGCACCCACGTTTGCCTCTACCTTGAACTCGCGCAGAAGTCGGTCTACTATTATATCGAGGTGGAGTTCGCCCATGCCTGCGATTATCGTCTGGCCGGTCTCCTGGTCGGTATAAGTCTTGAAGGTGGGGTCTTCCTCTGCAAGCTTGATGAGCGCCATGGTCATCTTTTCCTGGCCGGCCTTGGTCTTGGGCTCTATTGAGAGCTGAATAACGGGGTCGGAGAAAGTCATCTGCTCGAGAACGATGGGATGATTTTCGTCGCAGAGGGTATCGCCTGTAGTCGTGTCCTTGAGTCCGACTATGGCGCATATATCGCCCGAGTAAACCTTGGGTATTTCGGTACGGGTGTTGGCGTGCATCTGAACGAGACGGCCAACGCGCTCCCTCTTGCCCTTGGTAGAGTTATATACATAAGAGCCGCTTTCGAGCACGCCCGAATAAGCCCTGAAGTATGCCAGCCTGCCCACATAGGGGTCGGTAGCTATCTTGAACGCAAGGCCTGAGAAGGGTTCGTCGTCCGAAGTCTTGCGCTCCTCCTCCTGCTCCGTCTTGGGGTTGATGCCCTTTACATGGTCAACGTCTACGGGGGAGGGAAGGAAGTCTATAACGGCGTCCAAAAGCATCTGAACGCCCTTGTTCTTATAGGAAGAACCGCACAGCACGGGGGTGCACTTCATAGATATGGTAGCAGCGCGGAGGCCCTTGCGGATCTCGTCGGGGGTAAGTTCCATGGTTTCAAGGAACTTTTCCATGAGCTCGTCGTCGCCCTCGGCAGCCGCCTCCATGACCTTCATGTGCATCTCTTCGGCTTCGGCGCGCATATCTTCGGGAATTTCGTCCCTGTGATACTGCTTGCCGTCGTCGGAATCATAGATCTCGGCATTCATTTCGATGAGGTCTACTATTCCGCGGAAGGTGGCCTCCTTGCCGATGGGAAGTTCGATGGGAACGGGGTTGGCGTTCAGCCTCTCCCTCATCATCCTTACGGCGCGCTCATAATTTGCGCCGTTGATGTCCATCTTGTTGACGTAGGCAATGCGGGGAACCTTGTACTTATCTGCCTGGCGCCAAACGGTCTCGGACTGGGGTTCAACGCCGCCCTTTGCACAGAAAGTTGCAATGGCGCCGTCGAGTACGCGGAGCGAACGCTCTACCTCTACGGTGAAGTCAACGTGGCCCGGGGTGTCTATTATGTTTATGCGGCACTCGTCTGCCTTGGTCTTGCCGGTGCGGATCCAATGGCAGGTGGTTGCGGCGGATGTAATCGTTATGCCGCGCTCCTGTTCCTGAACCATCCAGTCCATGGTGGCAGTACCGTCGTGCGTTTCACCTATCTTATGATTGATGCCGGTGTAGTAAAGTATACGCTCGGTGGTGGTTGTCTTGCCCGCGTCTATATGGGCCATTATGCCGATATTGCGGGTATGAAGTAAATCGTATTCTCTTGCCATATATAACTCCCGACTTTATCAGAATCTGAAGTGAGCGAACGCCTTGTTGGCCTCGGCCATCCTGTGCGTATCTTCCTTCTTCTTCACGGTACCGCCGGTGTTGTTGAAAGCGTCCATAAGTTCAGCGGCGAGCTTTGCGCTCATGCCCCTTTCGGAGCGCTTTCTGGTATTGATGACCAGCCAGCGGATTGCAAGCGTCTGCCTTCTTTCGGGCCTTATTTCCATAGGCACCTGATAGTTGGCGCCGCCTACGCGCCTTGCTTTAACTTCCAATACGGGCATGATGTTGTTCATTGCCTGATTGAATATATCCATTGCGTCCTGGCCAAGCTTTTCAGACATGATCTTGAACGCATCGTACACAATATTCTGTGCCGTACCCTTGTTGCCGTCGTACATTATCTGGTTGATGAGCTTTGTTACAACCTTTGAATTATACACGGGATCGGGCAGCACGTCCCTCTTGGGAACGTTACCTCTTCTGGGCATAACATTTCTCCTTTTATTATTTTTTGTAAGGGTTGTCCCTTGGTGGGAACGCCGCAAACGGGTTCCCTAAATAAGCTGTCGCTTGCTGCAAATGATACTTCACGAAAAATCAAGCAGTGCTATTCAAAGCAAATTACACCGAAAAACCGTAAGGCGGAATCTACTTTCGCCGTTAAACGGTTTTACGACCGCTTACCTCACGGAAAAAGATTTTGCCAAAGGCAAAAGATTTTTCGTGAACACATTTTACTCAGTAGCGATCCTTCTCCGCAATTATGCTTTTTGCATTTTGCGAATACTGCCTACTCTATCGGTTAAGGGGAAGATATATTCCGAAACAAGTAGGGTGTAAATTTAAGTTATTGTGTGATTAAGCCTTGGGCTTTTTAGCGCCGTAGCGTGAACGCGCCTGCTTGCGCTTTGCTACGCCTGCCGTATCGAGCGCGCCGCGGATGATGTGATAACGAACGCCGGGCAGATCCCTAACCCTGCCGCCGCGGATGAGCACCGAAGAGTGTTCCTGAAGGTTATGGCCTTCGCCGGGAATGTAAACGGTACCTTCCTGCTTGTTGGTAAGGCGCACACGGGCAATCTTTCTTATAGCGGAGTTAGGCTTTTTAGGAGTCGTGGTGGTAACCGAAAGGCACACGCCGCGCTTCTGGGGGCAGTTGTCAAGTATGGGTGACTTTGACTTGTAAACCTGCTTTTCCCTGCCGTGCTTGATAAGCTGATTGATGGTGGGCATTGTAGTTCCTCCTTGTTGAACTCGGCCTTGCGGCCTGTGGAATATATCTCTTTCCCCTTGCGCCCCTTACGCAAACGGGTAAAAAAGGAAACAAATTTAATTTCACGAAATTCGCTCTTCTTGAATTTACGCAAAACACTGTTTAAAGGTCGTTATAAGCATAACGACCCAATTTGACTATAACAGCAAAAGTTATTTTAACAGAGGAACCCCCGTTTGTCAACCGAATTGCGCAAATTTTATTTTAATTATGCCACTTTGCCCCCTTTTAAACACACTTTTGCCATATTTTGCTTTACCCTGCTGAATTGTTTTACACCATATAATATATAAGCGGCTTTATTGCCGCCGCGCCTGAAAACGGCATTTGACATTTTATGAGCGGTGTGATAAACTGTAGTGAATAAACTTAAGATTTATGCGCCGCGGAGAGAGCGACTGCAGATTTTACGGCGGCGCGCGGAGATTTTTATGGAAAACGTAGGCAACCTTCAATCATACAGAAAGGGCGTAAAGATACTCGACGCCACGCTGCGCGACGGCGGGATCGTGAACAGCTTTTATTTTAAAGACGACTTTGTAAAGGCGCTGTATAAGGCCAACATTGCCGCAGGCGTAGACATTATGGAGTTCGGCTACAAGGTATCAAAAAAGATGTTCGATACCACCAAGTTCGGCAAGTGGAAGTTCTGCGAAGAAAAGGACATACGCGCCATAGTGGGCGAAAACAAGAGCGACATGCTTATAAGCGTTATGTCCGACGTGGGCAGGGTAGACCTTAAAGAGGAAGTGCTGCCCAAAAAAGAATCGGTGATAGACATGTACCGAATAGCCACCTACGTGCACCAGGTGCCCGCCGCCGTTGAAATGGTGGAATACTGCGCAAAGATGGGCTACCGCACCAGCTGCAACGTTATGGCCGTTTCAAAGGTGCAGGAGAGCAGCCTTAAGCAGGCGCTGGAGATAATAGCCCAGTCGCCCGCCGAAATAATGGTAATAGTGGACAGCTACGGCGCGCTCTACCCCGAGCAGATACGCCCCATATGCGACACCTACCTTGAAGTTGCCGCAAAATATAACAAGCAGGTGGGCATACACGCGCACAACAACCAGCAGCTGGCGTTTGCCAACACCATAGAGGCGTGCGCCAAGGGCGTGAACTACCTCGACGGAACGGTGTGCGGCATGGGCCGCGGCGCGGGCAACTGCTTTACCGAGGCACTTTTGGGCTTTTTGAAGAACCCCAAGTACAAGATGGAGCCGATTTTAAAGTTCATACGCGAATACATGAACCCCCTTGCAAAAGAGGTGAGGTGGGGCTACGACACGGCATACCTTTTAACGGGGCTTTATAACGTGCACCCCTACGCCGCCATAGACTTTATCAAGGCAAACAGGGATGACTACGAACAGTTCATTCAGGAGATAATGGGAGTGGACTGAGAAAGAGTTCACAAATTTTTCGTGCGGGCCGCGCACGAAAAATTTCGTGATTTTGAGAAACCAAGGTCTCGTGCGGCGTGCGGTAAATTACCGCCGCACTCGGTCACCGCTCGCATCTTGCACTTTGTGCTTGCTCATTTCACAACACGCAAACAGCGCGTATGTGCTGTTTGCAGAAATGTGTTGTTCAACTCTTCGTGCGACCCTATAAGGGCCCTCGATTATATAGTCGCGCGAATTCACTTCCGGTGCGCGAGGGCTTTTGCCCGCTGCCCTGCCGCGCGCGTTAATGACAAAATCGCGTTTGTCCGTCAGGGCAAAGCCCGCTCGTCACCGGTAGCGTTTGCTCACCCGTTATATTTTTGATACAACAATAATTTTGCCTCCCCGACATGGGGAGGCCTTTTTTGTAAAAATACCAAAAGTCAGCGCGGCGCGCCGTTGAGGCGCGCCGCAGACGAATATACCGAATATGCAATAAATGTACTCAGTTGAGCACAACGTTTTCCAGCTTTTTGTACTTTTCCACCGCCGCGCTGCGCAGGGCGGAAATTTCGAACCCTCCGCCGAAGGCCTCGTCGGATATGGCCTTTGCAGTAAAAATTACGCTTGCGGGAAATTTTAAGTTGCGGATCTCCGAAAGTACCCTGCCGCTCTGGCGGGTACCCATAAAGTCGCCGCCTCCGCGCAGTTCAAGGTCGGCTTCGGCAATTTTGAAGCCGTCGGAATTGTGCTTTATTACCGACAGCCTTTCGCGCGCCTGTGGCGTATCGCTGCCCATGAGCAGGAAGCAATAGCTCTTCTGCGAACCGCGGCCCACGCGCCCGCGCAGCTGGTGCAGCTGCGAAAGGCCGAACCGCTCGGCATTGTAAATGACCATTATGGTGGCGTTGGGCACGTCCACCCCCACCTCTATCACCGTTGTAGAGACCAGGCAGTCGTATTCCCCCGCCTTGAAGGCGGCCATGACGGTGTTCTTTTCCGCCTCCTTCATTCTGCCGTGCAGTAGCGCCAGCCGCACGCCGCGCATCTTCTGCGACAGCTCTTCGTACAGCTCGGTGACGGACATCACGGTGCCCTCGTCGTCGCCCTCTATCTTGGGGCACACGAAGTATGCCTGCCTGCCGCGTTGCGCCTCGTCGGCGATATAGCGCAGCATGTCGTTATACTTTGAATGGGAAATTATGGCAGTAGTTATCTCCTGCCGCGAGGCAGGCTTATCTTTTATGGTGGTTATGTCCAGGTCGCCGTAGAATATCAGCGACAGCGTGCGCGGTATGGGCGTGGCGGACATTATGAGCACGTCGCACCCCTCCCCTTTTTCTGCAAGCGAGGCGCGCTGTGCCACGCCGAAGCGCTGCTGCTCGTCGCACACCACGAACGAGAGGTTTTTGAAGGCGACGTCCTTCTGTATGACGGCGTGCGTGCCGCAGACTATGCTCACCTCCCCCTTTTTAAGCGCAGCCTTTACCTCGCGCTTTTCGGCGGCGGGCGTGGAACCGACAAGGAGCGCCGAGGCAAAATCGGGGAAATAGCGCTGTATGAGCGCGTAACTCTGGCGGGCGAGCACCTCCGTGGGGGCGAGCATGGCCGCCTGATAGCCCGACCGAACAGCCATGTATATGCCCGTGAGCGCCACGGCCGTTTTGCCGCTGCCCACGTCGCCCTGCAGCAGCCTGTTCATCTGCGAGGGGGAATGGAGATTGTCGTATATCTCGCGCACGGCGGCGCGCTGGCCTGCGGTAAACTGAAACGGAAAGCGGGACATGAAGTCGGCCACGTCGCGTTCGGTGACCGAATAGTTGTTGAGGCGCACCCTGTCGCCATACCCCTTTATTACGCGGAAGGCGGATATGAGCAGAAAATACTCCTCAAGCGCTATGCGCGAAGAGGCGCCCTTTATATCTTCCTGCGACTGTGGGGAGTGTATTTTATAATAACTTTCGCGCAAGGGGACGAGCCCGTATTTGCGGCAGAGCTGTTCGGGTATGAGCGTGTGCGGCGGCACCTTTGCAAGCGCCTGCCTTACGCTGTCGCGCACCACGCGCTGGGTAAGCCCGCCCGCGAGCGGGTATATGGGCACTATGCCCTTTAAATTTTTGTTGTCGGAGGCGGGCTCGAACGAGGGATTTACCATGGAGGCGCCCATGCCGTAGCGGTTCTGCACCCTGCCGTAAAACAGATAGTTGCCCGGCTTGAGCTTTTGCAGAACGTAAGGCTGGTTGAACCATACCGCGGAGAAAATGCAGCCCTGCTGCTGACAGAGCGCCTTTACGTACGGGCGGCGGGCAAAGCGGTTGAATTCGGCATTTAGCACCTCGCACGAGATGAGCGCCTGGGCGTTGTGTTCGGCCTCGGAGATGAGCGTGACGTGCGTTAAGTCGGCATAGTCGCGCGGGTAGAGGCGCACGAGATCTTCGGCCGTGAACACGCCCAGCCTGTTGAAATCTTTTTCACGTTTTTCCGAAATGTACTTGAGTTCGGTAAGTTTCATCGTGCGACCCCGTTTTTACTATGTGCGCCGCCCTTGCGCGGCGCCTGCGCCCGTGCCCATAAACAAACGGGGAAAGACAGCGCTTTCCCCTGAGTAAATTTATACAAATTGATTTATATTTTTGCCGCATTAAGGACACCCCCGAATGCGGAACAATCCCTCAGAGCAAACCTTCGGTTTGCCCAGCTCCCTTTACACAAGGGAGCCTGTATTGTGGTGACAATCCCTCAGGCAGGTTGTCGCTGACGCTCTAACCTGCCAGCTCCCTTATAACTTTGCTACGCAAAGTGATAAAGGCGCTCCAAATGTGGAAAGATTTTTACAAATCCCACCGACACGCTCTCGCTACGCTCGTGCGTATCACCTCCCTTTGGCAAAGGAGGCACGATTATGGAAAAATTTTTCTGAAATAAATTATGTCGCAAGGCGGGTTTCCCGCCGCAGAAATACCACAGCATTCCCTGTACAGATAACCCTTGGAGAAACGAGCATAACGCGAAGCGTGCGGAATGTTGCGAAGGAGCTTACTTAAAAATAATAAACGTACGCAAGCAGGGTTTCCCTGCGTTAGCGCGACTCAATTTGTCGCGTAAGCGAGCTCACCGGAAGTGAATTCGCGCGACTATATATTCGTGGGCCCTTAAGGGTCGCGCGAAGAGTTGAACAACACATTTCTGCAAACAGCACATACGCGCTGTTTGCGTGTTGTGAAATGAGCAAGCACAAAGTGCAAGGTGCGAGCGGTGACCGAGTGCGGCGGTAATTTACCGCACGCCGCACGAGACCTTGGTTTCTCAAACTCACGGAAATTTTACGGCTCGGCCAGGCGTAAAATTTCGTGAACCCACTTACTCCAAAGAGACAAGATAGTAATATACCGGCTGCCCGCCGTAGTGGAAGTCTACCTCGCAGTCGGGGAACTCCTCCGAAACCTTTGCGGCAAGCGCCTCGGCGTCCTCTTCGGTGACGTCTGCGCCGTAATAGAGGGTGATCATCTCGTGGTCGTCCGTCTTGAGCGCCTTTATAAGCTTGAGCGTAGTCTCCTCTATGTCGCTGCCCTTGGCAAGTATCTTTTTGTTGTCAAGGCCGATTATGTCGCCTTCCTTGAGCTTGAAGCCGTTCATGGTGGTGTTGCGCACGGCGTAAGTAACCATGCCCGCGGCAACGTTGTCTATGGCGTGCGTCATGTTGGTCTTGTTTACGGCAACAGAACTTTCGGGGTTGAAAGCAAGCGCCGCGGCAAAGCCCTGGGGCACGTTTTTGGTGGGGATGACGTGTATTGTGCGGTTGGTGACAAGGTCTTTGGCCTGTTCTGCCGCGAGGATTATGTTTGAGTTGTTGGGGAATACGAACACGTTTGCGGCGTTTATCTTCTGCACGGCGCCGGCTATGTCCTGCGCCGAAGGGTTCATGGTCTGGCCGCCCTCTATCACGCGGTCGCACATCAGGTCTTTGAATATATCGGCAAGCCCCTCGCCCGAGCAGATGGCAAGCATGCCCATCTCCTTCTTTTCGGCCTCTAACTTTGCCTTGAGCTGGCGGTTTTCCTCCAGCATGTTCTCTATCTTTATCCTGTCAAGCTCGCCAAGCTCCAGCGCGTACGAAAGCGCTATGCCGGGCGTGTTGGTGTGAACGTGCACCTTTACCAGCTCCAGGTCGCCTATGCAGATAACACTGTCGCCTATCTGCATCAGCTTTTCCTTAAGCCTGTCTATGTCGGCAAGGGTGGTCATCTGCTTTAAATGGATGATAAAATATTCGGTGCAATAGGCAAACTCTATTTCGCCGAGGTCGAGGTTGATTATATCCGAGTTGTCGCCGAAGTCGGCCTCCTTTTTGGGCTGCTGGGCGTCTGTGGGGATGTCGTCCGTGCCGATATCCTCGCCCGAGACCGCGGCAAGGAAGCCGCGCATTATTGTCATCAGGCCTACGCCGCCGCTGTCTACAACACCCGCCTTTTTGAGTACGGGCAAAAGTTCGGGCGTCTGGGCAAGCGCCTCGTCGCCGACGGCTATCAGCGCGTTGAAAAAGTCTACAAAATCCTTGTTTTTGCCTGCAAGCTTGGGCGCAGCCTCGCTCATCAGCCTGACTACCGTTAAAATGGTGCCCTCCTTGGGCTTGGAAACGGCGTTATAGGCAACTTTGGTGCCCGCTTCGAGCGCCTTGGCAAAGGTCTTTGTGTCAAAGCCCTGCTTGCACTCCCTTACCACCGAGCAGATGCCGCGGAAGATCTGGCTGGTTATAACGCCCGAATTGCCGCGCGCGCCGCGCAGGGCGCCCTTTGAAACGGCGTCGCAAATCTCTTCGAAGCGGTTGGAAGAGCAGGCGTTCATTTCGTTTATAGCCGACTGCATGGTCAGCGACATATTGGTGCCCGTGTCGCCGTCCGGCACGGGGAAAACGTTCAGGGCGTCGACTTTGGCCCTGTTTATCTCTAACATTCTGGCACCGGACGTGACCATCTTTCTGAAGTCGGTGCTGTTGATGACTTTCTGCATATAACTCCTCAAAGTTCAAAACGCGCCCCTGCTTGCAAAGGCGCGCAAAAACACGGAGGTCAGAGCTTGACCCCCATGATATTAACGTTTACCGTATCCACTATCATACCCGAAAAACGCTCCACTTTGTACTTTACACCCTCTTTGAGCGCTTCAGCGACGGCGTTTATGGAAACGCCGTACTTTATGATGACGTAAACGTCTATATAGATCCTGTCTCCGCTGGTTGCGACTTTTATCCCCTTGCCGCCCGCGCTCTTCTTTTTGAAGAGTTCGAAGAGGGAATCTTTGAAGCGGCGGGATACCAGTTCAACGATGCCGTAACAATCCAACGCGGCGAATGCCGCAACTTTGGCGAGAACCTGATCGGATATTGAAATTTTACCGTAAACGTTGCTTGTGTTGACTGACATAATATCTCCTGTCTATGTTATTTTATACTATTTGCTTAAGATTTGCAAGCCTTTCCCCAAAAATTGTTGCACAAATTGCCGCCCGCCGCCCCATTATTTTTGCACGGAGGCAAAAAAAATTGCATTTTGGCACGTTTTTGATTGATTTTTTTTAAAACAGGTGCTATATTTATATAGCCGTTTTTGAAAGCGGCTTTTATTTACAAATTTTTTGTAGAATTCCACCACGGAGGTGTTAAATACTATGTCAAGAGTTTGCAGCGTATGCGGTAAGGGACAGACGTCCGGCAACAACGTAAGCCACTCCAAGAGGAGAACCAGGAGAACTTTTAAAGCCAACGTGCAGAAAATAAGCTATATCGACGCGAACGGCAAGGCTGTTACCGGTTACGTGTGCACCAGGTGCATGAAGACCGTTGAAAGGGCGTAACCCCTTGATCTGAAACCAGGCAGCTTGTATGGCGGGCGGCGTTTATGCCGCCCGCCATTTTGCGTTGCGCAAAAATGCCGCCAAGGTTCGTAAAAACATTGTCAAGGTATGCCGCAATGCGGCTGAGGGCGTGAGGAGATGCGGCGGCGTTGCACAAAAATGTGGCGCGGCGGCTGTTTGACAATAAAACTTTGTACTATCTGCTGCCCGCAATAATACACGGCCCGCCGCGCACAGGGTGCGCGGCGGGCCTTAATTTGCAATTATGCATATAAAACTATACAATATTCCGGCAACTGCGCACCGTGCACGCTAAAGCGGAGTTAAAAGCGCAAGGTCACTGCGGGGTGACAAAGTACCAATATGCAGCAAGGCAGTCGCCCTTTAAATATTCCGCCGCCCTGGCGCCATCTGCAAGCTCTGCCGAGGGCAGGTAGCCGCGGGAGGAATATTCGTCGTTATAGGAATAGTCGAACAGCCACTCCTCCGCCCCGTCGGTGCCGGGGAGCACGGCCTCGTTTTCCCCGGTTTCGGGGTCGTCTTCGGCGAGCTTCTGCGTATACAGCCATGCGCCCTTGCCTGCGGGCACGCTTACCGAAGACACGGAAGAGCCTTCGAAGGCGCTTGCTCCGAGGAACCCGACCCCTGCGGGAAGAGCGATGCTTTCAAGCGAGGTGCAGTACAAAAAGGCGCCGTCCCCCACCGACGTGACGCTGGCGGGCAAGGTGATTTCCGTCATGGCCGAACAGCCCGAGAACGAGGCATAGCCTATGGAAGTGACCTCGCCCAGCAGCCGCACCGACGTTATGCCGCTGCACGCGGCAAATACCGTGCCCTCTATCTCCGTTACGCCCGCGGGGACGGTAAGTCCGCCCGCAAGCGACGAGCAGCCGTAAAAGGCGTTCCGCTCTATAGCGGTGAGCGTTGAGGGAAGATTTATGGCGCACTCTTCAGTGCCGTTAACGCTCTCCAGAGCGGAGCATGCATAAAAATCCCTGTCGCCGACGGCGGCAAACCCTTCGGCGATGGTCACCGTTTTAAGCGCCGTACAGTAGGCGAACGTGCTGTAGGCGGTATCGAGAGTGGACGGTAGCGACGCCTGCGCCAGCGCGCGGCAGAACGCAAAGGCCGCGCCGCCGGTGTATTCCACCCCTTCCTCTATGGTGACGGACTGCAGGTACCTGCACTGAATGAAGGCCTGTTCGGCCACGCCGCGCACGGGCGCGCCGTACAGTTGAGCGGGGATGACCACGCCCGAAGGCTTGCCGCTGAAGCCCGTTACAATAAAATAAGAGCCTTCGCCTATATCGGGGGTCTGCACGTCTTGCTCCGTCTCTTCCGCCGAATACGGGTCGGGGGCGACCCGTAAAGTTTCCACCGCCTCGTCTTCGGAGTTATACAGGGTGTATTCTATGTATGTATCCTGCGAGCAGGCGGCAAGCGCCGGCAGGCAGAGAGAGGCGGCACATACGGCCGCCGCAACCAATAATCTTATCTTCATCATATATTATTTTACCACACGGCAATCTGACCGTGACACAGGTATGCTCAACCTGTCATTTCCGTGATGAGCGCAGCGGCGCTACTTTGCGGAGGACTCCCTTTGGGAAACCGCAAACCAAGTGAACCGCAGGCATACTCAACCTGTCATTTCGACCAAGTGAACCGCAGGCATACCCAACCTGTCATTTCGACCAAGTGAACCGTAGGTGAACGCGCGGAGAAATCTCTTTACATACTATTTTACCACACGGCGGCGGCAGGCGCAAGGCTGTGCGGCAAAATATATTGTGAAATATGCGGGCAGAAAAAAGGCGGCGGGCGCGGCAAATTTTGCCGCGCCCGCCGCCTTTACAGACAAATGCAAACCGTAAACGCACTTTATTTGCGGCATATGGCCGCAAGCACTTTGCGCACGGGCTTGGGGGGTTTTACGCACACGACTATTATTTTTGACCTTTTGAACACCTAAACATTCCCCTTATTGATTATTACAAGGGCGATATCTTCCCTGCCGAACACAACGCGCGCCGACTGCGACAGCACTATGTTTGAAACGCCGCGGCACTCGCCGAAGCCTATCTGCGGCGGGTAAGAATACTTAAGCCCCTCGCTCTCCATTATATGCAGGGGGACCGAAAAGGGAAACACAGATATGGTTTTGCCCTGAAGTCCGTTGAACGTAACGCCGCCGCGGGCGGCAAAAATTTCGGTATCTTCAGATATCATCTTTGCGGGCACGCCGCGCTCCGCGCAGTAATAGAGCAGCTGAAGGTTGCCTATAAAATGGTCTTCGCGCCCGCCGAAGCCGCCGTAAATTTCAATATCGTCCACGCCGTCGGCAAGCATCTTGCGCAACGCTATCTCGCCGTCGGTAAAGTTCTTTTCCGAAGGGTAGATCTCCTCGGGCGGGGGCACGGGGGACTCTTCAAGGCTGTCGAAGTCGCCTATGTTTTTATATATCTGCGCCCTGCCCTTTGCCCAGTGATAGGCGCCGTCGCAGCAGTATATGCGCACGCCCTGCGGCAACCTGCCCGTGTACGGCGTGCCGTTTAAAAGCAGAACGCCCTTCATTGCCCGCGCACTTCCCTTACGGCGGCAGCAAAGTCGGGCGCGCCGAAGATGGCCGAGCCTGCAACCAGCACGTTTGCGCCCGCCTCGCGGCAGAGTTTTGCGGTGGCGGCGTTCACACCGCCGTCGACCTCTATATCCATATCGGGTTTGCCGATAGTTACGGCATATGCGCGCGCCGATTTGATTTTATCGAGGGCACCCTGTATAAATTTCTGCCCGCCGTAGCCGGGGAATACCGACATTATCAGCACCATGTCGCACAGGGTAAATACGGGGAATATCTTTTCCACGGGCACGTCGGGGTTGACCACCGCGCCGCACTTTACGCCGTATGACTTTATGAGTTTTAACGTCTCTTCAAGGTATGTCTGGGAGATCTTGGCGCACGCCTCGTAGTGCACGGTTATTATGTCCGCACCCGCCTCTGCAAAAAATTTTATCTGCGTTTTGGGGTGCTCTATCATCAGGTGCACGTCGAGCGGAAGCCTTGTTAGCGGGCGTATATTCTTCACCATCTGCCCGCCGAAGGTTATAGGTTCCACAAAGGTACCGTCCATTACGTCGCAGTGAATGAGGTCGGCGCCGCCCTCTTCGCAGAGTTTTACCGCCTCGCCCATGCGCGAAAAGTCGGCCGAAAGTATTGAAGGCGCAATTTTTGTGTACATAAGATACTCTCCTGTAAAATCTATCATTTCCCCGCATGATTTTATACTGTATTTATATAGTTTGTATAGCTTTTATGCCGTTTGCCCGCATTCTAACCTTATCCAAAAGCAATTTATAACTTCATAGAAGCAAGCGAAAATCCCCCCTGACTTGCCTTTGGCAAGCCTTCCCCCCCTTTGGCAAGGGAGGCAAGGAAACGTGCAGAAGTTGTGAAGGTATATTTTAATAATTAACGTGCGCAAGGCGAATTTAGTTCGCCGTTAAGCGCGTCACAATTTGCCGCGAGAGCGGGCTCACCGGAAGTGAATTCGCGCGACTACATATTTGTGGGCCCTTAAGGGTCGCGCGAAGAGAAACATGGTTTCTCAAACTCATCAAAAATTAACTCTGGCCGAGAGTTAATTTTTGATGAAATTTATTCTCAGTTGGCCGCAGGCGCCACCAATATCTGCCCCCATCCTTCTGCGCAGCGTGGCGGATATGCCGCCTTCGGTGAGCGTTTTTAAAAAGGCCTGCGCACCGCGTTCAGAGGCGGCCATAAGCTTGCGCTCCTTTACCTCGTTCAGGCGTATAAGGTTGACGTGGCAGGGCCTGCCCTTTAAAAGTGCGATGAGCGCCTTTGCGTGCGCCTCGTCGCTGTTTTCGCCCTCTATGAGCGAATATTCGAATATATACCGCCTGCCCGTCTTTTGGAAATAGTTGGAGCAGGCGTCTAAAATTTCTGAAATTTTATACCGCTTTGCTATGGGCATGGTACGGGCGCGCTCTTCATCGGTGACGTTGTGGAGCGACACGGTGAGGTTGAGCGGCAGGCCCTCTTCGGCCAGGTCGTACATCTTTGGCACCAGCCCGCACGTGGACAGGCTTACGTTGCGCGGGGATATGTTTATGCCCCCTTCCGCCGCCATGTCGCGCACAAATTTTACTACGTTTTCGTAGTTATCCAGCGGTTCGCCGCTGCCCATTAGCACTACGTTTGTAACCTGCCTTTTTGCGGCAGTGCCGCCGTGCAGCGCGTTTACCTTTAACACCTGCGATAAAATTTCGCCCGAGCTTAAATTGCGAACCAGCCCGCCGAGCGTGCTTGCGCAGAACTTACAACCCATGCGGCAGCCCACCTGGGTGGACACGCACTGCGTGTTGCCGTACTTGTACTTCATTAAAACGCCCTCTATTATGTTGCCGTCGGCAAGGCGGAACAGGTACTTTTCGGTGCCGTCGGCAGAGGTGAGCGTCTTGACGATCTCCAGCGGGCAGTCCTCAAACCGTTCCAGAAGTTGCGCTATAAAGGCCTTGGGCAGCGCGGGGATATCGCTTAAGTTGTGCCCGCGCATTATGCCGTCGTACAGCTGCTTTGCACGGAAGGGCTTTTCGCCCATCTCCGAAACGAGCGCAGAAAGCTGTTTTAAGTTGTAGTCCTGAATTATCTCTTTCATGTCTGAAAAACGTATTTATTGCGGTATATGTTTGGGTGAATTCAGTTTTTGCGCACAAGCTTTGTAACAAAAAAGCCCGCGCCCAGCGATATGTGGGGAAGAAACTGCAGCCCGAACTTTGTTTTGCGCGAAGGCAGTGCGCAGTCCGGTATGCACAGCTCAAATTCCGGGTGTGCCGAGAGGAAATTGAAAACTATGCTGTCGTTCTCCTCGGGCAGAATGGAGCAGGTGGAATAGTAGAGTGCACCGCCCGGTTTTACATAGCGGGAGCTGTTGCCGATTATTGCAAGCTGCGTTTGGGTGAGAGAGGCTATGTCCTCCTCCCGCCTGAACAGCTTTATATCGGGGTTTTCGTTTATTACGCCCGTGCCCGAACAGGGCACGTCGCACAGCACGCTGTCGAAGGCGCCCTCCCATTCGGGGTTGAACACGGCGGCGTCGCCCCGGCATATCTCCACATTGTGCGCGCCCATGCGGGAGGCATAGCTTTGAATGAGCTGAACGCGGTGGGGGTGCAGCTCCTGCGAAGTGACGCGGCCGCACTTTTTGGCGAGAAGAACGCTCTTGCCGCCGGGCGCCGCGCAGGCGTCCAGCAGGCTTTCACACGGGGATATTACCGAACAGATGGCTACCGAGCCCACCGACTGGAAGGTGTAGTCGCCGGCGTCGTAATTTTCGTCGCGCACAAAATTTTTGAAGATATACACGTGCTCGAAGGGCGTGGCAATGTGTTCGCGGGAAAGGTACTCCCCCTCACCCCGCTCAAAACGCACGCATACGCCCTGCGATGGCGCGGAGAGGATATCGTATGCCTCCGACTTGTAGCTGCGGCGCACCCGCTTTGCCAGCCACAGCGGAGCGCTTGCCTGCACTGACAGCAGTTCCGCACCGCCCTGCGGGAGCGGCGGCAGCTTATACGAGCGCAGAAAGGCGTTTACAAACCCTGCGGCGCCGCCCTTGCCCAGCTTTTTTGCAAGCTCTACGGCGCAGTCGGCGACCATATAGCCGTGCTTGCCCATAAATTCCAGCATATACAGCGCTATTTTGAGCACCAGCCGCACGGCCGATTTTGGCGCCTTTTGGCAATTTGCCCCTATGATATAGCTTAAATACACGTCCTTTTCAAGCACACCGTAGCATATGAGCGAGGTGCGCGCACGCGCGGAAGGTTCCACCGGCACCGAGGCAAGCGCCTGCTTTAAATAGGTGCCCTTTGAATACACTTCCGAAAGGACGAGATAGGGGTCTGTGAGGGGATTATTCAAGAATATCACCAACCGAAAGTTTTCTGCCGTTTACAATATCCGCCGCCGAAAGCCGCTTTCCGCCCGCAAACTGCGCCTCGGTGACGCGCACGCAGCCATCGCCGCACCTTATTACTATGCCCTGCTTTGTTACGGACAGCACCTGCCCGCACGCTCCGCCCTCGCCCTCGCACGCAAACGCACGGTAAAAGTTGAGCGGCTGACCCTTGAAAGAGCAAAAGGCCGCGGGCGAGGGGCTCATGCCGTTTATAAGATTGCGCACGTCTGCCGCCGCTGCGGCAAAATTGATGCGCGCGTGTTCCTTTTTTATCTTTTTGCAGTAAGTGGCGCGGCCCTCGTCCTGCAAAAGCAGATTTTCGTCGCCCGCCTCTATAAGTTTATACGCATCGCAGAGCGCCTCGGCAGAGAGCGCGGAAAGGCGCTCCGAGAGCTCGCCCGCCGTCTCCCCTTCGGCAATGGCGCACCGCTTTACAAGCAGAATGTCGCCGCTGTCTAAGGCGAGTTCGGTCTTCATCACGGTCACGCCCGTCTGTGTTTTGCCCTCTAATATGGCCGATTGAACGGGCGAAGCGCCGCGCAGTTCGGGCAGCAGAGAGGCATGGGCGTTCCACACGCCCTTAGGAAAAACTTCAAGCACTTCCTGCGTGAGCAGCTGGCCGTAGGCGCAGGTGAACATTGCGTCGGCGCCGATGGCGGAAAGCTTATCCACGCAGTCGCGTATTTTATGAAATTGGTACACGGGTATGCCGCGTTCAACGGCATACTGCTTTACGGGCGGGGGCGTTAAGATCCCCTTTCGCCCCACGGGCTTATCTTCCTGAGTGACAACGGCTGCCACCTCCGCACCCATTTCCACAAGTGCGGCAAGGGGCGCCACCGCATACTGCGGCGTGCCTGCGTATACTATCTTCATTCAGTTTTCCTCTTCGGAAAGGTCGAATATGTTTTCGGCCTTGTCTATATAGAGTATGCCATCGAGATGGTCAAGCTCGTGGCAGACTGCGCGGGCAAAAAAACCTTCGGCCGTGAGCTTGTGTTTGCGGCCGTTCCTGTCGCGGTAAACCACCTTTACCTTTTCGGGACGGGTGACTATGCCCTGCTTGCCCTTTACCGAAAGGCAGCCTTCGGGGCCTGTCTGTTCGCCCTTTACATAGTAGATCTCGGGGTTGACAAGCTCGAAAAAGCCCTCCTCCACGTCTATTACCACCGCGCGGGCGTCTACGCCCACCTGGGGGGCGGCAAGCCCCGCGCCGTCCTCCGCGCGCACCGTCTGCTTCATGTCGTCGAGCAGTGTGCCGAGCGCGGCGTCGAAATTTTTAACCTCTTTGCATACCTTGCGCAGAATGGGGTCGCCCACCTGCACAACATACCTTTGTGCCATATTTATACCTCTGTTATATGATAGTTGTGAATTTATGTTGTTCTATCCCTCAGTCAGCCGTCGCCCGCCGGCTTCCTTAATGCCTGCGCATTAAAGGCAAATCCCACCGGTATATTCTCACAAGTTCGAATATACCACCTCCCTTAATAAGGGAGGCACGATTGAGGAATAGATTTCTCCGCTCGCTACCGCTCGGTCGTAAGGAGCAAAGCGACGGAATAGCTATTGTTCGCCGCAGGCGCAATAGAGTCAATGACAATTATTTTATAAAATAATAAATGTGCGCAAGACAATAACCGAACCCCTCAGTCAACTGCGTTGCCAGCTCCCCTTAGGCAGAGGAGCCTATATTATGGAACATTTAAAATAATGAATGTGCGCAAGGCGGGTTTCCCGCCGCAGCAGGACACAATTTGCTGCGGTCAGCAGGCTCACCGGAGGTGAATGGCGGCATTCCTATAATCGGGGGCGCTACAAGCCGAGTGCCAATAGCTTGAATTAGATTTAAAGCGGGCATATCACAACATCTGCTGTGTTAAAGCCCTTGAACGTGCTACCTGGCACGCTCTGCGGGCTTTGCCTTGCAATCTGCCGCAATTTGCCCGCTTTAAATTGCTACGCACCCTTAAAGAGCGTATTTTGCGGTGAATTGGTGCGACAGACGAAGCAGCAATACCCACTGAGGTATTGCAATGAGGATGAGCGGCAAAGCATGCAAAAGCCGCCTTTAAGGGCTGGTTAAAACTATTTGCACTCGGCTTAATGCCGCCAGAGGAACTTGGTTCCTCAAACTCACGAATTTTTTCGCACTCGGCCAGGGCGAAAAAATTGTGAACCCTTTTACGACAAATTCACCGGGTTTTCTTCCACATACACCAACGCTTTGGCGGTGGTGTACTTGACCGCGAGCGAATATATCTGCGGCAACAGAGCCTCGCCCTCCAGCCGCATGAGCACCTGATAGCGCACGCGGCCCTGTATTTTTTTTATGGGCGAATGCATTTTGTTTAAGAATATGAACTCCTGCGGGTACTTTTGCCGCAGTTCCTCCGTGCCGAAGTATACGCCCTTGAGCGCCTCAAGCGCGGGGGCGTCCTCCTCTGCGGTGACCATTACGCGGCAGATGAGCGAAAAGGGCGGAAAGCGCGTGGCTTTGCGCAGGTTGATCTCGTTGTTGAAAAAGCCGAGGTAGTCGTAGTTCACCGCATAGCGTAGTATGTAATTTTCGGGCGAGTAGGTCTGCAGCACCACCTTGCCCGCCTCGCCGGCGCGGCCGCTGCGCCCCGCCACCTGTGTTATGAGCTGAAAGGTGCGTTCGCCCGAGCGGTAGTCGGAAAAATGCAGGCTCATGTCGGCGTCGAGTATGCCCACGAGCGTGACCGAGGGGAAGTCGTGCCCCTTGGCTATCATCTGCGTGCCCACGAGTATGTCGGCGTTTTTATCGGCAAACTGCTTGAGTATTTTATAGTGCCCCTCCTTGCCCGACGTGGTGTCTACATCCATGCGCAGTATGCGGGCGGCGGGGAACAGTTTTTTCAGTTCGGATACCACGCGCTGCGTGCCCGTGCCGCCGTAGCGCAGGTGCAGGCCGCCACATTCGGGGCAGGCGCGCGGAAGGCGGTACTTTG
The DNA here is from genome assembly GCA_944341075.1 of uncultured Clostridia bacterium. Taxonomy (GTDB): domain Bacteria; phylum Bacillota; class Clostridia; order Christensenellales; family Borkfalkiaceae; genus Coproplasma. Next base: position 28,330 of record CALVLV010000001.1, read on the forward strand.
CCCCGCAGTAGTGGCACTTTAAACAGTTTTCTTCGGAATGGTAGGCAAGCGGCACGTCGCAGTGCTCGCACTTGAGCGAATACCCGCAGTCCTGGCAGATGACGGTGTGCGAATACCCCCGCCTGTTTAAAAATATTATGGCCTGGTTGCCGCCCGAAAGCGTGGCGGCAAGCTCTTCGCGCAGGGCTGCGGAGAAGGGGGAGTTGTTGCCCCGCTTTACCTCCCTGCGCATGTCGGCTATGGTTATGTGCGGCAGCGGCCTGCCGTTTATGCGCTGCGTGAGCGTGATGAGGTTATATTCGCCGCTGACCGCCCTTTGGTAAGTTTCCACCGAGGGGGTGGCGCTGCCGAGTATGAGTTTGCAGCCGTTGTGCGCGGCGCGCATTTTGGCAACTTCTATCGTAGAGTAGCGGGGAGCGGATTCCGAAAAATACGAGCTGTCGTGCTCCTCGTCTATTATTATCACGCCTATGTTTTCCAGCGGCGAAAATATGGCGCTGCGCGCGCCTATGGCTATCTTCGACTCTCCCGTGCGCAGCCTCCACCATTCGTCGAACCGTTCGCCCGCCGAAAGCCCGCTGTGCAGTATGGCGGCCTGTTCGCCGAAACGGCGTTTAAGCTGCGAAAACATCTGCGGGGTCAGCGAAATTTCGGGCACCAGAAATATGGCGGTCTTGCCCTGCTGCAGGGCGCGGCTTATCAGGTTCAGGTATATCTCCGTTTTGCCGCTGCCCGTTACGCCGTGAATGAGCTGCACCGTTTTTTGCGACTTTTCAATGCTGTCAAGAGCGGCGGCCTGCGCGGGGGTGAGCACCTTGCCCGCCTCGCTTCCGCCTTCGTACCCGCCGGGCGCGCGGTTTACCTTTACCTTATACACCTGCGCGCCGCCCTTTTCCACAACGCCGTTTACGGCGCCGCGGCCGAACTTTTCGCAGCAGAAAGTATATTCGGCGGGGCTGTGCCCCTTGAGGTATTCAAAAAACTCCACCTGTTTTTTTGCCGACTTGGGCAGTACTATGCCGCAATCTGCCAGCTTTACGTACTTTTTATACACCTCGTGCACGCGGCCCGAGCGCATTTCCGCAGGCAAAAACAGCCGCAGCGCCACGGCCTTGGGCACGCGGTAGCGCTCCGAAAGCCCGTTCATCAGGGCGAAGCACTCCTCCACCAGGGCGGGAGGCTCGTCATACACATACGAAAGCGGCTTTATTTTTTCGGGCGGGTAGCTGCTGCTTTTTGAAACGCCCACAACAAAGCCGTCTATCACCCTGCCGCCGAAGGGCACCTTTACCCTGCACCCCGCACGCAACGATTCGCCGCAGGAATATTCAAATATCTTGTCCACCTGACTGTGGGCTATATCTACTATGACCTGTGCAAACATACCATACCTTTACCGCCACGGCGGCGGCAACGTGCGCAATAGGGGCGGCAATATGCCGCAATCAATGCATTTTTTACCGTACAAAACGGCAAAATGCCGCAGACAACATATATTACATACAGGCAAATAAGCAAATAAGCAAATAAGCCCCGCGCACAAACAGCGCGGGGCCGGCTTTTGTTAATCCTTGGCGCTTATCACCTTGCCGCTTGCTATCTCGTTGCAGGCAACGGTGATCTCCTTCATCTTGTTGGGCAGCTCCCTGCCGTTGTTCTGCTCGATTATCTGGCGCGCACGCTTTGCAACGACCACGCACAGTTCGTAGCGCGAGGCGTCGTGTCCGTCCGCAGAAAGTTTTGCTAAAAGTTCGTCTACCGCAGGTTTGTTTATCATTTTAAAGCCTCCTTTTGCTCTTCTATGATCTCCAGAATTTTCCGCGCCGCAACTTCGGCGTCGTCGTTTACGACGCAATAGTCGTACATATCCTTTTTTGAAAGTTCGTACTCCGCGCGCTGCATGCGCTGGGCTATCTTTTCCCCGCTTTCGGTGCCCCTGCCGCACAATCTTGCGGCAAGCTCTTCCATGCTTGGAGGAAGAAGCATTATAAGCACCGCCGAGGGGTGCGCGCGCTTTACCTGAAGGGCGCCGTCTACCTCTATCTCCAGTATTACGTCGCTTGTTTCAAGCGACTTTTCCACAAACGCCCGGGGAGTGCCGTAATAGTTGGAAAAGTGCTGCGAATACTCCAAAAGCTGACCGCCCTGTATCATATTTTCAAACTTTTCTTTTGTGACGAAAAAGTATTCAATGCCCTCCCTCTCCCCTTCGCGCGGGGCACGGGTGGTGCACGAAACGCTCTCCTTTAAATCGGGGCGGAGGGCGAACATGATTTTTATCACCGTGCCCTTGCCTACGCCCGAAGGGCCGCTTATTACGGCGAGCACGTGTTTTTTGCCGTTATTCAATGTTCTGTACCTGTTCGCGTATTTTTTCTATCTCGTTCTTCAGGTCAAGCCCGCAGCGGGTGATTATTATATCGTTGCTCTTGGAGCAGATGGTGTTGGTCTCCCTGTTGAACTCCTGCACGAGGAAGTCGAGTTTGCGGCCGACTATGGGCGAGAGGCATATCTCCCTGAACTGGTCTATGTGCGAGCCGAGGCGGGTGAGCTCTTCATCTATGTTCGACTTGTCGGCAAACACCGCCACCTCTGAAAGCAGCCTGCCCTGGTCGACCTCTGCGCCGGCAAGGTACTTTTCCACCTTGTCCTTAAGGCGCGAGCGGTAATCTTCGGCCACCAGCGGGGCGCGTTCGGCTATTTTAGCCACAAGCCCCTCTATTCTATGCATGCGGGCAAGCATGTCCGCCTTAAGCTTTTCTCCCTCTTTAAGGCGCATGGCGTTCAGGTTTTCAAGCGCGGCAGAAAGGGCGCTGTTCAAAGCGGAGAGTATTTCGTCGTCGGCACACTGGCTTTCGTCGCGCAGCACCACGTCGGGCATGCGCAGAAGGGCGGTTGCGGTGAGGTCGAATTCCACGCCCGCAACTTCGGCAAGCCTTTTTGCGGCGGAGGCGTATGCCAGAGCGGCGCCCTCGTCAAGGCTCAGGCTTTTGGCCTTTTCGCGCTTGTCCGAAAGGGTGACGTATACGTCGGCGTGGCCACGGGTGAGCTTTTCGCGTATTTTTCCGCGCAACACCTCTTCGTATGCGGCGAAGATTTTGGGGCACTTGAGCGAGACGTCAAGGTAGCGGTTGTTGACCGTTTTTACTTCTACCGTGAGCTCTATGCCCCCGCTTTTATATTCTCCCCTTCCGTAGCCGGTCATGCTGAGCATGGTTGCGCCCCCTTTTATTCTGATCTGTTGCGGCGCCTTTGAGCCGCGCAAAACATTGTTTCAGGTTATATTATAGCAAACCGCGGCGAAAAATACAAGCGGTTTATAATATTACGGAAAATTTTGCACGCTTTTTTGCCCTTTTATTTGCCTTTGTAAGCGGCGGTGCGCCATGCGGGCGGCCGCCTAAAAGTCGGGGCGGTCGTTTTCCTCCAGCCCGCGCCTGCGGGTAGTGACAAGGCGGTAGGTGTTCTGCGGGTTGGTTTCGAACAGCGTTACGGAGCGGTTTGAGGTAGCCAGCCCGCCCGAAGTTTCGGCAAAGAACGCCGTTTTGCCCGCGCACATCACCACGGGCACGCCGTACAGGTAGGCATATGCCCGCGCGAGCACGGCGGGAACTACGTCGCGGGCCTGTTCCATTACCACGGCAAACAGGTTGCAGCCGCACGCGGCCAGGGCGCGCATGCCTTCGGGGAAATACATGTCGTTTTCTATGCACACGCCCACCTTATAGCCGCACACCGTATAAAGCCCCAGGCAGGCGCCGCTCTTATAGTCCTCCCCTCCGAACACGTGGGTCATGTCGCTTATTCCCAGCAGTTTGCCCCTGTCCGCCACGGCGGCGGACTTGCGCAGCACCCCGCGCGAGCAGGTTATGCACCCGCACACTACGCCGCAGCCGCACGCGCGGGAGAGGCGGGCGACCTCTTCAAACTTATCGGTCTTGCCGTCGAGCTCGCTGCCGTAGTCCACCCTGCCAAGCCAATCGAAGCCGTAAATTGCCAGGTCGCAGCGCGGCAGTTTTTGCGCAGACCCCGTAACCACACATACCTTCATACCCTACATTTTATTAAACGGGCGGGCAGTTTTGTGAAAAAATTTTTGCCGCGACCTGAAAAATTTATTAAAAAAAGCAATAGCGCGGCGGCAAGGGCATACAATATTGTGCTATGAAAAAATTATTTATCTGCATAATCATCGCGACGGCGCTGGCGCTGCCCTTAGGTGCTGCGGCATGCACGAGCAAGCCCGACAGAACGGCGTACAGCATAACGGCCGAATACGACGACGAGAGCGGCACTCTTACCGCCGAGTGCACGGTGGACTATTACAATGGCGGCGAAGATACCGACGTTATAAAGTTCAACCTGTACGGCAACGCATACCGCAAGGGCGCGCTGTATAAGCCCGTTTCGGGCGAGTTCGCCACACGCGCGTACTACGGCGGCGCAAGCTACGGCGCCATGGAGATAGAGAACGTGAGCGGCGCAGAGAGCTGGCAGGTGTGCGGCGAAGACAGCAACATACTCGAAGTCACTCTGCCCGAAAGGCTGCCGGGCGGCGGGCGCGCGCAGGTGAGCATAAGCTACACGCTTGAACTTGCAAACATAAACCACCGCACGGGCATAACGCGCCACACGGTAAACTTAGGCAACTTTTACCCCATAGCCTGCGTGCGCAGCGGCGGGGGCTTTATTGAAGTGCCATATTACAGCGACGGCGACCCCTTTATGAGCGATTGCGCCGACTATATGGTGGAAATAACCGTGCCAGACGGGTATACCGTTGCCGCGGGCGGCACATGCGAAAGGCAGGGGAACACCGTGCACTGCACGCTGGAAAATGCGCGCGATTTTGCCATGGTGCTCTCTAACGAGTTCAAAAAACTTGAATGCGACGCAGACGGCACCGCGGTGACCTATTACTATTACGACGACGACAACGCCGAAACCGCGCTCGACGCCGCCGCACAGAGCCTTTTATACTTTGAGGAGAAGTTCGGTGAGTACGAATACCCCTCCTACACCGTAGTGCAGACGGGCTTTGCCGCGGGCGGAATGGAATACCCCGCATTTGCCATGATAAGCGACGGGCTGGAGCCGGCCGACGCCATATATGCCACCGTGCACGAAACGGCGCACCAGTGGTGGTACGCCATGGCGGGCAGCGACCAGATTAACAACGCATGGCAGGACGAAGGGCTTGCCGAATACAGCGCGCTGTGCTTTTTTGAAGAGCACCCGAACTACGGCTTTACGCGCACAGGGCTGATAAATTCCGCAACCGAGGCATACAGGGCATACTATAGCGTATATAACCAGATTTTCGGCGACGCCGACACCACCATGGGCAGGCACCTTAAGGACTTTGTGAGCGACTACGAATATGTGAACATAGCCTATAACAAGGGACTGATAATGTTCGACAGCCTGCGCACGTCTATCGGCGACGACAGGTTTTTCAAGGGCCTGAAAGACTATTTTGAAAGGGCAAACGGAAAGATAGCCACCCCCGAACAGCTGATAGAAAGTTTTACCGCCACGGGCGTGGATATAGCCGGCTTTTTTGACAGCTTTTTAGAGGGGAAGATAATCATCTGACATGTTCACAATTTTTTCGTGCTGGCCGAGCGCGAAAAAATTCGTGATTTTGAGAAACCAGGTTTCTCTTCGCGCGACTTTTAAGGGCCCACTATTGCATAGTCGCGCGAATTCACTTCCGGTGAGCCGGCTTGCGCCGCAAATGCAGTCGCGCTTAACGGCGAACTAAATTCGCCTTGCGCACGTTAATTATTAAAAATAATTGTCATTTCGCGTGAGGAGCGTGAGCGACGCTACTTTGCGGAGAGCTCCCTTTGGGAAACCGCAAACCTGCGACCATACACTACACGCACGGCGAGACACTGGCTTGCGGGAACTTAAGCGACAGCCTGACTGAGGGATAGTAAAGCAGCGGGGCGCCATTAAGGCGCCCCGCTGCTTTAAATAAATTACAAAAAACAACGCTATATTTAAAAACACAAAGCCATGTTTATAACATAAAAACTTACACAAATTGCCCGTTGTATACCGCATATGTGGCGGTCAATTACGCTTTTTTACAAGCACAACGGCCAGTATCACCCCCGCAAACAACAAGCAGCAGCCGTATGACCGGCCGCGGCAAACAGGGATATGGCGGCAGACGCAACAGCCGCCGCGGCTATAAAATAGCGGCTTTTTGCAAAATTTTTACCCATAATTTTACCCCCGCAGTTTATTCTGCACATACATTTTAACATATTCCGCACGCGAGTGCAAGAGTAATTTTTTTACACTTATTGCTTGCCAAACGGAATATAATGCATTATAATAGGGTTGAACGGACGCAGGCAGCCGTGCATGGCCGCCCTTGTGCCCGATACAAGACGCATGGCATACGCAACAAAAACTTTACCTTGCGTACGGAGTTTTTATGGACCCATATTACAGTTGTAACTGTAAAAAACACAACTTTTCCACAAAACAATATTAAGGATAAAACTTCCGTACCGCGGCTTTACCTTGGCACGGGTTTTATCCCGTGCATTTTTTTACTAATTTTTTCAGGCGGTAGAGCAAAATGGTACAGTTCTTTTGCACATCAGAAAAACACCCGCTGCAGCAGCTTGACAAGTTCGAGCCGAACTGCTGGGTAGACATGATAAACCCCACCGACGACGAGATGGAGGACATAGCCGCGCTTTCGGGCATATCTGAAGACATGCTCGCCTCCGCGCTGGACGACCAGGAGCGCGCCCGTGCGGAGATAGACGACGGCAACTATATGTTCCTGCTGGACTGCCCCGTTATAGAGGAGGGCGACAGCGGCGACGTATACTCCACCCTGCCCCTTGCGGTGATATACAATTCAAAGTGCGTTGTGACCGTATGCCTGAAGGGCAACCCCGTTTTAAAGGACTTTATTACGGGCAGGCAGCAAGTTTTAACGCAAAAGCCCGTGCTGTTCACGCTGAACTTTATGCTGGGCAATGCAAAGCGCTTTTTGAACGTGCTTACGCAGATAGACAGGAAGTCGCGACGCGTTCAGGCAGAGCTGGGCAAGACCATGCGCAACGAAGAGATCATGCAGCTGCTCGATCTTGAAAACTCGCTGGTATACATCTCCACCTCACTCAATTCAAACTACGGCGTACAGGAAAAGCTTTCCAAGGCGGAGGCCGTTACCACGCGCGAGGACTATCAGGACTTGTACGACGACGTGGCGATAGAGAGCAAGCAGGCCATGGAGATGTGCAACATATATAAAGACATACTCACCGTGACCATGGACGCGTACGGTTCGATGATCTCCAACAACGCCAACGACAGCATGAAAAAGTTGACCGTTATAACCGTGCTGCTGGCAATACCAACCATGATAGCAGGCTTTTGGGGCATGAACGTGGTGGTGCCCGGGCAGATAGGCGAAAGCGGGTCTTCGATAATATGGTTCTGGATAATACTTGCCTGCACGCTTGTGCTCACTGTGGGCGTGGGCGTGTTCCTCGGCAAATTCATGCGCTCGGGCGGCGCCATAAAGCGCGCGCGCAGGGCAAAAAAACGCAGAGATAAGGAAAAGAAGTAAATGCCTGTTTTGCAGTACAGATGCCCTTCCTGCGGGAAGGAGTTTGAAGAACTTGTTAAAAAGTACGACGAAAAAGTTACCTGCCCCGACTGCGGCACCGCCGCCGAGAGAAGTTACAGCGGCAAGATGTTTTCGGCCACGGGCGCGCAGGTAAAAAAGTGCAGCGGACACTGCAGCACCTGCGGGGGATGCCACTGAAAGAAGTTCACGCGAAATCTTTTTGCGATGCAAAAATCTTCCGCCGTGAGGTTTACGGTAAGTCGTAAAAGTGCTTAACGGTTGAACTAAATTCCGCCTTGCAACAACCGTATAAAACAAAAAATTATTGTGCATAACTTCCCCTGAAACTGAAAGGGGGAGTTTTTTTATGCGCTTTTTGCGACTTCTGCTTATAATACTCTGCGCCGCGGCGCTGTGCGTGACAATACCCGCCTTTAATGCGGATACCTGCTTTGAAGAGGGCGAAAGCTACACCTTTTTTTGCGGGGATACCTCGAAAGACTGCCGCATAGTTACGGTAAAAAGGGGCGCGGCGCTTAAAAAGCTTGCGCTGGACGAGGTGTGCGGCGAAAGCACTACCTACCCGTCGCTTGACGTAAATCAATTTTTAGAAAACGCCCACGGGCAGGTGATATTCTGCGAGCAGCTTTCAGACAGCGTGAATTACTACTGCACCGCAGACCTCCCCTACTCTGTAGAACTTTACGGAACGCGGATAAACCTGCACATATGCGTGAAAGAGGGCGGAGTGACCGTCGCCTCGCCGATAATTTTCGGCGGCTACTGACGTGGCGCGCAGGGCGGCGCGAAAAAAATTTTTGTGGCGACGTATAAACGGCCGCGGCGGGGTCAATAAACACTGTGCAGGGGCGAACGGCAGCCGTTCCCCCTTACATATCGGCAGATACATAAAAAGGAGATTTTTAACATGAACGACCAGGAGAAGAAAACCAAAAACAAAAAACTGCTTACCTACTATCTGATACTCGGCGCGTGCATACTCGTCCTCGCCGCCATTGCCGTGGCGGTGACCCTTTCGATAACGCTTAACAAGGACGAGGTGATAGACGACGGAAACGACCAGGTGATCGACGACGGCGGCAACGACGACAATGACGACGGAAACGACGACTCGACAGACACTTCGGGCGATACAACGTTCGGCATGCCCGTTGAAACGGTGAACGCGCTCAACAGCTACGGCTTTTACCACAACACCACGCTTGACAAGTACTATCTGCACACGGGCATAGACTTTGCGGGCGCGGCTGGCGACGAGGTGTACGCCGTTCAGGGCGGCACGGTGGAAAGCATTGTCACCGACCCCAGGCTGATGGGCACCACCGTTACCATTGCGCACGAAAACGGGCTTAAAACGGTGTATTCGTTTGTAGACGCCGCCGAAGGACTTGCCGCAGGCGACAAGGTGGAGAAGGGCGACGTTATAGCCACCGTTGCCGAGCCGATGGGCCAGGAATACAAGGACGGCGCACATCTGCACTTTGAAATATTTTTGAACGACAAGGCGGTAGACCCCGAGGAATACCTCGACATAGACGAAAAGTAAATTTGACCCCATAAAAGCAAGGGGTGCGGAAAGAAATTCTTTCCGCACCCCTTTGCCGTATTTCATTATTGCTCCGCACCCTTATTTTGTTTAAATATTTTAACTTAAATCGAGATCACATATTTAATTTTTTTAACGCTTCTTTACAGCTTTCTGCCAAATCCTGACATTCTTCAGATAAACGATCTTTACATTGTTTAAGCTGTGGCATTACTTTTAAAATATATTCCTTTGCCAAATCAATTTTTTCAAGATTCCAATAACATATGCTTATATTATAATATGCAAAAGCAAGCAGACTTTTGAATGCCGTCATACCACAAGGAATGTGGCGCTCATAGATATCGGCAGCTTTTAATGCATAGTGCAAACATTGTTCGCTCTGATTCATATCATCATAAAATGCAATCAGATTAGTAAGCGGTAGTACAGAAGATAATTCAAAGGATGGAGCTATCTTAACATACCGTTCATAAATATTCATCGCCTTCAAATAATAATATTCTTCCTGAAACTCAGCACACGTTGCTACTTTTCCAACTAATTCACCAAGATTATTATATACCTGCGCAAGGAGCAATTCGTATTGATCAGACTCGCTATTGGCATGATTTTCACAAATCTCCATTGCTTTTATATAACTTTGTCCAGCTTCATAATAAGATTCCCCAATTTTGCCAAAAAGCGCACACCCAAGATAATAATAAATTTTTGCACGAGATAAATCTTCCAATGAATCACACTCTGTCAAAATATGTCTACAAAGCTCTATAGTTTTACCATAGATATCCTCAGCTTCATCAATACAGTACGTAATATTATAAATCATTCCAAGGTAGTAATAGCACTCAACCAAATCAAGGCCGTACAATGCGACACTATTCTTTATAAGCCGTCCAAAAATGTCGTATGCCTTCAAGCAATATTCCTCCGCTTTGTTCAATAATCTAAAGCCCCAATATACACCAACAAGAGCATTGTAACTTAAAGCCACTTTATATTCATAAGCAAGGTTTACTTCCGCTAATCGCTTAAATATTTTCAATGCTTTTTTAAGGAAATCTTCCGCTTCTTTATAGCGCTGCATCCTAAGATATAGCATGCCAAGATCATAATTACTAGTCGCAAGGTCAGGTTCATAGACCTTAGAGTTCATTGCTGTTAACCTTTCACGTATTTCCAATGCCTTCTTAGAATAATCTTCAGCCTCTGCATAACGACGTATGTTGATATATAATGAACCAAGATTGCTATAACCTAAAGCAAGCTTAGGATCATACGCCGCGGAATTAATCGTTGCTAATTTTTTATATTTTTCAAGTGCCTTTGTATAACACTTCTCAGCCTCTGTATAGCGATGCATATTGCTATACGTTAACCCAAAATTTGTAAAACATGATGCTAACTCGGAATCATACGCTTCGGGGTTCACAGCAGCCAACCTTTTACTTATTTCCAACGCCTGTGCATGACATTTCTCAGCCTCTGTATAGCGATGCGTATAGTTATATAATAGTCCAAGATTGTTATAAACACTTACAAGGCTTGGCGCATACGCCGCACACGCCGCAGAGTTAGCTCCTGCCAACCTTATACGTATTTTCAGCGCTTCTGTATAACACTTCTCAGCCTCTGTATAACGATGTGTACTGTTATACAATGCTCCAAGATTATTATAAATGGTTGTAATATTGATTACCCCTGTTATGGAGTTAGCAAATCCCGACCTTTTACATATTTCCAATGCCTGCACATAGTATTTTTCCGCCTCTTTATTTCGCTGTTTAGCATCATATAATAGACCTAAAAGGTTATATAAATCCAAGACTTTTCCGCTATCCGTTTCTTTAGTACCCTTATAAAGCCCCCTAAGTTTTTGGGCATAGCTTATAGCTGCCTGATATTGATTTTGATTATATAAATAATTAGCATAATCATACAACACATCAAGCTCAACATTATCTTCCTCAGCAAGTGTAACGGCTTCTTTATAAAGCTCATCTATCACCACGAACCTGTCTTTTTTTGAATACATGGTTTTAAGTGTAGATATTGCAAGTCTAAGTGCTGTGATATAATCAATGGAACGCTTTTTGACGATTTCCTGCATCTTTCTGGTAAATTCCTGCGCTTTATTTATTTGTTCTTGATCACGCGCACGCTGGGCATAATAATCATTTTTAAACTGCTTGTCGGTGAGCAAGTCTATACAGCCCTGCTTATTACCCTTTTCAAGCAGTCGGTATGCCGCTGCCATGCGGGCGCTCATTTCGCCGCTTGCCAATGCCTTGCTTAAGCTGAGCGAAAGGGCAAATGTGTTTTTGCGCAGCTCGTCTATATCTTTCCCGACCTGGTCGCGCTCGGTGCACAGCTTTGCATATTTTTTATAAAATTCCGCGTCGCCTTCGCCCGACTTATATATAGGCAAAAGTCTTTCATATTCCGCATTGAGTTCGTTGTAATGCGCCAGCAAATTTTTAAGGTCTTCGCTGTTAAAAAACTCATTCACCTTTGAAAGGTCGAGCATGTCCTTTGAAAGGTCTTCTCCGTCTACGCAACACTTATCGCCGTTTATTTCAACGCTCAAAAAGTCCATCTCCTCATACTTGAGCGCAAGCAAAATGCGGAGTTTTAAAGTATCCACATGGTCGAATGTACCGTAGTAATGCTTGTATTTTCCGTCCACCTCGTTAATAAAATCTTTAAGCGACTGTTCGGCCTGAACATCGCCGTGAATATTTTTGAAATATACATATATCTTGGGCTTGCCGCCATCCATAAACCTTTCCACCGCCTTGTGGAATTCTTCCAAAGTGGCCTCCCCTGCGCGCGTATAAAACAAAAACAAACAAAGGTCGCTTTCCTGCGCAAGTTTGTTGAATTCGTCCTGCTTGCGGCCGGCAACCATGGCGGTATCCTGAGCCTCGCATACATTGGGCACCAGCTGCACCTGATAACGGTCTATAAAAATATTGCTTAAGCGATGGATAAAGTTTTCAAGATCCATGCGTTCTTCGCGGAACTGCTCTATGGAAGAACCTATAAAAATGCTTATCTTTTTCATTTGCAAACCTCGTTTTAATTTCGTCTGAATAAATTTTACCATTTAAATAGTTGGTTGTAAATATCTGCAGGTCTATTATTTTACAAGAAACAATTAAGGAATACAAAACTATACACGCCAATTATAAAATTGAATTTTTTGGTTTTACGGTATATAATATAAACAAGCATTAAATTTACGGAGGTGTTTTTATGGACGTCTACGAGGCAATACGCGAAAGGCGGAGCATAAGGAGATTCAAAGAGGGCGAAGTTTCGCCCGAAGATCTTGAAAAGATTTTAGAGGCAGCGATGATGGCGCCCAGCGCGCGCAACATGCGCCCCTACGAGTTTTATGTAGTGAAAAACGGGGCAAAGCGCGCGGAAATTGCCGCCATAAGTCCCAACTTCCGCATGGTGAAGGACGCCGCCGCGGCGATAGTCGTATGCGGCAGGCTTGACATTGCCGCGCCGCTGGGGCACGACTTCTGGGTGCAGGACTGCGCCGCCGCCACCGAAAACATACTGCTGCAGGCAAAAGAGCTGGGCTACGGCACGTGCTGGTGCGGCACATACCCCGTTGAAGAGCGCGTTGAAAAGGTGAGCGCCGCGCTTGAAGCCACGAAAGACACCGTACCCTTTGCGGTGATAGCCATAGGCGTGCCCGACGAGAAACCCGCGGCAAAGGGCTTTTACGACAAGACAAGGGTACATATTATATAATTGCCCCATACATATATAGCCCGAACATTAAAATTGACCGCCATATATGCCGCGAATAGTTCAATATGGCGCGCATATTTGATTGCCCCGCACATATGGCAAAACTAATGCTATAATATAAAACAGCCGCCGCGCAAAAATTTTGCGCGGCGGCATATTATTTTATATAAAATTTAATCTTTTGCGGGCTTTGCAGCAGCCTTTGCCGACCTGCGCACGCGCGCCTTTGCTATGGTGATGCCCTTCTTTTTTGCGGGCTGTGCCGCAGGTTCTGCGGCGGGGGCTGCGGCATTTCCGTCGGCAGCCTTTGCCTCGTCGGGCTTGGGCACATACTTGTTGTCGCTTACGGCGTCAAGCTGTTCCTGCTTTACACGGCGGCGCACACAGCGCTCCTTCTCCTTCTCTTCGTCGGTGCTCTCGTGATAGGGAACGGCGAATATCAGCGATTCGTACGGCCTGAGTTTGAACACCAGGCGGTACGGCCTGCCGTCGCACTCCTCCCTTATTGCGGTGAGCGAATATTCGGGCTCGTCGGCGTAGGTGGAGAACACCTTTACATAGTCGCCCGAAACAGGCACACCTATCTCCATGGGGTCGCGCTCTACGGGCGCAAAGTTGCACACGAACACAAGCGCGTCGTTATAGTTCCAGGGGTTGCGCCTTATAAAGCTGAATATGTCGCGCATGTAGTCGGCGTTGTTTATCCACTCGAACACGTTTTCTTTGCCGGCGTCGTTGTAGAGCACCGTGCGGGAGGTGTAAAGGGCAAGCAGCCTGCGGTAACAGTCCATTATGTCGCGGTGGCCCGGGTCGTCGCACAGGTGCCACTGAAGTTCGCCCTTATAGTCCCACTCCGCCTCCTGGCCGAAGTCCTGGCCCATGAACAGCAGCTTTTTGCCGGGGTGGCCCATCATCATGGTATACGCCGTTTTAAGCGCGCCGAACTTATCCTGATGGCTGCCCGCCATTTTGTTGAACATAGAGCCCTTACCGTGCACCACCTCGTCGTGCGAGAGCACGAGCATGTAGTTTTCAAGGAACACGTAGTCGAACGTGCCCGTCATCAGGTAGTGTTTATAGCGGCGGAAAACGGGGTCTTCGTTATAGTATCGGATGGTGTCGTTCATCCAGCCCATGTCCCACTTGAGGCCGAAGCCGAGGCCGTCGTTTTTGGCGGGCGCGGTGACGCCGGAGACTATGGAGCTGTCTTCCGCGATGATGAACGCCGAGGTGCGCCGGCGCAGCACGGTGTTGAGGTGGCGGAAAAATTCAAAACTTTCAAGGTTGAAGTCTGTGCCGTATTTGTTGGGGCGCCACTGTTCGCGCGCGAAGCTGTTATACAGCATTGCGGCTACGGCGTCTGCGCGGAGCGCGTCCACGTGGTATACGTTCACCCAGAAGAACGCCGAGGCGATGAGGAAGTTTGAAACTTCAGGCTTGCCCAGATCGAACGCCTTTGTGCCCCACTGGGGGTATTCTGCGCGCAGGGGGTCGGCGTATTCGTACAGAGGGGTGCCGTCGAACCAGTCGAGGCCGAATTCATCCTTGGGGAAGTGCGCGGGCACCCAGTCGAGGATTACGCCTATGCCGTTTTTGTGCATGTAGTCGACAAAATACATGAAGTCTTCGGGGGAGCCGTAGCGCGCCGTGGGCGAAAAGTAGCCCGTTACCTGATAGCCCCACGAGCCGTCGAAGGGATATTCGCATATGCCCATCAGCTCTACATGCGTATAGCCCATGTATTTTACGTATTCGCACAGCTCGTGCGCAAGGCGGCGGTAGTCTAAAAACTTATCTTCGTCCCACCACTTGTCCCAGTCCTTCTTCCAGCTGCCAAGGTGCACCTCGTACACGGCCATGGGCTTTTCAAGGAAGTTTTCCTGCTTTTTCTGCTCCCTCCACTCGCTGTCGCCCCACTCGTATTTTGTAAGGTCGGCAACCACCGAGGCGTTTGCCGGGCGCAGTTCGCTGCGGTAGGCGTAGGGGTCGGCCTTCATTACCTCCGACCCGTCGGCGCGGACGATGAGGTATTTATACTTTACCCCCTCGCACATGCCGGGCACGAACAGTTCCCATATGCAGTCGTCCACCTTTTCCATGTTGTCGCGCCAGGGAGTCCAGCCGTTGCCGTCCGAAACGACGCACACCGCGCGCGCCGAGGGCGCCCAGAGCACGAAGTGAACGCCGCGTACGCCGTCCTCTTCAACGATGTGCGCGCCCATCTTGTTGTACAGCTCGTAATGAACGCCGTGGTGGAAATAGTATCTGTCCAAATCGGTAAAGAATCTTTTGACCATCATTTTCCTCTTTAAAATTATTTTATTTTAAGGTACGCCCTGCGGGCGCGCCATTTTGACGTATTCTGCATTATTTGCGGCATATTGCGGGGGCAATTTGCTAAGTTATGAGTTTGCCTGCGGCAAACGCGGTAAATGCACGCTCTATGTAGCACAATCCCTCAGACCAAACCATTGATTTGGCCAGCTCCCTTTATACAAGGGAGCCCATACTGCGGAATAGATTTCTCCGCGCGGGCTTCGCCCTTGGTCGTAAGGAGCGAAGCGACGGAATAGCTATTGTTCGCCGTAGGCGCAATAGCGTCAATGACAATTATTTTTTATAATAAACGTTTCAAGCAAGGCTTTCCGCAGGAAAATTTAGCGAGCCGGCGCGAGCGTTAAAAACTTTACAAGGAATAAATTTTTTGCAATAGCAAATTTAAAATACTTACGCCGAAAAAATGCAAGGACGAGCAACACACTTCTGCAAACAGCACACACGCGCTGTTTGCGTGTTGCGAGATGAGCGAGGATAAATGTAAACCCGAGCGGTGACCGAATGCGGCGGCAATACGCCGCTCGCCGCATGAGAAAAATTTACTTTCGCCGTTAAGCATTTTTACGACTTACCGTAAACCTCACGGCGGAAGATTTTTGCGTAGCAAAAAGATTTCGCGTGAACTCAAACAATTAACGTTTCAAGCAAGGTTCCCTTGCGCAGAAAGACCCTATTTGCTGCGGTCAGCAGGCTCACCAAAGAGGGAATGACTGCAATTATATAATAAGTGAGCACTTAAAAATTGCAGTCAGGGGGAGCTGGCTCCCCTAAATCACGAAGATTTTTTGCTGTCACCAAGCAAAAAATCTGTGAGCTTTTTAAAGAAACATACTCATCTGCTGCGAATGGCCCCTTCCGCCGAACTTGCCGCTGAATATGCACACAGACTTTGCAGGCATGGCAAGGTGCAGCCTGCCGTACTTTACCCTGTATTCTTCGCCGGCGGGCATCTCTGCGGCGGTGCTCACCTCAAGCTTCATCTTGTCGGATGCAGGCACGCCCGCCTCCCACACGGGGACGGACAGCTTTATTTCGCTGTCGGCGACGTTTACCACCGTGACGACGCAGTCTTCGCTGTCAAAACGCGCATAGGCTATAAAACCGTGGCCGGCATCCAGCTTTTTGAGCGAACCCATTTTAAGGCAGTGCACGCGCCGCCTTAAGGCTGTGAGCTGTTTGTGGAAATCTATAAGCGACTTATCTTCCTGCCCCCACGGGTAGGTGCGGCGGCTGTCGGGATCAGTCCAGCCCACCTGGCCTGCCTCGTCGGCGTAATATATGCCGGGGCTTCCGGGCCATGTCATCTGAATGGCTACGGCAAGTTTGAACACGCGCTTATCTGTGCCCTCGCCCGCGGCTTGCGCGCCCATGGTCTGAGTTCTGCCCACCACGCGATTGGTGCGCGTTAAAAAGCGGGAGTGATCGTGATTGGAAAGCTGGTTGAGCGCCGAGTCCAGCGCGGGACGGGGAAAACGGCTCATGCCCCTGAACATGCTGTCGAAGAAGTAGTTGCCGTCGCCGAGAAGCCTGTCATCGCGGCTGTCGGAGTGCTTTTCCATGCCCGTAAGAAACCATGTGACAGGTTCCATGAAGGCGTCGTAATTCATTACCGTGTCCCACTGCTTGCCGTCGAACCAGTCGGCGGGGTCGCCGTAGTGTTCGGCAAATATAAACGTCTGCGGGTTGGCCTTGCGCACCCTTTTGCGGAACTTTGCCCAGAACCAGTGGTTGAACAGCGGGCTGTGACCCAGGTCGGCGGCCACGTCCAGCCGCCAGCCGTCTACGTTGTACGGCTCCGACACCCACTTTTCGCCTATCTTCATTATATTTTCTATCAGTTCGGGCGACTGCTCGTAGTTGAGCTTGGGCAGCGTGTCGTGCCCCCACCAGCCCTCGTAGTCGGAATAGTTTTCGTTGGGCCTGTCGAACTTGAAATAGTCGCGGTAGGGGCTGATGACCGACTGATAGGCGCCGTCTTCATACCCCTCTTTGTTGAGGTATATGCCCTCCCTGTCCAGCCACTTGTTGAACGAGCCGCAGTGGTTGAAAACGCCGTCTATTATTATCTTCATGCCGCGGCGGTGCACTTCCTTTACAAGGCCGGCAAAATATTGGTTGCTCTTTTCAAGGTTGACGCGCGAGGTCACGCGCTTTATATACCTGCGCGCAAAGCCGTCGTGCTTTTCCCAGTCGGCCATGGCGTAGGGCTCGTCCTCCTCTATCACGGCAAGGTGCGGGTCGATATACTCGTAGTCCTGCGTGTCGTACTTATGGTTGGAGGGGGAGACGAAGATGGGGTTGAAGTATATGGCGTCTACGCCCAGATCCTGCAGGTAGTCAAGCTTTTTCATGACGCCCTGAAGGTCGCCGCCGTAAAAGTTGGCTACGTCGAACCCCTCCGGGGGCTGCCCCCAGTATTTTACCCTGCGGCTGTGCTGCTGAATGTAGTAATATTCGTTGTCCTGCACGTCGTTAGAGGGGTCGCCGTTGCAGAACCTGTCCACAAATATCTGGTATACCACCGCGCCCTTTGCCCAATCGGGCACCTTGAAACCGGGAATGAACGAAAAGTTGTACTCCGCCTGGTTGTTTTCCACCCAGCCCAGCTTGTTGTAGCACACCTTGTCGTCTTCGTCGTATATTACGAAATAGTAGTTCACCGGGTCGTCTGTACAGCTTATCTGCACGCTGTACCAGTCGAACGTGCCGTCGGTGCGCTCCTTTGCCATCTCCTTTTTCAGGCCGTTTATAACGGCATACGCCCTTAAAACGTCGCCCGCAAGGGTGCGCAGCCTTATTGTTACTTTATCGCCCTTTACGGGCTCGTACGGGGTGCGGTAGCACTCCGTTTCGTCGCTGAACAGCGCCATTCTGTTTATCATCGCGTCCGTCCTTCACGTCTGCCGCACTGCACGGCGGCGCTGACAGTTGATATGTATAATTCCGATATAAATTTTACCATATGCGGGCGGCAAAGTCAATACGCAAATTTGCCGCAAAACGGGCTTATATTGCAAAAATATGGCGCCGCCGCGCCATGGCGCGGCGGCGCGCAAAAATTATGCCGTGCGGCAACGATTCACAGTATATCGCCGCCCGTTCCGCCATACTCCCGCCCGAGCGCCAGAAGGCACAGTTCAAGGCGGTTGGGATCTAAATTGTTCCTTATATAGTCGTATTCCAAAGACATGACGTATTCGTACTTTGCAAGCGGCTTGCCCTCGGCATGCTCTTCGCGCCAATACCTCTCCTCGGTGACGACAAAGTCGGCTTCGCCGTTTATGACATAGCTCTCCTGTCCTTCGTACAGTTCAGGATAGCTTTCGCGCGAGATCAGATTCTGTGCAAAATAATAAAATTCCGGCGTCTGATCGAGGGCGGTATAGAAGCCGCGGTCGAATATTTTATAGCTGAGCAGGCTGCCCTGCGGATTGGGACTGTTTTTTATTGCCTGCGCCGCGGCAAACTGGGGGTAATACGAGCGGGAATTGAGCAGATCGAGCGTATTGTTGCCGAAGATAAGGCACAAACCCGCCATAACGGCAAACACGACTGCAAGCACGCGCACCCTTATGCCGCCGCCCACTACCGACTTTACGCGCGCGAAGGCCGCGGCCGAACGTGCCTGCATGCTGTCCAGTGCCGCGGCATACCTATCGGCAATTTTTACACCCTTATGCCTGCGGCCGTTGAACAGCGCCGCAACGCCCGCGCATAACCTGGGCAGGCAGTATGCGCCGCCGGCAATGCCGAGGGGCATGAACGCCGCCATTACAAGGTGATAATAGCCTATATCGCCCAACACTATACACTGAACAATGAAGGTGAATACGAGGATGACGATATAATATATCTTACAGCGCCTGCCCTCCGCCCCAGAGGGGAACGCCACGGACAGCGCATATACTACGCCGAATATTACAAACAGATATAAGAAGGGGTTGAGCACTACCTCTAACAGGGCGCCGAAGAAGCCGACGATTTTTTGCACTAAGCCGCCGTCGCCCGCGTACCCAAACAAATTGATGCCTATATATACGCGAAGCATGTCGCCGAACGCGCCGTTTACGCACAGGTATATCACCCACGGCAGGCCGACTGCGGCAAACGCGCCTATAAAGGCGCCCGCACAGGCAAAGCCCCCGCCCGGTTTACGCCTTAAGCAGTATTCAACGAACACGCATACGGCAAACGCGGCATAAAATGCCAGCATGGAATATTTTACCCAGAGTATACACGCCGCACACGCCCCGCATATTGCGGACTGCGCGTAAGTTACGCCCTTACCCGACGCGGCCGCCTTTAAAAAGACGTATACGCCGTAGGCTATGAGCGGAAGGCAGTACTCTTCAGCCTCGCCGCCTCCGCACCAGAAAGCGCGGCAGGTAAAGTATACCGCGGCCGCAAGCACGGTGCCTGCCACGGCGCCCCTGTATGTGAGCCACAGCCTGAGAATTTTATATGAAATATACAAAAACGCCGCGCCGCACAGCACCTCCGCAACATATATAACGTGCAATTGGGTGCCGCATATGGCGTAATTAAGGGCAAACAGCATGTATAGCAACACGCCCTTTTGCTCGAACAGGTCTTTATACGGCACAAGCCCGTCCGCAATGCCGTGACCGACGGTAAGAAACCAGTTTACGTCGTTGCCATCATGAAAGGCATATATAAACGAGCACTTTGAAACTATGGTGACGCACACAAACGCGAGCAGCAGGCACAGCGCCGCAACAAAAACGCATGCAAGGCAGGACGAACGGTCGTAAAAAGGCACACCATTGTTTTTTACGCCGTCTGCACGCGGAGACGCATTGACATTTTTCATGCCGCACCCCCTTCTGCCATAATGGCAAAGGCGGGCGCATATAGGCAAATTAATACATTTTCAGCGCGTCTGCGGGCAGGTTCAGTCGGAGAGCGTGTTACCCCCCCTTTTGACACGATCTGTTTATAGTCAAAGGCTTTATCGTGCGGGATTGGCTTCCAGCGCACGCGCATGAACAGCGACACAAGGCTGATGGGTACGTTTACAAGGTCGAACCAGAAAAAGGTGAACACATACAGCACCTTTTTGGCGGGCGAGCAGTGGATGCGCTTTCTTTCGCGTATCATTACCACGGCGGCCTGCAGCGTAAAGCCGAGGTATGCAAGCGCCGCCGCTATGAGTATCTGCTTATAGAAGTCCCACCCGGATACGGCGTCGAGCGCGTCGTTTACGGCCGTACCGGCTATAATGCCCGCAACCAGCCCCGCCACTGCGGAGATGATGGAGAGCACCGCGGCATACAGCCCGCCGGGAAACATATACCAGAACATATCATAGTTTGTCCATGCTTCGGCGGCCTTTTTGCGCGTGAATATGCCTTTTAAATTCATCCAGCCATGCTTTAAAAACACGAACAGCCTGCCCTTTGCCCAGCGCAGGCGCTGGCGGAACATGACCTTGAAATTTGTGGGCTGCTCGTCAAAGAACTCGGCGTCTTCACAGAAAGCTATGCGCCTGCCTTGCGCGGCGATGTTCCGGGTAAGTTCAGTATCTTCGGTCAGTTCGGTAAAATTCCAGCCGTCCTTTAAAAGCGGGCTTTTTATGCAATAGCCCGTGCCTGCAATGTGCGTGCATAGGCCCATGAGCTGGCGGGGGCGGTGATAGCTTACAGTACTGCGGTAAAAGTGTATGCCGTAGGCTGCCGAGATGAAGTTAGTGTCAAAGTTCTTTGTATTGCGGTATGTAGTAACTATGTCGGCATCCGTATCAAAGGCGTTGTTCATCTTTTCAAACCAGTCCGGGGCGAGCACGTTGTCGGCGTCGAAAAAGGCAAAGCCTTCAAAACTGCATATATCGTAGTCGACGCGGATATGTTCGAACAGCCACTTGAGCGCATAGCCCTTGCGGGCGAAGTTGGGGTCGCTGTTGAACCGCTCGTATACCACGCAGCCCATGCCGCGGCAAATCTGGGCAGTTTTGTCGCTGCAGCTGTCCGCGCACACGAACACAGTTATTTTATCTGCGGGGTAAGTCTGATTTTTTATGCTTTCTATAAGCTTGCCTATAACCTTTTCCTCGTTGCGGGCGGTAACTACCACCGCATAGCGGTGCTTTTTTGCGGCGGGGGCAAACTTTATTTTGGGGGAGAACACGCCGATAAGCAGATAGACCACCTGATACGCCGTGAAAACCGTGGCTATTGTTGTCAGCACGGAAATTACCGTATTTAAAACCTGCATTGTAAGCTCTCTTCAGTTTTTTGCGCGGCAAAACGCGCGCGATAGCACGGATATAATTATAGTATAATACCCGCCGCCTTGTCAACAAAGGCGACGGGTAGCGGAGCGCATGAAAAGTGTATAATTTAGCGACATTGTCATTTCGACCGGGCGTAGCGAGCGGAAAAATCTATTCCGCATTGCAGGCTCCCTTTACACAAGGGAGCTGGCAGTGGAACTGACTGAGGGATTGTCATATTACTACGGCGCTTTGCGCCTACAATCCCCCCTTAATCCCCCCCCCTTTACACAAGGGGGGCACGGTGTGGGGTATCCCATTTACACAGGGGGGGGGGACTTGTCCGCTTATTGCTCATACAGCCTTTTTTACTCATCGGCAAAAGCCTATTACTGAATCCCCGGACTATCCGGGGGTTTTCTTTATACAAAAAGCCGCGCGGCGAACCGCGCGGCTTTTTATGTGACTGCTTCAGCGCAGCAACTTGTCGTACTCAGCCTCTGCTTCTGCGACCACGTCCTTCCAGCTGCGGTATACGTAGCGGCGGCAGTTTTCGCGCACGGCGGCAAGGGCGGACTTATCTGAAAGTATGTATTTAAGCCTTTCCGCCCACTCGTCCGCGTCGGCGGGCACGGCGTAGCCGCTGAACCCGTCCCTTATTATCTCCGAAGTGGGACTGTCCTTCACCAGCAGCGTGGGCAGCCCGAAGGCTGCGGCCTCTATGGGGCAGAGCGAGGCGGTATCGAACACCGAGGGGAACACGAACAGGTCGGCGCGCAGATAGAACGCCTTTAAAAACTGCCTGTCGGTAACTTCGCCCACAAACAGCACCCTGTCGCCCAGGCCGTATTCCAAAACCATCTGCCTGTACTCCTTCATGCCCTCGCCGTCGCCGACGACCACCATTTTGAAGGGCACGCTGCCGTTCAGCTTTTTGAGGGCGGAGAACACAAGTTTGAGGTTTTTGGTCTGCACCACCCTGCCTACGAACAGCAGCACGTTCTCTTCGTCCGCAAGGCCGTATTTTTCGTTGACCCTGTCTACAAGCTCGCGGGCATTTTCTGGCACGGTCATATCGGTGCCGTTGCGTATTATGGTTATGTCGCCCTTGTACCCGTATTCGCGCAACGTCTGCGCGGCGCCGTTGGACACCGTCCACACATAGTCGGTCTTGTTTATCACCGACATTATGCGGTGCATCATTATTGCCGTGCAGACCTTAGAGTGGGTATAGCGCATGAATTCGTCTTTGAACTTTGTATGGAAGGTGAGCACAGAGGGCTTATCGTATTTTTTTGCGGCGTTTGCAAAGTAGTTGCCCAGCGCAAACGGCGAATGGGCATGGAATATATCGGCCTGTTTTGCCCTTTGGCGCAGGGCGCCGTCCAGCCCGGGCACGCAGTTGCGGAAGCCGCCTATGGGGATATATACCGAGCGGACGTGCATTACGGGCACGCCCGTTTCTCTGTCCACGCGCTCGTCGGTCTCTCTGCCGTAAGAGGGAACTGCCGCAGTCACCTCGTTGTTTTCTGAAAGATATTTATAGTAGTTTGCCAGCACCACGTTGGGGCCGCCCATCTGCGGGTACCATGCGTCCACCGCAAGGAGAATGTTCTTCATGCCGCCCTCCCCGCCGCAGGCAATGATTCGGCCATATGCGGCATGCAATTGTTTAAGCGCGCAGGCGCGCGTCTGCCGTATGTGCCCGGCATAACTGTGTTGTTCATCAGTTTCCCTGCTTTCTGTCCTTGATATTTTTTATGATCAGGTCGACAACCGTCATCACAATGCCTATAATGATATAGATATAGTAGGCCGCAAAGCGCCAGAAGAGCACCGACCACGCGAGCGCGGCGCCCGCCGCAACCGAGAACGCGAGCACGCCCATGCCCTCTATAACGCCCGAATTGCCGGGGGTGGGTATGAACGAAACGCCGAAGGTAGCGTATACGTTCAGGCACATTATGGCAAAGAACATTCCGTCTACATCGCACGAAAAGGCGTTCATAACAAACCAGGGCATTGCAAAGGTGAGGAAGTTTTCGGCAAAACAGCAGACGAGGAACAGCACAAGCCACAGCGGCTTTTTTACTATTATTTTAAAAGAGACAACAAAGTCGTCCACTATTTTGTGCGCCTTTGCCATCACCTTTTCTTTATTTTTTACGATACGCAGCTTTACGCCCATATTTATGAACCACGTGGTGCACCTGCCCGCAAGCTTGGGGAAGAACACAAAGAAGGCTATGAATATGGGGAGAATGAGGTTGACCGCCAGGCCCACCCAGCCGCAGACAAGCAGCAGCGTTCTGCCCGAAACGCCGTCTAAAACGCCGCACGCCGCGCCGCATATCATGCACACGGCGCCTATTAATGTAAAGCCGAATATGCTGCCGAAGTAGCGTATGAGCACCACCGCGGAGGAGTTGGAAACATCTACGCCCTTGGTGGTCATGTAATATATCTGCATGGGCTGGCCGCCCGTGGCAAAGGGCGTTATATTATCGTAGAACTTGCCCAGAAAGCTTGTCTTTATTGCCACGCCGGGGCGCACCCTGCCGATGACCGCCTTATTTACAAAGCAGAACTTGAGGCTGTCCACCACCATTACGGCGAGCACCGCGCACACAAGGCCGATAACGCCGCCCACGCTCAGGCTGTTCATGGCTTCGGCAAAGGTCATGCCGTCGCCGTCGGTCACTTCGCCGGCTATGCTGAACAAGCTCCACAGTCCGAGCGCTATCACGGCTATGAGCACTATGTTCCATATCCACCTGCGCTTCTTTTTGGGGGGAGCGGCAACCGTTGCCATCTGCCCCTGCGCGGCCTCTGCGGGCTGTTCTTCGGGGCCTGCCCCACCTTCTGCGGGCTGTATTTGCCCGCCCGTCTGTGCCGCGTTATGCAAGGCCTGCCCCTGCGGGGAGGCCTCCTCTTCGGCGGGCGGTGTTTCGGGCTGTTCGGGCAGGGATATATCTTTTTCTTCCGCGCCTTTGTCGGGGTTCTGACTTTTAAACGTCACGCTGAAAAACTCCGCGTGCGCACGCAAAGCGCGCACATAAAAAAATAATTATCGTTTTAAGCATGCGCGCATTAGGGCCGAAAGGCTGAAACCGGCCGGCGCGCATACCGAATAGATTATATATTATATTGCTCGCGCTTGTCAATTTTAACTGAAGTTGAATAAAAAATTAAGCCGATATTTTTTGGGCGGTATTTACCGCAAGAGGCACGAATGCAGGCAAAATATCCACTGCTTAACGTGAAAAGGGGCGGCAATATAGCTTAACCAACGCATTGCCGCATGCGGCGGAGGCATAAATTTAATTACCCGAAAAATATTCAGAGCGGCGCAATGCGCCGCCCGAATAAATTTACGCAATTAAAGCCCGCGCTTTTCCGTTCCGAAAAAGAAGAGCGCCACCGTGCCGGGGCCCGTGTGCGAGCCTATTACCGTTCCTATGGGGTTGATCTCCACTTCGCCATTCAGTTCGGGGAAGGCCTTTTCTATCATATCCTTGAGCTGAAGTGCCTCGGTATCCATCATAGAGTGGCTTATATAGCACTTGCCGGAATAGTTCAGCCCCCCTTCGGCCTGCGCGCACATGCAGTTGAAAATGTCGTTTACCGCCTTTTTGCGGCCGAGCGCCTTTCTGCGCACGATGAGCTTGCCCTCGTTGTTGACGTCCATTACGGGGCAGATCTTGAGCATGCTGCCTATGGCAGCGGCGGGGCCGGATATTCTGCCGCCGCGCTTGAAGTGCGCAAGGTTTGTGGCAAAGAACCAGTGCCTTACGCGCAATCTGTTGTCCTCCACCCACTTTTTAAGCTCGTCTATGCCCATGCCGCCCGCCTTGAGCTCCGCGGCTCTGTCTACAAGCAGGCCGTAGCCTGAAGAGGCGGCGAGTGAATCTACCACATACACCTTGCGGTCGGGGTAGCGCGCCTGCATTGTCTGCTGCGCGGCGAGCGCCGACTGCCAGCCGCCCGAAAGGCCGGAGGAAAATTCTATGTGCAGCACGTCTTCGCCCGCGGCGAGGATGGGTTCAAACACCTCGCACAGCTCTTCGGGCGTGACCTGCGAGGTGGTGGGCATTGCGCCCGCGTCTATCATGCCGTAAAATTCGGGAGGAGTCATGGTGGCGTAGAGGTCGTCGGCAAAGTCCTTGCCGTCTATGATGTAGTGGTATTTGCCGAACGCCACGCCGAGCTTTGCAAGGTGCTGCGAAGAAATATCTGCCGTGGAACAACATGTAATTTTGTAATCAGCCATTTTTTATCTCCTTTATATTTTTATCTACCTGCGGAAAAACCTCCCGCCCGAGGCGGGGCATCGAACAGCTCTGCCGCTTTTGCCCAGCGCGGGCGGCCATAGCAGCCGCTGTTTGCCGCAGGCGTAAAAAGTGCCGCCTTTAAAAAAGCAGGCGGCCGCACGCGGATTAAAGCCCCGCGGCCAATTTATTTATCACGGTTATTTTATTACACGGCAAGGCAAAAATCAATGTTTTTAAAAAGAAAATTGCCCCGCCGCCTTCTACGCTTTAAAAAGGGCACTCTACCGCACAAAAATGGCACTCTACCGTGAGTAGAGTTGCAGTATTCATGCGGCTTTGCCGCCCGCCTTGAGCTGCACGGCGCTTGCCGCAAAATAAAAACCGCGCACACCGACGGGAACAGGTTCCCGCCGCGCACGCGGCAAAAAATACATATCATTCGGCTTTTTGCATAAGCTTTTTGCCCGCCCGCGCCGCATATTCACGCGCATACTCGGCGCATACGGCACTGCCCGCAGGCGAAAATAAACGGCAAAAAACCATTTAATATTATCAGAGCATGCTGGCTATTATGGCAAGGTTGGCGGCAACGTCTATGTTGCGCACCACCACGCCCTGTTCGGCCTTGAGCTGAACGGGGGCAAAGTTGAGTATGCCCTTTACCCCTGCCTTTACAAGCATGTCGCACACGCTCTGCGCGGCGGCCGCGGGAACGGCAACTATTGCCAGGGTGGGGTTGCAGCGCACTATGCCTGCGCCAAGCTCCTCCACGGCATACACCTTTTTGCCCGAAACTTGCGTACCTATCTTGGCGGGGTCGTTATCGAATGCCTCCACTATATCTGTGCCGTAATTGGCAAAGCCGCCATAGCCGAGCAGGGCGCGGCCCAGCCCGCCCACGCCGACAAGCACGGCATTCTTTTTTGCGTTGCAGCCCAGGTACTCCTCTATCGCGGCGATAAGTTCGGTGCGCACATAGCCCACTTTGGGCCTGCCCGCGCTGCTTGTGTAGGCAAGATCCTTTCTGACGAGCACTTCGCCCATGCCGAGCGCAACGGCTATGGCTCCGGAAGATATATACTTATTTTCGTCGCCCGAGAGCGATTTGAGATAGTTGAGGTAAACGGGCAATCTCTGAAGGGAAATTTCCGGAATGTCTCTCGTCATAAATCCTCCTTTTGCATCACACTGTATAATTCATGGCCAGCGCGGCAGCGCCGTAGGCGCCCGCCTTGCTGCCGAGCGAGGCCTTTACTATTTTTACGGGAGCGTAAGAGGTGCCGCCGAACAGCTCTTTATCTACATAGGTCTGAAGGGGCACGGTAAGGTTGTCGCCCTGTTCGCTCACGCCGCCGCCTATCATTATTATTTCGGGGCGGAATATGTTTGCAAGGTTGGCAAGGCCGCAGGCGAGGTACTTTATGTACCAGTCAACCACTTCCTTTGCGTCTATATCGTCGTGATAGAAGTCGAAGGCCGTTTTACCGTTTGCCGTTTCGGAAGTGTATTTTGTCCACATTGCCGAGCGGGGGTTATCTTCCATCTGCCTGCGCGTACGGCGCACAAGGGCAGTTGCCGAGCAGTAAGCTTCAAAGCAGCCGCGCCTGCCGCAGGTGCACACGTCGCCGTGGCGCTCTATTACCATGTGGCCTATTTCCGCGCCCGCGGACTTGTGGCCTTCGAACAGTTTGCCGTCTATTATTATGCCGCCGCCTACGCCCGTGCCCAACGTTACAAGTATGCTGTTTTTATAATTTTTGCCGGCGCCGAACTTGGCTTCGCCCAGGGCTGCGGCGTTTGCGTCGTTGGTTATCTTGATGGGCACGTTTATACGCTCCCTTATCTTCTGCGCAAGGGGATAGTCCCTCAGGCTCAGGTTGCCCGAAAACACCAGCACGCCGTTTTTGCTGTCTATAACGCCGGGGCAGCCGACGCCGACGGAGATATTTTCCTTGCTTATGCCGCACTTGGCAAGCATTGAGTTGATAAGCTCGGCAATTACGTCGCACATGAAGTCGCCGCCCCTTTCAGAGCCGGTCACCGCCACGTCCTCCACAAGGGCGGCGCCCTTGGAATCGAGCACTATGCCCTTTATGGTCATTCCGCCGATATCTATGCCGACAAAGTATTCCATATATCACTCCCCGCGGCGGCGCTTTGCCGCGATCCCGCCGCAAAAAATAAGTAATTTATTACTTATTAAGTTTACTATTTTACGCCGCCGTTGTCAAGTGTTATCTGAAAAATTCAAACAAAATATGTTATTTTGCGCGTAAAGAAAAAAATACAGGCGCCCTGCCGCACAACATTGTGCGGCGGGGCGCCTTAAATATCAATATATATGCGGCAATCTGCAATTTTTTGAGGTGTTCCCAAGAAATTTGTTTATCGGCTGCCGGCTGTCATCTTGAGCGAAGCCGAAAGATCTCTCTTTATAACTGCTTTTTAGAGATTTATCTGCCGTTTCCCATAGGGGCCCTCGGCAGGGCAGCGGCTGCGCCTCGCGCGACTGCGCTTCGCTCCGCCCGAAATAACATAAATGGCACCCGCGGCTCCTTACGGCCGAGCGGCATTATTCTTATCTTGTCATTTCGACTAAGTGAGCGCAGCGAACGCATGGAGAAATCTCTTTGCACCGCAACACAGCCTTCCTTATTAAGGGAGGTGACATATTCGAATTTATGAGAATATGGCGGTGGGATTACAATCCCCCTTTAATTCCCCCTTTACACAAGGGGGACATGGTATATGGCAGAGATTTCTCCGCTCGCTATCAACTCTCCCTTAAAAAGCGCGCCGAGCTTTTTGCCACCGCGCAGAGATATACAAAGAGCGCGCCGAAACCGAATGCCACCGCTGCCGTGCCCAGCGAAACGAGCAGACAGAGCGGGACAAAATACACCGTCATGGCGCCTGCCGCCGCGAACGCGGCGGAATTCCACGCAGATACCGAGGCAATGCCGACTGCCGCCCCGATGACAAGCGCCGCCGCCACCGCTGCGCACAGCTGACAGAAGAACACCAGCGACGCCCTGACAGAGGACAGCCCGAACGAACGCAGGATGCCCACTTCGCGCCCGCACCTTGCAAAGGCAAACGCCGCATAGAATATCAGCGCGGCAAGGGCGCATATGCCCGATATGCCGCATACTACGGCAAGAACACTGCCAAGCGAATCGAACCAATCGAGCGCTTCCGCAATATTTTCGGTGATGTAAGAGTTTTCTGAAAAGCCCGCCGCCTTGAGTTCGCGCACATTGCCTTCGCTGTATTCGGGCAGGCATATGCCGGTGTTGCCGTTCATTCTCCACTCGCCGTATTTAAGAGCAAGGTCTAAGGCGTCGCCATCGGAAAGTATAAAGTATTCGGTGTAGGCGGTATCAAAAATGCCGCTCACGGTGAACGTGTTAGGCGCAAATTTGCCGTCCGGCCCGGCAAACAAAAACGTCTGCTCTGTGCCGAGAATTGCCTCCGCGCCGCCGTTTTGCGAGGCATACCGTTCGGAGACGTATATCTCCCCCGCGGCGGGGCCGTCTTCACCATACACGGGCGTGAAATACATAGGCTCGTCTTTCACACGCGAAAAGGTGCCGAAGCGAAAGGTGCCCTCTATGTCTGTACCCGTTATGCTTTTGCGCAAGTTGCAAACCTGACCGCATGCATCTGCAATGCGTTGCAAAAACGCCTCTTCAGACATCACCACCCTGCCTTCCAGGCCTTCGATGTCCTCATAGGGGAGCGCCTTACTATCGTACGCGGCGCTTTCTACCGAATATATGCAGCTTATGGTAAAGCCGCCCGCCTGCAGGCCTATCATGTCGCCGATATCATCTATGCCATAGGCAGATTTGACCCTTTCGGCCGAAACCGAACTTATGGCGATGCCGCCGTCCAGATCTGCCGAACCGTACTGCACGGGCAAAAAGCAACTGTCGGAAACGTATATGCGGCTTACCGGAATGCCGTTTATAGTGGCGTCCGGAACGCTGAGATCGAAATTTCCGTCATAAAAGAAAACTGCGCCGTAGTCCTCTTTGAACTGCTCCAGCTCTTCGTCGGTGACGGGGGAAGTATCGCCGCCGTTTATTATCATGTTCAGCCCATAGGAACCGTAGCTTATGTGATCTTTCTTCAGCTCGAATACCGCAGAGCCGTCGTTTCTGACGGCGGCTATCGTAGAGGTGATATCGTCTGAAAAATACAGGTTAGAAAAGGTGGTCAGCGAAAATACGCACACTGCCAGAAATACGACGGTGAGTGCCACGGCGACCGCCGTGCGGCGCAGCGTTTTGCCCGCCAGCCAGAACGCCGTTTTGGCCCCGAGCACGGGCGCGCATATATTTATTCCGCTGTCCGCCCTGCCGTTTACTTCGCCGTCTGTCCCGCCCTCGGGCAGAGGTTCTGCGGCGGTGTTTTCTTCTGCCGAAGGCGCTTCGCCCCCTGCCTTGCTGCTGTCCGAAATTATTTTGCCGCGCTTTAAAAATATGATACGGTCGGCAATATCATCGAAATACTCCCGCTCGTGAGTGGAGACGATGACCAACCTTTCGCGCGAAATTTCTTTGAGCAGCTCTGCC
Organism: uncultured Clostridia bacterium; assembly: GCA_944341075.1. Lineage (GTDB taxonomy): Bacteria > Bacillota > Clostridia > Christensenellales > Borkfalkiaceae > Coproplasma. Next base: position 58,676 of record CALVLV010000001.1, read on the forward strand.
ACCATGCGGCAGTTTTCTTCATCGAGGTTGGCGGTGGGTTCGTCGGCAAACAGCACGGGGCGCCCCGCCATGGCCGTGCGGATGATGGCCGCGCGCTGCACCTCGCCAAACGAAAGTTCCGAAGGCTTGCGGTTTAAAAGCGGGGTAAGCCCGAACCTTTCGGCGTCTTCGCGGAAGTCTTTGCACTTTTCGGGGAACATTCTTTTAACAAGCTGAAAATTTTCTTCCACGGTGAGGCTGTCTGAAAGCCTGCCGCCCTGAAACACAAACGAGCCATAGTATTTGCCGAAGGAACACTCTACCGTTCCCGAAGAGGGGGTGTCTGTGCCGGCAAGTATATTTAAAAGGGTGGTTTTGCCGCCGCCGCTTTCGCCGCAGACGAGCACAAGGCCGCTTTCGCCGAATTCAAGCGAACAGGGCGCAAGCGCCGCAACCTCGCCGCGCTTTGTTTTAAATATTTTGCTTATGCCTGTTGCTTTAAGCATACTATGCCCCCAATTTACAATGCAGTGATGTTTTTTCGCATGAGATCTGCTCTCCTGCTTTCACGGTATATTATACACCTTTCCGCAGACAGGGCAAATTGCATAAGGCTTTTGTAAAGTAATAAATATGTAATATTTTTGTAACATAATTTATACAAAAAAACGGGCGCCCGAAGGGCACCCGCCAATATATGGTTATTATTTAAACTGTTACTTGCTGCCGGTGCTGCCGAAGCCGCCCGCGCCGCGCGCCGTGGACGAAAGCTCCTTTTTCTCCTGGAACACGGCGGTTATATAGGGCGTTATTACAAGCTGGGCTATGCGGTCGCCCGAATTTACTGTGCGCGACTCCGAAGAGTGGTTGTGCAGCGCCACCATGACCTCGCCGCGGTAATCGCAGTCCACCACGCCCACCTTGTTTGCGGGCGCAAGCCCCTGCTTGGTGGCAAGGCCGCTGCGGGCATATATCAGCCCCGCATAGCCTACGGGCAGTTCCAGCGCGATGCCCGTTGGTATCACCTTGGTGCGCCCGGGCGCGATGACCACGGGGAAATCGAGGCAGGCATACAGGTCTGCCCCCGCGGCAAATTCGCTGCCGTAGACGGGAATTTTTGCATTTTTGTTGAGCTTTTTGATTCCTATGTTCATATGTTTTCCCCTTTTATATACTGTAATTGCCCGCCACATATGGCGGAATTAACCTGTATTTATGCAGCCGCGGCAAAACACTTTGCAAGGCAGTTTTTTATGTGGCAGCCTGTGCAGCGAAATTTCTCCGCGCGGGCTTCGCCATTGGCATAAATGACAACGCGCAAGCCTTATACCACCGTCTTTTCGTCCCAAAGCACCACTTCGTCGCTCTCAAGCGAGGGCTTTACGAGAATGACGCGCTGGTTTGAAGAGCCGCGGAACAACAGGTCGGGGTTTTTAAGCTCCTCCACAAACCTGCCGTCTACAAGCACGTCTATGCACTTTAAAAGGCGCATAGTCACGTCCGGATCGCCCTTTTTGCCGGTGAGAAGGTCGGCCTCGAAGTCGTAGCCCGTCCATGCCCACACAGACTTTTCGGGAAACTTAAGTTTAAGCTGTTCCATAAAATCGACGAGCGCGAGCTGGTTTTCCGGTTCGAACGGGTCGCCGCCGAGCAGCGAAAAGCCCTTTATGTACGAAGGTTCAAGCCCCTTGAAAATTTTTTCCTCCACTTCGGGCGTGAACGGTTCGCCGTATTTGAAGTCCCACGTTTCGGCGTTGAAGCAGCCCTTGCAGTGGTTGCGGCAGCCGCTTACATACAGCGACACGCGCACCCCGGGGCCATTGGCTATATCATAGTATTTTATGGTAGCATAGTTCATAAAAAACCCCTCATGCCGACGCACATACCCCTGCGCGCGGCAAATTGACAAATGCGGCGCGCATATCGTTGCATATGCGCGCCGCGCGTTTAAAACCTTTTTAAATAATTTTTACCTTAATTAAAAACCCAAATTACTAACTTCATAGAAGCGAGCAGAACGCGAAGCCGGCGGAACGCCGCGAGGGAGCTTACTAAGGCGTAAGTGACTGAGCGGAACCGTAACGGCGACAAAGTTATGCGAAGCTTATATGAAGTTTGGCGGAGTAATCAGAGATGTAGAACGCGTGCTTTTATTTCCTTGGTCTTCCCCACATTCCAGAAGTTTTCGCCAAGGTAGCCGCAGGTACGGCGGGTGACGTTCATTTTGCGCTGGTCCTTGTTATGGCAGATGGGGCACTCCCACTCGTAGTTGTCGTTTATCATTATCTCGCCGTCGTAGCCGCAAACCTGGCAGTAGTCTGACTTGGTGTTGAATTCGGCATACTGGATGTTGTCGTATATAAACTTTACAACATCTTCCATGGCGGTGAGGTTGTGGCGCATGTTGGGTATTTCAACATACGATATTGCGCCGCCCGAAGATATCTTTTGGAACTGGCTTTCGAACTTGAACTTGGAGAATGCGTCTATGTGCTCGCGCACGTCCACGTGGTAGCTGTTTGTATAGTAGCCCTTATCGGTCACATCCTTTATGGTGCCGAAGCGCTGCTTGTCTATGCGGGCAAAGCGGTAGCACAGCGACTCTGCGGGTGTGCCATACAGGGCAAAACCTATGTTGGTCTGCTCCTTCCACTTATCGCAATGGTCACGCAGGCAATTCATTACCTTCAAGGCAAATTCCTGTCCCTTTTCTGTGGTCTGCGACTCGCCCGTCATAAGTTTTGTAACTTCATACAGGCCTATATAGCCGAGCGAGATTGACGAATATCCGCCGAACAGATACTTATCTATCTTTTCGCCCTTGTCAAGGCGGGCTATGGCGCCGTACTGCCAGTGTATGGGCGATACGTCGGACGAAACCCCCATAAGCGCGTTATGGCGAACCATGAGCGCGTCGAAGCACAGCTGAATCCTTTCCTCCATGAGTTCCCAGAACTTCTTTTCGTCGCCGCGGGCAAGTATGCCTATCTGGGGAAGGTTAATGGAAACAACACCCTGATTGAAGCGGCCTTCGAACTTATAGTTGCCGTTTTCATCCTTCCAGGGGGACAGGAACGAGCGGCAGCCCATGGGCGAGAACACGTTGCCTTCGTAATTTTCGCGCATCTTTTTTGCGGAGATATAGTCGGGGTAAAGGCGCTTGGAAGAGCACTTTACGGCAAGCTTTGTAAGGTAGTCGTACTTGCCGCCCTTGAGGCAGTTGTTTTCGTCGAGCACATAAACAAGCTTGGGGAAGGCGGGCGTTACGTATACGCCGACTTCGTTTTTGATGCCCTGATAACGCTGGCGGAGTATCTCCTCTATTATCATGGCATTCTCTTCGATATAGGGATCGTCCTCCTTAAGATAAAGGAAAAGCGTTACAAAGGGCGACTGTCCGTTTGTAGTCATGAGCGTGTTGATCTGGTACTGTATGGTCTGCACGCCGGCCTTGAGCTCGTCCTTAAGGCGCATATCCACGAACTTATCCTTTTCTTCGCGGCTGATAGTATCGCCGAACTGCTCGTCGCACTGCTTCATGTACTTTTTCTTGGTGCGGCGCAGATATTTGCCGAGATGGGCCATATTTACCGACTGGCCGCCGTACTGTGAAGAGGCAACGGAGGCAATTATCTGCGTAACCACCGTGCAGGCAACCTGGAACGACTTGGGACTTTCTATCATCTTGCCGTTCATAACCGTGCCGTTATCAAGCATATCCTGTATGTTTATAAGGCAGCAGTTGAATATGGGCTGCAGGAAGTAGTCGGCGTCGTGGAAGTGTATGGCGCCTTCGTCGTGCGCCTTTGAAATATATTCGGGCAGCAATATCCTGCGGGTGAGGTCTTTTGAAACTTCGCCCGCGATAAGGTCGCGCTGGGTGGACGCCGTGCGGGCGTTTTTGTTGGAATTTTCTTCCATTACGTCCTTGTTGGCGTTGCGTATAAGCGAAAGTATGCTCTCGTCGGTGGTGTTGGCCTTGCGCACGAGGGCACGCTCGTAGCGGTAGAGAATGTAGGACTTCATAAGCTGATACTTCTGAAGTTCCATCAGCTTTTCCTCTACCATGTCCTGAATATCCTCCACCAGCAGGCGCGCCCTGTGGCGGGAAGATATGTCGTCCACTATGGCGGTTATCTGCTCGTCGGCGATCCTATCCTCGGGGTCGACGGACTCGTTGGCTTTTTTGATGGCGGTAAAAATCTTGCTTCCGTCGAAATCGCAGGTCGTACCGTCTCTTTTTATGACTTTCATGAAATTCCTCCTTAAAGTTCCGCGGAAAAAAGCCGTCCGCGGGCACCCCGTTTACATTATAAAAGCCGCACAAGCGGCAGTAAATTTACTCCGTTTTGAGTGAACACTTATATTATACAGCACATATTGTAGAATGTCAATACCAAAAACACAATATCTTGTATTAGAAAAAGTTATAGAAGCTATACACACATGCGTCGTGCTCTGTTTGCGCAGGTTGGCCGCGCCGCCGCACGCAACATACGGTCGACTACCAGTATATTAAATATATTGTGCAAAGTCAAGTACAGTGGCACAATATATTGTATGTTTTTTTATAACAAACGGCGCCGCACACAAAACTGTGCGGTGCCGCAGCAAATGCCTGTCTGCAGGGCAAAAAGGCGCGTTTTTGTCCCGCTTTGCCCCGTTATGTTGAAAACTTTTAACAGCATTGTGGATAAATTGTGGAAAACTTTTTGTATGACCCTGCAAACACTCAGCGCCGCGCCGCATGCCGACGGCGCCGCGCAAGGGCGCGCCGTTTTGCATAACGGCGCACCACTGTTGCATAACATTATTTTATATATTGGTACAGCGCCGCTATATCCAGCTTCCATTCGGGCAAGGCATTGCGGCGGATGTGGTCGGCATTGGCCTTGCCAAGGGCGGCGCGCATTTCGGCATAGCTGCAGCCGTTTACCTGCATGAAGTGATCTTCGGCGGCGCGGGCGTCGCCCTTCAGCTGCGTGCGGCCTATGTGTATCACGGCGTGACAGGCGGGGCAGACGGCGACTATGCGGACAAGGCACTGTGTGCAAGAACCTTCGTCGTACTCCCACTGCTCGTGCGCCTCAAGTCTTTTTGAGGGCGCGCCGCATATCATGCACCTGCCGTTCGCCTCTGCGCACACCTTTCTGCGCACCGCGCCCCACTGCGAAGGCGAAAGTATGCTGCGCAGGTTGGAATACCAGCAGCTATCGGGCACAAGCTCGAAATTTAATTTATATTTTTTATTTTGCATAAAATTATATTTTTTATTTAAATTTATTTTAACGGAAATATTTTTGCCGGTATACGCCGCCCGGCGGCAAAAACAGCGCCATATATACCGCACATAATGCAATTTATTTAAAATAAATATTTTCGCCGAATACAGATAAAAATATTTATAATATCATAAATAAAATTACGTCAGGCGCGAGCGCCTTACCGCAAGCCGCCAGCCGGAAAGCAGTTTTTTGCGCTCTCTGTCGCCCATAGACGGAGCAAACGCCCTTTCGCACACGGCGTTGCCGCGCAGCTGCTCCTCGCTCTCCCAGAAGCCGCAGCACAGCCCCGCAAGGTATGCCGCGCCCAGCGAAGTCACCTCGGTAGCGGCGGGGCGGACTACGGTGCAGCCCGAGATATCTGCCTGAAAGCCCATTAAAAAGTTGTTGGCGCTGGCGCCGCCATCCACCGCCAGCCGCGAAAGGTCTGCGCCGCACGCACTCTCCATTGCGCGGAGAACATCGTTCACGCGGTAGGCTATGCCCTCAAGAACGGCGCGCACTATGTGTTCGCGGCGGGCGCCGCGCGTTATGCCGCTTAAAACGCCGCAGGCAGAACCGTCCCAGTAGGGCGCGCCCAGCCCGTTGAACGCGGGCACGAAGTACATGCCCAGGCTGCTGCCCGCGCGCACGGCCAGCTCCTCGGTTTCCGCCGCGGAGGAAATTATGCCCAGCCCGTCGCGCAGCCACTGCACGGCGGCGCCGCCTATAAACACCGAGCCTTCGAGCGCGTAGCCCGGCCTTTTGCCCACCGAAGCGCACAGCGTTGTCAGAAGCCCGTCCTTTACCTCGGGCGGGCGCGCGCCCGCATTCATAAGCAGAAAACAGCCCGTGCCGTAGGTGTTCTTTGCGTCGCCTTCACTTAAACACAGGTGCCCGAACAGCGCTGCCTGCTGGTCGCCCGCGGCGCCGCATATGGGTATTTCGCCGCCGAAAAAGGCCGCATCCGTTGCGCCGAACGGCGCTCCGCTGGGCATGACCTGCGGCAGCATGCAGGCGGGTATGCCGAACAGCTTTAACAGCTCCTCGTCCCACTGCAGAGTGTGTATGTTGAACAGCATGGTGCGCGCGGCGTTTGTGTAGTCGGTGGCAAACACCCTGCCGCCCGTAAGCTTCCACATCAGGTAGGTATCCACCGTGCCGAACAGCAGTTCGCCGCGCTCCGCGCGTTCGCGCGCGCCCGCAACATTGCAGAGTATCCATTCCAGCTTGGTAGCGGAAAAATAGGGGTCGGGTATAAGGCCCGTTTTGCCGCGTATAAGCGGGGCAAACCCCTCGCGCGCGAGCTGCCTGCACCGCTCCTCCGTGCGGCGGCACTGCCACACTATGGCGTTGCACACGGGGCGGCCGGTGGCTTTTTCCCACACTACGGTAGTTTCGCGCTGGTTGGTTATGCCCATTGCCGCCACGTCTGCGGGGGTTATGCCCGCCTGTTGCAGCACGTTGCTTATAACGCGCAGCGAGGAGAAGAATATCTCCTCGGGGTCGTGCTCCACCATGCCGGGCGCGGGGTATATCTGCGGCAGTTCCCTGCCGTGCGAACAGACTATGCGCCCGCCACTGTCGAACAGCACGGCGCGCGTGCTGGTAGTGCCCTGGTCTAACGCGAGAATGTACTTCATGTTTCCACCGCCTTGAATTTATGCGGCGCGCAAGGCGGCGCATAAAGCTTGAAAAATATATATATAAATTATATTACCTGCGGGCAAAGTTGTCAACGGGCAATTTTGCAGGCGGGGCGGCAGGTTTGTATGCGCACAGATTTTACCGCAGAAAGGAGAAAAAATTATAAAATTTATACTGTGTTTATAAAAGTTTAATGTTAAGTTAACATGGGCGCGGTAAGCTTAAGCTACAAAATACGGAAAAAATAAATCAATGCGCCGCAACATAAAATGCGGGCTGCCCCGACGGGGCTGAAAAATACGGAGAAAAATATGAACGAACAGCTTGTTGCAAAGGGCGGCGATACGGCCGTGCACGAAAAAAAGCGCCTTACAATATTCGGCGTGGAATTTGTATACCTTGCCGTGCTGGGCATAGGCATGGCATTTGTAGGCTGGCTGGCGGAAAATACCGTAAAGGCAGTCACCGACGGCATAATAGATTCGCGCTTTCACGTACTGCCGTTCATATCGCCGTATGCGCTTATACCCTTTGCCGTGCACATAGCGCTGGGCAGCGCCGACGACATTGCCTTTTTCGGCAAAAAACTGTTCAAGGTAAGCACGAAAAAGACGAAAGTGCTCTCCAACATAATAACGATAGCGGTGATTTGCGGCGCGGTATTTTTGGGCGAGCTTGCCGTGGGCAACCTTTGGGACATACTGTTCGGCGTACAGCTGTGGGACTACAGCGACCTGCCCCTGCAGGTGACGCAGTACGCGGGGCTGATACCTTCCCTGGGGTACGGCATAGGCGCATGGCTGCTTTTCAAGTTTGCCTATACCCCTCTTTTGAACCTGTGCAGAAAAAAGCTCAACTTTAAAGTTGCAAAGATAATAGTAGCCGTTCTGGGCACGCTCATCGTTGCCGACACCGTTATAATGTGCATACACATTGCCGTAACGGGCGAGGCGCTTATGCTGTGGCAGATACACCTTTGGTGAGGAGAAGCGGTATGGAAAAGTATTTATACGTAGTGCTGTCGCAGACGGGCACCTTCCCTTCAAACCTCATCAAACTTTTTACCCGCGGGCAGTTCAACCACGCCTCTATAAGCCTTACGCCAGACTTAAAGGAGCTGTATTCCTTTGGCAGGGTGCGCCTTTACAATCCCTTCCGCGGCGGGCTGGTGAAGGAATCGCCCGACTTTGGCACCTTTAAAAGGTTCGGCCACACCAGGATAGCCGTGATACGCATACCTGTAGACGACCGCACATACGAGCTTGCTGAAAAGACGCTGCTTACAATGTATGCAAAGCGGCGGCAGTACAAATACAACTACAAGGGGCTTTTGCACGCGATAGCAAAAAAGCCGTATAAGAGGGAAAATTACTTCTTCTGTTCGGAATTCGTGGCATATGTACTTGAAAGCTGCGGTGTTGCGGAGCGCGGGTATTCAGACGGGCTTGTAACGCCCATGGACCTTATGAAGCTTGCATGCGGAACGGTGGTATACAGGGGCGAGATATGCGATTTTGCCGACGGCGCGGGCAAAGAGGTGCGCCGCGTTTACGCCGAGGGCATGCATGCGGCCCTCCCTGCCGACCAGCCTACATAAATACCGCATACGCACGCAGACGGCGGACAGCCGCCCTGCGTGGCAAAAAATTTACCTATACCCTCCTTATAAAATATATAAAAATGCGCGCGCGGCAACAGCCGCGCGCGCATTTTTTACCGCATTTTTTATTATGCTGTTTATTATGCCGAAAAAATCAGAGCGTCTTTAAAAACTCCAGCACCTCGGCAGGGTTCTTGTCGGGCGAAACGCCCGCCTTTGCATATACGATAGCGCCGTCCTTTATAACGTAGGTGGTGCGTATGGTGCCCACCGTCACCTTGCCGTAGAGCTTTTTTTCGCCCATGGCGCCGTATGCGGCGTGCACCGACTTATCGGGATCGGACAGCATTATAAATGGCAGCGAATACTTTTGCCTGAACTTTGCGTGCGATGCCGCCGAATCTTTGCTTACACCAACAACTTCGGCGCCCAGCGTCTTAAACTGCCCGTACAGCGCGCCGAACGCGCATGCCTGGCGGGTACAGCCGGGGGTGTTATCCTTGGGGTAGAAGTATAAAACCAGCGTTTTGCCAGCAAAGTCCGAAAGCGAATACTGCCTGCCGCCGTCGTCAGAAAGGGTGAAATCGGGCGCCCTGTCGCCTGTGTTCAACATGATAAATTGCCTCCTTTTACTATAATATCCACCGATATATTTTTATAGATTATACCGCATTTTTGCCGCGCTGTCAACAGCGGGGGCGGCTGCGCGCAGGCGGCCGCCTGCGCCGTAAAATTTACAATTGCCCGCGGCATATGCCGCGGGCAATTGCACTATTCAATACAGAAAGCAAGCAAAATTTCAAGCATTTGCGCGTTTCTGCTTTACGCAGCCTATCAGCCTGCGCACAAGCTTTACCAGCTCTGAGAGCACTATAACGCTGAACGCCATTGCAAACACCTTGAGCCAGTCCAGAATGTTCAGGCCGTTGGTATCGAACACCGTGCCGCCGAACTGCGTTATTATTATCTGCAGTACAAACGTGCCTGCGAACACGGCCAGCATTATGTGGTTGCTTAAAAAGTTTTTGAATATGCTGTTGTTGCCCAGCTCCCTTGAGTTGAAGGCGTTGAACAGCTGGAATAGCACGAACAGCGTGAACACGGCGGTGCCGTTGTGCCCTTCCTCTATGCCGAGGAAGTTGAGCGCGTACTGGAGCACGATAATTACCGTCATATATACGCCGTTAACGACTATGCGCGAGAGCATATCCTTTGAAAGTATGCTTGCGTTCCTTGGCGTGGGCCTGCGGTCCATGAGTCCCTTGCGCATAGGTTCAAGGCCGAGGGTGACTGCGGGAGGGCCGTCCATTATCAGGTTTATCCACAGCATCTGCAGTGCCGTGAAGGGGTTGGAAATCGGCAACACGCTGCCGAGAACTACGCACACGAACACAATTAACATGGACGAGAGGTTTACCGTAAGCTGGAACTGGATGAAGCGCTGGAAGTTTTCGTAAATGCCCCTGCCCCACTGCACGGCGGTGACTATGGTAGAGAACGAGTCGTCCAGCAGCACTATGTCGCTTGCCTCCTTGCTGACTTCGGTGCCCGTTATGCCCATGGCAACGCCTACGTCTGCATTCTTTATGGCGGGGGCGTCGTTTATGCCGTCGCCCGTGACAGCAACAACGTTGCCCTGCGCCTTGAGCGCCTTTACCACGCGCATCTTTATTACGGGGGTGGAGCGCGCTATAACGCGTATCTTTTTGATTATTTCGTTAAACTCGTCCTCGGGCAGATCCTCAATATCCTTTGCCTCTACGGCGATGTGGTCATCGTCCAATATTCCCAGCTGGGTGGCTATCGCCTTGGCGGTTATTATGTTGTCGCCCGTGAGCATCTTTATATCTATGCCCGCATGGCGGCAGCGCTCCACGGCGGCAAACACGTCCGCGCGGAGAGGGTCGGATATGACCACAAAGCCGTCGAAGGTCATGCCGCTCTCCACAAGTGCGCGCTCCTGCTTGAAGTCATATTCGCGCTCCAGCGTGCGGTGCGCAAGCCCTATCACCCTGCCCGCCTGCGCCTGGTAGCCGGCTATGGCCTCTTCAGCCGCCCTCCTTTCCTCCGCAGGCATGTTGCACATGGCAATGATCTTTTCGGGGCTGCCCTTGGTGTACGCCACGGCCGCGCCGTTCTGGCTTATAACGGTGGTCATGTTCTTTGTTTCGGAAGAGAAGGGATAGCGGTATATCTGCTCGTACGCGCCCCTCACCTCTGCATACGCCACGCCCGACTTGTGCGCCGCAACAAGCATTGCACATTCGGTGGGGTTGCCTATGAACTCGGGCTTGTCGCCCGCAAAGTGCACGTCCGCAGTGGAGTTTACGCAGAAGTTTACCATCATGGCGCTGCCTGCGGGCACTTCCGAAGGGGAAAGGTGCGTGTTGCCCAGCTGCACGTCGGTCACGGTCATTCTGTTTTCGGTGAGCGTGCCCGTCTTATCCGAACAGATGACGTTTATGCAGCCAACCGTTTCGCAGGCGACGAGCTTTTTGACCAGCGCGTTCTGCCTGGACATCTTTATTATATTTATGGCAAGCGTGACGGCGACTATAGTGGGCAGGCCCTCGGGCACGGCGGCGACTATGAGCACGATGCTGTCTATGAACGCCTCGGAAAACAGCCCGAATATCTGCGTGCCGCTCATTCCGTCGAACCCGCGCACGATTATCTCTATTACCTGAACTATGAAGATGAGCGCGGCGGCTATGGCGCCCACGGTGGTTATAAGCTTGCCAAGCTTGCCCAGCTTTTCCTGCAGGGGAGTGCTGGACTTATCCTGGTTGGTGAGCTCGCGTGCGATCTTGCCGAATTCGGTGTTGTCGCCCACGCCGGTAATTACCGCCTTGCCGCTGCCGCCCGTTATAAAGCAACCCGAATACAGCATGTTGTGCCGTTCGGCCACCGGCGTATTTTCCGCGGCGCACACAAACGTTGCGTCCTTGTGCACGGCCATGCTTTCGCCGGTGAGGGCGCTTTCGTCAGACATGAGTTGCGTGCTCTGTATCAGCCTGCCGTCGGCGGGCAGCTTTGCACCCGTTTCAACGCACAGTATGTCGCCGACGACCACCTCGCGCTGGGGGATCATATGCACCTCTCCGTTGCGGATGACCTTTACCAATGTATCTTCGCCTATGCGCGACAGCGCCTCGAACGCGCGCGCGCTCCTATCCTCCATCACCACCGTTATGGTGACGGAAAGAAGCACGGCAACGACTATGCCTATACACTCGATATAGTCGAATTCGCCGCCCGTAGCCGCGCTTACGGCCTGCACGATGACCGTTATCGCCAGCGCGACGAGCAGGATGATGAGCATGGGCTCGCACAGAGCCTCTAAAATTCGCTTGAAGATGGACTTCGGCTTTTCGCGCGTGAAGCGGTTTTCGCCGTGTTTTTCGCGGCTGGCCTGCACTTCAGCGGCAGAAAGGCCCTTGTCGGGGTCTGTGCCCATCTGCGAAAGCACGTCCTGCGCGGACTGAATGTACTCCTTCATGGGAACCTCCGTTTAGCATTTTATAAATTAAAAAAAATAAAAACATTATTATTTTTTTAAAAATATTATTATTTTTTTGCGCGGAGCTATGCTCCTCCCTGTCATTTCGACTAAGTGAGCAAGGCGAACGCATGGAGAAATCTCTTTGATCCTCGCCTTGTCGACCTTGAGATTTCTCGGCTTCGGCTATCGCCTCCGCTCGAAATGACAAGGTGGGTAATACTTCGCCCTTGGTCGTAAGGAGCCGCAGGCGACGGAATAGCTATTGTTCGCCGTAGGCGCAATAGCGTCAATGACGGACAGGCATTAATTCTATACATGCGCTCATTCAAAAAACATGCCGTTGATTGCGCCATATTGCGGGTGCAATTAAAAAAGCCGCACAAAAAAATACCCGCAAGCTGTTTAAGCTTACGGTGAAAACGAAAGACCCCGTATAAGCTATTTTTTACAGCATATACGTGAGTCTGGTGAATTTAAGGCAGGCCAGGCAAAATTATCTTTTGCCACGATGTTGGTTTACTGCCACGCGCAAAGCAGCGCGCCTACTACTCCCCCACGGGATTGAATTGTACCTGTATATTACCACACGGGCGACGGAAATGTCAACCAAAAAATTGTAAAATTTTGGGCAAAGCCGCACTTTTGAAAAATTTATTTTTAAGGCAACCGAAACGCGCCGCGCTGCGCGCGCCGTAAATGCGATTGCCCCGCATATATGCGCCAACCAATGTGCAAATTGCGCTTTACCCCGCCGGGGCGGCGCGCTCACCTGTTCAGCAGTATGCGCTTTGCGGCTGCCACCTTGTCCTCCTCCTTGGGGGCTGGTTTTTTAGCCGCGGCTATGGGCACGGCCTTTTCGGGCGCGGGCTTTACGCTCCCGCCTGCGGGGCTGCAGGTATACAGTTCCGCGCAGGTGCCGTGCGGCAGGAACGCCTGCTTTATAAAGTTTGCCGCCTGCGCGCAGTTTACCACCCTTTTTACGCACTTTTTTTCTATTCTTCCGCCCGAAAATACGTAGAACGTCACCTTGCCGTAGTTCAGGTTACCCGAATACGCCCAGCCGTTTACTATAAAGCCGAACTTTGCGGGCGTGGCCTTTACGTCTGCAACGGCGGCAAGGGGAACATATTCGCGCGCGCCGCTCTTGTGGCAGAGCACAAAGTAACCGTCGCTGCGGTAGGCTATGGTATAGGGCGGCGCGGCGGCCGAGCACACGTCTGACAGCGCCCTGTGGAAGACCAGCACGCACAGCGCGGCGTCGGCGACGATGAGCAGTACCGCAAGCACCCAGAACAGCGCGGCATAGCCCTGAAAGAGGCGGGCGCTCAAAAACTGCACGAGGACGAGCACGAAAATATTTATGAGTATGGCCAGCAGCACCGAACCGGTGACCGCCTCCTTTTTGTTTATGGCCACGCGCCCTGCAAGCGGCGTGATCCGAAGCCCGTCTTCCGACATATGTTTTACTCTCCCGCAGGCAGAAAATTTCAGGGGCAGCCCGTGCGCCGCCCTGCGACTGTCTGCAATTTACGCTTACAGAACAATTTTAGCACCGCGGCAAAAATATGTCAAACGGCGAAAAACCGTGCAGGCTGTGCAAAATTTTATGCATTTTATAAAAAAACAGCGCTTGCAAGGGCTTTTTAGGGGTATTTGGCGCATGCCTGCGCCCAAAAAAATTTTTACGCACCCGCCACGTAAAAAAATATCCCCCGCATGCGGCATGCACGCACGCCGTACGCGGAGAATAATAAAATGCCTGTGTAAGGGCGCCGCGCGCCATGCAAAACCAAACGAAAAGCGGCGGGGCGTCAGCCCGCCTTTTCCACGTCTATCAGGGTAGTCACTCCCTGCTTTTCAAGGCTGTCGTACAGTTCTTCGCCCACGTTTATTATCTTCATGCCGGCGGCGCCGAGCTTCTTCCTTGTGGACAAAAGAAGCATAAGCCCCTCGTTGGTCAGCTTGCGCACGTTGCCGAAGTCCAGCGTAAGCTTTGTGACCCCGCCAAGGTTCTCCTTTAAAAACGCCTCGGTGGCGGGCACGCATTCGGCGCACATGTCTCCGCTGAAGCTTACGTTTAAAACGTCGCCCTGGCGGCTGCAGTTGATATCCATCTTTACCTCCGCGGCGCAACCGCGCCGCAATTTTTACAACGTTATGCTAATATACATTATACGGGCACATTTGTCAACACTTTTGCGGGGCACTGCCGCCCTTTGTGCCTTAAGAACGCGGCAGGCACTATATTTTGTGTAATATATAAACATTATATGCATATATTGCGGCGGCGGGCACGCATGCCCTCGCGCGCGACACTTAATATAGCGCGCAGAAAAAGGGCCGTGCAGGTAGCACAAAAGCTTGAATTTTTTTAAAATTTTTTTGATTTACCCCTTGACAAACGCTTTTGCGATGCTATAATAAAGGTACAAAAAGATAAAAGCAAACAAAAAATGTTAGCGCTAAACATTTTGCCAAATAAACAAAAAGAGGTTAAAGATGAAATTCAAGTAGCCCCGAAAGGGGGTCAATGTTATTCGAAGAGCGGACAGCTGAATGCGTACCGCCCGTTAAAAATAAATTGAATAGCAAGGCAAGGAGGTAAAAGACTATGAAAAGAAAGTTTTACTTCTGCAAAGCTACTACGAATCTCAGGAGGGTAGTCCAATGAACAGTCATACCCGGGAGACCTTATTCTGAAAACACGGTTTTAATTTCGCAGGGATTTGGATCGGTTTTCGGAAGATCGGGTACGGAAACTTACGAGGCCATGGCTTGAAAACAGCCGAGGCGAAGCATCCCGCAACAATGAAATAAGCCTGCTTTACTCCGGCGGCGAAGATTTAAAAAGTCCGGCGATAAGTTTTTAAAGCTCTGAAGGGAAAACTTTCCCATTCCGGATAAGGAAATTTTGAACGACGGGGAATTGAAGGCAGACAGCCCGACAATTTAAATTTTTAAAGCAGAGGCAAAAAGGGCCCAAGGCATTGTTAAAGGTTACTTCCTCTCCCCTTTTGAAGGCCGTGCCGCGCAAGCGGAAA
This sequence comes from uncultured Clostridia bacterium, assembly GCA_944341075.1. Classification (GTDB taxonomy): domain Bacteria; phylum Bacillota; class Clostridia; order Christensenellales; family Borkfalkiaceae; genus Coproplasma. Next base: position 73,706 of record CALVLV010000001.1, read on the forward strand.
GACCGATGGAACGCAAACTAAAAGATTCACCTGTATGGCGTTTGCCGCAAGTGCATAAAAAAAGCACCGTATAAAAAGCGGAAGCGGGTCTCGGAATTAAAATTTAATAACTTTGAATACAATACCTGCACAGACGTAATTGTGCAGGTTTTTGTGCCCGGACTGCCGGAACAAATCGGGGAACGGGCGCGCCCCTTCCCCCCGCCCGGTATGCGGAGCCGGTCGAGATAAGGGCCACAAAAATAAATAACGCGGCAGATGCGCACGGCCATGGCGCCGCACGGAAACAGGTTTTACGCCTACATAGTTTGCAAAAGATAAATTTTAAAGTTTCTGTGTATCGCGGACGAGCGGACGGCATCAGATAATGTGCGGATAATCTGTCTTTTAAAAAGAGGCGTGCAGCCTGAACAAACCAACTTGTTCCATTGCGGAAAAAGGAGGCAGCGTAAAATTCCTGCGCATGACGCGCAAACTTTTAAGGAACAATACAGACGGAATACAGAAAAGTTTCCTGCCTGAGCGCCCTTAAAGGCGCGTATGAGGATGAAAGCCCGGTGCGCGGGATGTGCGGGGTGATTGGGTGCCCGCAATCACGCACGAATCAATCAGGCGACGTTCATTTAAAAATATTCTTATTTGCAAATGAACGGTCTGTACAAGGCATCCCCCTCGGGATGTAAAAATTCCGAGGGGGATGCTGTTTTTTTGTATTGTTTATAGTGATAAGTTTGCCCTGTAGGGCAAACGCGATAAGTGATGATCGCGCTTTGCTGCGCAAGTTAAGAGTTTCCTTGCGGAAACGTGATAAGTGATGAGCGGGCTGCGCCCGCGTGATATAAGTAATGCCGTCCGTCATTGACGCTATTGCGCCTGCGGCCGCGGCACATCCACTATTAGGGGAAGTGGCACACCTACACCAACTGATAGATTATGTTCAGGTCGCTCTTTATGCACAGCGACCTTTCTTCTACCTCCAAGGGGGCAAAGTTGTCTTCTGCATTTATGCACGCATAGCGCGCTTCTTTGTTGCGGTAAGTCATGTCGATGAACGGGTATTTTATTATGCCCGGCGTATTCATGCCCACGCCCAGCTCTAAAAACAGCACGCATTTGCCCGAATTTTGGGCAATGAAATTTTTATAGCGCGCGCACGCGGCATGCCAGCCCGCATCCTGCACAAAGCTGTCGTCTATGCGGAGGTTCGTTGTCATATACCCGCCGCATACCGGGCAGCGCGGCACCAACGCCGAAGGGATCTTAAGGTCTTTCTGCTCCTCCGCCATGGCCTTTACCTGCGCGTAATTATCGTAAGTTTTGTTGTGGCAGGGCTTTTCGCACCGGAACAGGCCGTAGTCGCCCTGCGTGTAAAACAGCCGCTGTTTATCGAACCCGACTATCTGAAAGCGGTGGTCTACGTTTGTGGTGAGCACGAAATAATTTTTGTCCTTTACAGCGCGCAGCAGCGCCGAATACAGCCCGTCCGCAGGCGCGCTGTAGCGGTTGAGCATTATCATGCGCGACCAGTATGCCCAGAAATGTTGGCGCGAGGGAAAGGGGTAGAACCCGCCCGAATACATATCGTGGAAGCCGTATGCCCTTTCAAAGTCGGCAAAGTTTTCTTTAAAGCGGCGGCCGCCGTAAGTAAAGCCCGCGGCAGAGGACAGTCCCGCACCCGCACCTATGACCACCGCATCGGCATCGGAGAGCCACGCGCGCAGAATTTTTACCTGCTTATCAACAGGCAGCGAACCCGAGCAGTTGTTCATAAACTTTACAGTCCTCCGCAGAAAATACGTTAAATATCACCCTTACCTTTCCACCGCGCGCAAAGAAGGCACGCACGGCGCTTATTGCCACGGCAGCCGCCTCGCGCACGGGATAGCCGAACACGCCCGTGGATATGCAGCAGAACGCTATGGAAGACAGGCCCATCTCCTCCGCCTTTGCAAGGCAGGAGTTGTAGCAGCCTTCCAAATCGCGACGGTTGTTCTCCGTCACCCTGCCGCTTACTATCGGGCCGACGGTATGAAAGATGTAGCGGCTTGGCAGGTTATACGCCCCGGTAACGCGCACGCGCCCGTTCGGTTCGGTGCCGCCGCGCATCATGGCGTTGCAGTCCAGCCGCACCTGAACGCCCGCGGCGGAGTGGATGGCGTTGTCTACGCAGCCGTGAAGCGGCTGAAAACAGCCCAAAAGCGAGCAGTTGCAGGCGTTTACTATGGCGTCGGAATTGAGCCTTGTTATGTCGCCCCGCCATATGGCAATGCCGCCGTTATATGTAAATGCATTTACGTCTGCCACGACCTTTTGCGCGGTGCGCTCAGAGAGGTACTCGTCCTGCAGGCGCAGAAACTCGTCGCTGACGGGCATGGGCGGGCGTATGTTGCACAGCGCGCGGAAATAGTCGGGCTTGCGGCTTTCGTCAAGCTCGGGCACGCGTTCGCCCCGCTCCTTGCAGAGCCTGCCGATAAGCCTATCTAAAACTTTTTGCTGCATAAAACCCCCTCAAAACTTTACCCAAACGGGCAATGCGCGCCGCGCCTCCATGCGCGGCGCGCCATTATTATACAACACTTTCGCCCGCCGTGCAACGGTAAAAGCACGAACCGAGCGGCCCGGGCGACGGCTTGCCTGTTATGTTACTTGCCAATGACAGAAAAATGCTGCATGATATGTTTGCCGCTTTCAACCTCGTCTATCATGGCAATTGCGTAGTCGGCATAGCTTATGCGGCTTTCGCCCCTGTCGTTGACAAAGTATTCCTCGCCGCCGAGAAGGTATTCGCCGGTGCGCTCGCCATCGGCTACGAAGTCACCTGCGGGGGAGAGGAAAGTCCAATTTACGTCGTCGCGTTTTCTGAGTTCTTCAAGTGCCGCACCCTGCGCGTTTGCAAGCGGCTTGAACACATCGGGGAAACTGTCAAGGTCTTTGACCTGCAGAGTGTGTTCGGGGTTTACGTAAAGACTGCCCGCGCCGCCCACTACAAGCAGGCGCACGCCCGTTCCGCTTAAAATATCGCACAGGTGGGCGAGCGAAGTTTTGTGAAGGGGAAGCGTTTCGGGTGTCCATGCGCCGAACGCATCTATCACCGCGTCGAAACCTTCAAGGTCGGCCGTGGTGAGATCAAACAGATCTTTTACCACTTTTTTTGCCCCGTCGGGGATATTGTCGCCCTCATTGCGGACAAAGCCCGTTACTTCATACCCGCGCGAAAGCGCCTCTTTTACCAGAAGTCTGCCTTCCTTTCCCGCTGCGCAAACGATTGCAATTTTTTTCATCTTTTAAATCCTCCTGAATTTTTATTTTTTTGTTGTAACCACTTAAGTTACATCTATAATATAGCACCCGTTTGTTGTAACGTCAAGTGTTACAACAAACTTTTTTAAAAAATTTTTTTCGTAAAAAGTATGCGCGCGCCGCAAAACGCGGCGCGCGCACATACCTTTATTATTTATTTTTTCATTATTATATAACTATATACGGCCTTAACATTTTTCACGCGGGCGGGCTTACTGTATTTTTCCGTTCAGGTCTTTTACAAGGTCGGCAAGCGTCACCTTTTTCAGCTCGCCCTCAAAGGCGCGCTGCGCGTCGGCAAGGTGTCCGTCGAGAACGCCGTGAATATTGCGGCCCACGGCGCAGGCGGGGTTGGGGTTTTGGTGAAAGTGGAACATTTTGCCGTCCTGTTCGGCCGCGTCCGAGGCGACGTAAATATCGTACAGCGTGATGTCTTCAAGCGGCTTTACAATGCTTGCGCCGCCGCTGCCCGCCTTTACCTCTACCATGCCCGCCGCCTTAAGGCTTAAAAGGGCGCGGCGGATGACGACGGGGTTGACCCGCACGCTTGCGGCAATAAAGTCGGAAGTCACCTTTTGCGAACTTCCGTAAATATGTATTACAAGCAGCGTGTGCACCGCCACCGTAAAGCGCGAAGATATCTTCATAATCACTCCTTGAAACAATGCAAAACTGCCGCGGTTGCGGCATATGCGGCGCCCTTTTGAAAAAACAGAAAAATGCGCCGGAATTATCAGTCCATTATGCCCTTTTCAAGCTCGTCCAGTGTGAGCGAAAAGGCGGGTATGAAATTTTCCATAAAATAGTCTGCCGAGCGCAGCCCGCGGGCATGTATGTCCTCGCGGATGGACTTTTCGGCCTTTTCAAACTCGGTATTGCCGCAGCGGCGCTCTTCAAGGCACTTTATGTATGCCGAAAGCCTGTCCGCCGCCTTTACTATCTTCCACTCGGCGCTGCCAAAGTCGGCCTTTACGTATGGCGAAAGCGCCTGTTCCAGCTCTGCGGGCAGGGTGGAAAGCAGCCTGTCGCACGCAAGCCCCTCTATGTCCTTATACGCGCCCGTGATGGAGCGGTTGAAGTACTTTATGGGCGTGGGCAGGTCGCCCGTGAGCACTTCGGGGCACTCGTGATACATGGCGTACAGCACACATTTGCCTTCGTCTACGCAGCCGCCGAAAAGCTTATTTTCTATTATGGCAAGGCTGTGGGCGATGAGCGCCACCTGCTGCGAATGTTCCATTATATTTTCTTCGCGCACCGAACGCATGAGCGACCAGCGCTTTATATACTTCATTCTGTCCATAAGGGCATAAAAATTGTACATTACATACCTCCCGCCCGCAGAGCGGGCGCGCTGCGCCGCACGTTGAGGCTGCGGCGCGTTACGCAATAATTATAATACATTTTTAACGCAAATTCAATTGACTTGCGGACGTTTTTGCCATATAATTTTTAGCGAAAGGCGGGCGGCGCATATGGCGCGCGCGGCCTTATTGACAAATGAATACCGTCGGGGGTGCCTGCGGCATATGCGCACGGCTGAGATTATACCCTTTGAATCGGCAAGGTAATGCTTGAGCGATAGCACGTTGGCCATATAATTGGGTCGCTTTATTTATTTTGCACGGCAGAATATTTAAGGCGGCTTTTTCTTTTCGGCGGTATGGGCCGCGCGGCATGCGCGGCGGGAGGTTTTATTTTATGTTTTCTTCAATGCTGGCTTTCGGCGACCTTTTAGGCGACGCCGTAGGCTACTTCACCAACTTTGAAACGGTGACCGACAGCTGCCGCACGGTGATGCTGTGGCTGGCAATAGCGCTGATAGTTGCCTTTATTGCCACTAAGATAGCGCTTTACGCCACGTTCAGGGCGCGCACGGGCGGCAATGCCGAAGTTAAAGACGGCCGCCAGGCGACCGCCAACAAGGTGGCGCTGTTTGTGGCGATAGGCTACGGCGTGCTTGCCATAGCGGTGTTTGTTACCTGCTACTTTTACGACGTGAGCACGGGCGAAGACTCGCTTGTGCCCATCACCTTCTTCCCCCTGCTTGTGTTTTTGGTGGTTGCTGTGGCAAGCGGTATAGCCGTTGCCGTAAAGCCGCTTAAAACGGTGAAGATAGTTGCCGTATGCCTTTCGGGCGCGGCGCTGCTTGCGGCGGTGGTGTGCCTGATAGTCTACTACTCCACGGGCGACGCCGGCGAATGGAACGGCGTAGAACTTACCACGGGCGACCAGGTGGGGCTGTATGTCAGCGCCGTGGCGCTGCTCGCCGTGATAATAATCGTTTCGTTCATAGCCGACAGGACTAAGGGCTTCGATACCCGCGCAATAACCTTCGGCGGAATATGCGTGGCGCTATCCTTCGCGCTGTCGTACATAAGGATAGTGCACATGCCCATGGGCGGCTCTATAACGCTGGCATCGCTGCTGCCGCTTATGCTGTACAGCTATATGTTCGGCTGCAAAAAGGGGCTTGTGACGGGCGTGATATACGGCGTGCTGCAGGCCATTCAGGACGCGTGGATACTGCACCCCGCGCAGTTCGCGCTCGACTATATAGTGGCGTTTATGGCGATAGCCCTTACGGGCTGCATGCGCAACGTGGCGGCGCTGCAGGGCAAGATGCGCAGCCAATTTGCGATAGGCGCGGTGCTTGCGGGAATTGCAAGGTTTGTTTCGCACTTCTTTTCGGGTGCGTTCGCATTCGGTTCTTTCGGCGCGGGCTACGCCGAAGATTACGGCATATCCGTGCTCGCCAACCCCTACATATATTCGCTGATATACCAGTCTATGTATATAATACCCGAAATGATAATAGTAATAGTTGTTGGCGTGCTGGCGCTGTCTTCGGGCAACCTGCGCAGGCAGATACTGCGCTACGGCGAATTTGAAAAGCACACACAGAGCGTAGCCGCGGCAAAGTGAGCATATACCCGACATTTCAGGTCAATATAATATACGGTAAATTTTTTACGTAAAAAGCGGCGGCGCGCCCACAGGCGCGCCGCCGCTTTGATTGAATGCAATGAAAACGCAATATCACCCGCATCGCGCGAACTGCATAATATCCACAAGCACGGCAAAGGCGAGTATGAACAAAAAGCCCGCGGCGTGAATGGCCGCCTCTATCCGCCTGGGCACGGGCTTGCCGCGCACCCACTCTATAAGGCAGAAGATGACTTTACTGCCATCGAGCGCGGGTATGGGCAAAAGGTTGAACACGGCAAGGTTGACCCCTATATATGCCGCGATCTCCAAAAAATTCTGCACCCCCTGCGAAGCTATCTGCGAGGTGAGCATTATGGTGGTCACAGGCCCGCCCATGGCGGAAAGGCCTATGTTGCCCGTCAACAGTTCGCCCAGCACGCGGAAGATGGTGCCCGCTATCTGAAAGGAATAGGCAAAACTGCGCCCCACCGTATCAAAGAAGGGGAAGCGCCTGCTTACAACGCCCACCTGCCAATAGGCATTGCCGTCTTCGCGCACCTCGGTATCCAGCCCGAGCGCGCGCCACAGCGCGGAGGTGTCGGCAGAATTTTCAAAGGTGCAGTCGGCGCGCAGCGTTACCGATATTTCTGTAAGGCTGCCGCCGCGCTCCACGGTAAATTGCACGCTCTCCCCCGCCTTTTTGCCGGCGAGAACTTCCGTCAGGTCGGAAGTGAGGTACACCCCCTCCCCTTCTGCCTCGATTATAACGTCGCCCGCCACAAAGCTGTTCATGGCGTTGTAACCTTCGGGATATGTCACCCCGCCTATGCGTATTACCATCTGCCCGAAGGCGAGAAAGGAGACGAGGATTATTATCACCGCCGTGATATAGTTGAACAGCGCACCCGAAACAAGCACTATTATGCGCTGCCATGGTGGCTTTGAATTGAAGCTGCGCGGCGAAGGCAGCATGCCGTTAACACCCTCGCCGTCCTCGCCGTCGAAGGCGCAGTACCCGCCGAGCGGTATGGCGCGCACGCAGAACAGCTCGCCCGACTTTTTGCTGCGGCGGGAAAAGAGCGCGGGGCCGAAGCCTATTGAAAATTCGTTGATCTTAAAGCCGAGCGCCCTGCCCGCAACGTAGTGCCCGAACTCGTGCACGGTTATCATGGCGAGCAGTATGAGTATGGCGAGCAGCACCGCGCCGATTGCCGATAGCGCCGACTGGGCAGAAAGCAAAATCATTTTACCCCTTTTTAGCATGGGTGCCGAAAGCAGCCCGCTTTAAATCAGGTTCAGGCTTTCAGCACCGGGCAAGGGGCGGCCGAGATAGCGGCAAAAACCCCTGTTTTATGTAATTGGCAGGCATATATGCCGCAACGTGCGCTATTTGCCTGCAATGCGTGCAACTATTTTTTCAGCCGCGCGGCGCGCAATGGCGTCGGCCGCGGCAAGCTGTTCGTAACTTTCTGCCTGTTGCCTGTCTGTAGCGGAGAGTACCCCTTCGATCACCCTTGGAATATCGGTAAACCTGATTTGTTCCCTCAAAAATGCGTGCACGGCGACTTCGCCAGCGGCGTTCATGGCGCAGGGGAGCGTGCCGCCCGCCCTTCCGCTGTTTACCGCAAGCGAAAAACAGGGAAAGTTTTGCGTGTTGAGCGGGGAGAACTGCAGCGAAAGCGCCTTGGTAAAATCGAGCTGCGCGCCCGCAAGCGGCAGGCGCTTAGGGTATGTCAGTGCAAGCTGAATGGGCAGCTTCATTGTGGGGAAGGACAGCTGTGCGAGCACGGCGCCGTCTTCAAACTCCACCATAGAGTGCACTATGCTCTGCGGGTGCAGAACGGCGGTAATTTTGCCATATTCCGCACCGAACAGGTGGTGCGCCTCTATCACCTCCAGCCCCTTGTTCAAAAGGGTGGCGCTGTCTACCGTTATCTTGGCGCCCATGTTCCACGTGGGGTGCTCAAGGGCCTGCCGCGGGGTGACGTTTTCAAGCTGTTCGGGGGAAAGATCCCTGAACGCCCCGCCGCTGGCGGTGATTATAAGCCTTTTGAATGGCGCGTTCAGCTCAAAGCCCAGGCACTGCCATATGGCGGAATGTTCGCTGTCTACGGGCAGTATCTTCACTCCCGCCCTTTTTGCGAGGGGCAGCACTATGTCGCCGCCGCACACCAGCGTCTCCTTGTTGGCGAGTGCAACGTCCTTGCCCGCGGCTATGGCGGCAAGGGTGTATTTAAGGCCTGAAAAGCCGCCCGCCGCCACCAGAACTATATCCGCCCCTTCAAAGGCGGCAACGTCGAGCGCGGCACGCTCTCCCCCGCAAAGGCGGGTGCCCGCGGGCACGGAACACATTTTTGCGGCGTTTTCGTCTGCAAGCGCGGCATATTCGGGGCGGACGAGCGCCAGCTGGCGGGCAAACAGCGCGTGCGAACTGCCCGCCGCCATTGCCACTATGCGCATGCTGTCTTTATTTTTCAGCGCGACTTCTATCGCCTGCCTGCCTATGCTGCCCGTGCTGCCTATCAGCGCTATATTCTTCATCTGTTTTCCCCCCTTAAAAAGGCCGTGCGCGCCCGCACGGTGCCCGTTGCATGCCGTGCGGCTGCGGCAGAATACCGCCGCCAAAGCAAAGGGGTACTGAAATATTATACCCCGTACGCCGCCTTTTAATGACAGAGTTGTATATTTAAAAATTCCCGCCTTACGGCGGGAAGTGAGATTTTTTGTTGATTGGGTGCATACTATGCCGCAAACACGAACGACAGCAGTATTACTATGCCCGCAAAAAGCGTGCCGTCGAAGCGGTCGAGCACGCCGCCGTGGCCGGGCAGCAACCTGCCCATATCCTTTATGCCCACCGAGCGCTTTATGGCGCTTTCAAACAGGTCGCCGAACTGGGTGGCAAGCGCCGCCGCGCAGCCGACTATAAGCGAAAAAGCCCAGCCGGGCAATGCCGTAGAAAACGCGGGCTGACCGCCGAGAGCAACAAACACGTAGTAAGCCGCAACCGCGCCGCCCATGCCGCCTATAAGGCCGCCGAAAAAGCCTATCACCGTTTTGTTGGGGCTGACGGCGGGGGCAAGCTTTAAAGTAGCCACCTTGCCGAGGGATATGCCTATGAGGAAGGCGCCCGCATCGGCGAATGGCACGCTGACGAACAGGAAGAGTATCGCCAGCATAGAGTTGTTTTCAAGGTGGTTTATTGCCCCCATAAGCCCCGTGAGCAGGCCCACATACACTATTACGAACAGCGACGAAAGGGTGCTTTTAAGGTCGGAGCGCGAATGGTCGGCAACAAAGAGTATGCACACCACAACTGCACCCGCGGCAAGGCAGCCCGCAAGTCCCGTCCAGCCGTCTCCGCCGAGCATAGACATGAGCGCATACATGGGCGCGGAGAGCGCGCAGAAGGTGATGGTGACCGCGCGCTGCAACAGCGAAACGGTGCCAAGGGCGCGGATGAGTTCGAATGCGCCTATCGCTGCGATCGCGCAGAAGAGCGCGTCGAAAAGAAGAGCGCCGTACCCGCCCGGTATAAGCCACTTGCCGGCGCACAGCGCGACGACCGCCAGAACATATACGGTGCTTGTGATTATTCTTGCTTTCATCTTTTTAACCTTTTGAATTTACTGTAAGTTGCCCCGCAAAGTATGGCTGCGGGGCAATTTTTTGCGTAAGCTTGAACGGGCGCAAATCAGGCGCGGTAAAAGTGCGCCCCTGCGGCACATGCAGCACTGCCGCCCGACTTTAAAGATTATATCGCAATTTTATTTAAATGGCAAACTTTTTTGCACGTATTCACACAGGTACATTACAAGCGCCGTTGCGCAAGAAAAAAAACACTGGCTTACGGCCGCCTGTCACATTCAAACAGTAACCGGACAAGCAGCCCTCCCGTCATTTCGACCGCAACGAACGAAGTGAGTGGAGCGGAGAAATCTCCTTCGGCAGCAGCGCACATCTGCCCCAAAATCAGGACATAAAAAGCTGCCTTACACCTTGCCGAATCGGCGCGAACGGCGGGAAAACTCTTCTATGGCCTTGTCGAACCGCTGCGCGGTGAAGTCGGGGAAGAGCACGTCTGTAAAATACAGCTCGGCATACGCCGACTGCCATAGCAAAAAGTTTGAAAGGCGCAACTCTCCGCCCGTGCGTATGATAAGGTCGGGGTCGGGAATATCCGCCGTGTACAGCAGCTTTGCAAACGACTGTTCGGTCATGTTTCCGCCGAGTTCGGCGGCAAAGTTTGCGGCGCGCACTATTTCGGCGCGGCTGCCGTAATTTACGGCGAACACCAGCGTGAAGTCGGGGTTCTGCGGCGAGCGGGCGCAGGCTGTGCGCATCTTTTCGGCCACGTCCTGCGGAAGAGCCGAAAGGTCGCCTATAACACTCACGGCGGAATTTTCGGCCGTGAGCTGCGGCGCGTACTTTTCAAAGTACATGCGGAACAGCGAATACAGCCCCTCCAGCTCCTCCTTGGGGCGGGCGAGGTTTTCGGTGGACAGCGCATACAGCGTAAGGTACTTTATGCCCGTCTGCCTTACGTGCTTGACCAGCTTTATTATGCGCTTCATGCCGGCGTCGTGCCCGGCGGAACGCGGCAACAGGCGGCGCTTTGCCCACCTGCCGTTGCCGTCCATTATTATGCCCACATTGCGTGGAAGAGCTTTATTTTCTGCCATTTTATACCGTAAGGATCTCCTTTTCCTTTTCGGCCATGACCGCATCCACCTTTGAAACGGTGTCTGCCACCTGCTTTTCCACATCCTTTTCGCAGAGGGCAACCTCGTCTTCGGAGAGGGCTTTGTCGTTTTTAAGCTTTTTGAGCGCCTCCATTGCCTCGCGGCGGACGTTGCGCATGGCCACCTTTGCGTCCTCGCCCATCTTTCTTATCTTTTTAACAAGCTCCTTGCGGCGCTCTTCGGTGAGTTCGGGGAAGACGAGGCGGATGACCTTGCCGTCGTTGGTGGGGTTGAGGCCGATATCCGAAACCTGAATGGCCTTTTCGATATTCTTTAAAATGGATACATCCCAGGGCGCTATTACAAGGCACCTGCCCTCCTGCACGGAGATGTTGGACGTCTGGTTGATGGGCGTGGGCGCGCCGTAATAATCTACCATCACCCTGTCGAGGATGTGGGGATTGGCCCTGCCCGCGCGTATCACGGAATAATCTTCCTTTAAAACGCTGACCGTTTTGGAGAGCTTATCCTCCAGAACGAGCATTATTTCTGCAACCTGTTCGTTATCTACCATAAAACTGCTCCTTAAAAATTTTTATTTGGATTTATATGATAAACGGTAAATTTTTTTAGTACATTTTTTCCCGATCACACCGCCGCAACCTGCGGTCGCGGCACCTCCCTTATTAAGGGAGGTACGATTAAAGAATAGATTTATCTGCCGTATAGATTTATCTGCCGTTTCCCGTAGGGAACCATCGGCAGAGTGTCGTCGCTTCGCTCCTCGCGCGACTACGCTCGAAATGACAGTTATTTTTTATTAATTTACGTGCGCAAGCAGGATTTCCCTGCGCCAGCGCAACTCAATTTGTCGCGTGAGCGAGCTCACCGGTGTGAATTGCCGCGATTATATACGATTATATAAATTATATACGATTATATAATATGAGAGCCCTTAAAGTCGCGGCAAGAGCGACGAGCAACACATTTCTGCAAACAGCACTTATGCGCTGTTTGCGTGTTGCGAGATGAGCAAAAGCATATTTAAAGACTTTTGCGGTGACCGAGCGCGGCGGTAATTTACCGCACGCCGCGCGAGAAGGCCGCTCAAATCACGAAGATTTTGCGGCGACACCAGCCGCAAAATCTGTGAGAACTTTCTATTTATTATCTATCAAAGTGCCGATCTTTTCGCCGCATACGGCCTTTACTATCGAATTTTCTTCGTCAAGCCCGAAGGCGAGCACGGGGATATCGTTCTCCATGCACATGGTGGCGGCGGTGGCATCCATGGCCTTTATGCCGTTCTTGATTATGTCAAGGTAATTCAGGTGGTCGTATTTTTTTGCGGCAGGATTGAGCTTGGGGTCGCTGTCGTAAATGCCGTCTATGTTCTTTGCCATAAGCAGCACGTTGGCCTGAATTTCGCACGCGCGCTGTGCGGCGGCGGTATCTGTAGAGCAATAGGGGTTGCCCGTGCCGCACGCCATTATAACCACGCGCCCCTTTTCAAAATGGTGCAGCGCCTTGCGCAGTATGTACGGTTCGGCGACGGACGTCATTATAAGCGCCGTCTGCACCCTTGTGGGTATGCCGCGCTGCTCTATGGCGTCCATCATGGCGAGCGAGTTCATAACGGTTGCCAGCATGCCCATCTGGTCGGCGGTGGTGCGCTCCATGTGCGTGCCCTGCCTGCCGCGCCAGAAGTTGCCGCCGCCTATTACCAGCGCCACTTCCACGTCCATATTTTTTATTGCCACTATCTGGTCTACCACGCGCGCGATCACGGCCTCGTCAAGGCCGTGCCCCTTTTCGCCGGCAAGCGCTTCGCCCGAGAGCTTTATAAGCACCCTTTTATACTTTGGTTGCATACAGCGCAGAATACCTCCTGTCAATTTCTTTGCCCACGGCAATATTTTTCATCTTTGTGATTTTTTCGTCTTTGTGATTATACCATATCCGCGGGCAAATTACAATAGCATATTTCAAAATACTTTGGCGTAAGCGTAAAATTTTGCCGCAAATAACATAAAAATTACACAAAAAAAGGCGGACTTAAGTCCGCCTGCAATATATCATATGCAAATTATGCCTCAATGCGCGTCTGCGCCTATAAGCCTGTCGGCCTCCTCAAGGCGCTCCTCTATCTTTCTGCTGTAGATATCGCACCCGAAGCCGGGGTGGACGCGCATATCTTTTGCGTCTATGCGGCGCATGCACCACTTTTCGCGCAGAAAGCCCCACACCATCACCAGTACCGCACCGGCAACAGCCGCCGCCCATCCGCCGAGGGCCATATAGAGCATGCTTTCGATAAGTCCCGCGACCACCAGCGCGACGCCTGCCGCCATGAGTACGACCCCGGCTATAAAAAGCGCATAAAGCACGATTTTGCGCCTGTCGCGCACCTCGTCGGGCAAGTCCGCCTCCTCCTTTGCGCGGCGGCAGAGCTCGTCCACCTCGCCCTCGATCTCTGCAAGCCTTTCGTAAGAAGGCATATCCCTGTCGCGGCCGAAAACTATAACGGTATAATTTTTACCGTCTTCAACGCTCTCTGTCTGACTGACCACGTCGTAACCGAGGCGGCTATACCTTTCTATATATGCATCTTTGAATATGCTTTCAAGCTTTAACTGTTTGATTTCGCTATTCACCCGAAAACTCCTCCGTTAGCGCAGAAAACAGGCCGGCACAGCGGAAACGTTATATATTTGAACTTATTTGCAAAAGGAGGGTTAATATTAATCCCTTTTACAGTATACCACCGTGCGCTGAAAATTACAACACATTTGCGCTACGCGGCGCACGGTACGCAGGTAAGGCCGTGCAAACGGAAAAACCCGCTTTTACGGCGCCCCGCGAGATGACAAAACGGCGCGGAATGCCCGCGCCGTAATCTGCATTTATAAAGCCTTAAAATGCGCTCACTTCTTCATGGCGGCAACCTGCTTTGCCACCTCTTCCGAAAGGTCTTCGCTCTTCTTTTCAAGGCCTTCGCCCATTTCGTAGCGGACGAACTTATTTACTTTGAACTGCTTGCCGATAACTTCGCCCACCGTTTTGGAATCGTCCTTTACAAAGGGCTGAAGGAGCAGGCAGTTTTCCGAATAGAACTTGCCCAGCTTGCCCATTACTATCTTTTCAAGTATCTCCTTGGGCTTTTTGGCGTTCTTTTCGTCGTTCTGCATCTGAACGAGCAGAATTTCCTTTTCCTTTTCAAGCACTTCGGCGGGAACTTCTTCCTTGGTGATATACGAAGGGCGCGCCGCAGCTATCTGAAGGGCTACGTCGTGAAGGGTGGTTTCGTAGCCTTCTTGCGCATCGAGGGCCTCTACCATTACACCCACCTTGCCGCCCATGTGGATATAGGTTTCTATCTTGCCTGCGGTTTCGATTATCTCGAACCTGCGGATAGATATCTTTTCGCCTATAACGGCAGTCTGCGAAGTGATGAAGTCCTTAACCGTGCCGCCTTCCATGGGGCATGCCTCAAGGGCGGCTACGTCTGCGGGCTTGTTCTCTGCAACTACCTTTGCAACGGCGTCGACTATGCCGTGGAACTTTTCGCCCTTTGAAACGAAGTCTGATTCGCAGTTGATCTCAAGCAGAACGCCGGTGTTGCCGCTCACATACGCGCCTACAACGCCCTCTGCGGCTATTCTGCCTTCCTTTTTTACCGCCTTGGCTATGCCGCGCTCCCTTAAAAGCTCGGCTGCCTTTTCCATATCGCCGTCAGCATCCTGCAAAGCCTTTTTGCAGTCGAGCATGCCGGCGCCGCTCTTTTCGCGGAGATTCATAACGTCTTTTGCTGTGAATGCCATAAATTTAAACCTCTTTTAAATTATTCTGCGGCTTCTTCGGCGGCCTCTTCCTCGGCGGGAGCTTCTTCGATGCTCTCTTCGGCGGGAGTTTCGCCCTGGTTAGCCTCTATAACGGCGTTGGCGATAACTGAAGATATGAGCTTGATGGCCCTTATCGCGTCGTCGTTGCCGGGTATTACATAGTCGATGAGGTCAGGATCGCAGTTGGTATCGGTGATCGCCACGATGGGAATATTCAGCTTGCGCGCCTCTGCCACGGCGATGTCTTCGTTGTGGGGGTCTACCACGAACATTATGCCGGGGAGCTTGGTCATGTTGCGGATGCCGTTGAGGTTGGTCTGCAGCTTGCCCATCTCTTCCTTGAGCTTGGCAACTTCCTTTTTAGGCAGAAGGTCGAACTCGCCGTTTTCTTCCATCTTTTCAAGCTTTACCATGCGGTCGATGCGGGAGCGGATGGTCTTGAAGTTGGTAAGCGTGCCGCCCAGCCAGCGGGAGTTTACATAAAACTGCCCGCAGCGCTCGGCCTCTTCCCTGATGGCCTCCTGAGCCTGCTTTTTGGTGCCCACGAAGAGCACTGTCTTGCCCTCTTTAACGCTCTCTACAACGTAGTTGTACGCCTTTTCGATGAGGCTTACGGTGAGCTGAAGGTCGATGATGTGAATGTCGTTGCGTGCAGCGTAGATGTAGCGCGACATTTTGGGGTTCCACTTCCTGGTCTGGTGGCCGAAATGAACGCCTGCTTCAAGAAGCTGCTTCATGGTGATTACTGCCATATTAAATTCCTCCGTTTTTCCTCCCCGCGGACGCAGTATGTTGCCGTATTTGCGGCGGGCGCTTACGGCGGCATGCAAAGAATTTACCGCCACGGAGCGCGTGCTCTGCGGGTGTGAATTTTTATAGCCTTGTTATTTTAGCATAATTTTTTTATGCATGCAAGCAAATTTGCTTTACTTTTAATAAAATGCGCTTCGTAGCACAACCAATAAAATGCGCTTAGCAGCACAACAGACGCCCAAAGCCTCCTTGGAAGGACGAGCAAGGTGTTTCATAGCACAATGGACACCAAAAGCCTCATCTAACAGGGGAGGCGGCACGCGCAGCGTGACGGAAGTATTTGCGCGCCGCGGCTGTCATTTTGAAAGCGTTATGGTAACTACCGTCCCCTGCTCGGTCTCCTGCCCGTCGCCCGCAGCTGGGTCGGACGGCTGAGTTTCAGGCGTTAGCACCAGGGTGTTGCCGCGGTGCTCGGCGATATAGCCGAAGTTGCCCGTGGTAAACTGTATGTTGTCGCCTTTAATCTCCCAATCGCCCTCGATATAGCCCAGCCCCAACAGCTGCGAATCGAGAGTGAATTTATTGTCCTGCCCGAGCGTGAGCACAAAGGCGTCGCTGTGCACGGTGAACGACAGCCCGCCCAGGCTTATGGGCTCTTCGGCGGTGAGGCTCAGCGAAAAACCCGCACCCTCGGCAGTTATGCTCTTCAGTCTGTACTCCCCTTCCGCCGAACCGCCGCACGCCGCCAGCGTGGCCGACATGGCGACAGCTGCCGCAACCGACGCGGCAAACGCCAACAATCTTTTCATGATTTTCCTCCTTGGTATAACCGTATGCGGTATTTGCGCGGGCCGGACTGCGCCGCCCCCGCAACAAAATTATACCGCATGCGGGAATACATGTCAATAGCCAGCCTAAATTCAGGCGGAAAATGGGTGTTTGTTGCGGCATATTGCGGTGTCAATGCCAAAAATCGCCGCGGCTGTCGCCGCCGCGGCGCAAACGGCGCAAAAAAAGGCGCGTTCCCCGCGCCTTTTTAAGCTGAAATGCACAATTGAGGGGCATATATGCCCCGAGCACACTTACAGAAGGGCGCTCAGGCGTCCTCCTCTTCGTCGACTTCGCTGTTGTAAAAATCGTATATCTCCTGCAGCAGGTCGTCGTCCTCTACAGGTTCAAGCACCTGCTCCTGCTCGTTCATGCGGAAGATGACAACCTCGTCCTCGGCGATCTCGTCGTCGGGCTCGGCGGCGAGCAGAAGGGTGTATTTTTCGCCCTTGTACTCGGTCACGTCCAGCAGTTTGAATTTTATAACGTTGCCCTCTTCGTCCACGAGCTCGATGAGTTCGTCTTCGCCGAGTTCAAGCTCTTCGTCGCCTTCGGGAAGTTCGGGATCGAATTGCTTATTGTCCATTTTTGTTCTCCTTGATTTTTAATTTTGAAAGAAAACCGTCGAGTATGCTTGCCGCGGCGAGCGCGTCGACGTATTTTTTGTGTTCGCGGGAACTTCTGCCGCTTTCGTACAGCTGTTCGTGCGCGGCGAGCGAGGTGTAGCGCTCGTCCTCGCGGAAGACGGTAAGGCCGCTTGCCTCTTCAAGCGCGGCAATGAACCGCTCGGTCTTTTCGGTCTGCTCCGAGGGGGTGCCGTCTGCATTTACGGGCAGGCCGCACACTATCTGCGTGGCGCCCTTTTGCCTTACAAGCTCCATGAGTGCGGCGATATCGCGTTTAAAGCCGACGCGCACATACGTCTGCGAGGGCAGCGCGTAGGTATTGAACGGGTCTGAAATGGCGACGCCTATACGCCTGTCGCCTATATCGAAAGCTATGTACCTTTCCAAATTAATAAGTGCCCTCCGTAGTGTATAAAAATTATAACACAGCCGCACGCATTTTTCAAGTAAAACAGCAAAAAAGGCTTCGCGGATATATTTTGGGCGCAGAACGCCAATTTTTAAAGGCAAAAGCTGCGGGCGCCGCGGCAAAGCGCGGCGCCCGCAAGACGGAACGCAGGCAAAAAAATCAGGCCTGATCGCCCTTTTTCTCCGCGCCGCAGCCTGCGGGCGAAGTTTTTTCAAGCTGTTCGTCTATATAACTTTCGGCCTTTTGCATAAGCTCTTCCTGATTCTTTTTTATCATCTGCCTGAGCTTGCAGTTGTTGGCGACTATTACAGCGCCGCCCGCCATGCCGAGGGCGAGCCCCAAAATAAATTCTTTCACAGAATACTCCTTGCGGGGCGGAGGGCAAAAATGCGCCGCCCTGCCCCTACAAGCAGTATGGCGCGGCGGCGGGGGCTTTATGACTGTAAATTTTTTACTTGCAGTTTTAAAAGCGCGTTTTCGCGCGTGAGCTCTTCAAGCTGCTGCCTTAAGCGGGAGTTTTCCTCCCTGAGCGACGCGGCAAGCCTGTCGTAAAGCCCGTCTATCTCCTTTTCCACCTTCTCCTTGTCCTCCTCGCTTATTCCGCACTCGCGCATCAGCTTTTTAATGCGCTCGGGCTGTTTTGTAAGCACGTTGCGGTATTTGTTCTGGTAGCGGAGCATGAGTTTATCGTCCCCGCCGGCAAGGTTTAAAACGGCGCGGCGCACAGATATGCCCTTGCTCTTTTCGGTGAGAATGGCGCGCAGCACCCTGTCGGTCTCCTCTTCGGTGAAGGCGCGTATCGGCTCGGCCTTAAGGTCGGTGCCGCGCAGCAGTTTGCGCACCTTGGCGCTTCCGGAACTGCGCAGCAGCGCATAGTAATAGTTGCGCACGCTGCCCTTTGCCCTGCCCGACTTTTTTGCATAGCCTTCGAACAGCGCCGAAAGCGTTCTGCCCGCGCGCTTGCCCGCATAAATGTACTGCACAAAGGCGCGCGCTTCGTCTTCGGTATACCCGTTTATTTTGTTCATCAAAGCTCCTCCTGCATGTCCGCGCAGATGCGTGAACAAGTTTTACACCGTTTATATTGACATAAAAATGCAATTTGATACATTAAATTATAATTGAACGGAGAAAGGAGCCATGAGGGTATATTTTTATTCAAAAAGGCCCGCCGCGGTGCGATTGGACGGGGAATATGCGGGAACTGCCGATATGTTTCCGCGGTATGCCGACATTGGGGAAGCTGCCTTTGCAGAAATTTTGCCGCACGACAACGGCGTGCCGCTCAATTTTTTTATAGACGAAAAATTTTTTTCGTCCGCGCACGCGGGCATGGCGACCGTGCTGGCCGAAGACGAGGGCATACTGTATTTTGAGGGCTTTGAAAGCAAGGGCGGCCTTGAAGTGACCGCGCAGGGCGCGCCCTGCGGAACGCTTGTAACGGTGTTCAGGCTGGGCACGACCTTTGCCGCCTGCGAGGGCGCGGGCTACGCCGTGCACAGGCTGCCCGAAGGTTTTAGCCGCGCGCAGCCCGAGGCGGCGGAAATAGAGGGCAGGCAGTTCACCCTTCTGCGCGGAGAGGGCATTGCCGCGCTGTTTTACGGCGAAAAACTTGCCTTCTGCGGGCGGGCGGACGGCATTGAAACGGGGTGCGGGCTGAAGATAACCGAGAACCTTGCAAGCTGCGCACGCTATGTGCGGGAGCGCGAATACGCCTTTGACGGCGAGAAATTTGTTGTAAAGGACAGCCGCGTGACCGGGCGCGCCGCGCCCGCCGAAGGAACCGAGCACATAGCGTTTTTTGAAAGCGTGCTGTACGGCGGCGACTGCGCGCGCTATATGTGCCCCGAACTTGCAAAAAACTGCGGGGCGCTTAAGGAATACCTTGGCGGCTTTTGCGCGGTGACACCTCCCACAGAGCGCGCGCTTGCGCGTTACGGCGACCGCACCGCCGGGCTTGTTTACCGCGTCCAAGAGGGGCTTTACCGCATAAAATACTTTTCGGCAGAGGTGCAGGGCGGCCTTATAACAAACATATTCCCCGCCGAATAGTCCGCGGACACTTTTACGGCACTAAAAAAGCGCCGCGCAAATCTGCGCGGCGCTTGAATTTTGAGGTTTATCAATAGCTGGTTATCCTGACCGACCTGATTATTATGGGCAGCTTGGGAACGTCGTAAGTTACGGCGGTCGCCTGGGCGCCTATCTCTTCAAACCTGTCGGTTTCGGTGTCCACTTCCACGGTGAACTCGCTGGAGGAGTTGTACTCTTCGTCGATATAGTCGTCTATTGCGTCGAGAAGGGAGTCGAGCGTTGCAACGGCGTCGTCATCGGTGAGGTATGCAAAGGTTGCATAGCTGTCTGTGGAGAGCGAAGTGCTGTTGGCAACCTGAATGGCGAACAGGCTGGTGGCGCTGTTATACTGATATTCGCCCGTGAGCAGCTTGCCCGTGCCCGTGCGTACGAGCACGTGCGCATCGGCAGGGTTTTCTATGACCTTTTCGCTGTAATACATCTTTATGCAGCCATAGTCGCTGCTGCGCGCGCCGCTCTCTATTATGTGGCCGTTATCTTCAAACTCGCCGTAGAGCGTGGAGAGCGCGTCGCCCTGGTTGAGCACCATGTTGCCTTCATCGTCGTACGAATATCCGCCGTCCTCGAATACCGTTGCGGTGAGGTCGGGGGCATAGTCGTTGTAGTAGTCATCCTCAAGGAAGTAGTCGCCGTCGTCGAGGTAGTCGTCCATGGTGTCGCCGTCTATGGCGCCCGCATACGCTTCGGAATCATACTTATAGCCGCCGCCGTAGATATCGTTGGAGGTATAGTCGTGGATGATGGTATCGTTATAGAAGCCCGCCTCGGCAAGTTCGATGAAGTGGCGGACGGTCTGGGGGAACAGGTTCCTGTAAAGGGTGTATTCCAGAACGTACTGCTGATTGTTGAATTCAACGGTTATCTGTGCGCGGGGGTGCTTTGTCTCTATAGTGCAGCCCGCAAACGCAGCCGAAACGCCGACTGCTGCCGCTATTGCCACGCCTATTACCGCGCGTTTGATTTTTGTGAATGACATATATGCCGCCTTAAAAGGGTAAACCTTTTTAAAATGGATTTTTGCTTACAAACTCAGCTTTTACATAATCACTGATACTATGTTATTTTACTTAATTTTGATAGGGCAGTCAAGCAATTTGCGGCGGGCGCGAATAAATTTCACCGCTTTGCCACTTATTTGGGCATAATTTTGGCGGTGGGCAAATTGCTTTGGACATTTGCCCGCCGCCAAAGAAAAAGCGGACGGGCCTGGCCCGTCCGCTGTTTTCGGCTTTTTATTCTTAAAATTATTCCATAGCGGCGGTTGCGCCTGCGGCCTTGAGCTCTGCAACGATCTTTTCGGCCTCTTCCTTGGCAACGTTCTCTTTAAGCACGCCGCCCTTTTCAACAGCTGCCTTAGCTTCAACAAGGCCAAGGCCGGTGAAGCCGCGAACAACCTTGATAACGTCGATCTTCTTGGCGCCAACGTCCTTGAGAACAACGTTGAATTCGGTCTTTTCTTCAGCTGCGGGAGCGGCTGCTGCTGCGCCTGCTGCGGGAGCGGCTGCAACTGCTACGGGAGCGGCTGCGGAAACGCCGAACTTTTCTTCGAGTGCCTTTACAAGCTCGTTGAGCTCAAGCACGGTCATGTTGCTTATTTCGTCTATAAACTTATTGATATCTGCCATTTTTAAGTTCCTCCGATTTTTTTAAATGGTATTTATTGCGCCCTTTTTAAGGCGGGGCGGGCCCTTTCCGCTTTTACGGCGCGGAACGTGCCGCTTATTTTCCGCCGTGTGCGGAAAACCTTACGCCTTGTTCTCTGCAACCCTTGCAAGCACGCGAACAATGCCCGAAACGAGATTGTTAAGCACACCTGCGAAATTGGAGAGAGGCGCCTGCATAGAGCCGAGCATCTTTGCAACCAGCTCTTCCCTGGAAGGCATGGTAGCAAGCGCTTCCACACCCTTCTTGTCAACGTAAGCGTTGTCAACGAAAGCGCACTTTAAAACGATTTTGCTGTCCAGATCCTTTGCGGCCTTGGTCATAAGCTTTGCGGCGGTTACTTCGTCCGCGCTGAAAGCTATTGCCGTGGGGCCGTTGAGGGCTGCGTCGAAATCGGTGACGCCCATGTCGTTGAAAGCCTTTCTTACCAGCGTGTTTTTATAGACCTTGTATTCGCAGCCCGCTTCCCTGCACTTGTTCCTGAGTTCAGAAACTTCTGCAACGGTGAGCTTGTTGTAGTCTACAAGCACAACTGCTTTGGACGCCTTGATTTTAGAGGTTATTTCTTCAACAACCAGCTTCTTGGCTTCGAAATTAGCTGACAAACCGTGTACCTCCTTTAAGAAATTAAAAAGCCCTTACGCCGCGCGGCGTAAAGGACATAAAAAAGAATAAGCTTGAGTCAGAAATCTTTTTTAAAACCTTAACACCTCGGCAGGAAATTGAGCGATAGACGCACCTGCTGTCTGCGGCATCTTTGTTTTGCGTTAGTATTATATTTGATTGCGGCGGCTTTGTCAACAGATTTTATGCAATTATGCAAAAAATTTTTAAGCGGGCATACCGCCGCACAGGCTCCCCTGCCCAAGGGGAGCTGACTTGACCGAACATATGCAAGGTCAACGCTGAGAGGTTCGGTTACGCGATTTGCGCGGTTTTTGCCGCGGTCAGTCCACCCTGCCGAGAAGATAATCTACAGAACAGCCGAAGTATGCCGCCAGCTTTACAATAGTATCGCACGAAGGCTGCGACTTGCCGTTCAGCCAGCCGTATATCACGCTCCACGAAATATGCGCCTGCTTATGCAGCGCATAAAGACTGCTTTGCGACTGCGCAATAATTTCGCGCACCCTTTGGCCGAACGGGCGGACAGGCTTATACGCTACATCTTCGCGCGGATAGTCGCTCAGCCCGAGCAGAAAGTCCGCCGAGCAATTGAAATGCTCTATAAGCTTTATAAACGTATCGTAATTGGGAGCATTTTTACCGTTGAGAATATCGGAGAGCTTTGTTCGCCCCGTATGCAGCTGTTCGGACAATTCCTTCTGATTTATTCCCCTTTCCGCCATCAACTCTTTTAAGCTTTCAGAAACTTTCGACAGATTAACCATAAAATAGACCTTTTTTTACAATCTATTCTCTTCTGAAAGCCGACATTTTTCTTGATATGTCGGAACACAGTAGTTATAATATAGTTACAAAAGCAATGCGCACGGCTTTAAATCAATACAGGAGAACTCTATCTGCTTATGAACAATTTTTCAGAAATACAAACCGAATAAAACTACAAAACGGACAAAAACTGCCTCTTGGAAGAAATTCTTATAACCATTGGCGATTACTTCAACATGCACGCAGTGCAGACGGGAAACAACGCCGTTCTGAGCTTAGATAACGGCCAGCGGTTTATCATCTCTATAGATGAGGCATAAAAAACATGCAGCGCGGTCTGCATGCTTTGTACAAACAGAAATATTATTGCGGCATAAAAATGGCGGCGGGCGCGCAGTTTACCTGCGCGCCCGCCGCTTATTTGTTGCCGTTAAATTGCTGTTATATTGCCATTAGTTGGGGCATAGTGCCGCATCAACGCTTTTTATATCCGCACTTGGGACATACACCGTTTTCGTTGAGGGCTATGCCGCAGAGGGGGCACCTTTCTATGTTGTTGTGCGTTTCAAATTCGGCCGAGGCAGCGTTTACGCCGCTGGTGAAGGTGATCTTGGCAATGTTCAGCTTATCTTTGAGCAGGTCGTAGACTATCTTTATCATGCCCTCTACCGTCATGGTCTCCTTGGTTACAACAAGGCGGCAGTCGGGGTAGGCCGTGGCAAGCTCGGTTTTAAAGGCCTCGCCCTTCATTTTATTCTGCGGCGCGCCGTTTTTTATGCCCTGCTGTTCGTATACCGCAAGTATTGCGGGAAGCAGAGGGTCATCCTCGCGCAGGATGAGCGCGTGGTCGAAGTTTTTAAGCACGTCCCACGCCGTCTTTTTTATTTCGTTGCAGGGGAAAACCATGTTTACGCCCGGCTCTATGCTGTCCTCTACCTCTATGGTGAGCACGCCCGTATGCCCGTGCAGATACTGCGCCTCCCCCTTGAAACCGTAAAACCTGTGCGCATACTGCAGATCGAGTGTTGTAATACTTCTCATAGATACTCCTTGAAAATACGATTTGAATTTACGGGTTCCCCCGCCACCGTAGTTTCCCATAAATCTTTTATTAAGATTTATTCTTGATTAGATAATATCACAGAATATCTATTTTGTCAATACTCATTCTCAATAATTAAATATTTTTATGCATAGTGCACATATGACGCGCAGAATATACGGCGGCGAGCCGCATGTGCGGTTTTATTACAATAAAAGCTTTCGCGGCTCGGTAATTTCCTCATATATGCCCTCGTGCGAGCAGCATGAGAGCTTTATTTCCCCGTTTTTATACAGCGCAAAGTCCTGTAAAAGGCCGAAAAAGCAGTCGGTATCGGGGTATTCGGCTATCCATGCCCATGTATCCTTGTTGAGCGCAAATATAAAGTGGCATTTAAAGGCGCCGCCGCCCGTGCAATGGTGGAAGAACGAGGGCACCACCCTGAGCAGATACGGTTTGAGCGGGGCATATTCGCCCGTCAATGCCTGCTCGGGCGGGGTTGTACCCACGACTTTCAACATCTCTATATGCGTCCTTTCTACGGCGTCCTCCATCGCGCACATCCAAAATTCCCGCAGGTGTTCGGGCACGCCGTCCGGCCTGGGGTAGCTTTTATACTTTGCGGGGCCTTCGGGCAGCAGCTCCCACTCCCTGCCTATCGGCCCGTATTTTTGTCTGAAACTCTCCCAAAGGGCGTCGAAGTCGGGGTATTCCGCCCGCTGCTTTGCGGTAAGTTTGTTATACTCCTCGCGGCAATAGGCATTTGTCCTCTCCTCTTTCAAAGCGAGCGCGTGCGCCGCCTGCTCGTCCGTGAGGAGCCAGCCTTCCTGCCATATTGCGGTGAGCGAAAAGCTGTCGCAGTCCTTGAATTTTTTGAGCACGTCGTCCATATTGCACCGCCCGAAGGCCTCTTCGGGGGAGATATATGTGAACTTGTACAGCGTGCCGTATTCAAAGACCATGTCGCAACTGCCAAATATAAGCCAGCCGTTGGTCTGTATCTCCTGCCTCTCTATCTTCTTGGGCGAAAATTCCCTTCCCTGCCACAATTTGATGAGGTATACCTCGCTGCCTTTTTTTATCTGCGCGGAGATAAAGTCCTTGAGCCAATTGAGCATTTTTATCATGTTTTCGGCCGTCTTAAAGCTGTAAGCCTGCCTGTAGCGCGCCTCGTAGTCCAGCCCCAGAGTAGTTTGGATGGCATATATGTGGCACCCTTTTAATATTTTGCGCACTCCCGTGGCGACCGCGTCCGGCCACAGATTGCCCTCAAAGCGTATGCCGCCGTTATACAGCATGCCGTCCTCGTACATGTCGGGAATGACGTCGTTAAACTTGTATTCGGTGTGCGCGAGCGGCCTTGTGGTGCCCAGAAACCATATTAGGCTCATAATTTTCTGCCCCATTATTGTTTACTATTTAAGTTTAAGGCATGCCCGCCCGTTTGTCAAGGGGTGAATAGGCATAGAAAAAGGCAAGCCAAACGACTTGCCTTTTAATTCTACCTTATTATATTAAGCTGATTATCCGCTTCACTCAAAACTTCAGAGAAGCAAGCACAAATCCCCCCTGGCTTGCCAAAGGCAAGCCTTCCCCCCTTTGGCAAGGGAGGCAAGGGCGCGTGCGGAAGATTTGAGGGAGCTTACTAAAACGTAAGTGACCGAAGATACCCGTAAACGCAACAAAGTTATGCGACGCTTATATGAAGTTTTAATTAACCCTTATTGTAGTTAACCTTTACACCGGGGCCCATCGTTGAAGTAAGCGTAACGCTCTTGATGTACTGGCCCTTTGCTGCCGAAGGCTTAGCCTTTACGATGGCGTCCATGAGGGCGTTGAAGTTTTCGGCTATCTTTTCTGCGCCGAAAGACTTTTTGCCGATGGGGCAGTGTATGATGGCGGTTTTATCGAGGCGGTATTCAACTTTACCTGCCTTAACTTCCTTTACAGCCTTGGCTACGTCCATGGTAACGGTGCCCGACTTGGGGTTGGGCATCAGGCCCTTGGGGCCGAGCAGACGACCTATACGGCCGACAACGCCCATCATGTCGGGGGTGGTGATCATTACGTCGAAGTCGAACCAGTTTTCCTGCTGGATCTTCTGGATCATCTCTTCTGCGCCAACGATATCGGCGCCTGCTGCAGCGGCTGCGTCAGCCCTTTCGCCCTTGGCGATAACAAGCACCTTTTTGCTCTTGCCGGTGCCGTTGGGGAGCACGAGCACGCCGCGCACCTGCTGGTCTGCCTGGCGGGGGTCTACGCCGAGGCGGACGTGAAGTTCGATTGTTTCGTCGAACTTAGCCTTGGCCGTGGAAAGTGCAAGGTTAACTGCCTCTGCGGGGTCGTATGCCTTGGAATGATCGTAAGATTTAACGCTCTCTGCGTACTTCTTGCCAACTTTCATTATTTTATAATCCTCCGTGTGGTAGTTTGCGAGGGGTTCGACTTTTTAGAATGGTTATGTCCCCTCTCCCACATATTCAAAAATGCGCTTATTCCTCTACGGTTACGCCCATAGAGCGCGCGGTGCCCTTTACCATGCTTATAGCGGCCTCTAAAGTAGAGCAGTTGAGGTCGGGCAGTTTGGTCTTTGCTATCTCTTCGACCTGAGCCTTGGTGAGCTTGCCCACTTTGTCCCTGTTGGGGCGGGCGCTTGCCGTGTCTATGCCGAGCGCCTTTTTAACAAGCACGGGCGTAGGGGGCGTTTTGAGGATGAAGGTGAAGCTTCTGTCCTGATAGATGGTAACTACGCAGGGAATTATAAGGCCGGCTTTATCGGCAGTCTTAGCGTTGAATTCCTTGGTGAAACCGGGAATGTTGATGCCGTGAGGGCCAAGGGTGGAACCTACGGGGGGCGCAGGAGTTGCCTTGCCGGCAGGAAGCTGCAACTTTACTACAGCGGTGATCTTTTTTGCCATAAATAAAAGTCCTCCTATGTGGTTATAACGATTTGCGCCAGGAAAAGGTGTATTTAGCGCAATCTCCCACAAAATGGGTTCACGCGAAATCTTTTTGCTACGCAAAAATCTTCCGCCGTGAGGGGTTTTTGTCGTAAAACGGCTTAACGGCGAAAGTAAATTCCGCCTTGCCGTTTTTCGGCATAACTATTTTAAAATTTTCACAAATTTTTCGTGCGGGCCGCGCCCGAAAAATTTCGTGAGTTTGAGGGGGCCAGCCCCCTCTGGCGACGATATTCTCGACGCCCACATCTATATAATCGTCGCCATTCACCCCTTGGTGCGCGAGGGCCTTGCCCGCTGCCCTGCCGAAGGACTTCCGCTTGCGGAAAACGGCAGAACGTGCTGACCGAGTAAATTCCGACATTATATATTTAAAATAAAAACTATAATAAAGCCGCAGAACGCGCAGGCAAAACACTTTTGCCGATATGTTCTGCAACGTTATTTACAATATCGATGAGCGCAAACGCGCCGTTACGACTGAGAAGATTCGGGGTTTTCTTCCGCCGCGGCAGGGGCATCTTCTGCCTTGTCCTCTGCAACGGGCGAATCCATCTTTTTTATCTGTATATACTCTACCTCTACGTCGGTATTCCTGCCGAAGAGTTCCACATTGACCAGCGCCTTCTGTGAAGAATCGTTGAGTTCCTTTATAACGCCTTCAAAGCCTTCAAGGGGGCCTGCGTCTATGCTTACCTTGTCGCCTACGGCGAAGTTTGCGTCTACGGCCACCTCTTCAAGGCGCATGCGGCGGATCTCATCCTCCTTCATGGGCAGGGGCCTGCCTTGGGGGCCTACAAAGCCCGTAACGCCGCGGGTGTTGGTCACCCAATACCACAGCTGGTTGGAGTAGATCATCTTTATGAATACGTAGCAGGGGAGCAGTTTGCGGTCGACAAGTTTGCGCTTGCCGTTCTTCTCCTCTATGGTCGTCTCCATAGGGATCTTTACGTCGAATATCTGCGACTGAAGGTTGTTGTTTTCGATAAGCCTTTCAAGGCTGTCCTTCACCATAGACTCATAACCGGAGTAGGTATGAAGGATATACCAGCAAGGCTGAGTCATATCTGCCATAGACTTATGCTCCGATAGAGGTGATGAGGTTGAGCAGCGCCTGAAGGCCGTAGTTTATGCCCGTTACCACAACAAGGAATACCAGAACGACCACGAGAACTACGCCCGTAGACTTGAGCACCTTGGGGAACGAAGGCCACGTTACCCTTTTGAGTTCGGAAAAGACCTCTTTGAGCTTTCTGCCCATGCGAACGAATATATTGGGTTTTTTAGCGTCTTGCTTGTTATTTGATGCCGCCATGATTATAACCTCTTGAAAATGCTGTATGCATGCGCACACTTGTTGCGCGCATACGGCGCGGCGAGCGGGTATAATGCCGCGCGGATAGTGCCCCGTAAAACCTTACTTGGTCTCTTTATGCTCGGTGTGCTTTTTGCAGAAAGGGCAGTACTTGGAAATGGTGATCCTGTCGGGATCGTTGCGCTTGTTCTTGAAGCTGTCGTAATTCCTGTGCTTGCACTCGGTGCATTCAAGGGTTATTTTGGCTCTTACTGATGCCTTCTTCATTGTAGAAAAACTCCGTACAAAAAAATTACACCCCTTCAAGGAATGTGCAGAAATTTTAGCACATAAAAGGGGCGCTGTCAATCAAAAACGACGATTTTACAAAATTTTGCCGCTTATTTTTGCAATTTATATATATAATAGTAAAGCACGCCCGCCGCGGCACAATATGTTGTGGTAAGGCGGGCGCAAAGCAAACAAAACGGCAAGCGCGTGCATGCGCTTATTTTACTTTTCGTATACCGAGCGGGAAAGTATGCCTATGTAGGGCAGGTTGCGGTACTTGTTGGCATAGTCCAGGCCGTAGCCCACCACAAATTCGTCGGGGATGTCGAACCCGATGTAGTCTACGTCTATCTCCGTCTGCCTGCGTGCGGGCTTATTTAAAATGCAGCACGTTTTTACAGAGAGGGCGCCCTCTGCAAGCAGGCGTTCGCGCACGGCCTTTAAGGTGTGGCCGGTATCTATGATATCTTCGGCGATGAGTATGTTAAGCCCCTTTGCCGTAAAGCCCCTTGAAATGCTTATTTTGACCTCCGTTTGCGGTGTGGTGCCGTTCTGGTAGGAAGAAGCTTCTATAAACGAAAGTTCGAGGGGCACGCTTATCTGCCTGATAAGGTCTACGCAGAACACGGCGCCGCCGCGCAGCACGCCGATGACTGCCAGGGGTTTGCCCGCGTAGTCGCGCGAGATCTGTTCGCCCAGCTCCTTCACCCTTGCGGCTATCTGTTCCCGGGTAAAGAGCACACTCTCTATTGCGGGGTCGGTTGCGTAACTTTTTGCTGAATCCATAAAATTTCTCCTAAAAGTAAAAATACGCGCGGGGCGCACGCCGCAAAACGCCGGCCGAAACGGGCCACGGCGCTGCGGGTAAATACATTATACCCCATAAAAAGCATAAAGGCAAGCGGCGCACCGCGCCGCCTGCCGCTTATTTTGCCAAAAAGCTTCAGTTGAGTTTTTCTTCGCCGCCTACGGTGAATGCATACACGTCCCTGTCCTCGGGGAAGATGGGGCCGTTGATGACGGGAAGGTTGAGGGGAGCGATATATGCCGAAGCCGTAAGGTTGGTTACCGCCGCGCGCAGATAGGGGAAGAGCATCTTTGTGCCCTCTATAACGAACTCCCTCTCCTGCTCGCTGCCTGCGACCATATCCTCCACTTCGAACGTGCCCACGAGGGTGATGTGGATATCGAAGGGCTTGGGCTCGGCCTCGGTGCTCTCTATCTTGATAGAAAGCGCGATGAAGTTGAGCTTGGGGTTATCCTTTACCTTGCGCACCTGGCGCGAAAACTGGGGCTTTATATCCAGCCTTGAGTTGGGTTCGAGCTTGACCCTGTTCATTTTGAATGAGAGTTCTTCGGCGCCTACGCCCCTGAAATTGATCTTCATGGTAAATATCTCCTGATTTTATATGATTTATTGTTGCCGTGCCGCAGCGGGGCGGCGCGCTGTGCCGCGGAAGGCCTTTGCCCGCCTGCACATTTATATTTTAAACCAAAAATGCTGCAAACGAAACAATTTTGCGGCTGTTTTTGAAAACTATAAGCAAAAAAATTAAATTTACCCGTCAAACCGCGCAAACGGGCTTGAAAAATGGCGCGGCATATACTATAATAAACCTGTGAAACCTGTAAATTTAGACAGTTTGCGCAAACTGCTGTTAAAATGCGAAAAACCTTCGCGCTATACGGGCGGCGAATACGGCGCGCCCGGCTGCGAATGGGGCAAATTCAACTTCTGCGCTTGCTTCCCCGACCTTTACGAAGTGGGCATGAGCAACATAGGCATAAAGATTGTAGCCCGCTCGTTTGAAGAGCGCTGCATGTGCGCCGACTTCTGCTTTGCGCCCGCGCGCGACTTCGGGCAGGGGCTTAAGGAGCTTGACGTGCCCCTCTATTCCCTTTCGCTGAAGGCGCCGCTGAAGGACTTTGACATGCTGGGCTTTTCGCTGCAGTACGAGCTGTGCTACACCAACATGCTGTACATGCTCGATCTTGCGGGCATACCTTTAAGGCGTGAAGAGCGCCGCGGCGGCAGCTGGCCGCTGATAGTTGCGGGCGGCCCCTGCGCGGTAAACCCCGAGCCGCTTGCCGACTTTGTAGACGTTTTCTTTATAGGCGACGGCGAGAGCGTTGACGCAGACGTTGCGGAAATTTATTTAAAGCACGGCGGCGCCACCGAGGGCTTTTACCGCGAGATAAGCGCATTGGACGGCGTATATGTGCCCGCCTTTACCACCCCCGTATACAACGGCGACGGCAGCGTTGACCGCTTTGATGGCATAAAACACATAAAAAAGGCACTGGTTTGCGACCTTGACGGAGCCATATACCCCGACAGATTTGCCGTGCCCAACTGCGAGAGCGTGCACGACAGGGCCGTTTTAGAGGTAATGCGCGGCTGCTACCGCGGGTGCAGGTTCTGCCAGGCGGGCTTTATTTACCGCCCGGTGCGCAAGCGCGGCGTGCAGACGCTCACAAGGCAGGCGAGCGAACTTATAAAACACACGGGCTACGGCGAAGTAAGCCTTAATTCGCTGTCTACGGGCGACTACGGAAAGCTGTCCGAACTTATACGCAGTTTAAAGGAAAACCTTCCGCCCGAGGTGACGCTGGCGCTGCCTTCGCTTAGGGTGGACAGCTTTGAAGAGGACTTTGCGCAGGACGCGCGCAAGACCTCGCTGACGTTTGCGCCCGAGGCGGGCACGCAGCGGCTGAGGGACGTTATAAACAAGGACGTGACCGAAGAAGAGGTGCTGCGCGCGGCAAAGAGGGCGTTCGACGCAGGATATTCGGCAGTGAAACTGTACTTTATGCTCGGCCTGCCCACCGAAACGGACGAAGACCTTGAGGGCATATGCGAGATATGCAAAAAGATAAAGCTGCTGTATTCCGCCGAAAAGCGCAAAAAAGCGCTGAGGATATCGGTATCGGTGGCAACCTTTGTACCCAAGCCCTTCACCCCCTTCCAGTGGGAGCGGCAGGCAGGCGAACAGGAGGTAAAACACAAGCAGGAATATCTTATGCGCAACCTGCCGCGCGGCGTGAAGTTCAGCTGGAGCGCCTTTTACCCCTCCTTTCTGGAGGCCGTGCTGGCGCGCGGCGACAGGCGGCTGGGAAAAGTTATTGAATACGCGTATAAAAACGGCTGCACATTCGACGGCTGGGACAACCTTTTCAACGAAGAGGGCTGGAAGAAGGCGTTCGATGATTGCGGCATATGCGGGGAGCAATACGTGCGCGGGCGCGGCGAGGACGAGCTTTTGCCGTGGGATCATATAGACGTTATGGTGGACAAAAGCTTTTTGCTGCGCGAAAGGCAGCGCGCATACGCGGGCAAGGTTACGGGCAGCTGCCATGGCGGCTGCAAGGGCTGCGGCATGCAGAGCGTGTGCCCTGCGGCGAGGGGTGAGATATGATAGCCTTTAAATACACCAAGACGGACGGGGCGGAATACATATCGCACCTTGACATGCTGCGCCACATAGACCGCACGCTGCGCCGCGCGGGTATAGAGGTGGAATACAGCCAGGGCTACCACAAGCACCCGCGCATATTCATGGGCAACCCGCTGGCGCTGGGCGTTAAGTCGGTATGCGAATACTGCACGGCAGACGCGCGGTATACCCAAGATTTTATACAGCTTTTCAACGAAAATTCGCCCGGGGGCGTAAAGTGCCTTGAGGCGCGGGACGTAAAGCAAAACCCCAACTTTGCCGAAAGCATACGCGCCTGCCGCTACGAGGCGGCGGGGATTGCGCCCTTTGACGAAAGGGAGATACTTGCAAAAAGCAGCATAGTGATAACCGACATGCGAGGGCGGGAAGTGGACATTCGCCCCAGGATATCGGGCATCGAATGGCGGAAAGGCAGGCTGATATTCACGCTGGGGTGCGGCGAAAACAACCTGCGCCCCGACCTGTTCTGCAATTATATATGCGGCATATACGGCGGCGAACCCGCCGAAATAGTAAAGACGGCGAGCTTTGGCGAGAATATATTCTGACCCGCATCAGGCGTGGCATACCGTAAGGGGAAATGGTGAAATAACTTGCGCGCGCGTGCGGAAAAGCCGCGCGGGATACACAGACATGGCAAAAAAAGTAATATATTTTGACAAGCTTTTCGGATTTTCGGTGACGGCGATAACCGAGGACGGCAAGCTGACTGACTGCAAATTTACCGCGGAGGACGGAGAGCCCGCCGCGGGCAACATATACAAGGGCGTGGTGGCAAACGTGCTTGACGGCATGCAGGCGGCATTTATTGACTGCGGGCTTGAGCGCAACTGCTACCTTTCTGAAGAGGATCTGCCGTACGGGTGCGGAGGGCTATCCTGCCTTAAGGCGGGCGACGAGCTGATGGTGCAGATAGTAAAGCCGCCCGCAGGCAAAAAGGGCGCCAAGGTGACGGCGAAGATATCCATTGTGGGCAAAACGCTGATATACCTGCCCGGTACCGACTTTGTGGGGATTTCGCACAGGCTGGAGGACGACGAGCTGCGCGAAAACATGATATTCGCCGCCAAAAGGGCCAAGCGCAAGGGCGAAGGGCTGGTAATACGCAACGCCGCGCCCTTTTCGAGCTATAAGCAGATAGACGACGAACTCAACTTTCTGCGCGCCGTTTATGAGCGGGCCGCCGCCGTATACGACGCTGCGGAGCCGCGCTCGCTGATATGTACCGACTTTACCATGCCGGTGCGCGTGATGCGCGACTTTGCCGGCTACGACGTAGACCGCATAGTAACCGCAAATGCCGCACAGTATGCCGAAATAAAGGAGCTTTTGACCATTTTGCCGGGCGGCAGGGATATAAAGCTGGAACTTTACCAAGGCAGGCGGGATATGCTGGATGCCGAGGGCGTTGCCGAACAGATGAAGGAGGCGTGCTCGCCCCGCGTAGACCTTGAAAACGGGGCGTACCTTGTGATAGGGCGCACCGAGGCGCTTACCGCCATAGACGTGAACACCGGCGGCTTTATAGGCAACAACAGCCTTGAATACACCGTATACCAGACCAACCTTATAGCCGCGCGCGAGATAGCGCGGCAGGTGAAGGTGCGCAACCTGGGCGGCCTGTTTGTTGTGGACTTTATAGACATGAAGCTGCCCGAACACCGCCAGGCGCTGGTGCGCGAGCTTGAAGAGGCGCTTAAAAAGGACGGCGCCCCCTTTCGCGTGCTGCCCATGTCTGAATTCGGGCTTGTGGAATTTACGCGCAAGCGCACGGGGGCCGAGCTTGCGGCCTTTGCGCTTAGGCCCTGCCCAATGTGCGGCGAGGGCAGCGATTTTTCCTATGAATACTACCTGCTGTGCGCATGGTCGGAAGTGCTGAAACTGCTTGACCGCGGCGCAAAGACGGTGTGCGCCGAACTTCAGCCGGGAATAGCCGAAAAGGTGGCAAAGAACGGCGGGTTTGCGGCCGCCATACGCGAAAAATTCCCCGACGCCGAAGTGTATATTCTGCCCGAAAAGAACAACCGCGCGGGCGAGTGCCGCTGCTAT
The DNA here is from genome assembly GCA_944341075.1 of uncultured Clostridia bacterium. Classification (GTDB taxonomy): domain Bacteria; phylum Bacillota; class Clostridia; order Christensenellales; family Borkfalkiaceae; genus Coproplasma. The sequence continues at coordinate 107,313 of CALVLV010000001.1, forward strand.
ACCGAAGCGCCCGGCTATGTTGCTCCCAAGCGCGCGATAAAAATTATTTAATGCGGTGCCGCATAATAAGCGGGCCGAAAAAATCAGCCGCGGGGCGCAGAATTTTTTCTGCGCCCCGCGGCTTTTACTTGAGTTTTTGCGGCATATATGGCCGCCAATTTAAAAATAAATTATATCAGCCGCAGCAGGCACAAACTTACGTGCCTTACATCTGTGTTGCTTTCAATATGGTCATACGAAAGGTCGGCGACAAATTTATATTTTGAGAGAATGGTATCCTTTTCGGCCTCCCAATGCTTGGTTTCGGTGACTACGAACTCCGCCTCGCCGTTTATAACGTAACTTTCCTGCGAGTCGAACAGCACGGGATAATCCTCTCTGTCAAAATTATTCTGTGCAAAATAATAAAACTGCGGGGTGTGGTCGTACGCGGTATAGAAGCCGCGGTCGAACGTCTTGTAGGTGAGCAGGCTGCCGCCTCCCTCCTCCCGCATTATTTCAGCCGCCCTGAACTGGGAAAAATAGTTGCGGCCGTGGAGAAGGTCTAAGGTGCAGTTGCCGAAAACTATGCACACGGCGCAGAAAGCGGCAAAGAACGCCGCCACCGTGCCGATATTTACGCCGGCATGCGTGCGCGCGACCGCCGACGAGGCAAGTCTGCCCAGCCTGCCCTGCATTGACGAATGTTCCGCGGCAAAGCGTTCGCGGTAACTTTTGCCTTCCCGCTTTTTAAAGGCGGCAAAAAAGGCTGTTATGCCCGCCGCGCAATACCCGGCACCGACCAGCCCGAGCGGGAGATATACCGCCATTACAAGGTGGTAATACCTGATATCGCCCGAAGTGAAGCACTGGAAGAAGAACATGGTGCACGCCACGGCCGCGTAATACACCTTGAAACGCAGCGGCGCCCCGCCCTTTTTGAAATAGTATACGGCGGCAGACACGGCGAAGATATACAGCGGCGCGCTGAGCAATATTCTGAGAAGCGCTGACGGGATACGCGCGAACCCCCTGTCGCTGTAACTGAACAGGTTGTCCCATATATACACCTGCCACATATCGTCCAGGGCGCCGTTTACGCCCAGGTATATCAGCTCCGGCAGGGAAAATATTGCAAACGCGGCTATAAACACGCCCGCGTACGCAAAGCCGAGCCGCACTTTTTTGTTTATGCAGCAGTCGACGAACACGCACACGGCAAGCGCGGCAAAAAATAACAGGCAGGTATATTTTGTCCAGAATATCACCGAAGACAGCGCCCCGCACGCCGCCACGCTGAACATGCCCAATTTTTGCGTGCGCGAAAAGTTGAGCAGCACGTACAGCCCGTACGCAAGCGCGGGCAGCAGGTATTCCTCCACCTCTCCACCGCCCGAGGCAAAGGCATGCGAGCAGGCGGCAAGCAGACAGGAGAGCGCGCCCGCGGCGACAGACGCGGCATAACCTGCGTATAGTCCCGCAATTTTGTAGCACGCGAAGGCAAACAGCGCCGCGCATATCACCTCGGTTATGTATATTATCGTAAGGGTGTTGCCCGATATGGCATAGTTGAGGGCGAACAGCAGGTACAGCAGCACGCCCTTCTGTTCAAACAGGTCTTTATAGGGCACCTTGCCGTTTACTATTCCCCTGCCCATGGTGAGGAACCAGTTTACATCGTTGCCGTCGTGAAAGGAATATAAAAACGACGCCTTGGAACATATTGTTATGCACACGAACGCCGCAAGCAGGCATATAGCCGCGGCAATAAGGTTCTGCCTGCGCGCAGGCCGACCGGCCTTTTCAGCCGCGTCCGCCACGCCTTCGGGCGCCGCGGCGGGCGTGCCGCCCTCGGGTACATTGCCTGCGGGCGAATATTCTGTATCTGAAATTTGTTGCATCTGTGTCACGTCTCTGCAAATAAATTCTTCACAAAATAATTTACCATAAAATTTTTAGTTTTGCAACTTTTTGGCGCTCGCCCGATACAGCAGAGCAGACAGAGCAGAACAAAGAATAACAAAACAGACTAATGCGCAACAGAGCGGTGCGGGCGCGGGGAAAACTCCCCGCGCCCGCACCGCATATGCAACGCAAAAAAGTTTTTAGCGCGGACAGACCGCGCCTTATAAAAATTTTTTCAGTTGCTCTTCAAACTGCTCTTCCATGGCGATAAGTTTTTTTAAAAGGTCGCACACCTCGCCGTCAGTGCAGGCGCTGTCAGAAAGGGTGGTCTTAAGGCTGGTTATGCCCATCACCGTGCCGCGCACCATCAGCTGGGCTATGTGCTGGGCGGAATTATCGGCCATGGTGTTCATTTTTATGGCCGACCACATCATGGCCTTTTTCACAGGCCCCGGCTCCTTGAGTTCGGCGCCCGACTGCATTGCAAGGTGCGCCGCCTGCGAGCAGACCTTTTCGTACTCCTCGTGCTGGCGCATCACCTCCTCTCTTATTCCCTCGTCCTCTATTTCGGGTAAGATATCCGATATCGACTGCTGCGCAAGCTGCGCGTTGCGGTATATTTCGGCAAGCACCTCGCTGCTGCCCTTACAGTTTTCCATTTTGCTTATAATGCCCTCCTTTTTTACGTTAGTATGCGCCCGCGCAGCCAATGTTATGCGCCGCACATGCGGAACTTTGCGCACAGCGCAAATTATCGCGCGGGCGCAGCCCGCTCATCACTCTATCGCGTTTGCCCGTCGGGGCAAACTTATCACTACACCCCAACCACCACCGTCATTTCGACCGAGCGTAAGCGAGCGGAGAAATCTCTTTGCCGCACACCGCTTTTTTGAGATTTCTCCACTTCACTCACTCTCGTTCGTTTCGGTCGAAATGACAAAAAAACGCGTGCCTGAGCACGCGCAAAAAACATATAAAATTATTTTTCCCTGATATTATTTTTTGTCCTTGCGGAAGATGATCAGCTTGCGGGTGATATAGTTATACACAAGCACTATAAGGGTGAGCATTATTTTTATAAGCCACTCGTTCCACCCCGCAAGGTCTACAAACAGGTACATGCCGACTACGTTTATGGCAAGCCCGCCCGCGCTTAAAAGCGCAAAAACCATAAAGCCGCGCAGCGTTTTTGAACTGCCCTTTTCATCGAACACGAACAGCACCGAAAGCAGGTAATTTACAACAAGGCCCACTATAAAGCCGACGCCCGTGCCCACGCACGATGCCAGCACGGTGGGCGTTCCTCCGCCGTAGAAAACGTTGAAAAAGTTGGGGTAGAGCGAGGGGTCGAATATGTACAGCGTTATGCCCATGGCCACGAAATCGACTATGGTGGCCACTCCGCCCACTATGCAAAAGCGCAAAATTTCGGCAAGTTTGCGGTTGCCGCGGCAGATGGCGAGCACCAGCCTGTAAAGCGGGCCTTTTTTCGGCTGGTTATTTTCGCCCTGCTCCGCGGGGCGCGCCGCGGGCGCATTTCCGCCGGCAACGGCGGCGTCGGGGGCGTTCTTTTCCTCTACCCTGTTTTTTATATCTTCTTCTATCATATAATAAAAACTCTCCGGCCATAAAGCCCAGAACTAAGTCAATTATAATACTTTTGATAAGGATATGCAATCAATTGAATGTGAAAAAAATTTAACCGGTATTGCGTAAGCAACGCGCAGGCGGCGGGCGAATTTTTTTGCCGCGCGGCGATTTTTGCTTGACTTAATATAAAAGGTATGGTAAATTATACTCCGAGCCGCACGGGACGGGCCTTTTTAAAGCGTCTGAAATTTTTAAGCAGACCGCCTGCGCCGCATTAACTGCGCGAAATCCCGGCGAGACTGGACAGAGGAGGCAATTTTTTTATCATGTACGCTATTTTTGAAAACGGCAGCAAACAGTACAGGGTAAGCGAGGGCGACACCGTTAAGCTTGAAAAGCTGAACGCAAACGTGGGCGACACCGTTGAATTCCCCGTAGTGCTGGTTGCAGACGAAAAGGGCATTCAGGTGGGCGCAGAAGTTGAAAACACCAAAGTGACCGCCACCGTGGTATGCCAGGGCAAGGCCAAGAAGATAATCGTCTTCAAGTACAAGGCCAAGAAGAACGAACGCAAAAAGCAGGGCCACAGGCAGCCCTTCACCGAAGTGAAGATAACTGCCATAGGCGGAGCCAAAAAGGCTGCCAAGGCCGAATAATTACGGGAGGAAGCTAAGATGTTACTTTTAAATTTATTTGCACATAAAAAAGGTACCGGTTCCTCACACAACGGCAGGGACAGCGAGGCCAAGAGACTGGGCGTTAAGCGTTCCGACGGGCAGTTCGTGCTTGCGGGCAACATACTTGTAAGGCAGCGCGGCACCAAGTTCCGCCCCGGCAACAACGTGGGCATAGGCAAGGACGACACGCTGTTCGCCCTTATAGACGGCACCGTTAAATTTGAAAGGGTCGGCAAAGACGGCAAGCAGGTTTCCGTTTACGCCGCAGAATGACCCGTGCTGTGCGCGCACTTTGCGCACGCCAATTTAAAACAGGCGGCGGACAATTTTGTCCGCCGTATTTTTTTAGCCGCGGAGCTATATAAATTGCCCCGCCACACAAACTGCTGCCGCTGCCGCCGCGCGGCAGCCATAACACCTAAAGGAACATTGATATGGTAAGAGTTTTTCCGCTGAACGATAAATATGCCGAAACGTTCGGCAAGATGTTTGCCGACTATTACGACGAGCTTGGCTGCGACGAAAACGCCGAGCACCTTGTAAAGGAGTACGTTTTGCCCGACCTGCTGGCGGGGCTGCTGCGCGTTGACCTTATAGAGGAGGACGGCGCGGTGTGCGGCTTTTGCATATATCAGACGGACGAGCCCGGCAACGACTGGAACTTTAAAGACGGCTGGGGCGACATACGCGAGATATATATTACAATGAACAGGCGGCGCAGGGGGCTGGGCAGGTTTTTGTTATACACTGCCGAAATGCGGCTGAAAGAGGTGGGCACAGAGAACATATACGCCCTGCCAGACGCCGACGCGGCGGACTTTTTTGCCGCCTGCGGATACGAGCTGACGGACGAGGAGTGCGCCGAGCTTGATTGCAACGTATTTGTAAAGTCGGCAAAGAATTGCTGCTGCTCAGAAAAATGAGTAAAAAACGGGGGAGTGGAATGTGATCCGCTCCCCCGCGCCATATATTTAACAATTAGTAAAACTACCTTTTAACAAAACCGCCTTTATGCCCGCCTGCCTATAAGTTCATCTACCGTGACGTCGAAAAAATCTGCTATACGCCACAGGTCGGCGATGTCAGGTTCCACCTTTCCGCTCTCCCAGTAAGAGACCTTGCGCTGCGTAGTGCCCAGCCCTTGGGCAAGGGCGCCCTGAGTGAGATTTGCCCCTGAGCGCAGTGCCTTTAAGTTTTGCGAAAACCTGACTTCCATACGCAAAATTATAGACAAAATCTTTCTTAAATAGTTGACTTAGACAGTTTTTGTCTGTATAATACATATGACAACCTTTGGTACGGCTGTTTCAGTTTACAGCCTTCAAAAAAATTGTTTGTCAGATCATAGCCGCGCGCGCAGACCACTGCGCGCGCGGCTATTATTGCAGAATATTACACCATATGCCAAAAATTTGCCCACCGATATAGACAAAACGGAACATATATGGTAAAATATGGATATGAACAACATAGTTTACGCAGGCAGGGACGGCGCGCGCGCCGAAGAGCTTGCCGCAACAAAAAAATACTGGCAATTTATAAGGTGCGCCGCGCGCGGCGAGCTTAAAACGGCAAAACACCGCGAAAATTATGCGCGCGGGGACATACTTATAATACCCCCGCTGTGCGACTTTGAAAGGAGCGCCGCGGGCATTGGCGAGAGCTACATATTTATGGACGGCACGGCCCTGCCGTTCAGACAGCCCGCTGCCGTGCCCGACGAACAGGGCGGCGGCATTGCCCATGCGTTTGCGCAGGCAGAGCGGTATTACGCCATGCAGAGCCTGAAGGCGGCGGCGGTGCTCGGCTGCCTGGGCGACCTTATTATAAACTACATTGTGATGCAGACCGAGCGCAGCGCCTATTCACCGCCCGTGAAGCTGGTGCGCGCCGACATAGACGCCAACGTGAGCAACCCCGCCTATGCGCTGGACGGCTTTTTGCGGGCGCTGCCGCTGAACGGCGACTATGTACGCAAACTTTTTAAAAAGGAGACGGGCGTTACCCCGCACGACTACCTTTTGGGCGAGCGCATGAAGCTGGCGGCAAGGCTGATAGTCAGCGGCATGAGCAACCAGTACAGCAGGTATTCCGTGGGGCAGATAGCCGAGATGTGCGGGTTTGCCGACCCGCTGTACTTTTCGCGCGTGTTCAAAAAATACTACGGCTGCGCGCCCAGCGAATACGGCAGATAAATTGACCCATATATATGCCGCGACTGTTAAAATTCACCCGCATATATGCCGTTGCTGTTAAAATTCACCCGCATATATGGCATATTTATTTTTGCTTACTAATTGTAAAAACATGCAGGCAGCGCCATGCAGACGTAAATAAATTGCAGCTAACTGCACACAGATACATTTTACCATGTTTTATATGCATAATTTATGCAAAAATTCAAAGTTAAATGTGCGATATATGAGATGACGGCGGAGTAAAGCAAAGCCGCCGCGGCTGCACCGCGGCGGCTTATGCTTTTTAAAAAAGGAGTATATAGGTGAACTTATTGCGCAGAGCCGGATCTGAGCTGCAAAAGTTCGGTATATGCCATAACGAACGGGCCAGTGCCCTTTGCGTCGTTTTCCACGACCGGTTCAGAGATATAATATTCAAAACTGCCGTCGCGGCGGCGGTTGCTTTCGGGGCCGAGCCCCGCCATGAGGCAGATGCCGCCCAGGTTGAGCTTTCCGTCGCGTTCGGTGAGGTATTTTTTGCAGATGCCGTTGAACACCCGTTCGCCCACGGCGGCAAAGAGGCCGTCCACTATGCCCAGGCGCGCGCCCTTCATCATGGCGTAAGCTATCATGGCGCTGCCCGAAGTTTCAAGGTAGTTGCCCTGCCTGCCGCCCTGATCTACGACCTGCCAGAACATGCCGCCATCGCCGTCTATATACTGCTCCAGCCCCTCTATGGTGTCGCTAAATATTTCCACAAGTTCGGCCTTCAGGTCTTCGTGCCCGTCAAAATAGCCGATCACGTCCACAAGGCCCACGGTATACCAGCCGACGGCGCGCAGCCAGAAGCTTTTGGAAAGGCCCGTGGCCTTATCCGCCCAAAAGGCGCGCTTAGAGCAGTCCCAGCCGTGGTAATACAGGCGCTTTTGCCTGTCATACATGTATTTATACACGTTTTTGAACTGCGAAACTATGTCGGCATAGTTTTTGCAGCCGTTGAACTCAGTTTCGTAGCGGGTGTAGAACACCTGCGCCATGTACAGCCCGTCCAGCCAAACCTGGTCGGGGTAGATAAGCTTGTGCCAAAAGTTGCCCGTTACGGTGCGCGGCTGCTTTTGCAACTGACTGTACAGAAGGTCTGCCGCCCTTTTATACTTTTGTTTGCCCGTTTCGCGGTACAAATCGAAGAGTATGCGGCCCTCGTTTATGTTGTCAACATTGTAAGTTTCAAGCTCGTAGCCGCGTATTCCGCCGTCCTCAAAAACGTAGTAGTCGACGAACCTGTCTATAAAGTCGAGGTACTTTCTGTCGCCCGTGATGCCGTACATGGAGTAGAGCGACGTCATCATGCAGCCGTCTATATAGTTCCAGCCGGGCGCCTTGCCGTGGCGGATGTTCTCTATGTTCCACACGGGCGCCTCGGGCACGGTGTCGGCTATAAGTCGGTCTATATACCTGTCTATAAGCGAATAGTCCATCGGGTGCCTCACTCTATTATAAGTTCGCCGCAGTTCTTTTCTATTATGTGGTCGCCCTCAACGCCGTCGAAGGTGACGTTTTTAAGCACTACCCTGTTCACGTTGTCTATATATATACCCTCCCTGCAGTATTCGCGCACGAACTCCAGCATGGCGGGCTTGAAGGGCTTGGCGTCCTTTTTGAAGCAAAAGCGCACGTTTTCAAGCGTGATCTCCTCTATGGGCTGTTCCACAAGCCCGTCGAAGTAGGCACACATGCACTCGCAGTCCACGCACTCTATGTCCCTGAAGTGGAACCTGCCCATGTAGGGCGTGCCGTCGTCTACGGGGCGGGGCTTGCGCGACCACACGAATTCGGTGTGCCCGTCGGGGTCGCAGAAGTAGTACATGTTTATAACGAGCGGCGTTATTACGTTTTCCATGCGGATATTTTCAAACAGCACGCCGTCTATAACGGCATACTTGCCCCTGCCGCGGCGCGTTTTTATGCGCAGGCCCCTGTCTGTATGCCTGAACAGGCACTGCTTTACCGTAAGGTTCTTCACCCCGCCCGACATTTCGCTGCCCAGCACTATGGCGCCGTGGCCGTCGCAGAACAGGTCGTTGCGCAGTGTGTGGCGGTTGGCGGGCGTTTTATACTTCATGCCCATGTACATCTTGCCCGACTTTATGGCCACGCAGTCGTCGCCGACCGAGAACGAGCAGCCTATTATATCTACCCTGTCGCAGCTTTCGGGGTCGAGCCCGTCGGTGTTGGGGCCTGTGTAGGGGTTGCGCACCTTTATATCGTAGAAGCCGAGGTTCTTTGAAAAGAAGGGGTGAAGGTTCCACGCCGCCGAATTTTTGCACGTTACGCCGTGGAACACAACGTTTTCGCACCTGTTAAGAAAGACAAGGCGGGGGCGGGCAACCTTTCTGCCCTTGGGCGTCGCCCACCACGTGGACTTATCGGCATTGCCGTCTATTGTGCCCTCGCCCACTATGTTTATGTTATGCTGTCCGCGCGCGGAGATATATGACTGGTGGCAGTCGAAGGGGTCGCCCTCCCAGCTGGCGAGCACCTCCTCAGACCCGTCTTCATGGTATATTCGGGCGGGAACGAAGGGGTAGTCCTCCTCCCTTGTGCTGCCCAGCAGCGTGGCGCCACTTTCAAGCTCTAAGGTAATATCGCTCTTTAAAACGATGGGGCGGGTGAGGTATGTGCCCTTGGGAAGGAGCACCCTGCCGCCCGCGGGGCAGCTGTCTATGGCCATCTGCACAAAATAGGTGTCGTCAGCCTTTCCGTCGCCCTTTGCGCCAAGTTCGCGCACGTTTATCACGGCCGTTTCCGCCCGGGTTTTAAAGCGGACGGTGCACTCGTCGCAGGATACGGTGACTGCATACTCCGTGCCCGGCTGAAGGCCGAACAGAGAGAACACGTTGGTATCGGCCTCTCCCGCCTTTACGCCGTTTAAAAATATTTTATAGCCGCCGCCGGGGTGGCTGTACGGATTGGAATTATCAAATTCAAAGCAGGCGCTTGTTGAAGACGCGAACAACTTTTTGAACATATTCTCTCCTGAATGAACGCAGGTTTATACAAAACACCCGCACATATGCCGCAAACAACGCGGTTTTACGCCGCCGTTTCGGGCGGGGCGGAGGCACCCGCCTTCTTTTCCCTGGCCCTTTTTACGGCGCGCTTTATTAAAAACACTATAAGATCCTTTACGCCTATGAACGCCATGTCTGCCACAAGGCAGAACACGCCGAACAGCAGCGGCTCTACGCCGCCGAAGTGCGGGCCGAATATCAGCCCGTACATAAGCCCCACCACATATGTAACCACAAGATAGTAGACTATGTTGGCAAAAAACGTCCAGAACTGTTTGAACGGGAAAGGGAACATCATAAAATAGTTGTATTCCTTCCTGTCCGACTCCATCATGCGGAATATGGGGTTTACGAAGCAGTCGACGAATATGCCCATGATGGCGCCGCACAGCAGGTACAGCTCTATGCTCTGTATCCACGTATACGAACCGTCGTCGGCGGTGAAAAAGGTGCCCAGACCCATCAGCGCAAAGTAGCACACCGCGCCGAAGAACCAGAACTTTATGAACAGCGCCTTTACCCAGAATGGTATGGCCGAAAACTTATCGCGCTTGTAGGGGTCGAACTGCTTTTTGCCCTTTTTGTTGTCCTCGGTGACTTCGCCCGTAACTTCGGCTATGTTCATGGAGGGCAGGCTTTCGGGCGGGGCGTCCTCTTCCCCCCTGAGCGCGGCGACAAGCTCGTCCATCTCTTTGGTCTTCAGGTCATAAAAGTTTTCTATGGTCGTCTCTTTTTCGGGCGGCCTGTATTTCTTGTTCTTTTTTGCCATTGATAACTGTGCGGGCGCAATGCCCGCCGCATGGGCGCCGCTTACAAAGCGCGGCGCGCCGCACAAACCTCCATATTTCATTCAGAGCACGCGCGCCGTATGTTGCCGCCGTGCGCCTTGCATGTTTTTGCCCGCGCGTGCCGCGGGGCGCCTTTTTTGGCGTCTGTTTAAGGGCGCTTTTTCAGGGGCGCCTTTTTAAAAATAACCGACAAAAAACATTTTTTTTGCCGGTTATTCTGTGATTAAAGTTGCAAAACCGCTGTGCCGAGGCCGAACCGATAGCAGCCTGCGGCAGGGCGGAAAGCCTCAGTCGGCGTCCTCCAGCTCCAGCGGGCCGCTCATTTCGCTCACGGTGGACTCCACTTCCTTTCTGGTGTTTATCTTCATAAGGCCCATCTTTATCAGCGGGGTGCATGCAAGCACCGCCGAAGAGAGCGCCACAAGCACTATGTGCGCGAGGAAGATATTTTCGGAAGCGTAATATTCGGGGGTGAGCGGACGGGTAGCCGCCGCGAACACGTCCTGCAACTCGAGATAGCAGATGATATCCATTGCTATCATCACCGCGGCGAACAGTCCCACCAGCACAAGCATTACCACGTTGGGCTTTTTGCGCTTGGGGAAGGCCTGCAGGTAGAGCACGAGGATGAGTATAGAGAACAGGAACACCACGAACGAGCACAGCGCGCTCCACTCTATTACGGGGTTTTCGCGGCCGCCGTACAGCATTTCTGCCACGGTGGAATAGGCTATCATGTACACGAGCGAGGTTATAACAAAGAATACCAGCGCAATGTTGCTGGGGCGGCGCTTTAAGTTTACTATCTGCTTGCGCCCCCACTCCTTAAAGCCGGCTTTAAAGTTTGCCATCCTGTTCTTTTTGCCCTGTTCAGGCGGGGCTTGCTGTTCAACGACCATGTTTTCGTTTTCCGTCATACTTCACCTCACCTGATGGCCTTTGTGGTTTCAGCGTCGAAGAAGTGCATCTTTTCGGGGTCGAAACCTACCTTTATCATGTCGCCGTACTTATATCCGCACCATTCGGCGAACTTGCATACGACTATTTTTGTGCCGATCTTGCCGTGAACAAGCGTGTTCATGCCAAGGTTTTCGTTGTTTTCCACCCTGAAATCTACGGTGCCGTCCCTTACGATATTTTCGGGGCGGACGCCCAGGATTATCGGCTTGCCCTCGTAATCCTTCAAAAGCTCCCTCTGCCCTTCGGTGAGCGGGTATTCGAAGTTTGCGCTTACAAATCTGCCGCCCTCTATCTTGCCATCGAACATGTTCATGGGGGGAAGGCCTATGAAGGTTGCAACAAAGGTGTTGGCGGGCTTTTCGTACAGCTCTATGGGCCTGCCTATCTGCTGAACGTGGCCCATTGACATGCAGACTATTCTGTCGGCAAGCGTAAGGGCTTCGGTCTGGTCGTGCGTTACGTAGATTATGGTGGCGTTCAGCTTTTTGTGCAGGAGCATGAGTTCTCTGCGCATGGAGCCGCGCAGCTGCGCGTCGAGGTTAGAGAGCGGCTCGTCAAACAAAAAGACCTTAGGGTTGCGCACTATGGCGCGGCCCATTGCCACGCGCTGGCGCTGGCCGCCTGAAAGCTGGCGGGGCTTTTTGTTGAGCTGCGTCTTTAAATCGAGTATCTCTGCCGCAGCCATAACCTTGCGGTGGATAATTTCCTTTTTTTCTTTGCGGAGCGTGAGCGAGAAGGCCATGTTCTCATACACGGTCATGTGGCCGTAGAGAGCATAGTTCTGGAACACCATGGCGATGTCCCTGTCTTTGGGGGGAAGGCGGGTGCAGTCCTTGCCGTCGATGACCAGCTGACCCTTTGAAATATCTTCCAGCCCCGCCACCATGCGCAGCGTTGTAGACTTGCCGCAGCCCGAGGGGCCTACCAGCACGATGAACTCGCCGTCGTTGATGTCCATATCGAAGTCATACACCGCCTGAACGCCGCCATCGTAAATTTTATCGAGGTGTCTTAAGTTAACTTCAGGCATTTTCTACCTCCCCGCTGTCTTTGGCGGCCTCTTCTTTGGCAGAAACTTCTGCAATGGCGCCCTCTACGGTGAACTTGCCCTCTGCAAGGCCCTTATTGAACGATTCGAGCTGAACGGCCCTTATATAGCCGGTGACCGCCGAGGCAAGTATGCAGCCCGCTGAAAGCACGAGATAGATTATGAGTATTGCCGAAAGCGAGGCGGGGCCGAGCGTTGCGCCGAAGTAGCGCACGGAGATGACGTTGGTGCCCGGGTCGAACAGCGTGCCGCCGCCGCGGGCGATATCTAAGGGATAGATAAATATTCTTACTATCTGCACCACCGCCACGGCGAGCAGCAGCCAGCAGTATTTTTTGTTGTATACCTTTACGCCTTCAGACGCAAGGAAGGTGACGAGCAGAACCACAAGGTTGCACAGCACCGAAAGCCCTATAAGGGGGTTGGCGTACGTCTGATAATTCAGCCCGTAAAACAGCATTAAGTAAAGACAATTTATAAACAAGCCTAAAAGGGCCAGGCCGGAGGCAAGCTTATTGCGCTTATAGCGGAACACATCGGTTCTGATAATGTTTTCGCTGGTCATTTCGCGGTTTAAGCCGAGTTTTTCGCGAAGATCGAACATATTACGCCGCCTCCCTTACCGTATTGCCTGCAAGGAGGGCCTTTTCACCCTTCATCAGCTTTATTTTCCACAATAAGTTATATACAAGCGCGAGCGCGTCGGCTATTACTATAGCCGCTATTATGTAGCCTATAGTCCACATAGCAGTGTCGTCTCTGTATTCAAGTATCTGAACTACCTGGGTCTCTATTATCTGCCTGTACGCCTCCCAGTCGACGTCGTTCACAAAGCCTGCGTGGCACGCAGCGGTGAGAGCGATTATCATTATGGCAGTTATTGCGGCAAAGGCTGCGGTGCCTATTACCGCCACATAGTTGGTCACGTAGTAGTTGCGCCTTTTGTTAGAGGCGGTTATATACATAAACGCCACCCAAAGCAGGAAAACTATGCCCATTGCAAGCAGCACCACGTTCACCGTCTGGCACAGGTCGTACAGATCGTCGGCATTTATAGGCGATCCGGTATACGTATATGCCGGCGAAATATATGTCAGTTTCGACATTGCGGAGATGGGCGTGCAGAACAGCAGGGCGTATACTATGCACAGCGCGCTTATTATAAGCGAGACCAGCGTAAGTATCTTTTGAAACCGCATCTGAGTTTTCATATCATTTCCCCTGAAAAGTTTTGCGGTGCGCCCGCCCGGGGCGGGCGCACACAGCAAAAACAGAAGTTACCTTTTTATTGCGGGGCGGGCAGGGAACCGCCCGCCGCCGCTTACGTTTTTTAAACCTTAAGTTTATCAGTCGCCGAAGAATTCAAGTATATCCTGCCAAGCAGCCTGCATGAGGGCTTCAAAGCCTTTTATGCCGCCTGCGCTTGCGCCGAATGCAGATACTGCGCTGAGAGCGTCAGCCATGCCTGCGCCCGTTGCGGGGATAGTGAAGGCGTTACCTGCATACGAACGAGCCTCACTGTAGCCAAGGCCGAACCAGATGACGTCGTTGGGAAGGTTGGTTGAGTCGCCGCTGTCGCCGCTGAATACGTTGTTGGTGAGCACGTTGAAGGTGGTGTTTATAGCGCTTGCAGTGTTGGAGTCGTAGGGAAGAGTTGTGGGAACTATGGTGTACCACAGACTATCCTTTGCGTTGTCAAGCTGAAGGAATACATGGCTTATGGTGCCGTTTACAAGGCTGATAGCAACCTTATCTGCGCCCTCGATACCGATATCGGGAGTGCACTGGTATTCGAAGGACTGAAGCTTGTTGCCCATGGGCTGAGCCGAACCGATTACGCCGCGGGCGTAGTTGGTATAGCTGCGCGCATAGCCCCAGCTTTCGGTAACGGTGCCTTTTTCAGAGAGCTGAACGCCGTTTACCTTGTGGCCGAGATAGAGCATCTGGTTAGCGGTAGTCATTATGGGCTGCTGCTGGCCTTTGTAGAGCACGCCGGTGTAAACTTCGTTTTTGTAGATGAAGTACTGGGCGGCATTTTCAGCCTTTACGGTGTACTGGTCGCTGCCGGGAACCTGAACGGCTACGTCCGAGAGGGTAACGTTTGTAACCTTGGTGCCGTACCACCAGCCGTTGTCGGTTGCGGTGTAGCTGCCGTCGGTGTTTTCCTTGGCGGTGTTGCCGTTGGTGGACTGCTGGCCGTACGTCATTACAAACTGGCCGTCGTTAGAGAACATGTAGTCTATAACTGCAAGCGCCGCAGCCAGCCTTTCGGAGTTGCCGCTTACGTTTGCGTAAGGGATGGCAAAGCCGGTGTTCTTTACAGAGCGCCACGATTCGGTGAAGCGCATGTACTTGCTGTTGCCGTCGTAGTCATAGCTTATGCCGTCCACATTGTCCGTGGTAGCGGTGTCGCCGTCGTTCCACTTGGAAACGGGGGTAACTATGGGAGCGAAGTTATAGTCTTCAGGCAGGTCGTTTATATTCGTTTCACCCATAAGGGCATAGCCGCCGTTTGCCGTCTGCGTCTGCACATAGTCATAAATCATGAAGATAACAGGACTTTTTGAATCGGTATAATAACTCGTCTTGCCAGACTGGTTATTGGTACCGGTGTAGAGAAGGCCTTCCTTGACCATGTCGTTGAGGTTGTCGAGCGCCTCCCACATGTCTGCGCCGGTGCGCGCGTCGTGCAGAACGCCGTCCTTATCTATATAGGTGTACTGGTAGCGGGAGGTAAGGCCGCGCACGCCGTACAGTTCGCCTGCAAGCGAGGTGAGGTCGTTCTGGCGCTGTACGTTGCCCTGGCGGGCGCCGATAGCATAGACCTGATTATCTTTAATATTGATACTGTCGCCGAGGTTTACCGTGTTGGTAACTATGCAGCGGGAGAGCGCCACAAGCAGGTCTACATCCCATGCGGCGTTGTAGCCGTTGAATACATCGGAACGGGTCTTGTAGAAAGATTCGCCGCCGGTTGCCGCGGTGCGGTAAGCTGCGTCTATATATGCCTGAAGTATGGCAACGAGCTGCTTGCCGGTAACGGCGCCTTTGGTGCTGTTGATCACGTCGTTCTGAATGTCGACAATGTTGCCGCTGGTTCCGGTATACGCCGAGCCCTTGGCGTCAGAGATGGCTTTGCCGAGCGCGGTAGACGTATCTTTGGCCTGAGCAAGCGCGTTGGAGTAGCTTACATACACGTTTGCAGTGGTGCTGCCGTTTGCGCTGTTGGTCGTCTCTACCCACCAGTCTTCGCTGCCCATGAATGCCTCTACAGAGGTCTTTGCGCCGTTGAGCGAGGCGTTGGGAGCTCGCTGGGTATTATCGTAAGAAATATCTTCTTCGTCATCGCCGGAAGAGGGGGTCTTGCCTTCGTCGGGGTTGGTCTTGCCGGAAGCCTGAGCAGCAAAGGTTATGCCGTCTGCCATAGTTGAAACATCACCGTCGAGCAGGGCGATCACCCAGTGCTGGTTGGCAAGTTCGTACTTTTCGATATCGTCGTTGCCGTCGAAGTAGGGTGCGTAGTATATGGCGCCCGTCTGAGTGCTGGAAGTCAGCGACATTTTAACTACGGGGTTCTGATCGAGGAAGTACTTGAAGTTGGGCATGTAGTCCATATACAGCGACAGGTCGAGGAAGGAGTTGTTTGCAGCGCCCTCGTTGACTATCGCGGTGGAGTCGCCCGATATCATGGTATATGTGCCGAGCAATCTGTCTGTAACAGCCTGTGAAATCTGCTGAGCGCTGCTGAGGGCCGTGAAGGAGTCGACAAGGCTTACGTCGAGTTCTTCCGAAAGAGTCTTCCATGCAGGTTTCATATCGCCTGTACCATATTTGACGCCGTCGGGAAGGGTAACTTCGCTGCCCTGCGCGATCTTGTTGTTGCGGAAAGAAATGGTATACGTGCTGTTCTGGCCCATGTTCATGCTGAGCTGGGTGCCGCTTTTGTATGAAAGCTTGTTGTTTTCATCAACAGAAACATCAAGCACAGGCTGACTTGTTGTAAGTCTATCCCTGTCCTTATCTTCGCAAGCCGCAAACGAAAAGCACATTGCGCCGGCAAGCACAACGCTTACCACGGCAGTTGCAATTTTTTTGGTCTTACTCATATTTTTCTCCTTATAATTAATTAAAATATATAAACCCGAGTAACCGTTAAAGGTTTATATTCTCCATTCATCAGTGCGGGCCTTTCACCCGCGCAGGGAGGCGTTATTCCTTTACGCCGCCCATATTTACGCCCTTTGCAAAGTACTTTTGTATGAAGGGGTAAATTACAAGTATGGGAATTACAGAGCAGACTACTATGGCGTAAGCGCACGCTTCGGCGGCGTAGCCGTAGTCGCCGTACTGCCTGTCCCACAGGGCCTGATCGTATTCGTCTATGGTGGGGTTGATTATGTTGGTGTATGTTTCGAGGAAGTTCCTCAGATAAACCTGCACCGGCCACGAATACGGCTGGCCCGAAGCCTCGGTACCCAATACGCGCATTGCCCAGAAGTAGCCGTTCCAGCGCGAAATTCCGAAGAACAGCGCAACGGTGGCTATTGTGGCCTTGCTCATGGGTATGTATACCTTGGTGAGTATCTGCATTTCCGTGGCGCCGTCTATCCTTGCCGCCTCCTCAATCTCTGCGGGCACGCCCTCGAAGGAGTTGCGCAGCAAGATTATGTTGGTGGCGTTCATGCCCATGGCTATAACAATAAGCCACTTGCCGTCTATAGTCGTCTGCCACGAACCGGGATCCTGCCCGGCTATGGTTGCGAACGCCTGGCCGGTTACAACGTAGTTGTTGTAGGTTGCAACAACGCCCGCCGTGAACCACATTGTGAACACAAGGAAGAAGTTCCAGCCCCTGCGGCCCATAAGCCTCTTTTTAGAAAGGGCATATGCGCCGAGGATAGAGTAGAACAGCGACCATATTGTGCCGAAAAAGGTCATGAACAGCGTGTTTGCGTAAGCCACCCAGAATTCGGTGTTGGTGAACGCCCATTCGTAAGCCTTTATACTGAAGCCTATGCTGTTGCCGACCATCGGCAGAAGAACAACGTTGCCGCTATCCAGCGCCGCGCCGTCGCTGAACGAGGCGCCCAGGGCATAGAAGAACGGGTATACGCACAGAAGTGCAAAGATGATAAGTAAAACGTAGGCCACTATTTTGAAGATAAGCTCTGACGTTTCCATTCTGCGTTTCATACAGCGCCTACCCCCTTAATAAAGCGATACGTCGGTAGCCTTGCGGCTGACCATGTTAGAGCCGATAACCAGGCACATGCCGATAAGGTTATTGAGCATTTCGCCCGCCATTGCCACGCCTTCGCCGCCCGATGTGGCGCTCCAGCGGTTTGCCCATACAGATACGGTTGCGCCCACCTGGTAGTTATCCTTTGTGGATGTTGCCGTGCCCTGGGTGACGAACAGGAATACCTTTTCGTAAGATACGTTCAGAAGCGAACCTATCTTCATTATCAGCATTATGACTACGGTTGAAAGTATGCTGGGTATTACCACATAGCGCATCTGCTGCATTTTGCCCGCGCCGTCTATCTGCGCCGCTTCGTACGACGTAGGCGACACCGCGATTATTGCGGCAAAGAATACTATACTGTCGTAGCCGGCATGCTCCCACAGGTCAGAGACGATATATATCGCCCTGAAGTACTGCGTGCTGTTTACAAGGCCGCTTTGCGCCTGCAGCGCAAGGTTGCTTTCCGGCCCGCAGATGGCAATGAGCAGCTGGGCAAGGGGGCCCTGCGCGGTGTTGCCGCCGCACAGCGTTATCATCAGCGAGGAGATAACGACTATGGACATGAATTTGGGCAGGTATACGCACACCTGGACTACGCTGCGCACTATGTTGGAGCGGATCTCGTTGAAGAAGAGCGCCAATATAATGGGCAACGGGAAGCCGAACAGAAGCCCGTAGAACGCCAGAATGAAGGTGTTGCGGAACGACTGCCAGAAGTCAACGTAGTACGTACTGCTCGAATTGAACAACTGCGCGAAGTTCTCGATGCCGTACCAGCCGCGTTCAGAGGGGTCGATCGCCGTGGTCGCGTCTTTAAACACCGTCAAAAGCTCGTACATGGGCGCGTATCTCCACAAAAGATACACAAGCACCATGGGCACGAGCATCAGGTAAAGGCGCCAATCGGCAAGGATCTTAAGCCCGATCTCCTTCCAGCGGCTCTTTTCGACTTCGTCCCTGACTTGTTGATCGGGGGATACCGAATAGGTACCGGTAGTCTCGTCATACGTCAGGAAGTCGTCGCATTTGAGTTTGAACATAAATCCCTCCATATCACTTGAAAAGAGTTAAGTGAAATAGTTATAAAAAAACCAAAAGCTTTGCCGTGCGCAGCGGGCGGTTTTAATGGTTGTCCCCCGATGCCCTTCCACTCCCCGCGCCGCCATGGGTTTTGCCTTTGAGCGGGTTTGCCGCCGCTTTAAGGCCGCCTTGCAGCGGTGCCATTCGCGGAAAAAGCGCCCTTGCCGCAGGTTTGCCGTTCCGTTTGGGGTGCGGAGCGGGTCTTGCGGCTTCAGCGCAGGTGCACGCCGTTTTAAGGCCGTGCAACCGCTTTGTGGTTTTTTGCCGTTGTTATTCCTTAAAATTTAAAGATTTTTTTCTGCACCTTGAAAAATTTATTTTGCAGCGCCCTGACAGAGTCAGCTTGCAGCGCCCTGAAAATTTTAAGGAAGATGTTTTTGTGCAGCAAATATTGCATTTGCTGCAAAGGCGGGGCGCCCCGCCGGATTTTTATGGTATAGCAGTTGCCTGCCGTATACCGTATATAATATAATGTATTTTTGTCTGTTTATGTCGCTTACAGGGCTGCAACCCGCCGTGGCGGTTCACCCGAACATGTCGCCGCCCTTTTTGTTGAGCGAGCGAAGCGTTTCTTCATCTATCTCCACGGGCTGTTCGCCGAAGTTATCGGCCATGAGCTTTTCCCTGCGCTCTTTGTCCAGGCGGATAAGATAGTCGCGCTGGTTTTCCATCATGCCGTCCAGCCTGCGCATTATAAGCAGTATCACCGCGCCCATGGCAAGCGACAACAGTTCGGAAGGCCCCATAAAGCCGAGCAGCGCGGCAAGGAAATTTTCGCCGAAGCACAGGCTTACCAGCACCCTGCCAACGAGCACCGCCACCCAGCCGCACAGCATGTACAACAGGGTGAAGTACCACGCCGAGGTTATGCGCCTGTAGCCCATGAACCTTACCATCAGGTATGCAAGCCCCACAAAGGCGCCGCCCGCGGCGTATGTAAGGTAGTACTGAAGCGCCATGGAGTAGTATTCGCCGCCCGAGGTGAGCACGGAGAGCGTGCAGTACAGCAGGCCGTCTGCAACGGCGTAGAACATACCGTACCACCCCCACCGCACCATTACCAGCAGCGAAACGGGGATGCCCACCGAAAAGAAGAATGTGGAGATATCCGATGCGAACCACCTTGTAAACGCAAAGAAACTTATAAGCCCGAACGCAACCAGAATGGCTGCAAAAATCAGCAGATCGGTAGCGCGGTACCTTGCAAATGAAATTAGTCTTGAACCGTTTTTACGCATCTTACAAAATATCAAACAAATTTTTTTGCAATATTCGACAAAAACTTTGCATTTAATTGTTATGTTTTCACATTTAGCTTATTCATTATAACATATACATTTTTAAAATGCAATAGCTTTTTTAATTGTTTCACAAAAAAAATTGTGGTACAATCATACCCGAGGTGCCTTTTACCGTAAAATCTGCAATAAAAATGCACCAAGGAGAATAAAATGTGCAATATTGAAGTTTCACCTGTAGATGATTTGCAATATATTTTAAATAATATTGCGCCAAACACGACAATTTTGCTGAAAGAAGGAATTTACAAACAAAAATTAAAAATTTGCACGCCGAACACAAAAATTTTGGGCGAATGCCGTGAAACAACCATAATAGACTGGGACGACAGCGCAAAACGCATTCATGCCGACGGAACGGAGTACAACACCTTCCGCACCTACACTGTGTGCGTGACGGGCGAAAACGTGCGGCTGGAAAACTTTACCATAAAAAATTCCTGCCCCGACCCGGTAAAAGGCGGGCAGTGCGTGGCGCTTTCGGTGAACGCAAAGCGCTTTTCGGCAAAGAGCATGAACCTTGTTTCTACGCAGGACACGCTTTTTACGGCGCCCTTCCCTGACGACCTGGTGGTAAGGTATGCAGGCATAAGCGACGAGGGCTACCGCGAGTGGTTTATCCCGCGCGACGAGCTGTATATGGAGGGCAACTCCTTACATTGCTTTAAAGACTGCAACATTTACGGCACGGTGGACTTTATTTTCGGGTGCGCCGAGGCGTACTTTGAAAACTGCCGCATAATTTCGCTGGACGACGGCAGAAAGGAGAGCTATATCGCCGCGCCCGCACACTCCTTAAAACAGGAGAACGGCTTCTGCTTTGTAAACTGCAGCCTTGAGAGCGGCGGGGCCGCCGCGGGCAGCGTATACCTTGCCAGGCCGTGGCGCGACTTCGGCAAGAGCGTATTTATTGACTGCAGCGGTGCAAGCCACATAAATCCGCGGTTGTTTGACCGCTGGAACGATACCTACCGCTTTAAGACGGCACGGTTTAGCTGCTACGGCCTTACGGGCGTGGACGCGCGGCCGGTGGATTGGTGCAGGGAACTTACAAAGGAGCAGGCGGAAAAGTACAGGCGGCTGTGCCGCACCGCCATGGAGAGCTACGGGCTTTGAGCAGTTTACAATTCACCTTTATCTCTCCTGTTGCACTTGATATGATAATTCACCAACAAAAAAAACAAAGCCGTGCGCGTTTTGCGCACGGCTTTTACCGTTTACGTCAATATAATATATATACCTAAATATATGTATACACCTATACACCGCCATTACTTATCGAAGCCGAAATATTCGGCGGCGTTGTTGTAGCAGACGTCCTCCACTATCTTGCCGAGCGTTTTGAGCTCCGACGCAGGGTACATTCCCTTTTCCACAAGGTTGCCAAGCATGTTGCACAGCAGCCTGCGGTAGAGTTCGTGGCGGGGATAGGACAGGAATGAGCGGCTGTCGGTGAGCATGCCGACCGACTGTGCCACAAGACCCACCTGCATGAGCGTTTCAAGGTTCTGGCGCATGCCGTCGAGCTGGTCGAGGAACCACCACGCCGTGCCTACCATAACCCTGCCCTTTACCCCTTCCTTCTGGAAGCAGCCTGCGAGCACGCTGAGCGCGTAGTTGTCGCGGTTGTTAAGGCAGTAGAGTATGGTCTTGGGAAGAGCGTCCGCCATGTCGAGCGCGCCGAGAAGGGCGGAGAGCTTTTCCATGTAGTTCTGGTCGTCTATGGCGTCGAAGCCGGTGTCGGGGCCTATCTTTTCCAGCATGGTCTTGGAGTTGTTGCGCAGCGCGCCGATGTGGTACTGCTGCACCCAGCCGTGCTTTACGTACTGCTTGCCGAGGAAGATGAGAAGGTATCCCTTGTACTTATCCTGCTCTTCGCCGGTTATATGTTCGCCCTTCATGCCCTTTAAGAATACGGCGTTTGCCTCTTCGTAAGTAGCGGGCGCGTAGTGAACTACGTCCAGCGCGTGGTCTGAAAGGCGCGAGCCCATTGTGTGGAAGAACTCTATTCTGTCGGCAAGGGCGTTGCACATATCTTCAAGCGTGGCTATGGGCTTGCCCCATACCTCTGAAAGCTGCCTTACCCAGGGCGCGAACCACGAAAGTTCTACGTTGAGCGCCTTATCGGGGCGGAACGCAGGGCGAACCTGCACTTTGAGCGTCTTGTCCTCAGCCATCTTTTTGTGCCACTCGAGGCTGTCGACGGGGTCGTCTGTGGTGCAGACTACCTTTACGTTGAATTTATACATCATCTCGCGCGCGGTGAGCGTTTCCAGCTTTTTGTTGGCTTCGTTCCAGATCTTTTCTGCATTTTCCGGGCAGATTATATCCTTTATGCCGAAGTAGCGCTGCATTTCGAGATGCGACCAGAGATAGAGGGGGTTGCCCACAAAGTAGGGCATTGACTGCACGAACTGCAGGTACTTTTTATAGTCGTCGTCGGGGCCGGAGATGGAATCTTCCTCATATCCCCTTGCGCGGAGGGCGCGCCACTTGTAGTGGTCGCCGTACCTGTCGCCCGCGCCCAGCCATGCTTCGGCAAGGTTGCGGAACTTTTTGTCCTCGTAGATCTCCCTGGGAGGAAGGTGGCAGTGATAGTCTATGACAGGCATATCCTCCGCGTGCTCGTGGTACAGCCTTCTGGCGGTCTCTGTTTCGAGCAGGAAATCTTTGTCCATAAATTCTTTCATAAAGTAACTCCTGTTTTAAAAATGGCGAACTCGCGCGTGTTATTGACTTCATTTGCGGCAGGCTTGCCGCTTACGACGTCCGCAACGAGGTCTATTAACTTTTTAAGCTGAACATCGAAGCCCGTTTCAAGCACGGCGCCGGCGTTGAAGTCTATCCAGTTGGACTTTCTGAAGGCAAGTTCGGTATTGCTGGCTATTTTGATTGTGGGAACGAACCCGCCGAAGGGCGTGCCCCTGCCCGTTGTGAACAGCACAAGGTGGCAGCCCGCGGCCGCAAGGTTGGTTACGGCAACCATGTCGTTGCCCGGGCCGTTTAAAAGGTTGAGGCCCTTTTGCGTTATTATTCCGTCGTCGAACACCACGTCCTGCACGGCGGAGGAACCCGACTTCTGCGTACAGCCGAGCGACTTGTCTTCAAGCGTGGTTATGCCGCCCGCCTTGTTGCCGGGTGAGGGGTTTTCGTATACAGTCTGGCCGTTGCGCCTGAAGTAGTCCTTGAAGTCGTTTATCAGCCTGACCACCTTACGGAAAGTTTCCTCATCCTTTGCCCTGTTCATAAGCTTCTGTTCGGCGCCGAACATTTCGGGCACCTCGGTTAGCACGGTGGTGCCGCCGCATGCCACGATATAGTCGCTGAACATGCCCACGAGCGGGTTGGCGGTTATGCCCGAAAGCCCGTCCGACCCGCCGCACTTTAAGCCCACCTTGAGGCAGGACATATCGGCTTCGGAACGGACGTCCTCTTTCATGGCGTCGGCAATCTGCTTAAGATATGCAACTCCCGCCTCTATTTCGTCAGATTCGTCCTGACATATCATGAATTTAACGCGTTTTTCGTCGATGGCGCCCAGGCGGGAAAGCCCCTCGCGGAAGGCGGACATCTGGTTGTTTTCGCAGCCGAGGCCGACCACCAGCACGCCGCCCGCATTGGGGTGGTGCACCACCTTTTCGAGTATGAGTTTGGTGCGCTGATGATCGCTGCCGAGCTGCGAGCAGCCGTAGGGATGGCTGAAGGCAAACACGCCGTCGAACCCTTCGGTGCCGTAGCGGGCTTTGAATGTTTCGGCAATTAACTTTACCTGGCCGTTTACGCAGCCAACGGTGGGCACCACCCACAGTTCGTTGCGGATGCCCACGTCGCCGTTGGCGCGCTTATATACCATTACCTTGCGGGGCTGCACCTTTTTTACGGTGCAGTCCTGTTTATTATAGGTGTATTCGAGATTTTCTGAAAGATTGGTGCGGACGTTGTGTATGTGCACGTGTTCGCCCTGTTTTATGTCGCGCACGGCGGAGGCTATGCTGCTGCCGTACTTTATTATCTGATCGCCCGCGGGGATATCGCGCAGGGCAAACTTATGGCCCTTGGTTATATCTTCCAGCAGGACTACGCCCTCGTGCTCCTCGCCCTTTTTAAGGTCTACAAGGGCCACGGCAATGTTATCCGCCCCGTTTATTATTATAGAAGACTTAGCCATTGACAAACCTTTCAACAGCCGCCCTCATGCCGTTTTTATCTATATCCTCAAGGGCCGCCGCCACCTTTGCGGCAATATCGGGGTGCACGGCGTTCATGTCCATGCCCCATGCCTCGGGCCAGTCAAGCGCACGCTTTGCAAGCGCGAGATAGTCGCCGTTGAACTCCGCCCACATCTGCTTCCAGTGCGCAAGCAGTGCGGGGTCGTCCTTGAGGGCGATGTCCTCCGTACCCCTCTTGCCCTTGTGGAACTCCACCAGCGCCGCAAATGAGAATATAAGGTGCGCGGGCAGCTTGCCCTTTATGCGCACATAGTCCAGAAGGGTGGGCAGCAGCCTTGTGCGGAATTTTGTGGTGGAATTGAGCGCTATGCTCATGAGTTCGTGGCGTATGAAGGGGTTTTTATACCTCTCTATGACGCTGTTGGCAAAGTCGGTCATCTGATCCTGCGGCAGGTCTATTGTGGGGTTGACTTCGTCGAAGATGAAGTCGTGCACATACCTGCCTATGGTGGGATCGGCCATGGATTCGCCCACGGTGTCTATGCCGCACAGATATGCCACAGGCACGAGCGCGGTGTGCGAACCGTTGAGTATCTTCACCTTGCGCTGCTTATAGGGCTTTATGTCGTCGGCAAAGATGACGTTCAGCCCCGTGGAATCGGCGGGCAGCACCTTCTGCACGAAGGGCTCCTTTTTAAGCACCCACAGGTGGAATATTTCGCCCTTTACCACGTTGTTGTCTATATACCCCGTTTCCTTTTGTATGTCGGGGATCTCGGCCTTGGGATAGCCGGGCACTATGCGGTCTACCAGCGTGGAAGTGAAGTGGTTGGCCTTCTGCATCCACTCTATAAACTTTTCGTCCATGCCGTTTATTTTTGCAAGCTCGGTGAGCACGCGGTACAGCTCGTCGCCGTTGTTGTCTATAAGTTCGCAGGGAACTATGGCAAGGCCCTTTGAAAAGTCGCCGCCGAACTTATCGTACCTGCGCTTTAAAAGGGCAAGCAGTTTGCCGGGGAAGGACTTGGGGCACTGCGAAAAGTCGGTGTCCGAAGGGTCGAGCGCTATGCCCGCCTCGGTGGTGTTGGAGATGACTATCTGCAAATCTTCACTCTCGCCGTAGGCAAGGAATTTTTGGTAGTCGGTGAAGGGGTTTACAAGGTCGCCGATAACGTCTATTATCTCGCTCTTTCTCACCCTTTCGCCCTTGTCTATGCCCTCTAAGCGGAGAGTATACAGGCCGTCCTGTTCGGCAAGTTCCTTTACCCTGCCGAAGGGCATGGGCTGAATTACCACCACATCTGCGTCTATCGCGCCCTTATCGTTGAGATCCTGCAATATCCACTCCACAAAGGCGCGCAAAAAGTTACCTTCGCCGAACTGCATTATCTTTATTCTGCGTTCGGGCTTAGCATGAATTTTACTATTTAATTGTTCCATATTTTTCCCCATTCTAAGTTAAATTGACGCGGCAATATGCCGCAAATAATGCGGATATCAGGACTTCCGCTCAATTTCAGTTTTACTAATTTATTAATTTTACTATTATTTTGTTCACAAATTTTTCGCGCAATTGCGCACGCTATTTATTTTTGAAACAAATTTTTTGTGCAATTGCGCACGCTATTTATTTCAGAAATAAATTTTCAAACGACGGAAATCAGTGCCTTACTATATCGCTTTCAACGGCAAGTTCCGTTTCCTTATCGTAAAGGTATGCCGCCTTATAGGGCACGGCGAACGTGCACTCCGCACCCCTTGCGGGGGTATCGTGAGGGTTGACCTTGAGTATTACGTTCACTCCGTCCACCGTGGCGTACACGTTGGTAACGTCGCCCAAAAGTTCTGTAAGCTCCACCTTTGCCGTAAATGTGTAGCAGTCGGCGGGCGCCTCGCCCTCTTTTACCAGCTTTATTCCCTCCGGCCTGAAGGCAAACACCACTTCGCGCCCCTCTACGTCGGCAACGTTCTTTATTATGGGCGATACGTCTATGGTGTCGCCGTCCTCGCCGTTAAAGGTGAGCTTGCCGCCCTCTGCCCTGCCGCTTAAGAAGTTCATGGGAGGCTCGCCTATGAAGCCCGCCACGAACAGGTTGCGCGGGTAGAAATACAGCTCGAACGGGGTGCCGACCTGCTGTATGACGCCCAGCTTCATGACGACTATCCTGTCGGACATGGTCATGGCCTCGGTCTGGTCGTGCGTGACGTATATGGTTGTGGCGCCTATGCCGCGGTGGATCTGCTTTATCTCCGAACGCATGGTCACCCTCTGCTTTGCGTCGAGGTTGGAGAGAGGTTCGTCCATGAGGAAGATATTTACCTTTCTTATCAGCGCGCGGCCCACGGCAACGCGCTGCTGCTGACCGCCGGAGAGCTGGCGGGGGAACCTTTCGAGGTAGTCGGTGAGGCCGAGGATCTTGGCCGTGGCCTGCACCTTTTCCTCTATGATGTCGGCGTCTATGCCCTCGAGCATGAGGCCGAAGGCGAGGTTTTCGTACACGGTGAGGTGGGGGTAGAGCGCGTAGGACTGGAATACCATGGCGATGCCCCTCTCTTTGGACGACATGTTGTTGGCGAGCTTTCCGTCTATGTAGAATTCGCCGGATGAGATCTCTTCAAGCCCGGCGATCATGCGGAGCGTGGTAGACTTGCCGCAGCCGGACGAACCGACCAGGCAGATGAACTCGCCGTCGTTGATCTCAAGGTTGAAATCGTGAACGGCATGGAAGCCGTTAGGATAAACTTTGTTTACGTCTTTTAAAATTAAATGTGACATATTTTCCCCATATATAAGTATTCACAATTTTTTCGTTCGGGCCGCGGCGGTAGGATTTAGCACAAATCCTCCTCATAATGTCATTTCGACTAAGCGAACGTAATGAGCGCATGGAGAAATCTCTTCCGCATTTGGAGCGCCTTTAATGCGCAAGCATTAAGAGAGCCGGCTTGCACAAGCGTATGCGTGGGCAAGTCTGAGGGATCTTCTGAGATTTCTCTACTCGCTTACGCTCGGTCGGAATGACAAGACCGTTATCAAGCAAAAATCTTCCGCTGTGTTTTTTATCAGTTTTACTATGTTGTCACTGTATGTATGCGTCGCGCCGCAAATTTCCGCGTTTGTTGCGGCATATTATGCGGCCGACCGTATTTTGCAAAAAATTATCTTAAATCTTCGGTGGCGATATTGTCCATATCGTCGTAAGTCTGGTTTTCGCCGCACATGCCCCAGATGAACGTATAGTTCACCGTGCCTACGCCCGTGTGTATAGACCAGCTGGGCGAAATTACCGCCTGCTCGTTGTGCATTACTATGTGGCGCGTCTCCTGCGGGGTACCCATAAGGTGGAACACCGCCTCGGTTTCGGGCAGTTCGAAGTACATGTATACTTCCATTCTGCGCTCGTGCGTGTGGCTGGGAAGGGTATTCCACGCGCTGCCCGTGGCAAGCTCGGTCATGCCCATGGAGAGCTGGCAGCTCTGGCACACGCCGCCGATTATAAACTGGTTTATGGTGCGCTTGTTTATGGTCGCCTCAGAGCCGAGGTGGCGCTGTATGCAGTATGCCGTGCCCTCGGGTGCGGGCTTGCCCTCTACCGGCTTTATTATCTTTACCGTGGGGTAAGTTTTGTGCGCGGGGCAGGAATTTATATAGAATTTGGCGGGGTGTGCGGGGTCGTCTGAGGCAAACACTACCTCTTTGGTGCCCATGCCTATGTACAGGCCCTCTTTGAACCCTATGTTGTACACCTTGCCGTCCAGCGTAACGGTGCCCGCTCCGCCGATGTTTATAAGCCCCATCTCCCTCCTTTCAAGGAAGAAGTTGGTGGCAAGCTCTTTGAAAGTACCCAGAGAAAGCTTTTGCTTTACGGGCATTGCGCCGCCCGCGATTATTCTGTCCTGATGGGAATAGGTGAGCAGAATGTCGTCTTCGGCAAAGAGCTTTTCGATGAGATACTTTTCCCTCAGTTCCTTGGTATCGTACCTTTTGGAATCGTCGGGATGGTTTGCATAGCGAACGTCAAACTTCATACATCCTCCATACCGTTTTTCAGTTTTACTATTTGATTTACTATTTTTTATATTTTGTGCGGCAGTGCAGGTTGCCCCGCACATATGCCGCGTTCGACGGCGGCATAAAGCTGTTACAGCGCCGTCCATTTTTCGGTTATGAATTTTATGCACGGAACTATATTTTCGCCCGTGGTGCCCTCCAGAACGAGGTATGCGTCTTTATCGTACGCCTTTATCATGGAGAGTATTTTATCGAAGTCGAACAGGCCCGTTCCGGGCGGAACCTGCTTTACCTTGCCTTCTTCTATCACGTAGTCCTTGATATGGAACACGCGTATTCTGCCCGCAAAGGTTTCAAGTCCTTCCTTTAAAATATTCAGGTAGTCGGAGTGGTTGGAGATATCTAAATAGTTGTATATATCGAATATCACCTGCACGTTGGGCATGCCTATGGCGTCTATGGCGCGCTTTAAGGTGGTAACGTTGTAGCAGACGTGCCCCGCGGCGCCCTCCATGCCTATATTTACGCCCAGCCCCGCCGCATACTCGGCAAGTCCGCGGAAGGTGACAATCACCCTCTCCAGCGCCTCTTCGGTGCGGTTTTTGGGGTTATACGTCCACTTGTCGTCGTTATACGAGCCCGTTTCAGAGCCGACTATGTTGCAGCCGAGCGCGCGGCAGTACTTAAGGTACTCCTTAAATACCGCCACGCCGTTGGCAACTTTTTCTTTATCGGAATGGACGGGATTGAAGTAGGCGCCGATGAGCGCTATATCGATGCCCGCGTCCTTAAAGGCCGAACCTATGCGCGCCGCAAGCATGCCATCAAGCTGTCCGGGGGCATACTTAAGCTCGTCCATGAACTTATATGCAACCAATTGCACGGCAGATATGCCGCAATCATTGCATTTTTTTATGGCGGGCTGCAGCCCCTTTACGCCCAGGTCGTGCGTGCGGAAAGCTATCTTCATTACGTTATCTCTGAACGCGGCCGCTGCCGTCGCCGCCTGCAAGGGCCTCTACTTCCTTGCGGGAAACAAGGTTGAAGTCGCCGGGGATGGTGTGCTTGAGCGCGGACGCAGCAACGCCGAATTCAAGGGCAGACTTGAAGTCCTTTCCGTCGAGGAAGCCGCAGATAACGCCGCCGGCAAAGCTGTCGCCGCCGCCTACGCGGTCAACGATGGGCGCGATCCTGTATTCGCGGGAGTGATAGAATTCGCCCGTTTCGCCGTTGTAGATGCATGCCGACCAGCCGTTATCGGAGGCAGAGTGGCTTACGCGCAGCGAGCTGATGGCATACTTGAAGCCGAATTTTGCAACCATCTGCCGGAAGATGGACTTGTAGCCGTCGAGGTTGAGCTTGCCGGAGGTTACGTTGGTAGCTTCAGGCTTGAAGCCGAGCACGAGTTCGGCGTCCTCTTCGTTGCCGATGCACACGTCTACGTACTTCATAAGGCCGGTCATCACCTTCTGGGCCTTTTCGGAAGACCACAGCTTTTTGCGGAAGTTGAGGTCGACAGATACTGTAAGGCCGTGCTTTTTGGCGGCCTTGAGGGCCTCTTCGGTGAGCTTTGCGGCGCTGTCTGAAAGGGCGGGAGTGATGCCCGTGAAGTGGAACCAGTCGGCGCCCTCGAATATTGCGTCGAAGTCGAAGTCTGCGGCAGTTGCCGTGCTGATGGAGGAATGTGCCCTGTCGTAAACGACCTTGGAGGGGCGCATTGCCGAGCCCGTTTCAAGGTAGTAGATGCCAAGCCTTTCGCCGCAGCGGGCAATGTGCTTGGTCTCTACGCCGTACTTTCTGAGTGCGGCAACGGCGC
The DNA here is from genome assembly GCA_944341075.1 of uncultured Clostridia bacterium. Classification (GTDB taxonomy): domain Bacteria; phylum Bacillota; class Clostridia; order Christensenellales; family Borkfalkiaceae; genus Coproplasma. The sequence continues at coordinate 137,128 of CALVLV010000001.1, forward strand.
AGTCGCCGAGCTCGTTTGCGGGGAGCGCGGTAACGAATTCCGATTCATGCCCGTAGTTTGCGCATGAAACTGCCACGTTGGCCTCGCCGCCGCCGTAGTTGATGTCGAACTCGTCGGCCTGGATGAACTTTTCGTTGTTGGGTGTTGAAAGGCGGAGCATTATCTCGCCCATCGTCACAAGTTTTTTCATAAGAATATCTTCTCCTTAAAAAATAAATATCAAAGTTATGTTCACAATTTTTTCGTGCTGGCCGAGCGCGAAAAAATTCGTGATTTTGAGAAACCAGGTTTCTCTGGCGGCATCTTTTAGTGCCCTGTTTGTCATTTTGAGCGGAGCGTCATGCAATGCCGCGCAGTCGAAAAATCTCAGGCAAGAGATTTCTCCGCTCCACTCACTTCGTTCGCTCCGGTCGAAATGACAATTGTTATATAAAACAATTTACGTTTGCAAGGCGGGTTTCCCGCCGCCGCAAGTTCGCCTCGTATCCTCGTTGGTCGGCTCCGCAACGCCTCACGCTTCGCTCGGCATGTCGCGGTCTCTCCGCGGCACACGAACAGCGGGTATCCGCTGTTCTATGAAGAGTGCTGCTCGTCCCAATTTGCTGCGGTCAGCAGGCTCACCAAGGGTGAATGGCGAAGATTTATATATTCGTGGGCCATTAATCATCTTCGCCAGAGGGGCTGGCCCATTTAGCTCACGAAAAATTTAGCTTTCGACCAAAGCTAAATTTTTGTGACCCGTTTAACAAGGTGAACGGCAAACCCGCCGAACTGATCCTTTAAATAGGCAACGTTAAGCTCGCCTGTGGATTTATCGAACTTGAAGGAAGTTTCGTCTGCCTCGAAGCCGCGCAGCTTGAGCTGGTACACTGCACGCTTTACCGAATTGGTGGCAATGGCTATGTGGCCGTTGTCGCCGCGGAAGGGCGACTTCATCATCTCTACATAGGTAGAGGCGAACACCGAGCTGTTGCCCACCTTTTTGGCAAAGCCGAATGCCGATTGGAACTTATCGGCAACACCCTCCGCCTCTTCGGGGTTTGCACAGTTGATACCCACGTGCACGAGCTCGAAGCCGAGCATTCTGTCCACGGCCTCGCGGCAGAGGCGGGTGATCTCGTCCCAGTTTTCCTCTGCAAGTGCCTTTGCGGGCACTATCCAGCTGCCGCCGCAGCAGACTATTTTATTGTATGCAAGGTAACTGTTCAGGTTGTCCGCGGTGATGCCGCCCGTGGGCATGAAGCGCATGTTCCGGTAGGGGCCGCACACCGATTTTATGTATGCCACGCCGCCCGCCTGTTCTGCGGGGAAGAACTTTACAAAGTCCAGCCCCAGCTCCATGGCCTGCTCTATCTCGCTTGCGGAGGAGAGGCCGGGCGCAAAAGCTATGCCCTTTTCAAGGCAGTGCGACACCACCTTGGGGTTGAGGCCGGGCGCAACGCAGAACTTTGCGCCTGCGGCGGTGGCAGCCTCTGCCTGTTCGACCGTGAGCACCGTGCCGGCGCCCACCATCATGTCGGGGAAGGCCTTTAACATGCGGGCGATGACCTGGTCTGCGCCCTTGGCGCGGAAAGTCACCTCGGCACAGTTTATGCCGCCCGCGCGCAGTGCCGCGGCAAGCTTTTCGGCATTTTCTACCTTGTCCAGCTTTATTACGGGCACTATGCCGATGTTGGAAAATTCTTCGACTACGGCATTTATCTTTGCCCTTGTCTGTTCGTTCATATCTTAACTCCCTGTATGCCGCTTTTGAGCGATATACACAAAAAAATTTTCGTACATTACAATTATAATATCATGCGCCCGTTAAGTAAATTAAATAAACGGACATATGCATTCATTTTACGGACGTAATTATGTTACTTTGTCACATAAACGTCATTTCAGGCGTAAAAACGGCAACTCGTGCGCCGCAAGGCGCGTCACCTGCCCAGCCAGCCGCCGTCTACCGCCAGCGTAAAGCCGTTCACGTAGTCGGATGCAGCCGAGGCAAGGAATACCGCCGCGCCCTCCAGGTCGGCGGGAGTGCCCCACCTGCCCGCGGGTATGCGCGCGAGGATGTCGGCCGAGCGCTCCTCGTCCTGCCGCAGCTGCTGCGTGTTGTTTGTTGCCATGTAGCCGGGCGCGACGGCGTTTACGTTTATGCCGTACTTTGCCCACTCGTTGGCAAGCGTCATGGTGATGCCGCGTATGGCAGACTTGGACGCCGTGTAAGAGGGCACGCGTATGCCGCCCTGGTAGGACAGCATAGAGGCTATATTGATTATTTTGCCGCCGCTGCCCTGCGCGATGAACTGCTTTGCCACCGCCTGCGTTAAAAAGAACACCGTTTTTAAGTTGACGGACATTACACTGTCCCAATTCTCCTCGGAAAATTCTATAGAGTCCTGGCGCTTTATTATGCCGGCGTTGTTGACGAGTATGTCTATGCGGCCGAACTTATCCAGCGTTTCCTGCACCACCTGCGGAATGACCTCGCATGTGGATAGGTCGGCGATAATGTTGTGAAAGCTGTCGCCGATCAGCTGCCTGGTCTCCGTGCTGGGACGGCGCGAAACGCCCGCGACCTGCGCGCCTGCCTCTGCAAAGGCGCGGCAGATACCCTGCCCGAGGCCGGTGTTGCTGCCCGTGACTATTGCCACTTTGCCCTTTAAACTGAAGCTGTCTAAAATCATAAAAATCCCTCCTCTATCTTTTTTACAGCCTGTATCAGCAATAATTGCAATACTTTGCCGAATTTATTTCATATATATATTAACACCTTACGCAATTTTTTTCAAGGGCTGGAGCCAAATTATCAAAAAATACTTTTTTAGCGATTTAGGGCTCCCTTGTGTAAAGGGAGCCGGCGGCGTAGCCGGCCGAGGGATTGCGCCGCAACCGCGCTTCCCCGTTTTAAGGGGAAGCGGGTTGCACGAGCCTGCGAGGGCGACCCGATAGGGTTTACGCTTTACGCCGCAATATATCCTCCTCTGATAGGGGAGGTGGCACGCGCAGCGTGACGGAAGGATTGTTTTTTTGTTTTGAGATTTCTCCGCTACGCTTCGCTCCGGTCGAAATGACGGCGGGCGGATAGCCCCCCCCCTACACAATAGGGCACGGGGCGGAATAAATTAAGCGGGGCAACGCATTGCCCCGCATATATATCTTAAATAACCAACAATAACTAACTTACGGAGCGGCGAAAGTCACCTTTTGCCCGCTGCCGATGCGGTAACATTCGCCGCGTATCTCCACCCACACGGTGCGGTAAGATGGATTGAACACGCTTTCGCCGTCCAGGGAGTATACAAGCGAATTGTAGCACTGCACGTAGTCGTATATGTCGCCGTTGGTGGCGCACCATATATCGCCCCTGCCGCACACCGACTTGCCGATATCCTCCGCTATGTTCCAGTTGCCGTTATCTTCAAATTCGTAGGAGTGTCCCCAGATATACATGAGCCACGGCTCCCTGTGCTTGAACTCATCCGAAGGTTTATTGTTTAAAAACTTTGCAAGCAGTTCGCCAAGGCGCGGGTCGGCGTGGTGACAGGTGGGGTTTAAATGCAGCCAGTCCTGCGGAAGGGCAAAGCTGTATGTGGGCACGGTAGTTCGGGCATATGCTATGCCCAATGCACGCATGACGGGGATAAGCTGTTCGGTGGCGCCGCTGTACGCATACGCCATTCCGCGCACTATTCGGCCGAACTTTTCCTCCAGCCGGGCGCGGTTGTCGGCAAGCTCCTTTACACCGAGGGCGGCGGGGACTTTATCTAAAAACACGTGGCGGGCGCCGTGCATGGCTACCTCGTGCGGGCCGTCGCGGTAGGCGGCTATGGTCTGCGCCTCGTCCATGCGGCCGTGCCAGCACTGCGCGCCGAACAGCGCGCTGTTTAAGTTGAACGTGCCCTTAAGGCCGTATCTGTTGAAAATTTCTATCAGCTTTCTGTCGGCGGACACGCCGTCGTCGTAGCTGAACGTGAGCGCCTTTTCCCTGCCTTCGGGAAAGCGCATGTAGCGCTCGTGATACATCTGAATAAACATGGTTGGCCCCTTGCCCGCGGCTTACATAAATTTTTGCCCCGCGGGTCGCGGCGCCAAAAGCGCGCCGCATGCATAATTGCATATACAGTATAACACAAGGCACGCCGCCTGTAAAGGGCGGCGTGCAAAATTACTTTCTGCCAAAACAGCTTACCTTGCGGCAAACTTTTTGGCGTGCTTTTTTGAATAGGGCGAATATTCTATCTTTCTTCCGCGGCGGGTGCGCTGGGCAAACGCCGCGCGGCCCAGCCTGTCGGCCGCCTCCTCGGCGATGAGGCCCGAGGCCTTTTTCCACCTGCCCGTGAGCAGCCTTGCCACGAACAGCACCGACCTGCCCACCCAGTCTGCGCACATGGCTATCCAGAAGCCGAAGGCGCCCAGCTCAAATTTGAAACCGAACAGCCTTTCAAACAGCGGGGTGAGGGTGTCGTCTGTAAGCACGAAGCACACGCCCACGCGCAGCACTATCATAGAGGTTATGGCCGCCGCCATTACGTACTTTACGTCTGAAGTGGCCTTGAGTATTGCGGGGGTGGTGAACGAAAGAGGGTATGTCACCATCTGGAAGGAGAGGCACAGGTACAGGCACCTGAGCGCCTCGGGGTATGCCTCGGCGGGGTATTCGTATATGTACATAGTCCACTGCGCCGTGCCCATGAACAGCGCCACGGCTATGGCGTTTGCTATGAAGGATATTACGAACATCTTTTTTATGTAGTACTTTACCTGATCGGGATCGCCCGCACCCACGGCCTGGCCTATTACCGTAAGGCTGGCAGTTCCCACGCCGCTGCCCACCACCGAGGCATAGTTGTTTATGCCGTTTGCTATAGAGTTGGCGTTGGCCTGAATGTTCACGTCCTCCACCACTCCGTTTATAACACGCTGTTCAACATAGCAGCCCGCGTTTACAAAGCGGAATGTCAGCAGCTTGCCCAGCTGGAACAGGCAGCTTTCAATGCCGCTGGGAATGGCGATATACAGTATCTTTTTTATCATTTTGCCGTCGAAGCGCCACGTTATTATGCCGCCGAACAGCTGAAGGGGCGTCACGCGCACGGCGTTGTTTTTATTTGAGAGCAGAACCATCAGGTATACCGCAGGTATGGCGCGCGCTATGAGCGTGGCGAGCGCGGCACCCTGCACCTCCATGTTGAAAACGTAGATGAACAGCGCGTTCAGCCCTATGTTTACAAAACAGCTTATGGCGGCGCTTATCATGGTGAACATGCTCTTGCGCTGCGCGCGCAGCAGGGCGGCGCTGCCGTTGAACAGCCCTATGAAGGGGAATGACGCCGCCGTTATGTAGAAGTATTCGCGCTCGTAGGCGTATGTGGCGGGGCTTTCGGCGCGGACGTCGCTGAAGAACAGGTCGAGCAGCGGGCCGTTGAGGGCGAGGCATGCGGCGGCTATGAGCACCGAGAGCAGCAGCACGAGCATGAGCATCTGGCGGGCGCTCTTGTTGGCGTTTTCGTTGTCGCGCGCGCCGAGGAACTGCGAGGTTATTATCGCCCCGCCCGTGGCAAACGCCGAAAACAGCTGTATTATAAGGTTGTTTATCTGGTCTACGTTGGAAACGGCGTTGCCCGCGTTGCCCGCCGCGTCTATGCGGGAGACCATCGCCGAGTCGAAGAAGCCGAGCGACGTAGAAAAAATAGCCTCTATCACGATGGGAGCTATCAGCCACAGCAGCTGTTTGCCCGTGAACAGGCTGTACTTCTTTTTTGCGTTTACCGTCTGCACCTCTGTATACTCCTTTAAAAGCCGAAAACTTTTCTGTTCGGGCCGCACCCGAAAAATTTATCACCGTTTTTTTTGCACAAATATTTTACAACGATTTTTCTTGATTTTCTACCGCTTTATGCGCTACAATTATATAAAAATACAGATTTTGCAACACAATTCAAGGGAGGGCAGGCAATGGCATACGCAACGGGCGTTAAACCGCAGAGCGGCACGATAGACAGAATATATGCCTGGCGCGAACAGCGCGGGGCAGGCTTTATTATGGCGGCGCCCCACTGCCACCCGTACTTTGAGCTATACTGCGTTGAGGGCGGCGCATGCAGTTTTTTTACGGGCGAGAACGTATACGAACTGCGCGAAGGCGACTTTCTGCTTATACCGCCGCAGGTATTCCACTACACGCGCTACCCCACCGACTGCAGGCGGTGCGACATATTTTTCCGCGAAGGCGACCTTGCCGAAGGCGTAAAAAAGGTGCTGCCGCAGGGGGCGGAATTTTTGGGGCAGGTGAGGCTGTTCCGCGTGCCCGAGGCGTACCGCGGGCAGGTGGGCGGCATTATAGAGCGTATGGCGCGCGAGGAAAAGATAGCCGACGAACGCTCCGCGCCCATGCTGTGCGCGCTTTTGAACGAACTGTTTTTGCTGTGCAGCCGCGAGTGCGACTTTTTGCAGATGCCCGAAAAAATTCACACCACCGACATGCCCATAGTGCGGGCGGCGCAGTTTATAGGCGAAAACTATGCCGAGGACATATCCACCGAAGATATCGCCGCCGCGGCGGGCTACAGCCCCAACTACCTGTGCCGCAGGTTCCGCGAGGCGGCAGGAATAGGCGTGCACGAATACCTTGTGTTCATACGCCTGCAGCATGCCGCGCTGGAACTGCTCTCCACCGACCATTCGGTCACAGAAATAGCGCTGCGGTGCGGTTTTTCGGGCGGGAACTATTTTAAAGACGCCTTTAAACGGCGGTACGGCGTTACGCCGAGGGAATACAGAAAATAAATTTATATTTGCCGCTGCAAGTATGCGGCACCGCATAGAGATAAAACCGCCTATAATTTTACGGCATTGCCCCGCACATATGCGGGAAATAATTATAAAATTTATTTAAAACAGCGACAGATAAAATTTAAATAAGAATGCGGCGGCGCGCTTTTTTTAGCGCGCCGCCGCAACTTATGGCAAATTTATAGTTACTGCAATCTTGGCGCCCCTTAGTAAGTGGGACTTGGCCGCAATCTTGGCGCCCTTGTGTAAAGGGAGCTGGCTTGCACGAGCATTGCGAGGGCAAGACTGAGGGATTGTGCCGCAATATAGCCTCCCTTAGTAAGGGAGGTGCCGCGACAGTATGTCGCGGCGGTGGGATTTTTCTACGCCGCACCACCCGTACCCCTCCTTTAATTCCTCCCCTTAGGCAGGGGAGGCATGGTGCGGGGTGTCATCCCTTGGCCACAAGGTAATTTTTAAGCGGCACACCGCAGCGGACGGCGGTGTTTTCGCGCACGATACGGTACCCGCGCGAAAGAAAGAAGGGCAGCGCCGTTACAGAGGAGTGTGCGGCGATAACCGGGCCATATATGCCCTCCATTTTGTTGCAGAGGGCAGTTGCGGCGCCGCGGCCCTGAAAATCTTTGCTGGTATACAGCATGTCTATATACCCGCCCCCGTCCTGCTGCCTGATATTGCCGAAGGCGACTATTTTGCCATCTTCTTCGGCCACGAAGGTGTTGCTGCCCTTAAAGCGCGCGTCCCAGGCGGAATAGTTGGCCCCGCCCAGCCATGCGGCCGTCTGCACGGCGGAGTAGTCTGCTGCGCAGACGTGCCTTACCGAGCCTTTGAAAATTTCGATAATGCGCGGAAGAAATTCCTCGCGGTATGCATAAATATTCATAATTTACCTGCCCGTGAATTGATTGCAGGGAACAAAATCCCCCCGCGGGTATTATACCACAGCGGGGGAATAAATTCAATATAAATTTATAAAGAGCATACCGACAAAAGAGTTTCTGAGATTTCTCCACTCGCTGTCGCTCGGTCGGAATGACAAGCCCGAGCACTCAACCATAAAAAACAAAGCGGCTTATAACTCCGCGGGCGGCTCAATACTCTTTGTCTGCGCCCTGCCCGTTCCCCTCTGCGGGGGCCGTACCCTCTGCAGGCAGCTCTGCCGCGGACGCTTGCGAAGGGGCCTTGCCGAGGCCTTCGGCATTGGCGGCGTATGCGCGGGCAAAGTCCTTGGTGGCGTTTTTGCGCTGTTTGCGCAGCGATTTAAGGCAGGGTATGTTGAAATAGAATATCAGCGCCACGCCCGCGCCCAGCGTCCAGCCTATAGACCACGCCCAGCCCACGCCCGCAAACCCGAGCGGGCCGGTGAGTATGAATACCAGCGCCACGCGCAGTATAAGGTCGGTGAACGTGCTTATGGTAAAGCCGAGGTTGCCGCCCGAGCCGCGCACCGTGTCGTCCGCCACCACCTTTACGTTTACTATAAGGAAGAAGGGTGCTACTATGGTAACATACTGCGCCCCGCTTGAAATGGCGAGGGCGGTGTCGCCTTCGGCAGACATGAACAGCTCTACAAGCGGCCTTGCGAACACCAGGCAGGCTACAACGAACACCGCCGTCATCACGGACGATATTACCAGCGCCGCCCTGAAGCCCTGGCGGATGCGCGGGTAGTCGCCTGCGCCGTAGCACTGCGAAACAAAGTTGGTGAGTCCGTTGGCGCACGTGCAGAAACACGTTGTGCAGAATACGATGAGCTTTACGCCCGCGGTAAAGCCGTCGGTTATGCCCAGGCCCTGCGCGTTGGCAAGCTCGTTTATGCGTATCTGTATTATAAGGTTGCCCACCGAAACAAAGCTGTTCTGCAGCACTACGGGCAGCGCGAGTATGAGCAGCGTTTTTAAGACCGACGGCACGAACACGCGCGGCTTTTGTTCGGCAGGCAATTTTTTAAGGCGGAGCAGTACAAACGCCAGCGTTAAAATGCAGGCGGCGCCCTGCGCTATGAACGTTGCCCACGCCACGCCCGCAACACCCCACGGGCGCACCATTATAATATCGAGCACGATATTGCTGACCGAAGAGACGACAAGGAATATGAAGGGCGTGCGGCTGTCGCCGAGGGCGGAGAAGATACCCGTGCCAAGGTTATACAGAATGAGGAAGGGCAGGCCGAAGTAGTAGATGTTCAGGTAGGTTACGCTCTCTTCCAGCGCCTCGGCAGGCGTCTTAAGGGCGGCAAGCAGCGGACGGCAGCTGACTACGCCCACCACCAGCAGCACCACCGAAAGCGCGGCGAAGGCTATCAGGCCGGTGAAAACGGACGTCTTTACGCCCGAGTTGTTCTTTGCGCCGAACAGGCGGGAGGCGAGCACCGCGCAGCCTGCGTTGGCGCCCAGGGCTATTGCCATGAGGATGTTGACTATGGAATTGGACGCGCCTATGGCGGTGAGCGCCGTGGGGCCGGCGAACTTGCCCGCGATAACCGTATCGGCAAGCGTGTACAGCTGCTGGAATACGGCGCTGCCGAACAGCGGCAGTATGTATATAAGCAATACTTTAAAGGGATTGCCCTTTGTTAAATCGGTATTTTTCATAAAAAAACCTTCTCACGAAATTCCCGCGCAGGCCGTGCACGGGAATTTCCGTGACCTTCAGAAACCAAGTTTCTCTTTGCGCGACCCTTAAGGGCCCACGAATATATAGTCGCGCGAATTCACTTCCGGTGCGCGAGGGCTTTTGCCCGCTGCCCTGCCGAGGGTTCCCTTCGGGAAACGGCAGAACTCGCTTTCGCGACAAATTGTGACGAGCGGCACGTTCTGTAGAACAGCGGACACCCGCTGTTCGTGTGCCGCGGAGAGACCGCAACATGCCGAGCGTTAGCGTGAGGCGTTGCGGAGCCGACCAACGAGGATACGAGGCGACCGCGCTGGCGGCAAACTAAATTCGCCTTGCGCACGTAAATTGTTTTAATAGTTCACGCAAATCTTTTGCTACGCAAAATCTTTGCCGTGATTTTACGGTAAGTCGTAAAAATGCTTAACGGCGAAAATAAATTCCGCCTTGCATTTTTTCGGCATTATTATTTTTAAATTTGCTGTTGTAAAGATTTATTCCTTGTAAAGTTCTTTACGCTTGCGCCGGCTTGCTGAACTTTACTGCGGGAAAAAATTCCACAATCAAGGCTCCCTTGTGTAAAGGGAGCTGGCGGCGTGCTTTTTACGTGCGGAATTATATCACCGCAAAATTCATAAGTAAAGCGTTTGCATTTATTTGAGTAACGATATTTTTTCACCGAATTTATTTGGTGCGCGTGCGTGCGCGCATGGCGCGCCTGAAGCCGCTGTGCACGGTGTGCAAGGCGCAGTTTTTACAGCGTAAAGCGGCGCGCGGGCGCCTTAAGCAGGTGCGCTGAGGGCGGGCATAATACTGAAAACGCCCCCCTGTTCCCCTCCGCGGAAGGCGGCAGAAAAAAAGTATAAAAACAATTGTTTAAACGGGCGGAATGTGTTTTATAAAATAACCGTAAAAAGATTTTACGCATAGTTTGCTCCTCCCTGCGGGGCGGCGGACTTGCGGCAGACTATCCCTTTAAGGAGGTGAATTTATGAACAGCAACAACTTTACACAGAACAGCATACAGGCCATAAACAACTGCGAAAAGCTGGCCGACGAGTACGGCAACACCGAAATAATGCCCGTACACCTTTTGTGCAGCCTTTTGGACAGCGACGGCCTTATATACCGCATACTCTCCCGCCAGGGGATAGATTCGGCGGGGCTTGCCCGTGCCGCCAAAGAGGAAGTGGAAAAACTGCCCAGAAGCTCTTCCCGCGGGAACGTGTTCCTCTCCTCTGCGGCAAACCGCATTTTCAACAATTCGGAAAAGCTTGCCAAGGGCATGAAGGACGAGTACATTTCGGTGGAGCACCTGTTCCTTGCGCTGCTTGACGAAAACGACCAAACGTGCGCCGCGCTGCTTAAACGGTTCGGCGTTACCAAGGATAAGTTTCTTGTGGGGCTGAAGGCCGTGCGCGGCAACACCAACGTGACTTCCGACAACCCCGAAGACACCTACGAGGCGCTTGAAAAGTACGGCACCGACCTTACCGCCGCCGCCAAAAAACACAAGCTGGAGCCCGTGATAGGGCGCGACGAGGAGATACGAAACGTTATACGCATACTTTCGCGCAAGACCAAGAACAACCCCGTGCTGATAGGCGAACCGGGCGTGGGCAAGACGGCCATAGCCGAGGGGCTTGCCCAGCGAATAGTAAAGGGCGACGTGCCCGAAGGGCTGAAGGACAAGACGCTGTTTTCGCTTGACATGGGCGCGCTGATAGCGGGCGCCAAGTACCGCGGCGAATTTGAAGAGAGGCTTAAGGCCGTGCTTAAGGAAGTGACCAAGAGCGAGGGCCGAATACTTCTGTTCATAGACGAGCTGCACACCGTGGTGGGCGCCGGCAAGACGGACGGCGCGATGGACGCGGGCAACCTGTTAAAGCCGCTGCTTGCGCGCGGCGAGCTGCACTGCATAGGCGCGACCACGCTTGACGAATACAGAAAATACATTGAAAAGGACGCCGCGCTTGCAAGGCGTTTCCAGCCCGTAATGGTGGACGAACCCACCGTGGAAGACACCATTTCCATTCTGCGCGGGCTTAAGGAACGCTTTGAAATTTTCCACGGCGTGCGCATACACGACGACGCGCTTGTGGCCGCGGCCACGCTTTCAAACCGCTATATTACCGACCGTTTTTTGCCCGACAAGGCCATTGACCTTGTGGACGAGGCGGCGGCGATGATAAGAACGGAGATAGACTCCATGCCCAGCGACATGGACGACATGAACCGCAAAGTACTTCAGCTTGAAGTTGAAGAAAAGGCCCTCTCCAAGGAGAAGGACAACATCTCCGTCGCCCGCCTTGAGGCACTCAAGAAGGAGCTTGCCGAATACAAGTCGCGCTTTGCCGAGATGAAGGCAAAGTGGGAGGACGAAAAGCAGGCCATTCAGGCGGAAAAAGACCTGAAGGAGAAGATAGACGGCCTTAAGGCAGAGATAGACCTTGCCACCAATTCGGGCGACTTTGAAAGGGCGGCAAGGCTGCGCTACGGCGAACTGCCCGCGCTGGAAAAGAAGCTTGAGGCTGCCAAGGCGCAGAACGCGCAGCGCAAGGGCGACCTGCTGCAGGACGAAGTCACCGAAGAGCAGATAAACCAGATAATTTCGCGCTGGACGGGCATACCCGTTGCAAGGCTTAAAGAGGGCGAGCGCGAAAAGATACTGCACCTGCCCGAAGACCTGCACAAGCGCGTTGTGGGCCAGGACGAGGCCGTTACCAAAGTTTCAGACGCCATACTGCGTTCGCGCGCGGGCATTTCAGACCCCAACAGGCCGATAGGTTCATTCCTGTTCCTCGGCCCCACGGGCGTGGGCAAGACCGAGCTTGCCAAGGCGCTTGCCGAAAACCTTTTCGACGACGAAAAGAACATTGTGCGCATAGACATGAGCGAATACATGGAGAAATTTTCCGTGAGCAGGCTTGTGGGCGCGCCCCCGGGATACGTGGGCTATGAAGAGGGCGGCACGCTCACCGAGGCCGTGCGCAGAAAGCCCTACTCCATAGTGCTGTTCGACGAAATAGAAAAAGCGCACCCCGACGTGTTCAACATTCTGCTGCAGATACTCGACGACGGCAGGATAACCGACTCGCAGGGGCGCACGGTGGACTTTAAAAACACCATAATAATACTCACGTCAAACCTCGGCGCCACCGACATTATAGACGGCATTGAAAACGGCGAAATTTCAAAGGCGGCGCAGGACAAGGTTTATGCCATTTTAAGGCAGTCGTTCCGCCCCGAATTTTTGAACAGGCTGGACGAGATAATAATGTTCCGCCCGCTGACTCGCGAGAACATAAGCGGCATTGTGGATATTCAGCTGCAGCGGCTCTGCAACAGGCTGAAGGACGAAAACCTTACGCTGGAAATTACCCAAAAGGCCCGCGACTATATTGCAACCAACGGCTACGACAGCGTTTACGGCGCACGCCCTTTGAAGAGGTTTATACAGAAGTACGCCGAAACGCCCATTGCAAGGTACATTATTCAGAACAACCCCGAATCGGGCGCCTCGATAACGCTGGACGCCGCCGAGGACGGACTGTTTTTGAAATGATGATCTGCCACGCAATATAAGGCGGTATTGCAAAAAAAATAATATAAAAATACCTGCGGGCGGCGCGAAATAAATTCGCGCCGCCCGCTTTTTTATTAAATAAAAATTGATATTTAAATTTAAAATAATATTTTAATTAAATTGCCCGTCAATTTAAACAAACAGAAATGGCATCAACACCAAAATGCAGATAATTGCAACGCCGGCAATCAGAAAAGCCGTTCTCATGCCTTTCAGCCCGAAGCTGGCTTTTACGCTTTTTTCTATCTCGGCGACGTCGGGCATACTCTCCTCCACGCCGCTCTCCGCATAATTTTTACTGCCATGTATAAGCTCATCCACGGTCATATCCAATGCGGCGGCTATATTTTCGATATTTTCCTCGTCCGCCGGCACATGAGATTGCTCCCACCGCTGCGCGGTGGACTTTGACACATATATTTTTTGCGCAAATGTGCGCAGCGAAAACCCTTTTTCTTCCCGCAATTTTCTTAAATATCCGCCGTCTATCACATCCATACATGTCACCCCGCGAATAAATATATATATAGTTTATTATAGCACAACATTGCCAAAAGCGAAAAGAAAATGAGCGGGCTTTTTGCAGCTTTTTTACCGCATTTTTGCCGCGGTAGAGTTTTTTGGGACAAAAACGGGACGCATTTTGGCCCTTCCGCCATTGACAAATGCCACATACAGTGCTACATTGATATCAGGGTTGCAACCTGAAACTACTTTAAATTTAAATAGGAAGGAAACATTATTATAAACAAAAACACCCGCCCTATAAAGGGCATAGTCAAGGCAACGGCGATAGCGCTCTGCGCAGCTCTGGCCGCAGGTGCGGCAATATGCATTGCAAGCATAAAGCCTGCAAGCGATACATACACTGTGTACGCGGACGACGGCTACTTTTCGCAGACAACATATTATAAAACTGAAGAGGCGTATGAAGAGCACCTTAAGGCAACTTACCCCGAACAGAAGCAGTACCGCGCCGTTTCAAGCGAGCTTACCGCCGATGAAGAGGAAGACGAGCAGTTCGTCATGGGCGCCGTAAAGAGCGTATGGGTCGCCGAAGAATACGACGAAGACGGAAACGTTATTGAAAGTCACCTTATGAGCAAGGAAGAGATGGAGAATAACGGAATACCTGTTTCGCCGAACTCAGCAAGTCCAAACCCGTCTTATGATTTTAATGACGGCGGCGGCATAGGCGGTGAACTTTATGGTGAAGATTCCACAACTTTTCACCGCTTGACTATAGATGCTATTGTGTTGTATAATGATTTTTTTGAAAGCTATTATGTAAGAGCCAGTGCTCACTGGAAAGCCGAGTTTGTACTTTTTCAAGATTCAAAAACTGCAGAACATAAATATTTGGATTACTTTGGTATAACTTGGGGAGGAAACGGGGCATTGGAAGCTGTTTCAAACTCTTTTACCGGAATATACCACCCAGACGGTAATGGCGTAACACAAGAGGTTACCTATGCCAAAGCATATTCCGATTACACTTTAGGATATGTTTGGGAGTTTAATGAAAAAAGCTCGACATTTGGAAAAGAATTAAATATTGCAACTATCACAACTCAAATTGAAAGATGTAAACCAATTGAAACACCTACTTCCATCAGGGTAACGTATATACATACCTATAGCAAGTTGGACGGTTCGTTGACCGTAGGGGCAAACACAGGAGACGGATTTGAAGGCGCTGTTTCAATTCCAACAGAAAAAGGAAATTGGGCAGCAGTACTTGAATTTGACAGAATTACTTAATTTTTATTATTAAACTATGAGAATGTATGCACAAAATTTCTAAACGAGCTAAATTATATATTGCAAATATAATTTCCTTTATCTGCTGTATCGCTCTTACAATATTTGAATGGTATGCCTTTTACACATATCCACCCTTTGTAAAGTATATTTTTGTTCAATGCGCTTTTACTTTTTTAAGCCTTATTGTATATTATCTTTCTATAATAGCAGACGCCATGGCGGCAAATGTGAAAGACAAAAAGGAGCTTAAAGAAAAGGACGAAAAGCAGAACAAAATAAAATAATATTAATTTATTTTTTACTGCACAGTATTAAGTTTATAACGCAGCCGCGGCGCAGATATTTTTACCTGCGCCGCGGCATTTTTATTGATATTTACAAAATTATTTAAACCGCCTTACTGGGGCTGCTTGCCGATATAGGCGAGTATGCCGCCATCTACATACAGTATGTGGCCGTTGACGGCGTTGGACGCGTCGGAGGCGAGGAACACGGCGGGGCCTGCAAGCTCGTCAGCTTCAAGCCAGCGGCCCGCGGGCGTTTTGGCGCAGATAAAGCTGTCGAACGGGTGGCGCGAGCCATCGGGCCGGCGCTCGCGCAGGGGAGCCGTCTGCGGGGTGGCAATATAGCCCGGGCCTATGGCGTTGCACTGAATGTTGTAGCCGCCGTATTCCGAGCATATGTTGCGGGTAAGCATTTTAAGGCCGCCCTTTGCGGCTGCGTAGGCGGAAACCGTTTCGCGGCCGAGTTCGCTCATCATAGAGCAGATGTTTATTATTTTGCCGTGGCCCTTTTTTATCATTGAAGGCAGGCACGCCTTGGCAACTATGAAGGGGGCGTTCAGGTCTACGTCTATCACCTGGCGGAAGTCCGAAGCGCTCATTTCAAGCATGGGTATGCGCTTTATTATGCCCGCGTTGTTGACGAGTATATCTATAACGCCCACCTCCTGCTCTATCTTTTTTACCATCTCCTGCACGGCGGGTTCGTCGCACACGTTGCACACATATCCGTATGCCTTTATGCCGTCGGCCTTGTAAGAGGCGAGGCCCTTATCTACCAGCTCCTGCTTTAAATCGCAGAAGGTGATGGTTGCGCCCGCCGCAGCCAGGCCCTTGGCTATTGCATAGCCTATGCCGTAAGTCCCGCCCGTGACAAGCGCTACCTTGCCGTCGAGCCTGAAGTCTTCCATTTTCATGACAAATTCTCCTTTTTGGTTTTACTATATTTTTCCCTGTCGGCAGAAAGCATTTTGCAAAAAGTGCAAACCTTTAACACGCCGCCGATATGATTATAACACAACACCATTAAAATTACAACTTGCGGCGGCAATATTTTTTAAATATTAACAAAACTGCGGCGTGCAACATTTGCTAAGGCTGTGTGAAATCAACAATTAGCGGCGGGCAAAACTGCCCGCCGCCGCGCCTTTACATAACTTTTTTATTCCCCCGCCCTGCCGAATGCAAATAATTAAGTGAGCGCAGCGAACGCACGGAGAAATCTCAAGACTACTTTGTGTAAGCGCTTGAGATCTTTCGACTTCGCCTTCGGCTACGCTCAAGATGACAGGTCGAAAATAAACACAATTTGCCAACTCCGGAAAAAGGCATTTTTTCAATGAAGGTGGTCTGCGCGCGCCCTTGCGGCTATTGCCTGCAAAACGCATATAAGCCCGCGCACGCCGTTTATTACCTGCCCCACCGTTGCGCAGCGGGAACATTTGCCTGCCCCCTCTGCCCGGCTGCCGCCTTCGGCTTTTCCGCCGTTGCAGGCGGCGTCTGTCTTTTGTGAGGTTTGTGCGGTCTGAAAGTGCTGCAGGCCACGTAGAAAAAACAGGCCCTCCTCTTCGTCCTCTTCTTCCTCTTCGTCTTCAGGTTCGTCATCGGAGAGCAGCCACGAAAAATCCTCGCCCGCAAGGTCGTCTTCAAATAGCGCTGCCCTTGCCGCAGGACTGTCGTCATCGCCGTCATCGTCTTCGTCGTCATCGTCGTCCTGCAGTTCCTCTATTTCAGACAGGGTATCTATCAGGCTGCGGTGCCTGTACAGGCACTTTACGTGCGATTGCATAAGCCTGTCAAACATCTCTTCGCTCTTTTTTTCGTATTCGGTCTGCCACGAAAGGTCGAGGGCCTGCGCGGTTTTTTCCGTGCTGTCGCCTATGTAACCGAAGTACATGTTCCGCAGCGCCGAAAGCATGCCGGCATCGCACAGCTTGCCGAGTATTGCCACCGTGCGCGCAAACGTCAAAGAGAAGTGCTCGCGGAACTCGTCAAAGCTGAAAAAACCTTTTCTGCCGATAAATTCGGCCATTTTTTTTGTGTCGTCTTTCAATGACTCAGCCTCCGTATAACGTGCGGATCTTCCTCCGCACTACACCAATAATTTTATACCGTGCAAACGAACGCGGCAACGGAAAAAGTACTATGCTTTTGCGGCTTTTTTGCAGAAATTACAGGCGGGAGAGTATGTAATTTTACGGGCACCGCGCCGCTTTTTGCACGGCGCGCAGTGCGGAACGGTCACATAAGGCAGTCGGGCCGCACGCCCGCGCGCATAAAATCGCCCCGCCTGAGCGCCACGTCGCGGCGGGCGGCGCGCAGCGCCTGCTTGCCCACTTTGCAGGCTATGCCGTGCGAATTTTGCCACGTTCTTTTGCCGAGCAGGTCGCCATCGGACAGGCCGAAAAAGTCGTCGCCCCGCTCGCCGTTTTCGCCGCTGTCCCACGTTACGTCCACATGGGTATAGCCGCCGCAGAGCGACACTATGTTCCAGGCGTGCATATCTTTATAGCCCGCCACTTTGCCATACACCACTTCGCACCCTATACCCTGCGAATTTAAAAGGCGCTTGTATGCCTCGGCATACCCGCGGCACACGCACCCGCCCAGCACCAGCGCACCGTAGGCGCTCTGTTCATAGCTCAGCTCAAGCGGGGTGCCGTCTTCTGCAAGGCGGTAGCGCACGTTGCGAGCAAGGTAGTTGTGGGCAGAATATGCCTTGGCCTCGGCGCTCATTCCGCTGCAGAACAGCTTTGACGTAAGGCGCCCCACCGCGGCCTGCACCTCGCGCTCCATAGAGGCCAGCTTTGCCTTGGAAATGCGGTAGCAAAAGTTGAAGCGCACCATGTTGCAGGGGCCGCAAGGGTAAGCGCTATATTCGCTGCGTATGCCCGTGAGGTTGGAAAAGAACCCGCCATATGCCGCAACGAACGCCTTTACGGCGCCATCTGTATCCACCCGCCTGTCCACCGCGGCAAGGCACTCCGTGCGCAGCGACGCGACGAGCGAAAAGAGCAATTTTTCAAGCTGCTCTGCCGAAGCTGCCAGCGGATGGCCGTTATAAAATTTTATGCCTTCCGGCAGGCCGAAAGTGCCGTGACCGCGCGATATTTCCACACGTATTCCCCTTTATTGGTACAGATATTGTGCATAAGTGCCTATGAGTATTTCCAGCCGCTCCGCGGTTATCAGCCCCTTGCCGAGCGAAACGGCGAGATATTCGCCGCCGAAGGCGTAGAAAATTTCTTCCGGCACATCGTAACCCATTGCAACGAACTGTTCGTACGTGAGCAGGCCGTACTTTGCGATATCTGCCTGCATCTGTGCCCTGTCGTACGCCATGCATGAAAGGTCGGTGCGGAAGATATCCACAAAGCCCTGAACGTTGGCGGGCGCCGACAGCACACCGTTTACAAAGAAGGCGAGGTTGCGCACGGGCACGGGGCTGTACACCGCAACGTATTCGGCGGCGACCTTTACGTTTGTGAGCGTGGCGAAGGTCAGCCCGCCCTGCCCCTGAACGCAGAATTCGGTGCCTATGTACTGCGCGGCGTCTTCCCGCAAGAAGAGGAACCTGCCCGCCTGCCTGCTGAAAAAGGCGTGCTCTTCGGCTATCCTGACGGTGCTGCCGTTGGAGAAGGTGAGCGTTATTATGTTCTGCAGCTGGGGCAGGTTTTCCTCCACGAATAGTATGGGCGCGGCGCAGGCTTTTCCCGTGAAAAAGTTCCACACAAGCAGCTGTTCGCTGCCCGTAAGGCTTTCGACGGGTACGGCGGAGCCGTCGGCAAGCGTTACAAGCGTGCCCGCCGCAATGCACGTGCCGCTTGTTGTGTAGCTGACCGTTACCGTGCAGCTGTCGCCGCACACGTTGTCCGTTACGGTGAGCGTGATCGTGCCCGACTGATTGCTTTCCTTCTTTTTAATGGTAAGCTTGCCGGTGGAACTGCTGAAACTGCAATCTACGCCGGGATGGTATGAAGACACGCTTACCGAATAGTCTGTGCTGTTTGCAACGCTGAGCGTTGCAGAGACGGAGTCCTTTATTTTATTGAAACTTGTCTGCGATAGCGAGGCGCTTACGGGCAGGCGCCAGCGGGCATACAGCGTTGTGCCCGAGGCTATATCCCAGCTGCGCGCCGACGACATTTTGCAGCTGTAGTACTGCGTGCCGCCATCCGCCGAGGAATAGTAGCCGAGGAAGACGTAACCGCTGCGCGTGGGCGCCGTTGCCGCGGGCATGGCCTTGCCGTATGTTACCGTTATGTAGCCCGCACCGCCCGTGCCGCCGTTTTTGTTGAGCGTTACGCGGTAACTTTTTGCCTGCCAGCGGGCATAAAGAGTGCCGCCTGAATACATGTCCCATTCAGCGGTGCCGTTCATGTCTTCGTCGTAGTACTGCGTGCCCTCGGACGAATAGTAGCCGAGGAATTCATACCCCGTGCGCTCGGGCGCGGCCGCGGCAGGCAGCGTATGCCCGTATATTACGGTGACCGAATCTGCACCGCCCGCGCCGCCGTTTTTATTGAGCGTAACCGTGTATTCGGCCAGCTCCCACTGCGCGGTCAGCCTTGCACTGCCGGCAACGTCCCAGTCGCGCACACCGTTCATGTCGCCGTCATAATACTGCACGTCGCCGAGGTAATAGCCGAGGAACCTGTAGTCGTCCCGCACGGGCGCGGCTGCAGCGGGCAGCGGCATGCCGTAAGTTGCCTTTACCGAGCCTACGCTGCTGTAGCCGCCGTTTGCATTCAGGAATACCGAATACGTTGCCGCCTGCCAGCGGGCGTGCAGCGAGCCGTCTGCCGCCACATCCCACTCCGTTACGCTGTTCATGTTTCCGTCGTAGTACTGCGTGCCTTCGGACGAATAGTAGCCGAGGAATTCATGCCCCGTGCGCTCTGGCGCCGTTGCGGCGGGCATGGGATATCCGCAGGATACCTGCACAGAATATGTGCCGCCTTCGCCGCCATTGGCGTAGAGATAAACCGTATATACTTCGGCCTGCCAGTGCGCGTACAGCGTGACGTTATGGTCGATATCGCCGACTTCGAACACAGGTTCGAGGAATTCGTCGAAATACATTTTGCCGCCTTCGGGCGAGTCGAAATACCCGAGGAATTGGTGCCCCTCGCGCTCGGGGGCGACTACTGAAGACATGCTTCCGTTTTCGCGCACGAACGCCTCCTGCGTGCCGCCCATGCCGCCGTTGCCGTTGAATGTGAGCATATATTTTGCGCTGAGCGTGAACATGCATATGCCTGTTGCCGCCAGCAGAACGCCTAAAAATGCCGCAAGATAGCCGATAATGTCTTCGGTATCGTCCCCGCGCGCCATTATTACTATGGCAAAGACAAACGCGACGGGCGCGAACAGCGCGGGCATTGCCACCATGCCGATGCCGAAAAATACGGCCAGCGAAACAAAACAGCCGCAGTCGCGCTCATCGAGCAGGGTGTAGCCCCTATAGGCGAACGCCGCCGCGGCGACCGCGCCGATAAACGACATGCAGCCGAGGTATGCGGGCATTATAAAGCTTTCGTTGGCGGCGGCGCGCAGAATTTTACTCAGACCCAGCACAAAGCCGCCATGCCCGAAATACAGGCCGTACATGAGCGCCTGCCCCGCAAAGAACAGCAGCGCCATTACCGCCGCGCTTATTGCGGCGGCACGCGGAAGGGTGCGGCGCCTTGCGGGCACACGTTCGCGTACTCGCACTTCGCGCGGGCGCTCTTCTTCGCCTTCAGTGTAATCGTCTTCAGCATAATCGTCTTCGCGCTCTTCCCCGTCATCCCCTTCCTCTTCGCTTAAATCGGGCATATCCCTGCCCGAATCTTCCGAATATTCTCCTTCAGGTCTTGCCGCACCGCACACAAAGCAGGCGGTATTTTCGCCATTGTTTACCGTGGAACACACGGGACACAGCCACGTGCGGCCGCTCGGAGGGCCGCCGGAGCGGCTGCCGGAATGGGCGCCTGAAGAGCCGCGGAAGACTTCTGAGAGAAAGGCGCCGCTGTAACGGCCGGCGCTTTTGCGCGCGCCACACACAAAGCACGTTTCGTCTTCATCTCTGTTGGTTGTTGAGCATGCAGGACAAAGCCACATAATAATTTTCCCTTTGGTTTATTCAAAGTTCGGGGCGCCGCGCCTTAACGGCACGGCGCCCCGAATATTACCTGAACTGCGGGTATATGCCCGCCTGTTTACGGTTATATTTTAACGCTATGATATATTTGATTTCAATTTGTTTTGCCGCTGCGTATTACACGCTTTTTGTACATTTTACAGGTTTGCGCCCCGGCCATACATATCAGGCCGAACAGGCCGCCTTACAGGTAGTTTTTGCACTCGCCGGCAAGCTCCTGCACGGTTTCCACCACAAGGCCGCGGCCTATTGCCCTGAACGTCCAGCCGCCTTCCGTACGCAGCGCCGCACCGAGAACTATGGCGGTGTTGCTGCCGAACTGCTTGCTGTCGTTTACCATGTATTCCATAAGCGTGCCGCCGGAGGGGTCGTACAGCTTTATGTACAGATTTTTTACTCTGCTGAGATTCTGGTGCCTGTCGAACGCGTCGTATACGTTGATCACGAACACAACGGCGTCCCTGTCTGAGGGGACTTTTGAAAGATCTACGTCTATATTTTCATCGTCGCCCTGGCCGCTGTCTTCGCCTGTAAGGTTGTCGCCGTGGTGGACTACGCAGCCCGAGGGATGCAAGCGGTTGCCGAAATATACAAGGTCTTTTGCGCCCGTACGGCGAGAGAGCACCACCACGGAGGAGTCTACGTCCATGCTGCGGCCGATGCGGACGGGATCCCAGCCCACGCCCACGCGGATATCCGAAAGCGGCCGCGAGTCGGCGCCGACGATGGGGACTTCCTGCCCCTGCGCAAGTTTGAGCGTGCCGCCCGCGCGGGCGCCCGCCGAGGGGAGAGAACGGTCAATTTCAAAATTTTTGCAGTAGATGCAGTCGAAGTTATACTCCATGCCCCTGCGGCACCTGCATTTACGCAGGGCGCACATGCAGCCGCCCACCGTGCGCGTGCCGCATACCGGGCAGGGCAGAAGGTTTTCGTTTGTTTTAAACGCCCTCTGGTCTACCTGCGTGGCGAGAAGGGCGCCCTCTTCCGCGGTGAGGTTGGTCATGTTGACCACCTTCCACTCCGAACCGAATCTTTTTACCTCCAGCGCGTAATAAAAGCCGTGGCGCGTGCAGCGCGCCTTTACAAACTTACTTTCCAATTCAGATATCTCCGTAATTAAAATTTAATTATTTCCGCCGTGCAATGCGCGGCATATGCCGAATATAACGCCCTGTTTTGCACGCGGTCAGGCGGGCATGTAGCCCCAGCGCTCGGTATTTGCCAGCCACGCCGCGGCGTTTGTGACGTACCTGTCGGTGCCGGCAGTGTCCCACTTGTGAAACAGCCTTGTAAACCCGCCGTCTGCCAGCAGGCGACAGCCGTTCCCCTCGGAATATGCCGAAACTATCTTGCCGGCGGAGCTGTATATAAGCGGTTTGAGCCCGCCCGACAGCGCCGCGAACGAAGAGATGGTTATGCCCTCGTAAAAGCTTACTATGCCCGTGGTTATCAGGTGGTTGGGAATTATTCCGGGCTTCCCCGCCGCAGAACTTATGCCCAGCACCTGCGAGCACATGTCGTCGCCGGAGAGCGTGCACCCGAACAGCTTGCCGAGCACGGCGTTGGCGTCTGCGAACAGCGGTGCGTTATCTCCCCATATGTACACGCCGTGGCCGGCGCGGTAACACTCGCAGATCATGTCCGTCTCGCCCGCGGTGAGCTGCCTGTTGCCTGAGGAGGTCAGCCAAAGCTGGCCGCGCCCGTCCTCCATGCGGGCGGCGAGCTGACTGCAGGAGGGCATTTTGTGGTGCACCTCCACCCTGAAGCCCTTTCTGCCGAGCGCGGCCCTCGCCTTGGCGGCGAGGTTACTCACGGGGGTGAGGTCTATCCACACAATGGTGTAACCGCTGAAGGCCCCGTCCTGCGCGAGGTCGTACTGGCTGCCCTGCGGGTTGCCGAAGCGGTCGGCACCGGCGCCGGGTATGTTGCTTATGCCCGCCCACTTTGTATAGGGCGCGGCGGGGGCCGAACAGTCTATCTGCAGCTGCCTGCAGTATACGCAGTCCAGACTGTAACCTTCGGCGCCTGCACACCTGCGGAAGAGCGGCTTTGCGCACCCGCAGGAGGCAAATCTGCGTGTTTTGCACCTGCTGCAGGGCAGCAGGTTGGAGGCGGTATACAACTCCTCGGGGTAAACTTCGCTTGCTATGTGGGCGGCGTCCTCCGCGCTGATATCCACAAAGTTGACTGCCGCCCATACGCGGCCGCTGCGGCGCACTTCTATGACAAAATATCTGCCCGTTGCGCGGCACCTGCACTTTATTATCTTGTTGCCTTCATCGGTCATTTTGTATATTCAACTCCATTGATTTATATAAAGACCGGCACATATGCCTTAAATAAGCCCGTGCGGGCGGTTCAAAACCATTTATTCGGCGGCGGCATAGCCGAGGGTGACGACCATGTTGTGCCTGATGAACTGCGCAACGCCGTTTACGCGGGTGAACACATACCCCTTTATGCCGTTTTTGGTACTGCGCTCTACCTTTACAAAGCCGCGCTCCCTTATGCGCGCGGTGTTGAACTTTATGCCGCCCTCCCAGGGTGCGCACACGGCAGCCGTTTCGGGCGCCCTGCGCCTTGCATACCCCATTGATATGAGTTTTTCCGTGGTGAAGAACACCGGGGTACCGTCTGCACGGTAAAAGTTATAGCCGCCCTTTTCCGTATTGATGCAGGAGGCGTCGAACCCGCGCGAGCGCACCATCTCCTCGTTGAGTTCAGCGTTGTCCTCCTCGCGCAGCGCGGCGAACCCCTCGGGACGGGGCGCACCTTTGCCGGATATTGACGGAGCGCCGGCAGGGGCCTCGGGGCGGGCCTCCTCCGTTCGCGCGGCGGGACGCTCGCGTTCGGCCGCGGGGTTGCGCAGCCTTGCAAGCACCTCTGTGGCGGAAGGGCGGGCAGCGGGATCGGGCGAGAGCATGTCGCCGATGAGCGCGCGGTACGCGCCGTCCACCTTGTCGCTTACGGCAAGCTTTACGCCGCAGTTTACTGCTATCCAGCAGTATATTTTTTTGCCGCTGTCTTTGCGGCGTTGCAGCGCCGGGGTCAGCCTTTCGGGCTGAGGGTATTCGCCCGACATGTAGTAGTGGAAGATTATGCCCAGAGAGAAGATATCCGACTTTTCCGTAAGGGCGGCGGCGAGCTCTGCACGTTCAGCGTCGTCCTCACAGTCGGAATACCTGCCCAGCTCGGGCGAGTAGAACACAAAGTCGCCGCTTACCTCGGCGGGCTTATCTGTGAGCAGGTAACTGCTGTCGAAGTCTATCAGCCTGGCAACATAGTTGCCCGAGCTGTTTTTTGCTATGAGTATGTTTTTAAGCTTGAGGTCGCTGTGCACTATGCCGCGGTCGTGCACCGTTTTGAGCGCGCCCGTGGCCGTGAGCAGAAGCATTTTTTTTGTTTCTGCGGGGAGGGAATTTATCAGCCCTTCCACCTCTTCAGAGGGCACGGCGCCCTCTACAAATTCGGAGATCTCCACATAGTGGTTATCGTACACGAACTCCTCGCGCGGGATGACTATGGTGCCCCCTTCAAGCGCAACTTCGCGCAGTTTTGCGTTTATTGCCCTGCGCTGCGCTACGAATTTTTCAAACTTCTGCTTGTTGCGCGCGAACGTCTTTTGACTTATGCTGCCGTTTTTAACGGGATTTACGGGCGTCTGGTACATCTTTACAAAGTACTTTTTGCCGCCCTTTGTTGCCGTGGCTATCTTGCCGCACTGACTGTTTTTCCAGTCGCCGATTATTTCGTAACCGCGAATATCCATCTGTATGTCACCTTTGATATTTTGTAAATTGCTTAGCCATGCCGCCCGCCGGAAGGGCGTGGCGGCGCTATTTCAGTTTTCTTCCCCCCGGCGAACGCGCGGGAAGCAGCGAGTTGTATACACTGTCGTATTCGGCGAAGATCTCGCTCTGGCGGGCGGCGGGGCCTTCGAGCGCGGCCGCGTCCTCCTCCGAGGTATCCCCCATGCGCCGCACGGCCTCGGCATGCTGCCCTTCGTCTATTATCCCCTGCCGCAGCAGGCTGTCCGCCACCTCTCTGCCTATGTTCCATTCCCTGCGATATATATCGGCGGCGTCCTCCGCCGAGCCCTGCACGGAGAGTTCGAGGTAATGCGCGCGCACCGCGGGGAGCGACCACAGGTATATGCGCGCCGCCTTGAGCCTGTTCTGCCTGTCCGCCTGCAGGCGGGCAAGCTCGCCTATATAGTCGCGCTCCAGCAATCCGGGCATTTTGCTCAGGTACTTCTGCTGCAGGTCGGCAAGGCGCGCCTTTGCAAAGTCGGCTATGTCCCTGCCGTCGCGCAGGCCGAAAAACCTGATGACGAGCGAGCGGCTGTCGTCGTGGCGGCCTATTTTATCGAACACCGACTGCATCTTTATGCTCGCCCCGTGTAAAGAGAGCTTTTCGCCGTCGAATGAGTCGGCAATGCATCCGAGCAGCATCTTTTCAAACGCCATGGGCGAACAGAACGCCGAACTGTCGAAACAGCCGTCCGTTGCATTGATGAGGATGCAGGGTGCGGGGAATTCGAACAGATTGCAGCGGACATGGAAGGAGGAACCTTCATCTATGCGGATATAGTTTGACATGCCGCCGTCGGGGCGCTCTTCATCGGGGAGCACCTGCATGAATCCCGCCTTTGTGAGCACGTAGGGGCGCGAGTCGCCCGCCGTAAAGTAGAGGGCGTATACTTTGCCGTTGAATTTATAGGCAAAAGTAAGGCACATGGTGGTGCCCAGCAGCGCCAGCCCCTTGAACGCCGATTCATACTTTAAGCCCGCTTTGGCGGCTATGGCGGAAAGTTCGGTGCGGATCACCCGCTCGCAAGTTTGCGCCGCGTCGGCAAGCATATCTTCGCTCACCCTGCCCGCGCCGCCGTGAACGGCCCTTCTGAGTATCTCCGCGGCCTTTCTTTTAAGTTCGCCGCCATATACCGTCTGATGAAAGATGACCGCGCCGAGCAACCTTGAGCCGAAGTAGCCGCTCTTTTTCATCATTTCAACGCCGTCGAAGTAGTGTTCGCCGAGGGCGGTTATATCGGCAAAGCTGCGCCTGACGTAATCGTCAAACCGACCCTTGCCGCAGTCTTCGTACACGCCGCCGAACAGCGCGTCTATAATGCGTTCGCCGCACAATATGCCGCGGTCAAACAGCTTATGCCGCATGGCGGCGGCACCGCCCAGCCCGTCTGCCGCGAACATCACCGAACCCGTCCTGTTGCCGCTGTGCGCGGCGGGGAGCCGTTTTGCCACCTTGGGTTCGGCAAAAACCGTGAACGGGAGCGAAAAGGGAAGGGCGTCTTCGCCGCTGTATGTGGTAAGCCCGTTTGCATGGACTGCCGAGGACTGGCTGTACGCCCTGATATAATATCCGTTTGCCGTCTTTTTTATAGCTTTCATTTTTTACCTTAAATTGCAGGGCGGGGAAATTCCCCGCCCGATATATGCGTTCTTTTTTGCCGCAAGGCCCGTCAGCACGAACCGACGAGCAGGTCTATGGCGGCCTGTATGTCTACATCTTCAAGGCCTGAGCCCGCCTTGGAGAAGGCCGGCCAGTACCTGTTCCATGTCTGCAGGTCTTCCCAGGGATATGCGTTGGGGGCAAACACCACAAGGCGACCGGCGTTGGACTGATATGTGCTTTCAAAGCTCTGGTCGTTGCCCTCCCACCAGTCGCCGAGTTCGGCGAGATCCTTGGGCATGCCCTGAGGATAGTTGGGGGAATCTGCCCTGTCGCCGAGGGCGAGCGCGGGGGCGTCGGTGAAAAGCAGCACGGCGTGCCTGCGCTTTCTGCCGCCGGTAGTCCAGTCTGATTTAATGGCAGTAGCTATGGCCTCGAGTGCGTTTTCGGGAACGTCGCCGCCGCCGATGGCCTCTATGCCGGAAACGAAGGCGTGGAACCTTTCGTTATCCTCGGGGAGTTTGAAGAATTCAGACTCTTCAAGGGGCTTGGAGTCGCAGGCAAAGTCGCGGAAGACTATCACCTTTACGCGGACTTCGCTTACCGACTTGCCTTCGCGCTCCATGGCTGCGAGGAATTTTTCGTTAAAGGAGAGCGCGTTCCTTTTAACTTCCTCGATGATGGGCCGCATGCTGGCGGTGCCGTCTATGACGAGCGCGATGTCAACATTGTAGTTGCCCATTTCCTGTGCATTTACCATATCTTCCATTTTTAAAAATCCTCCTTAAAAAATGGCTTTTTATTTTTAACGTATTTTGTCCGGCCGCGCATCGGCGGCCGCATATGTGCGGGGCAATCTGTCTTGCGCCCCTGTTGTGACTATATTATAACCTGCCGAGTCTGCCCGCGGCAACGCCGTTTTGCCACCGCGGCTGCAGGTTTTGCGCAAGGTTTGCGGCATGCCTGCAGGCAATGAAAAAAAGCTGTATTTTCTGCACTTTTTTTCTTAGCCGAGTTCCGATCGGCATTACCAGCCGGAGATAACGCAGAACATGATGTCGAGCAGATCTTCCTTGCCCAGGTCGCCATCTATGGGCAAGCACATGGCCCTGTCCATGAACAGGAACATATCCCACGCACCGCCGTCGGGCGTGCACGCAAACAGCCTGCTGTTACGCTTGCTGAAGGTGAAGCCTTCGCCCAGCTCGCCCGTCTCCCACTGCTCCACGAATGCGTCGATGTCTGCGGGGAGCCCTTCGGGATAACACTTGCAGCCCGCGCGCTTGCCTAAGGGAACGGCGTCGGCATCGGTGAACAGACATATCAGCTGCCTGCTGTGCGGAGAGGAATTGTTCCACGGGGAACGCATTGCCAGCGCAAGCGCCTCAAGCGAATTTTCCGCCTCGTCGCCACCGCCCGTGCACTCTATGCCGTCCATAAAGTCAAATAAAAGCTGTTTTTCTTCGGGCAGGGCAAAAAAGGGGGTAAGTTCCATGGGTTTTTCGTCGAAGGCGTAGTCCCTGAAGGTTATCAGCCTTACCCGCACCGCGCCCAGCTCTGCCGCGCGCTCTTCGCACGCCGTGCGCAGACCCTCTTCCAGCCCGCATACGAACTGCTTTATTTGGGGCATGCGCGCCTCCATGCTGCCCGATACGTCCAGGCAGACGGCCACATCTACGTTGTAATCAGGGTAAAGGGGTGCATTGTTCAATTCGACCATATATATACCTCCGTGACCGGCGGCCTTAAGCCGCTTTTACGTTTAAATTATACTGCGCGCGTCGGAAATGCCGCAACGGCGTTTTGCCGCTGCGGCTGCAGGTTTTGCGCAAGGTTTGCAACGCCCTTTTATGCCCTGCAGAAAAAACGCAGTTATTACAAATTGCCTGCCGAATATTGCCGGACGAACGGCGGCGCTGCCCGTTTTGCGGCACAAAAAAACGGCGCGCTTGCGCCGCAGAGGAACACAAAAAAAGGGGCAGCGATGCCGCTGCCCCGCGATATCTCCATTCAGGAGAGGAACGCCACTATATCCTTGCCCGCCATGTTGCTCTTTGAAACGAGCAGGAATTTATCGTTGTATTCATCTATTGTGCTGCACGAAACGAACAAGAGATATTCGAACAGCTCTTCGCCGATAACGCTGCCTCGGTAAGAGGCGGTCATTCTGAACACTATCCTGCCCTTGAGGTAATTATAGTCGAAGCTGCCGTCGGCTATGCGGTAGTTTGCCGTGCTGACCGCAACAGCCATGGCGTCGCGGCGGTCTTCGGGAATGTCGAAGGGCATGGGCGAGAGCAGCATTATAAGCTCCCTGTCCGCGTCCACCTCTATGTTGAGATCCATGGGAAGGTCGTCGCCGCGCGCACCGCACGTGATGGTGAGATCTTCATCGTGACGGGAATAGTGCCACTGCCTTGAATCGAGCAGGCGGCACAGTGTTTCGTAGTTTTTGCGGGCCTGTTTGAGGGCCTTTTCTTCTGCCATTTGAATTTTCCTCCGAATCTATAAATATTTATTCAAAACCCTATGCGGATTTTTCCCGGTACCTTTGTTGCGGCAAACTCCTTTTCGGCGCTGGCCGCCCTGAAGTCTTCCGCGGTAAGCTTTACCTGCGCGGCGCCCTCAAGCTGGGCGCGCATTGCCGCCTTTGCCCACGTGCGCTCGAACAGGTTGCGCGCAAAGCGCGCGTTTCCGAAATCTTTGGCAGACAACACCTCTTCGGGCAGGGCGTTGAAATACTGCTCTGCAAGCGCAAGCACTTCCTGCGAATACGCAAAGTTGCGCTTTACAAGCTTTGCGAAAATTTCGTACAGCTGGCCGCGCGTAAAGTTGCCGAACGTGACTGTATAGGGCATTCTGCCCGCAAGGCCGGCGTTTGCCTCCATCAGCTTTTGCATTTCGTCAGGGTAACCCGCCATTATCACCACAAAGTCGTCCCTGTGGTTCTCCATCTGGGCTATCAGCGTATCTATCGCCTCGGTGCCGTAGCTCCTGCCCATGAAGCCGTCTTCGCGGTAGAGCGAATAGGCCTCGTCTATGAACAGCACACTGCCGTAGGCGTCCCTGCATATGCCCGCGGTCTTGGGCGCCGTTTCGCCGACGTACCTGCCGCACAGGTCAAGCCCCGAACATTCAAAAAAATTGCCTTCGGAGAGGATGCCCTTTTCCTTTAATATTTTGCCCACTATGCGCGCGACGGTGGTCTTGCCCGTGCCCGGGTTGCCCACAAAGCGCATGTGTATGGCGGGGCGCTCGGAGGCGCTCATGCCAGCGGCGGAGACTATCTGCGCGACTATCTCCTTTATCTGCCTTTTTACGTCGTCTATGCCCACAAGGCTTTCAAGCTGTTCCATACCCGAAAGGCGGACTTCTGCGGCGCCCGCGCATATGCGCTTTGCATCTGCCGCGGTGACGGCGTTGCTGTTTTTGTGCGACTTTGCCGCGGCGGCGCACTTTTCGTACACCAGTTCGCGCACCACCTTTTTTACCGTGTTCAGGCCGTAGAAGCGGCCGTCGCTCTTTTCTTCGGCAAGGCGCCGCTCTATGTACTTCCATGCGCCGGGCTGCACCGAATAACCGCGCGCGTCCAGCTCTGCCGCGGCGTAGCGCCTGAGTTCGTTCATTGAAAACGGCGGGAAGGACACCGCCTTTACGCACACGACATCCGCAAGCGAATCTTTGACGCGCTCGAGCACGTCTTTATCGAGAAAGGGCACCCTGAAGATCACTATGGCGCGGTCGGCGTACTTTTCGGCCACGCGCAGGAACGAGCGGAATTCGCGGCTGTCCGTTTTGTCCATCCACTCGCTTATGTCCACGCACAGCATGTTAACGTAACCCGACAGGGTGCGCTCTATGCGGCCGAAGATATCGTCAAAGGGCTCTTCCCCTTGCGAAAATTGTTCAAGGAAAACCTCTTTTACCTCTTTAGAGGCAAGCTTTACGCCGCATTCGTCTACGAGCTGAGCAAACAGCCCCGCGTATGTGGTTATGCCGCAACCTTCGCCTATGGAAAACAGGTAGTTGCGGGCGACGAAACTGTCTGTATTTTTGCCCATTTCGGGCAGGACGGCGGCCACTTCGTGCGCGAGCGCCTTGAACTCCGCCGCGCCCACAAGCCCGTCTATTTTGGAGAGCGCGGTAGCTGCAGCCGGCTTAGACGCAGGTGCGGCCCGGGAGGGCCCTTCGCTTTCTCCGCTCAACAGATCCCATATCGCCGCCAATTTGTTCTCAACCGTATCGTCTACGAGTTTTTCGGGAATGTCGTCCACCTCTACCGTGAGAGCTAAAGAAATATCTTCGCCCGGATACATGCGGCCGAATATCTCGCGTATGCGCGCCTTGGCGCCTTCTGCCTCGCCGAAGGCAAAGCTGAGTTCGGTGGCGGAACTGTTTTCTATCTCCGTGGCGCCCTCTTTTATGAGTTCGTTTTCAAACACGGCCGAGGGCGCATTTTCATCTTCGCGGTGAAAAAGTACCCAATCGTAATTGAACGCTATGACTATCTTCTTCATGGTATATCACCCTGACATGCCGCGCACGGCGGCAGACCTTACTCTTCGAATACGAGTATTTCGGAAAGGGGCACGCCCGAAATATCGCAATAGAGGAACAGATCCTCTATTTCCGGGCGGGAGCGGGCGCCCTCCCAGTTGGCGACAACGCTTTCAGACACGTTCATCACCGCGCCCAGTTCCGAGCGGCTTATGCTCCTGTCCATCTCCTTTTTGCAGTTCATGCAGTCGCCGCTGCAGTTGCCGCTGTCTGCCCTGAGTTTAAAGCACACATAGCGGCGCAGGTTGTAGTTGTGCATGCGCAGCTCCTGAAGGTTGACGCCCGTTGCTTCCCAGTCGATTACTTTTCTTAAAACTTCTTCCATGGTCATGCGATGATCTTCTCCCGTATTGATTATTTTATTCAGGCACGGCAGCGCGGCCGCAACCGAACGGACTGATTATAAGTTTACTGCTATTTTAACACAGCCTTGCACATATTGTCAATACCGGCGGCAATGCCGGTGCTTTTGAAAAGCGTGTTTATCGTTGGTTTAAATCAGAGCCTTTCAGCAACTGCGGGCAAAGCCTATGCATACCGGCACGCAGACGGCGCGCCGCGCCGCGGCGGTCACTTCTTTTTTTCTATGGTATAGCCGAGCTTTATCAGCAGTTTTAACGTTTCAAGCGAGGTGCGTCGGTCGTATTCCTTTTCGCTTTCCGTAAGCCGGCTGTAGGGAACGAGCAGCGAGTGGACTTTTTTTTCGCGGTCGGTCTTTTCGCCGTATACCCAGCCGTCGTTTATCCTGCCCTGCGCCCACACCTCGTGGGTGTTTTCGGCCATTCTTTCAGCCAGCTCCATGATGTCGTCACTGACGACCACATCCGAAGTATCTTCGGGATGGGGAACATATTTCTGCATATTGTTGCCTCCTTTATGCTGCATATATGCATGCCATTCATTTCCCCCGCCCTGTGTATATATGATAGCGTAACTTTGCCGCATGTTGCAACGGGCGGAGGGGCATGAACTTGCAGATTTTTTGTAGCTTTTACATGATTTTGCCACCGCGCGGCCGTTTTGGGGCGGGCGCCGCGACATAATACTGTATTCGGCACCGCCCCACGCTTATTCTTCGGGCTGCTTTTCAGCGCCCTCTTTTTTGCCGCCTTCAGCGCCCTTTGAGGCGGTGAACATGGCCCTTACAAAGCCGAACTCCACGCCCTTTGCATAGCCGCCCTTGGGCAGCCCGATGAGCGCCATGCCGCCTTTTACCGCAACGAACGGCTTTTTGGGGTCTATTTCGCTGCCGCGGCTTACCTTTTGGCAATCGCCTTTAAACGTGCCCCACAGCTGCAGAAGGCGCCTGCCGCACCTCTTTATTTTGGCAAAATTTCCGCTCACCGAACTATCGTTATCCGAGATGAACCTCTCCAGCTTGTTGAGCTTAAATTTCTGCTTTTCGCCCTTTTCACTTTCGGCGTCTTCGGCGGGATTTTCACTTTCGGCGTCTTCGGCGGGATTTTGGCGAGCATCGGGGAATCTATCGCTGAACCCTTTGGCAAGGGCGGCGATGAGTTCGTCCGCGTCAGCCCCGCCCGTGGTGGCGAGCATCAGTTCGAAATTCTCCCACGCGCAGGCGCGCATGAAAGTTATGTCGTGGTCGCCATGCAGAACAAACTGGCTATCTCCGCCGAACCTTGACAGCGCAGAGGCGAGCCTTACAAAAAACCCGAGATCTTTCTGCGAGTAAAATTCGTCGTTCATGTTATAGCAGCAGCTGGCGCGCTCTATATCGTGCATGAGCGCGACGACCACATCGACATCGTACTTTTTAAAGCCCGTGCCGGTGAGGTAACTTACCTTATCCAGCCTGTCCCATTCAAAAGTACTTTCCTGCGGGATAGTGACGTTTTCATCAAGCCACTTGCCCAACGGCACCCCCACGCTTACATTTTTGCCCATCTCCACAATGGCCTCGAGAGCTTCGGGCGAAGCAGGATCGGGGTCTTGCGTGTGGTAATCGCTCTCCAGCAGGCAGGCGTGCAGCCTGAGTTCGGCATCCTTATGTTTGCCGCCGTCATACTTGCCCTCCGCGTTGAACGCCATGCGGAAGAATTCGGCAGTGTCGGGACAGCGGTAGCCCTCCGAGCGCATATATGCGTTCCAACGCCTGTGTTCCAGAAGGTAGCGGGGGACGAGTTCGTCGGAGTCGTCGCCCGCGCTGGCCTGTACGTTTACCTTTTTTACGTTGAACAGGCTGTTGCACTCCATCTTGCCGAAAGTTACAAGCTTATACGGCAGGTGCAGCGCAGACGCCACCGAGGAGTTGCGCTTGTATTCATCCATTAAAAAGGCGCGCTTTTCAACGCCTTCGTCGTGCGCGCAGTTGACGCTGTAAGCGAAGTCGTCCAGCCGCGTGGAAATAATGTTGCCGATATCGTAGCGCGACGCCACCGAGCCGAAGGCATTGAGTATGCACCCGCCGCCCTTGCCGCGGGCGTCCCTCTGTATGGCGGCGCACAGGTCGCTGTTTTCTATGGCGAAGTTGACGGGTATGCAGCGCGGGGAGGCAAGATTTTTTCGGTCGAGCGTATGTTTTACCCAGCTTGCCGCGCGCATGTTGAGGTCGTCGTCGCCGAGGGCGACAAGCACATAGTCGGCTTCAAGACAGTTGGCTTTGAACACTTCCTCGAACCCGTTGCCGCCTGCGCCCTGCCCGCCGTCTGCGGTGCCGAATACGGTATCGAAAAATTTAAACTTACAGTAGTCGTCATGCTCGCCGTTGAAGGCTTCGGGCATTTCAAAGGCGAGCTGCCTGCGGGTGAGCGGGTAAGCCTCTTTGCCGAGGACGGTTATTGAAAGCGAGGTCGGCCTGTATTCGTATTGCGCCGCGCCCCGTCCGCCTTTGTCGTCTGTCACAGCGCCATTCCCGCCTCTGTCGTCTGCCGCGGGGGACTTGCGCACGCGGTACATCATCTGGCCGCACCAATAGGCGGCCTTTATAAATTCCTTGCTTATTTTGCCGCTGCCTATCACCGCTATATTGAGCGAGCTAAGGCGGCCTTCAACCTCCGCCCCGCAGCCGGCTTTTTGCGTTGACTGCTGCATATGTGCCGCCGAATTTTCCTCAGTAGCGCTGCTGTCGCCGCCCGATGCGGTCTGCGATGACTGCTGCATATGTGCGGGGCAATTTGCTGCGGAGGCAGACTCCTCCCCCTGCGGAGCCGTTTGTTCGGGCATATGTGCGGGCGGATGGCATTTTTTTGAACCCAATGCCCAATAGAGCGGATAGTGCGCAGCCGCGCGGGCGTCATCGTCATCGAAGTCATATCCGCTTATAAGCTGATACACCAGGTTGCGGTATTCGTTTATTACCCTGAAGCTTATATCGGCCGTCCTGCGCGCGCAGCCTGCCGCGGCAAACGCGCACAGCTGCCTGCATATGGCCTCGGGAGTGACCGATACGGTGCCCGCGCCCCTGCCTTTGCAAGACCTGTCCACATATTCGGGGTAGCGCCGCAAGAGCCACGCGGGCAGCACCTTTTTTTTGCGCCCGTTAAGACCCGCTATCTTTACAGTCTTGCGCAGGACGCGCATTACCTTTGCAAGGGCGCGGCGGCAACCGCGTGTGAGGACTTCATATTCCTTACCGGCCGATTTAATAAGCTCGTCCGCCACGCCATTGACGGCGGCGGTAATTTTTTCCGCCTCCAAACCCTCGATAAAATCAAGGTAGCCCTTTGTGCATTCGGCGACTGTGCTGCAGAGCTGCCCGTCGTCGGACTTGGCGGGCTTGTTAGTATGTGAATTGACAAGTTTTTTCAGAATGGCGTCCGTCAGCTTATAAAACTTGCCCTCTTCAGCCATATTCAGGTCGCGCGCAAGCGCATTGAATTGCCTGGCAATTCTATCCCGTAAGGACTTTTCGCCATCCCCTTCGTCGGAATCATTTCCCTCCGCGGCCTTGCGGAGCACGTCGAACACTTTTATGCATTGACCGAAGGATATGCCCGAAGTATTTTTATTGAAAATGCTTTCGATTACATCACTTGAATATACCGTTCCCGAAAGGTCAATGCCGCCGCACGCGTTTGCTATTGCATTGCACACAGAGGCGCGCTCGCCATCGGCGGCCTGCGCAAGCTTTTCAACGGCCTTTATACACCAGAACTGAAGGTCGGCTCCCCTGTCCTTCAACTTATTGGCAGTCTTCTCTGCCTTTTCGCTTATTTTATTAAAAACACCCGCAGATATGGCCGAACGAACGGCATTTACTTCGCCTTCTAAATAGTTGGGAATGTACGTTTCGTTGAAGTTTTTAAGCTCGTCGCTTACCATGCGGCAGGCGTCGGGATTGCCCGAAAACACGTACATCTCCATCTTTGCGGCGCGCTGGGCGTTTGCAAAGTGCGAAAACGCGCCGCGGTGCAGCTTTGCCCAGCGGTTGACTTCGGGCGAGGACGACAGCACCGAAACCGCGCCCTTTAAGTTGTTTTCTTCCTTCATATCCATAAGGAAGTATACGGCGCGCTTTTTGCGCGCAAGGCGGAACCACCAGCGCAGGTTGAGTTCGGTTATGTCGTCCTTCAGGCACACGGCGCCAATTCTGTTTGCCCTGCCCAAAAGCTCGCTTGAGCTCTCCTGCTCGCGGTCGGTGTAGGCGTCGGTGAAGATTATTACCGAACTCCTTATCCTCCTCCACTCCGCTCTTCCCATATTGGCGGGCCGCCCGCCGGAGCGAAGGGCGTGTATGCTCTCCGCCGTGGCTATGGAGTACTCGTTGAGTTCGGAAAACACATACTTTGTGGCATAGAAGTTGCGCGCCCAAAGTTTTAACCTGGGGAAGATCTGGCTGAGCACAGTGAACACCGCAAAGCCGCCCGTGGCGGGCGCGACCACCGACATCAGCGCATATGTAAGCGCAAATATTATGTACCCGACAGAACCGAACGCCGAGGCGGCGTTTCCCACGGTGTCAACGTAGTCGGCGTCCAGCGTGAAGGTCTGAAAGGTGCCCGAAATAATGCTTACCGCCCTGGCCCAGCCGTCCATGTATACTTCTACAGAGAGGGTGTACGCTATGCGCAGGCAGAGCACCGAGGCAAGCATGGCGCCGGCAAAGCGCAGTATGCGGTACCTTCTGGTCATTAAGGCCGCCGTCCAGCCGCCAGTCATGCAGACGACGGACAGCGATATGAACAGCGACGGCACGGGCGGCGTGCCATACACAAGGCAGGGCGCCAGCAGTGCGATAAATACCGCGACATGCACGCCGAGCGCTATAAGCGACTTTGCCGCCATGGTGAGCTTGCGGCCCGCCCGTCCGCCCGAAGGCATGACAAAGTTTTTGGGGTGCATTTTATACCTTTTGCGCGGCGCACCCCCGCCCCCTGCCGTTCCGTCAGGGGCAGTTTGCTCCGTTGCGCCCTGCAAGGGCTTTTCCTTCTTGCCTTTTTTGGTATGATTACCCTTTCCCATATGTAAATTTCCCCTGAAACGCAAAAATTTTTCTAATGAAGCGCAAATAAAGCGCAAAAATTCTTTTTAAATCTGCCACAGCCGACATTTTTCGCGCTTAAAAGCGCAAAAACACCGTTTGCAGCAGATACATTGTATAAAATCGGTCATCAACCGGCAGCGAACGCGCATTATTATAATTTATGCCGATTAAAACGCGCGCTTTTACGCCATACAAATTATTGCACAGTTATATTGTTACACAAAATGCAGTATAGAGTCGCTCTCACCGCCAAAACAGGCATATTTCGGGCAAAAATGCACATTTGAATATAATATTTTGCAGCGTGCGAATGAACTATTTTATTTGCAAAAAATGTTCACAGCGGCAGGAACTATAGCCGATAAACTCCCCTTTCCGCACAGCGGCATTCGCACGCAGGCAATACATATAAACCGCTGTCACCCTGCCCTGACTTAAAGGCATTTGCAAAGCATAAAGCACTAAGCTCACCGCCGATCCTGCCATTTAAATAAATCTATTACAGTATACCACAGCCGTCACCAAAAATCAATATCCTATTTTACGCCCCAACATAAACAAACATTTATACCCATGCACAGCACATGCCGGCAACGCATATAATAGTTACCGGAGCCGCTTCAGGCAGCGGGAACCGCCTAAAAAAATCAGCGACACCGCAAAAACTTATCCGCATTTTTATTCTTCCCCCTAAAGCTTTCAGCCGATAGCCGCATGCGCAGGCTTATTTCAGCCAAAAGGCACGCAAATATATTGTGCCCATTACAAAGTACAGCGGAATATATTGTGTGCCCGCACTGTAGTGCAAAAAATTTAATGAAAAAGCAAAAAAACTTTGTAAAAATGCTTGCTTTTTATTTTTGAATTTGGTATATTATTTAAGCGTTCGGGAGCTTAGCTCAGTTGGGAGAGCAACTGCCCTACAAGCAGTGGGTCACAGGTTCGAGCCCTG
>CALVLV010000002.1 GCA_944341075.1 uncultured Clostridia bacterium
AACGAAAAGAGATGCCCCGCGGGCGTCTGCAAATCGCTGCTCAACTACTACATTCTCACCGATAAGTGCCGCGGCTGCACGCTGTGCGCGCGCAACTGCCCCGTGCAGGCCATAAGCGGCTCGGTAAAGAGCCCGCACGTCATAGACACAACAAAGTGTATAAGGTGCGGCCAGTGTATAGCGCACTGCAGATTCGGCGCTATCATCAAAAAGTAAGGAGGGCAGTATAAATCATGGTAAATGTAAAAATCAACGGCATACCCGTTTCCGTACCCGAAGGCTCCACTATAATGCAGGCCGCAAAGCTTGCAAACATACGCATACCAACCCTGTGCTATTTAAAGGACGTGCAGTGCGTTGGTTCCTGCCGCATGTGCCTGGTGGAAGCCACCGGCGCGCGCGGGCTTGTTGCCGCCTGCGTATACCCCGTTTCGGAGGGGATGGAGGTGCGCACAAACACCCCCAAGGTACGCAAGTCGCGCAAAATGACGGTGGAACTCATTCTTTCCACGCATAAAAAGAAGTGCCTTTCGTGCGTGCGCTCCATGAACTGCGAACTGCAGAAGCTCGCCCTGGAGTACAACGCCGAAGAGGACGAATACGGCACCGATCACGACGTTCAGCCGATAGACGACCTGTCGCCCTCCGTCGTGCGCGATAATTCCAAGTGCATATTGTGCACGCGCTGCGTAGCCGCGTGCGAACACCAGACCATAGGCGCCATAGGCCCCAAAAACAGGGGTTATGCCAAAGTTATAGGTTCGCCCTACGATGTATCGCTCGCCTTCACGCCCTGCGTAAACTGCGGTCAGTGCATTGTGGCCTGCCCCGTGGGCGCGCTGTACGAAAAGTCTGCCGTGGCAGACGTATGGGGCGCCATAGTCGACGATAAAAAGAAGGTGGTGTTCTTCACCGCGCCCTCCGTACGCGCAACCCTCGGCGAGGCGTTCGGCCTGCCCGTGGGCACCAATGTAGAGGGTAAAATGGTCACCGCCATAAAACAGCTTGGCGACGTACAGTGCTTCAACATGGATATTACCGCCGACCTCACAATAATGGAGGAGGCCACCGAGCTTATAAACAGGGTAAAAAGCGGCGGCACGCTGCCCATGTTCACCAGCTGCTGTCCCGCTTGGGTAAAGTTCCTCGAACACTACTACCCCGACTTTATACCCAACCTCTCCAGCTGCAAATCCCCGCAGGAGATGTTCAGTGCGGTGCTAAAAACTTACTACTGCATGAAGGAGGGCATAAAGCCTGAAGACCTGTACGTAGTTTCGGTAATACCCTGCACGGCAAAGAAGTTTGAAGTCACCCGCGACGAACTGGGGCACTATACAGACGCGGCGCTCACCACGCGCGAACTTGCAAAGATGATAAAGGAGGCGGGGCTTGACTTTGCCAACCTTCCCGAAAGCAAGTTCGACGACCCCTTTGGCGAAGCTTCGGGCGGCGGCGCCATATTCGGTGCGACGGGCGGCGTAATGGAGGCGGCCCTGCGCGTTGCTGCGCGCACCCTCGGCGACCCCGACGAGCCCATCGTGTTCGATGAAGTGCGCGGCACAAAGGGCATAAAGGAGGCAACTTACACCCTTGGCGGCGTGACTGTAAACGTGGCCGTGGCAAGCGGCCTGGGCAATGCCCGCAAGATTATGGATGACATAAAGAGCGGCAAAAAGAACTATACTTTCGTAGAAATTATGGCATGCCCCGGCGGCTGCATAAACGGCGGCGGCCAGCCGTACATTCACGACGAAGTGCGCAACAACATGGATCTCAAAACGCTGCGCGCCACCGCCCTGTACGACTCTGACCGCTACAACAAGTACCGCATTTCGGACGAACCTCCTGCAGTCAGAAAGCTGTATCAGGAGTTCTTCGGCGAGCCCAACAGCCATAAGGCGCACGAGCTGCTGCATACCACCTATATACCTCGTCCCAAGTACTGACGCCGCTTTCCCTTGTATATACTTCGCAATACTGTGTCGTTTTCCGCTTTCTCGGGTCACGTACGTCTGTGTACGCTCCCCTTCGTAAATGCTCAAACTCCCTTGCCACCTTTAACACTTGTTTTAAGGGGGGATGCCTTGCTTGCAAGGCAGGGGGGATCCGCTTGTATCTCCAAGGGTTGATGAGTGCTTTGGTGTTTAGTGGCGAACTGAGTTCGCCTTGCGCCACATCATATATCTGTAAAAATACGCCCCGCGCAGAACTTTGCGCGGGGCGTCAGATTTATAAAAAAGCTGTTAATTGCCATATATTGCGGCACTAATTTATTTATTTGCCTGCGCCGTCGGCGTCCTGCTCCTTGCGGCGGCGGTGGGGGAAGCGGCGCTTTTTTAAGCTGTCTTCGCCGTTTACCCTGCGGCGTATCACCTTGGGGAACACTATCGCAAACACCGTGGTGGAAAGTATTGCCGCAGCTATGTCTGCCACGGGCTCTGCGTAAAAGGTGGCTTGCACGCCGAATATCAGCGGCAACACTATTATGCTGCCCAGAAAGAAGACTACCTTTCTCACCAAAGAAAGCGTTATGGCGTATTTCGGCTGGCCGAGCGCGGTAAAGCAGTCAACAAACGCGTATTGGAACGCCATGGGTATTGCGCCTGTCATAAACACGCGTATGCCCCACACCGCCTTTTCGGTTATTTCGGCGTTGCCGGTAAACAGCCCCACAAACGGTTGGGCGCAGAATATGGATATCACCGTCATCACTGTGGTGAATATCAGGCAACATATCGTCACCCACAGCTCGGCGCGCTTTACAAGCCGCTCGTTTTTGGCGCCGTAGGCGTAGCTGAGCACCGGCTGCGAACCTTCGCTTATGCCTAAAAGGGGCATAGACGTAAGCGAAAAAAATGCCTGCGTTATGGTGGCAACGTTAATCCACATGTCGCCGTCGGCGCCGCCCAATTGCTGCAGCACGGCGTTCTGTATTATTATTATCAGCCCGTCGGAAGCCATTATAATAAAGGGCGAAAGCCCTAATTTAAGTATTCTGCCTATTATCTTAAGTTCGGGGCGCGAAAGCGTCACCTTTATGCGCGCTCCCTTGCGCAGGAACACCACCACGAATATAAATGTGCATAGCTGCGAAATTATGGTCGCCACGGCAGCGCCCGCCACGTTCATCCTGAATACGAATATGAACAGCGGGTCTAACGCTATATTTGCCACGGCGCCTATTATGGTAGACGTCATGGCTATTCCCGAATAGCCCTGCGCCGTAATGTATTGGTTCAGCCCCGTGCCCGGAATGGAAAACAGCGCGCCCGCGGCGTATATCATAAGGTATTGCCGTGCAAATTCATATGTCCTGTCGCTCGCGCCGAAGGCGTACAGAAGGGGGCGGTGGAGCGCAAGGAACAGCGCCGCCACTATCACGGCGACGGCTGCAAGCGCGGCTGCGGCATTTGAAAGTATCTTTTTGGCGTTGTCTTCCCTGCCTTCGCCCAGCGCCATGGCAAACAGCGGCGCGCCGCCCGTGCCTATCAGAAAGGCGAATGAAGATATTATGGTTGTTATGGGCGCGCATACGCCCACCGCGGCAAGCGCAAGTTCGCCTATCCCTTCAATATTCCCCACATACATGCGGTCTACTATAGAGTAGAGCACGTTTATGAACTGTGCAATGGTGGCAGGTATTATAAGTTTGAGTACGGTGCTCAGAACTTTTGGATTGCCAAGATTTACAGCCTTCATTAAAAACCTCGTTCGGTGTGGGGAATATGCTTGCCGGGCGCCTCCGTCCGTAATAAAACGGCCGTATATGCGGCCGTATTACAGATCATATGCGCTTTGCCCAGTTTCTGTATATATCTTACCATTGTGCGCGCGCAAAGTCAATTTATATAGTTATTTTATGCATAAATGTATAAAAATACATTACGTTTATAAAAATACATAATTTGCCGTGCTTTTATCGGTAATATTTATGTGTTGCGATAATACAGGGGGGCGCACCCGGAAACGGGCGCGCCCCCTGTATAGTCAAAGTAAATTATTGTACGGTAATTGCGGAATATGTGCCGTTCAATTAAAATACGTGCCGCAATATGTTCTGTTTATTCCCCTTTGCTTTCCGCGCTCTGCGCGGCCTTTTCGGCGGCGACTTTTGCCTTGAGGTACCTGTCCATGGCCACCACGGTGCGCTTTGCCTGTTCAACTGCTTCCACAACGGTCTTGGCGCCCTTCACCACGTCGCCTGATGCGAACAGGCCGGGTATGCTGGTCATGCCATTTTCGTCTGTCTTTGCAAGCCCGCGCGGGGTGAGTTCCAGCCCCTCGGTGTCGGTGAGTATCAGGTTTGAAGGCTTCTGCGAAACGGCTATTATAACCGAGTCCGCGGGCATGAGCGTTGCGTCTTCAGACATGGAGATAACTTTGTGGTTTTCGTCGCACACGGTGTCTTTAAAGTAAACGCCCTTGTCGGTTATCTCTACGGGCGCCTTGTTGAAGATCACGTCAGCGCCTTCAATCTTTGCGTACTCCAGCTCGTCGGTGTTTGCGGTAGAGCGGTCGCTGCGCACAACTATCTTAACGTCTTTAACGCCGCGGCGCATGGCCGTGCGAGCCACGTCCATTGCAACGTTGCCCGCGCCTATAACTATAAGGCTGTTGCCAAGGTGGTATACCTCGGGCGATTCAAGGTAGTGCACGCCGTAGTGCACGTTACCCAGCGTTTCGCCCTTTATGTTCAGCGTGTTGGGCCAGGTTACGCCCGTACCTATGGATATGGCTTCGAACCCGTCGCGGAACAGCTCCTTTATGCCGAACGACTTGCCTATCGTCATGTTGGGCCTTATCTGAATGTTCAGCCCGCGCATAAGCGATTCGTACCTGTCTATATAGCTTTTAGGCAGTCTGAATTCGGGTATGCCGAACCGCAAAACGCCGCCTATGCGGGGCTTTGATTCGAATATAGTCACGTCGTAGCCCAGCTGCGCAAGCATTATGGCGGTGGTTATGCCAGCAGGGCCGCCGCCTATTACGGCAACTTTAATGCCGTTTGCCGGTTCGCAGTCTATCTTAAGCACGTCAAGGTAGCGTTCGGATATAAAGTTTTCTATAGTGCTTATTTCAACGGGGTCGCCCTTTATTCCGCGCACGCAGTGCCCCTGGCATTGCCGCGCATGGTCGCACACTATAGAGCAGATAACGGAGAGGGGGTTGTTATCGAACAGCATCTTGCCCGCGCCGTCTATATCTCCGTTCAAAAAAGCCTGTATCATCTGCGGAATGG
Source organism: uncultured Clostridia bacterium (assembly GCA_944341075.1). Classification (GTDB taxonomy): domain Bacteria; phylum Bacillota; class Clostridia; order Christensenellales; family Borkfalkiaceae; genus Coproplasma. Next base: position 5,243 of record CALVLV010000002.1, read on the forward strand.
GCGTGTTTATGGGGCAGCCCGTTCTGCACAGCGGTTTTTTGCAATTGAGGCATTTTTTTGCCTCGGCTATTACATTATGTGCCATAAATTCTTCTCCTAAAAAATGTTCACGAATTTTGACGGCGGGCCGCGCCGTCAAAATTCCGTGATTTTGAGAAACTAAGTTCCTCTGGCGGCATTTTTAAGTGCCCACGATTATAGGGATGCAGCCATTCACCTCCGGTGAGCCTGCTGACCGCAGCAAATTGAGACGAGCGGCACGCCCAATAGAACAGCGGACACCCGCTGTTCGTGTGCCGCGGAGAGACCGCAACATGCCGAGCAAAGCGTGAGGCGTTGCGGAGCCGACCAACGAGGATACGAGGCGAACTTGCGGCGGCGGGACGAACGAGCCATTTCATAGCACAACGGACACCCGTTGTGCGTGGTGAAGTGAGATGAGCAAACGCATATGACTTGCGTTTGCGGTGACCGCGTGAGGAGCGCAAGCGACGCTACTTTGCGGAGGGTTCCCTTTGGGAAACCGCAAAACCGCCATGCTTTTCTTTAATGGCGGCGAGACCCCGCCTTGCAACATTATTAATTTTCAGAAAAAACATTTAATAATCGTGCCTCCCTTGCCAAAGGGAGGTGGTATATTCGAACTTGTGAGAATATACCGGTGGGATTTGTAAAAATCTTTTCCGCAATCAAGGCGACTTTAATGCGCAAGCATTAAGGGAGCTGGCGTGAGCAAGCTTGTGACTGAGGGGTTCGGTTACGCGATTTACAACGCACTATCGTGTTTACAGGGCGCCCTTTATTTTTTCTATCATCTCGGCGTACTGTTCTTCCGTAAGGTATGCCTTGCCGGGGTTCATGGCAAACACTCCGCCCCATTCCTCGCCGTCCTTATACTTGGGGCACAGGTGAAAGTGCAGGTGGCAGCCGGTGTCGCCGTATGCGCCGTAGTTCAGCTTGTCGGGCGCAAATACCTTGTGTATGGCTTTTGCCGCCCTGTTCACGTCGGCAAAAAAGCGGTTGCGCTCTTCGTCCGTAAGGTCGACTATCTCGCTCACGTGGTCTTTGTATGCAACTATGCACCTTCCCGGGTGGCTCTGTTCCTTGAAAAGTATCAGCGTGCTCACGTCAAGGTCGCATATGTAAATGCCGAACTTTTCCAAAAGCTCGCCGCGCATGCAATAGCCGCAGTTTTCGTCTTTTTTGTGTTCCATTGCTATGTGGTTTCCCCTTTTATATTTATTACGATATAATTATACCACTCCGGAATTCAATATTCAATATCTATTTTTAAATTTATCCGTGCAATAACAACCTGATTATATTGCATTTTTTGTATACAGCTACGTCGTTTATCAATATAAATTTACTTAAAATAATTTCAGGCTTGCATCTTGATTTTGCATGGCAAGTATGCTATTATGGTATTGTAAATACATATCATTTTTTGTTATTTACAAACAATATAATATTTCAAGGGGGGATGTATGCAGTCAGAACTATTGCTCATAATCGTCGGGGCTGCCGGAATTCTTGCATGCGCTTACGCGCTTTTTAATTACCTGAGCGTAAGAAAGCTTGAAGAGGGAACGGAAAAAATGAGCGACATTGCCGGTTCGATACGCACGGGCGCCGATACTTTTATAAAGTACGAGCTGAAGATCGTGGGCATCATCTGCGCGGTTATCGCCGCGGTGCTAGGCGCCGTCATAAGCTGGCAGACCATGCTTGCCTTTATCATCGGGTGCGCAATGAGCGCGTCCGCGGGCTGGGCAGGCCTTAAAATAGCCACCTATGCAAACGTGCGCGTTACCAACACGGCGCGCACTTCGGGCGACCTTGGCAAAACGCTTAAAGTGGCGCTTAAGGGCGGCTCGGTAATGGGGCTGTGCGTGGCGGGTTTCGCCCTTATCGGGGCCCTGGCGGTATATCTGATATTCGGTATGGCAGGCGGGCAGATAAGCAATGTGGCCGCCCATGTGGAGGAACATAACTGGCTGGGTCTTTCGGCAGGCTTCACAATGACGCTCTCGGGGTACGCCCTCGGCTGTTCGGTAATAGCGCTGTTCAACCGCGTAGGCGGCGGCATATATACTAAGGCGGCCGATATGGGCGCCGACCTTGTGGGCAAAACGGAGGAGCATATTCCCGAAGACGACCCCCGCAACCCCGCTACCATAGCCGACAACGTGGGCGACAATGTGGGCGACGTTGCAGGCCTTGGCAGCGACCTTCTCGAAAGCTATGTGGGGGCAATACTTTCGGGCGTTATACTTGCCTGCGAGCAGTTTCTGCACGGCGTGTACGCCTCTGAAGAGCTGCTTACAAAGCTGATGCTCTTCCCCGTAATATTTGCCGCATGCGGCCTTATAGGGTGCGTGGGCGGAATAGCTTTTATATTGTTAAAGCCTAAGCTTTCAGACAAGCCGCACCGCGAACTGAATGCGGCAACATGGATATCTGCGGGCATAACCGTTGTGTTCGGCGTAATACTCAGTTATTTCCTGTTTCGCGGCGAATCTGAAAGTTTTGAAGGGCTATCCTTCCGTGCGGGCGCATTTTCGCCGTGGCTTGCCGCCGTGCTCGGCATAGTTGCCGGCATTGCCATAGGCTTTATCGCCGAATATTATACAAGTTACGACTTCAAACCAACAAAAAGGATAGCCGAAGCCTCTAAGGAAGGGCCTGCGCTCACCGTCACGCAGGGCATGGCAAACGGCATGATAAGCTGCATGCTGCCTGTGGTGGTGCTGGCGCTTTCGCTGTTCGGTTCTTACGCCCTTGCAGGCTATTACGGCATTTCGTGCGTGGCCATGGGCATGCTGTCGTTTGTGGCCGCCACGGTTTCGGTGGATACATACGGCCCCATATCCGATAACGCCGGCGGGATAGCCGAAATGAGCGGCCTCGATTCGGGTGTGCGCGCCATTACCGATAAGCTTGACAGCGTTGGCAATACCACCGCGGCCATAGGCAAAGGGTTCTGCATAGGCTCCGCCGCGTTGGCTGCAACGTCGCTTATGATATCGTACCTGTACGGCTATCTGCCCGAAGGGGAAGAGCTTATACTCAATTTTGTAAATCCCCTCACGCTGTGCGGCGCGCTGGTGGGCGCGGCACTGCCGTTCATGTTCTCGGGCATGCTGATAGAGGCCGTTGCAAAGGCCGCGCGCAAAATGGTAGACGAGGTGCGCAGGCAGTTCAGGGAGATAAAGGGCATACTTACCGGCGAGGAAAAACCCGACTATAAAAAATGCATAGAGATATCTTCGCGCGGGGCGCTGAAAGAAATGCGCCTGCCCTGCATAATTTCCATTCTGTTCCCGCTTGTCACCGGCTTTATTTTCGGCGCGGAGTTTGTGGGCGGCCTGCTTATAGGCGCCACCATAAGCGCCATAATGCTTGCGCTGTATACGGGCAATGCCGGCGGCGCGTGGGATAATGCAAAAAAGTATATAGAGTCGGGCGGGCTTGAAGGGCACGGCAAACATTCGCCCGCGCACGACGCGGCGGTGGTAGGCGACACGGTGGGCGATCCCCTCAAGGATACCGTAGGGCCGTCGCTGGATATACTCATAAAAATAATGTCCACCATATCGCTGGTCGCCGTGGCCATTTTCAGCGAATACAACCTGTTCGGGCTTCTGGGCTTAAGCTGAAAACGGTGGCGCACAGGCAACAATTTAACAAACGGCCGTGCGGCGCAATTTGCGCCGCACGGCCTTATCTTTTATATTGCTATACTGTAAGGGAATAAAACGAATCCGCCTTTAAATGCGTCTTTTGCATGCCTTATCTGCGTATTTCAAAGTCCTGGTTCATCAGTTTTATTATCGAATCCACGTCGTCGGTTATGTTGAAGTCGCCGTGTATGGTGTGCTTCATCACCGAACTTGCCACGGCAAAGTTTACTATGTCATGCGGCTGCATGCCCTTCATCATCGCATAGAACAGCCCGCTGGCAAAGGCGTCGCCGCCGCCCACGCGGTCGAGTATGTTAAAGCGGAAGGTCTTGCTTTCGTAAGTCTTTCCGTCGTACCACAAAAACGCCTTAAGCGAATTTTCGCTGCCCGAGTGCACAAAGCGCACCGTGCGGCCTATGGCCTTGAAGTTCCACTTTTCGTGCAGCGCCCTGAACACCCTGTCCTGCTCGTCAAAGGTGGGGGTCATGCTCATGCCCTCTTTAATGTCTTTGCCGTCGGGGCCTATAAGGTTTATCGGCTCTATGCCTATGAGCACGTCTATGTACGGCATGTATTCGGTCAGGCAGTCGCGCGCCTCCTGAAAGCTCCACAGCGCGCTGCGGAAGTTGCAGTCAAAGCTCACCGTCATGCCCAGTTCCTTTGCCGCCTTCAGCGCGTTCATTGTAAGCTTGCGGCAGTTTGGCGAAAGCGCAGGCGTTATGCCGCTGGTGTGCAGCCAGGTATAGCCCGCAAATTTTTGCTTTAAGTCAAGCCTGTCGAAATCGTATGTGGCAAAGGCAGAATCTGCCCTGTCGTATGTCACTTTGGAAGCGCGCACGCCAAAACCTTCTTCAAGGTAATAAAGACCCATGCGGCCGCTTTCAGAGCGTATGCACGGCGAACAGTGCACGTCGTTGGCGCGTATGTACCTTATCGCCGCCTTGCCTATAGAACTGTCGGGCACTACCGTAAAGTAGGATGAGTCTATGCCAAGGTTGGCAAGCGCAACGGCAACGTTTGCCTCCGCGCCGCCGTATGTGGCTATAAACGAGTTGGTCATGCGTATCTTTTCATAGTTGGGCGGCGCCAGCCTCAGCAAAAGTTCGCCAAGCGCTATAAACCGTTCTTCTCTGGTCTCTTTCACCTCTGTCTCCCTTAACCTGATTTTATTTAAGTATGTTAAATATCTCTGTACAACGATTATACCATGATTTTCGCCGTTTGTATATATATTCGCCCAAATTTATGCCGAGTAATATAAAAGGTTTTTTTGTACGAGTATGTCGTTTGTGGGCGGATATGTGTTTAAAATTTGTGTATATATGACGTTTGTGCGTTTATCTATGCAATTGGGTTTGCAAAATCAAAGAGTATGTGTTAAAATGGCAAATATCATCAGTCGCGCTTTGCGCTAATGGTTTCTGTTTATGGAAAAAAGGGATCTAGCATTGCCCGAATTTTCGGTGGTGGTGCCCGTATACAATGCGGCGCATTGCCTGAACGAATTTTTCGGGCAGTTTGAAAAACTTGATAAAAACGGGGCGGAGTTTATATTCGTGGACGACGGCTCTTCAGACGGAAGCTCCGCCATGCTCGAATCGTTCTGCATGGACAGGCGGTATACCCGCCTGATCAAAATAGAACACGGCGGCGTTTCGGTTGCGCGTAACGCCGGCATTGCGCTTGCCGAAGGCAGATACCTGATGTTTCTCGACGCCGACGACAGCTACGTGCCGGGTATTTTTTCAGTACTCAGGGAAAAGTTACGCGAAAGTCATGCCGATATAATAGTATTCGGCGCAAACGTAAGAAATTATGATAAGCTCGACGCAATTGAAGATATTTCCCCGCGCGACATAATATATAGGGATTTTGAGCCGTATGCTTTGTTTTGTGAAAACGGCGCGCGTCCTTATGTATGGAACTGCGCTTACAGATTGCAGTTCATACGTGAAAATAATATCAGGTTCGATCCCGGCATATCGCTCGGCGAAGACCATCTGTTTCAGTTTACCGCATTCCCCCGTGCGCATGTTATACAATTTATTTCAGATAAGTTGTATTGCTATAATTATTTAAAGTGCTCTTCTGCAATGATAATGTATCTCAGGGATCCTGCTTTGAGGTATTCTGCGCACATTACCGTTGTTTCTGACGTGCTGAACCTTTCTGCAGCAAACGGCTTGGATTCTGCGCAGGAATTGCTTTGGAGATGGGTTTACGACCTGCTGAGCATAGATGTCCGTAAGTTGAATTTTTCGCAGTCTAAAGTCGCGCTGGAAAAATTCAGAACGCTTTTAAAAGAAAACGATTTAAAAATTTCCGGTTTGAAAATAAGCTGCAAATTGAAATTCTTATTAAACAGTTGCACGAATTTATTTTTGCAATACCTGTTTAAACTGAGATATGTCGTTACGCGTCACAGAAAGAGGTTAAGATGATTAATATAAAGCCGGCGCACAAAAAAAATAATATAGCTATAGCATTTGCCGCCAACGAAGAGTATGTAATCTACACCGCGGTGACTATACGTTCCATAATAGATAATGCTTCAGATTCAAATAATTATGATATCGTAATTTTATACACCGAGATTTCAGACGAAAATATAATAAAAATTATTTCTATGGCAGACGCGCACGCAAACGTTAGCATACGTTTTGTGGATATATCGGAACTGCTTATATCTTTTAACGCATTTACAAAAAGCGTTTATACGGGAACAAAATATACGCAGGAAGCTTATTACAGACTGCTTATTCCCTCAATAATGCCCTCGTATGAAAAGGTGTTGTATCTTGACGGCGATATGCTGGCGCTGACAGACGTTGCAGAACTCTTCAATACCGATATAAGCGGGTATATGCTGGCTTCGTCAAGGGATTATTGCGGCATAGGCAATTGCTATATTCCCGGCGATAACAGAAGGGAATACCGCGAAAAAATTCTCGGTTTAAAAAATATAGACGATTATTTTATTTCGGGAATGCTTATTTTCAACGTACGCGCATTCAACGAAAGGTATTCTTGTAACGATTTGCTTTCCTTTGCCATGTCGCGGGAGTGGCGGCAGCACGACCAGGATGTCCTGAACGTTCTGTGCGAGGGCAAAACGCTTATTCTGGATGCCGCGTGGGACGTTGTAAAGGGGTATGGCGACAGCGTATATTATCTGCCTGAAAAACTTTATAAAGAGCTGTTTGACTCGCTTGAAAATACCAAAATCGTGCATTTTGCGGGGCCGCGCAAGCCGTGGGTGTATAATAATGCCGATAACAGCGACGATTTTTGGAAATGCGCCGCCGGAACCCCGTATTTTTGGGATCTGTTCAACCATATCGATGATAACGGAGCATATAAATGCTCTATAATAAAACTCGTATACGGCGAACTGCCTGCGCATTTGTATACCAAAAATGATATTTATTTATATTACGGCGACAAGTATATTGATAAATTATCCAAATCCCCGTTGAATTTGCAGATACTCGAACTTGAAAACGGAGTGTGCACGCTGGAGGGATATGCCTGTTACTACGGCATAGAGGGCGGCGAACATGTTAAGGTATATATTTCGCTCAACGGCAAGCTTGTTGAATGTGAACGCGTGAACAGAAATGTAGATATGTACCGATTTGGCAGAATATATCAGAGAGGTACGGCTTTCAGGGTATCTTTCCGCATGCAAGACAGCGTGGAAAAATACAGGTTCAGGTTCTACATAAAGGTTTACGGGCAGCTTATAAAAAATGAAAATGTAGTTTTCGGCAGATTTGCAAAAATAAACAAGGCGTATGCCAATCAGTATTTTATAAAAGATGCGCGTATGGCGTTCGCCGACCCTGAATTTGAAGGTAACGTTATCGAAATAAGAAAGTGCGGCCGTAAAGGGCATTACCTGAGGGAGATGGCGTATGTAAAGGAGATGTATTTTTCGCTCAGGCGCAAAGGTTATAAAAAACTTGCTATAAGGGCGCTTTGTTACAGGCTGTGGTACGATTTTTATAAAATAATAAGCAAATTTCTTAAGCAAAAGAAGATCTGGCTTATTTCCGACAGGGAGATGGCGGGCGGCGATAACGGCGAGGCGCTGTTTGAATATCTCCGTAAAAATCCTGTAAAGGGAGTGAAGCCGATATTTGCCGTAAGTAAAAATTCTGCCGACTACAGACGTATAAAAAAATACGGCAAAGTTGTCAATGTCGGGCATATCAGGTATAAAATGCTCTACATTATGGCCGATAAACTTATTTCCGCCCATGCGGAAGGGCCGTTCCTGTTTCCCTTGCCGCAGAATGAGTTCTCTGACATATGCAACAAAGATTTCATCTTTTTGCAGCACGGCATTACTAAAGACGAAATATCGTCAGTGTATTCAAGATATCTGCAGAATATGCGGATTTTTATAACTTCGGTAAAAAGCGAGTACTACAATATTCTTGCCGACGGCAATTATGGCTGCGACGGTTCGGTTCTTAAGCTCACCGGTATGCCGCGCTACGATAAACTTACCGACGATAAAAAGAAGGTGATAACCATAATGCCTACGTGGCGCCGGAATTGCCTGCACCTTGTAAGAAACAACCGCTGGCTTCTGAACAAAAACTTTGAGAAAACTGAGTATTTCAAAGGATATCACGGTCTGCTGTCAGATAAAGCATTTATCGATTCGGTGAGGTCGTCAGGATATAAAATCAACTTTGTGGTTCACGATCTTATGGCCGACACGCTGCCTTATTTTGAGGATATAGAGGGCGTTGAAATCATCGGCGGCAAGGATAAGGACTACCGGAAAATATTTGCCGAAACGGCTCTGCTTGTAACCGATTATTCCTCTGTGGCTTTTGATTTTTCATATCTCGGAAAACCGCTTATCTATTGGCAGTTCGATAAGGATATGTTCTTTGGGACACAGCTGTATAAAGCCGGCTATTTTAATTACGAAACAGACGGCATGGGCGAAGTGGTTTACGGCGGCCACGGTCAGCTTGCCGACAGAATACTGTGGTATATCAATAACGGCTGTACCGTGCCGGAAGAATACGAAAAAAGGATCAACGACTTTTTCACCTACCGCGATAAGCAAAATTGCCGCCGCGTTGTAGAAGAGATACTTAGCCTTAAAAAATAGTGGCCTGTCCGGTCAATGTTGCACCGAATATTCTTCGTGCGGGCGGGCATAATGCGGATATGGGCAAAAAACGTAAAAACAAGGGCGGCGCGCAGGCGCTGCACGTTGATATGGTCAGCGCAAATGAATACACGGGCTTTGTGCAGCATATCCCGGTTTCAAACGAGGATATAGAGCTGTTCAGGCGCATGTACGGCGGCGGCAGTTTCAATTCCGATGATATCGGTAGCTGAAATTTGCGGCCGTATGTCGCTGCACACACAAATTTATAAGTACGCAACTTAATAAAGGGTATGCGGCGGGGCGCCTTATCAAGGCGCCCCGCCGCTTTTTGCATGCCCGCCGCTTTTGCATATTTGTCGATTTTTGCGTGTTCGCCGCTTTTTGCATGTAAAAATTTTTCACGTTGAGGGGCGCTGCGGCATATGCTAAAAGTGTATGGAAAAGGGCAAAAATGTTGCAGGCAACGGCTTTTTCAGCCTGCGCGACTTAAAAAAAATGGGCGTGACCGTGTGCGGAGGCGGGGTGTGCGTCAGCCGCTCGGCAAAGGTGTGGCGTGGCGCAACGCTGTGCGGCCCGTGCAGCATACTCGGCGAAAGCACTGTGTGCGAGGGCGCCGTAATACTGCCTTTCACCGCCATAGAGGGCAGCTTTATCGGCCGCGGCGCAACGGTAAATTACAGCGTGTGCCAAGGCGCACGCGTTGGCGAAGGCAGCACGGTGGGCCCGTTCGCCTTTCTGCGCGGGGGAACGGTCATAGGCAAAAACTGCCGCGTCGGCGACTTTGTGGAGGTAAAAAACTCCGTGCTCGGCAACGGTACCAAGGCGGCGCATCATGCCTATATAGGCGACGCCGACTTGGGCAGCGATGTAAACATAGGCTGCGGCGTGGTGTTTGCCAATTACGACGGCAAAACAAAGTCGCGCACAAAGGTGGGCGACGGCTGTTTTATAGGCTGTAATTGCAACATAGTTGCGCCCGTATGCATAGGCAAGGGGGCGTATATCGCCGCTGGCACAACCGTGACGGAGGATGTTGCTCCGCTTGCGCTGTGCATAGGCCGCAGCCGCCAGAAAACAAAGCCGCGCGGGGCGGAGGGGAGGTATAAAAACGGGTAGGTATTTCGGTACAGACGGATTCCGCGGCAGGGCGGGCGTGCAGCTCACAGCAGGGCACGCCTACAAGACGGGCAGGTTTTTAGGCGGCTGGTTTGCGCGCGCGGGCGGCAGGCGGTGCCGCGTTGTCATCGGCAAGGATACCCGCCGCTCTTCATATATGCTGGAATATTCCCTCGTCGCGGGGCTGACCGCCTCGGGCGCAGACGCCTACATAATGCACGTGACTACAACGCCTTCGGTATCTTACATAACCCGCACAGACGGGTTCGACTGCGGAATAATGATATCCGCCAGCCACAACGCCTTTGCCGACAACGGTATAAAGCTTATGGGCCCCGGCGGGGAAAAGCTTGAAGACGGCGTTATAGCCGCGCTGGAAAACTATCTCGACGGGGTGGGGGAACAGTTTCCCGCCGCAAGCGGCGAAGATATCGGCCGCACCTTCGACTATGTAAGCGGCCGCAACAGGTATATAGGGCACCTTGTGTCGCTGTCCGCCTGCTCGTTCAAGGGTTACAGGGTGGGGCTGGACTGCGCAAACGGCAGCGCGTGGCAGATAGCAAAGCCTGTATTCGACGCGCTCGGCGCAAAGACCTACGTGCTCGGCTGCGAGCCGGATGGACTGAACATAAATTCAAGCGGCTCCACCCGCCCCGAAAGGCTGTGCACACTCATCAGGGAAAACGGGCTGGACTGCGGCTTTGCCTTCGACGGCGACGCCGACCGCTGCATAGCCGCCGACGAGTGCGGCAACGTGATAGACGGCGACGGCGAGCTGTACATTCTTGCAAACCGCTTAAAGGCGCAGGGCGAACTAAATGATCGCGGCATAGTTGCCACTGTAAACAGCAATTCGGGGCTGCAGGCCTGCCTTGGGCAGCGCGGCGTTCCGTGCGCCTTTACGCAGGTGGGCGACCGCTTTGTGTACAGGGAAATGTGTAATCGCGGCGCCGCCTTGGGCGGCGAAAAGTCTGGGCACATAATAATTTCAAAATACGGCGCCTCGGGCGACGGGCTGGTTACCGCCATAAAGCTGCTTGAGGCCGCTGCAGAGCGCGGCGTGGCACTCTCCTCGCTCATGCAGGGATACCGTGCCCTGCCCCAGGCCGAACTCTCCGTGCCCGTAACCGATAAGTCGGCGTTCGGCGAAGAGTTGTTGCGCAAGCTTGCGGGCGACGCCGCGGCGCGGTACGGCTGTACGCGCGTAAATGTGCGTCCCTCGGGCACGGAACAGGTCATACGCATAATGGCCGAGGGCGAAAGCATGGCCGCCTGCGAGCGGTGCATAGCCGGCCTCGCGCGCCAAATAAAGGGGGATATGCAATAATATGTGTGGAATAATCGCCTGCGCGGGGGTAAAAGACGCTGCGCGGGTGCTGTATGGCGGCCTGCAGGATCTGGAGTACCGCGGCTACGACTCGGCGGGCATTTCGGTGCTCTCGGGCGGAAAGATACATACGGTAAAGCGCGCGGGCAGAGTGGGTGCCATAGCTCAGGCCGCGGCAGGGCTTGGCGGCTCGTGCGGGATAGGCCATACCCGCTGGGCAACACACGGCAGGCCGTCTGACGCCAACGCGCACCCGCACGTGTGCGGCAGGTTTTCGGTGGTGCACAACGGCATAATAGAAAACTATGCCGAACTAAAAAAGGAGCTTGCCTGCATGGGCTGCACCTTCTTTTCCCAGACGGACAGCGAGGTGGTGCCGCAGCTGTTGGAACGGTACTATGCCGAATATAACGACCTGAAGCAGGCCGTTCTCAGCTGCGTATCCCGCCTTAAGGGCGCGTTTGCCCTTGCCATTCTGTGCGAGGGGGAAGAGGGGTTCGTGGCGGTAAAATACCGCAACCCCATAATCGTCGGCACGGGCGGCGGCGCCGTGTATGCCGCCAGCGACATGCCCGCCCTTTCGGGCCTTGCCGAAAACGTCGCCGTGCTCAAAGACGGCCAGATAGCCTTTGCCCGCGGCGGAAAGATATCGTTCTGCGACTTTGAAGGCGCCGCCGCAAGCCTGACCTTTTCACCGCTGCCCGCGGCAGCAAAGTCGGTGCGGCTGGGCGGCTTTCCGCACTACATGATAAAGGAGATAAACGAGATCCCTGCCGCCGTAAAAAACACCGCCGCCGCCTTCGAGGGGGAGGACGTAGCCCGTACCATAGCCCGCGCGGCAAAAAAGCGGGGCTTTACCTCCGTGATGATGTGCGGCTGCGGAACGGCCTACCACAGCGCGCTTGCCGCGGCGTATTACGGCGAGGAGCTGCTCGGAATGCCCGTCCGCGTGGAAACGGCGGGCGAATTCCGTTACAGAAAAATGGCGGTGGGCGCGGATACGTTGTTCGTCGCCGTCAGCCAGAGCGGCGAAACGGCGGATACGGTAGAGGCCGCCCGCGCGGCAAAACAGGCGGGCGCAACGGTAGCCGCCGTCACCAACGTGCCCTATTCGGCGCTTACGGGCGTGGCAGACTTTGTTGTGCCCGTGCGCGCGGGCACCGAAATATGCGTTGCCGCCACCAAGAGCTATTGCGGTCAGATAGCCGCGCTCGCCATGTTCTTTGCCGCGCTTAAGGGCGCGGGGGAATATCGCTCGGTGCTCTCCGCCGTAAAGGGGGCCGAGGCGCTGTGCGCACAGACCATTTCGCGCACGGTCGCGGAGGACGTCGCCCGCGCGTGCGCCTCTTCGTCGGGCGTGTACTTCATAGGCAGGGGAATAGACTATCCCGTGGCGCTTGAAGGCAGCTTAAAGCTCAAGGAAGTGTCGTACGTCCCCGGCGAGGGCTATCCCGCGGGCGAACTCAAGCACGGCACCATAGCGCTGATAGACAGCGGAACGCTGGCCGTGGCCGTGATAACGCAGTGCGGGCTTGCCGAAAAGACTGCCTCGGCCGTGGAGCAGATATGCGCCCGCGGCGGCAGGGCGGCGGTGGTGTGCGCCGAAGGCTGCGCCCCCGCCCATTTAAGGGAGCGCGCCGAATTCCTCATAGAGGTGCCCGCGTGCAAAAGCTGCCTTTCGCCCCTCGTTTCGGTAATTCCGCTGCAGCTTATCGCCTACCGCACGGCGGTAATACTCGGCCGCGACCCCGATAAGCCGCGCAACCTTGCAAAGAGCGTGACCGTGGAGTAGGCGCTGCCGCCGCTGTCTGTATGTTTCCGCCCGCCGTGTTGTTATATTTTGTATGTTTCCGCCCGCCGCGCCCTGAACACGGGGCGCGGCGGGCGGGTGGCTTTTAAATTCAGACAGATTTTATCGCGGGCATATATAATTTTGTCCAAATAAGAGGGTGTCGCCATGAACGGGGCATTTTCCGCCCTGTTTTGCCGCCCGTCCGCTATTGACATAACGCGTTTTATAGCTTATAATTGATATGGCTTATATCAAATTGCCGCCGCGCAATAGCTCGGCTTGCCGGCAATGTTTTTGCGGCGTGCGCGGCGCACATACGGCGCGGCAAATAAAAGGAGGCAGAATTTGGAAAATATTCTTGTTACGGGCGGAGCGGGCTATATAGGCAGCCACACCGTCGTGGAGCTTCTTCAAAGCGGATACGGTGTGGTAGTTGTGGACAACCTTTGCAACTCCAACGAAGAGAGCCTTGCCCGCGTGCAGAAGATCACGGGTAAAAAACCTGTGTTCTACAACGCCGACGTGCGCGACCGCGCGGCAATGGAAAAGATTTTTACCGAAAATAAAATAGACTTCGTAATTCACTTTGCAGGGCTGAAGGCCGTGGGCGAAAGCTGTGTAAAGCCCATAGAATACTACGATAACAACCTGTGCGGCACGCTGGTACTGCTTGAGGTGATGCGCGCGCACGGCTGCAAAAAGATAGTTTTCTCATCGTCCGCAACCGTATACGGCACGCCCGAAAGGCTGCCGCTGGACGAAACCTGTCGCACGGGCGGGACTACCAACCCCTACGGCACAAGCAAGTACTTCCAGGAGATAATGTTAAACGACGTGTACAAGGCCGACAGCGAGTGGACTGTGGTGCTGCTGCGCTACTTCAACCCCGTCGGCGCGCACGAAAGCGGCCTTATAGGCGAAGACCCCCGCGGCATACCCAACAACCTTACGCCCTATATTGCCAAGGTTGCCATAGGCGAGCTGAAGGAAGTGGGCGTGTTCGGCAACGATTACCCCACCCCGGACGGCACCGGCGTGCGCGACTATATACACGTGGTAGACCTTGCCAAGGGCCATGTTGCCGCAATTTCCCACTGCAAAAACAGCGGCGTGTATGTGTATAACCTGGGCACGGGTGTGGGCTACAGCGTGCTGGACGTAATTCACGCTTACGAAAAGGCGTGCGGCCACCCCATACCCTATTCGATAAAGCCCCGCCGCCCCGGCGACATTGCCGCCTGCTATGCAGACGCCTCAAAGGCGGAACGCGAGCTCGGCTGGAAGGCGCGCTACGGCATAGACGAAATGTGCGCCTCCTCATGGAACTGGCAGAAAAATAATCCCAAAGGGTACGAAAAGTAAATAACCGCCACGGCGTTACGGGCGTGGCGGCTGTATCGGTTGCCTGTAAAGCGCCCCGCAAATTTTGCCTTTGCGGGGCGCTGTTTACAACTTTGTTACATAAAATTTGTATTTTGCCTGAAAATTTTACAATTTTATTACAATTTTGTGAAGATTATATTACAGTCAGCTGGTACAATAGATATAGCATCAAAGGAGAAAAAACTAAATGGATTTTGATCTGACCAAGCTGAGCACGGCCAACAGCGTAATTTTGCTGCTGGTGGGCCTCGGTGTATTTTTGCTCGGCTTCAAGTTTCTCGGCGACAGTATAGAAAAGCTGTCTGCAAGCAAGCTCCGCGCGCTGTTCAACAAGGCGGCGGGCAACCGCTTTGCCGGCGTGGGCATAGGTGCCCTTGCTACGGCAATAGTGCAGTCGTCCTCCGTAACAACGGTAATGGTGGTGGGCTTTGTAAACGCCGGCGTAATGACGCTTACTCAGGCCGCCGCAGTTATAATGGGCGCCAACATAGGCACCACCATAACGGGCTGGCTTGTGTGGCTGAATGACTTCAACGTCATGATGTATGCCATGCTGCTCACGCTCGTAGGCCTTATCATGACCATGGTCACAAAAAACAACAAGGTGACAACGGCGGGCACGCTCGTTGCCTCGCTCGGTCTTGTTTTTGTCGGCCTTGAAATAATGTCCGGTTCAATGGCGGGCTTTGCCGAAACCGAAGGCGTGCAGGATGTTCTTGAAAGCGTCACCAACCCCATTCTGCTGCTGCTTCTGGGCGCGGGAATTACTGCCGTGGTGCAGTCTTCCAGCGCGGTCACGTCTGTGCTCATAGTTATGGCGCAGAACGGCCTTCTGGTCGGCGGCGGCGGGAACGGCATACTGTTCGTTATAATGGGCACCAACATAGGCACGTGTATTACGGCTGTGCTCTCTTCTTTCGGCGCAAATACCAACGCCAAGCGCGCCTGCCTGTATCACCTTCTGTTCAATGTTATAGGTTCGTTGATCTTCCTTCCCATAATGTGGGCGTGGGACGGCTTTTACGAAGATGTGCTGTATGCGTGGTTCCAGAAGGACAGCACCTGCATAACGTTCTTCCATACAATGTTCAACGTCATCTGCACCTGCCTGTATCTGCCGTTTATAAAATATCTTGTAAAGCTCGCCGAAGTTATCATTCCCGACAGAAAGAACAAGGCAAAGCGCAAAGAGGGCGAAGGATTTATGGATAAGCGCCTTCTCGTCACCCCTTCGCTTGCGCTCGGCCAGCTTGTAAAGCAGACCACATATATGGCGGGCGTTGCCATGAAGAGCCTTAACGCCGCAGTCGCGGGCTTTATAGCCAAGGACGACAGCAAGTACGACGTGATCGACCGCGACATAAAAAAGGTTGAAGAACTCTCCGGCGAAATTACAGGGTACCTTCTGGAAGTTTCGGCAAAGGATATTTCGCTCAACGATGAAAAGCTGGTCAACAACCTTCACCGCGACAACACCGATATAGTGCGCATCGCCGATATTGCCGACAACATAGTCGGCTACACAAAAAAGGTAATAGAGGAAACGCTGAACTTCTCCGACGTAGTCAAGCGCGATCTGCAGATGCTCATGAAACTGCTGAACGAGCAGTATGAACTTGTAGTTCAGATAGTTGAAAATAACGATATAATTAAACTGAAGCAGTCCGACGAGATAGAGGAAGAGGTGGACAAGACCAAAAAGAGGCTTTTGGACGAGCATATCCAGCGCATGGCGCGCGGGGAATGCAATGCCGAAAACAACAGCCTTTTCGTAAGCCTTGTTTCCAACCTTGAAAGGGTGGGCGACCACCTCAGCCTTATGGCACATTCGGTAGAGGATGTCGCCTGAAGCCAACCACATGTCTCTCCGCCGTAAGGCGCTCTGTCGGCTGCGCGAGGGTGCAATAAATGAACGGAACAGTTTTTGCCCTTGAAGACGACGCAAGCATAAGCGGGCTTATAAAAGTCGCGCTGGAAATGAACGGCACCACCTTCGAGGCATATTCAAACATCAAAGATTTTACCGCCGCGATAGAAAAATCGCAGCCCGACGTTGCCCTTTTGGATATAATGCTCCCCGACGGCAGCGGGCTTGACGTGCTTAAAACCGTAAAGTCGCGCTTTCCGCAGGTTTCGTGCATAATGCTCTCTGCCCTCTCCAAGGAGGAGGACAAGGTCAACGGGCTCAATCTCGGCGCCGACGACTATATCGCCAAGCCCTTTTCCGTGCTTGAGCTCACCGCCCGCGTAAACGCTGCGCTCCGCCGCAAAAAGCGCACCGACGAGGTGACTATCGGCGGCCTCACGCTCAATTGCGAGACTATGGAAGTCACCCTCAACGGCGAAAGGCTTGAGTTGAATAAAAAGGAATACGCCCTTTTAAAATACTTTATGCAGCATGCCGGCAAGGTGCTCCCGCGCGACGTCATCCTCTTAGAGGTATGGGGGTACGAGCAGGGCGAAACGCGCACGCTGGATAATCACATCTCCCGCCTGCGCAAAATGGGTATAACCAACCTTGAAACGGTGTTCGGCGTTGGGTACAGATTAACGGTGTGACGCCCTCACGAATTTTTCGGTCGGGCCGCGCCAGAAAAATTTCGTGAATTTCAGGGGCGCCGCCCCTCTTTGCGCAATCTTAAGTGCCCTCAATTATATAATTGCGCAAATTCACCCTGCTCAGGCGCAGGTATGCGCAAATTGGGACGAGCGGCACACGAACAGCGGACACCCGCTGTTCGTGTGCCGCGGAGAGACCGCAACATGTCGAGCGTTAGCGTGAGGCGTTGCGGAGCCGACCAACGAGGCACGAGGCGACCGCGCTTAACGGCGAACTAAATTCGCCTTGCGCACATAATTTATTTTAGAAAAATCTTTCCTTAATCGTGCCTCCCTTGCCAAAGGGAGGTGGTATATTCGAACTTGTGAGAATATACCGGTGGGATTTTTAATCCCCCTTTTACTTTCCTCCTTAGTAAGGGGGACTTGTCCGCATTAAAGGCTCCTTTGTGTAAATGGAGCTGGCTTGCGGGAGCGCAAGCGAAAGCAAGACTGAGGGATTGTTACTGCAATATAGTCTCCCTTAATAAAAAACAAACAGAATAAACCTGATAAATACTTAAGGCGCTGCCGCGCCGTGCGCGCAAGCGGGCAGCGGCGGCGCTCAAATTTTTCAAAAAAACCCAGTGCGGGCAAAATATTTAAAATTTTGCGCGCGCGGGCGCTATAGTGTATCTTTATGAAATTAAGAATCCTCTGTGTTTCCGTACTTATAACGTTCGTGGGCATACTCGCCTATTCGTTCGTGTCAACGGAACTGTTTTACGACTCAACTTTAAGCGGCAAAAACGATACGCTTGCCGTGTATATGAACATGTTCGACGAAGGCGCGTATTCCGCCCTTGACGAGGGTGCCGCCGCAGACTTTTCGCAAAAGCTTAACGGCGCGCGCATAACCTTTATCGACGCCGAGGGCAACGTGCTTGCCGACAGCGAAGATATCGAGATAGACGAAAACCACCTCGGCCGCGAAGAGGTGGAGGAGGCCGCAGAAGAGGGCGAGGGCTTTGCCGTAAGGCGCAGCAATACCATGGGCATAGACTATGCCTATTACTGCCGCAGCTTTACGCAAAACGGCGCCACGTTCTATGTGCGCATAGCCGAACAGGTCGCAAGCGAGTGGGCGCTGTTCGCCGACTTTTTGCCCACCGTTATCATATACCTGATAATCGACCTGCTCGCCTGCATACTGTTTACCTATGTGGCAACGTACTTTATTCTGCGCCCCGTTGAAAACCTCACCCGCCAGGCGGCGCTGTCAAAGACTATAGAAACGCGCTTTGCCGAACTCAAGCCCATAGCCGAGGTGCTCAACGAACGCAACAGGGATATCGAAAAAAAGATGAACGAGATCAAAGAGGAAAAGGAGCTTGTGGAAAAAGCCCAGAATTCAAAAAACGAGTTTATCTCAAACATCACTCACGAAATGAACACGCCGCTCACCTCAATAAAGGGGTATGCCGAGCTGCTTGCCTCGGGAATGATGACTGAAGAGCAGCAAAAGGCGGCGTATAAAACCATTTTAAAGCAGAGCGAGCGGCTTACAAACCTTATAGCGTGCATAATCAACTATAACGAAATAGACAACAGCGACGTACAGGCGTGCGAAGTTGACCTTTCAAAACTGGCAAAGGAGATGCTTGCCGTAGTAAAACCCGAAGCCGATAAGCGCAAAGTTACGCTTATAGACGACATATCGGATAACGTGATAGTGCAGAGCACGCACGAGCGCATGAGCGAAATGGTGGGCAACCTCATCCGCAACGCCATACGCTACAATAAGGAGGGCGGCAGCGTAAAAGTGACGCTGAATATCGACCGCTTCGAGGTGGCCGATACGGGCATAGGCATCTCTGAAGAAAACCTTGGCAAGGTGTTCAGCAGGTTTTTCACCGTAGATAAATCGCACAGCGGCAAAAACGGCGGGTTCGGCCTGGGGCTTGCAATGGTAAAAAAGATCTGCCAGCGCGAAGGCTGGACTATCTCTGTAAAGAGCAAAGAGGGCGAAGGCTCTGTATTTACCGTAAAATTTTAAAATATTTTAAAAATTTATTGCAAAATTTATTATTTTTTGCTGTTAAAAAAATTAATTTTCTTATTGATATTTTTGCCGCCTGCGGCTGTGGTTTCCCCGCGCCGCAGGCGGCATTTTTTGTGCTTTGTCATTGACGCTATTGCGCCTGCGGCGAACAATAGCTATTCCGTCGCCTGCGGCTCCTTACGAGCGAAGCGTAGTCGAGAAGCTTTTTTTCGTCATTTCGACCGAGCGGCAGCGAGCGGAGAAATCTATTCCTTAATCGTGCCCCCCTTGTGTAAAGGGGGGAATTAAAGGGGGGATTGGTTGTTTTATTCTGAGATTTCTCCACTTCACTCACTTTGTTCGCTTCGGTCGAAATGACATTGGTGGGCTTACTCTTTGTACTTATGACCGGGCGAAAGCTTCTTTTTCTTGTCATTGACGCTATTGCGCCTGCGGCGAACAATAGCTATTCCGTCGCCTGCGGCTCCTTACGACTAAGCGAAGTCAAAACCAAATTGCCCCGCACATATGCCGCAAATAACCAATGTTTTGCCGCGCATATGCCGCCCCGTACACTTCAACTTTAATTCATGTGGCAGCCCGCGCAAATCAAATGCGGCGCATATGAACGGCGGCTTACATGCCGCCACATTGGGTTTTGGCGGCGGCCGTATCCGATTGCTATATTTATCTGCGCTTTGCCCAAACTGTGTATGCGGGCCGTGCCATCTGCGCGCATGTTATTGCGTTTTATTTTAAAGTGCGCGCACACGCACGCGTATGCGCGCTACGCGTATGCGCGCGGGTGCACGCATATACAACGCAAGCTCTGCGGCGACGGCGGGCGGGCTTGTTAAAGCATATGAAAAACTGTAACAGATATTTATATTATTTCACAACTCTTTTACAAGGTGCCCAAAAATAATTTAAAAATTTTTAAATTGTTACAAATTTATTACAACTTTGTGTAATAGTTTTTTACATCTGTTTGGTATGATTTAAACGTCGAAAGGAAATAGACGAAAAAAAACAAAAAATCTTTTAAAGTAAGGAGTTAAAAGAACAAGTATGAAAAAGTTTGGCAAAATAGTAGCAATTGCAGCGGCATGCGCAGCACTCACCGGTTCGGTAGCAGCATTCGCAGCCTGCGGCGGAAACGATGGCAATACGATCAACATCTCCGGTTCCACTTCCGTGCAGCCCCTTATGCAGAAGCTTGCCGATGCTTACATGGCTGAACATGACGGCGTGACCATAAACGTAGGTGCCGGCGGCTCGGGCGTTGGTATCTCCAATGCACAGGATGGCACTGTTGACCTTGGCATGGCTTCCAAGAAAATAACCGGTAACGATGCAGAGGGTATAACCACCATACAGATAGCTACCGACGGTATCGCACTTATAGCAAGCAAGGATTGCACCGTTACAAGCGTTACCAAGGATGAGGTTTACGGGCTCTATGTAAACAGCACGCCTATACAGAATGTTATTACCGCAGCCGTTTCCAGGGATGGTTCTTCCGGTACCCGCGAAGCTTTCCAGGATATAATGAAAATTGAAACCATAGCTAAGATGCCTGAACTTTCTTCTCAAGATGCCGTTATCGAAAATGTTGCGGCAGCTGACAATATTATAGGCTATGTATCTCTTGAAGCTCTCTCCGGTAACACAACTATTAAGGGGCTTAATTTTGAAGGCGTTGAACCCACTGCAGAAAACGTTGCAAGCGGCGAATATACTCTTTCCCGTCCCTTCAATATCATGTACAACACCGAAAAAGGCATGAGCGACCTTACGGAAGACTTTGTTGACTTCATCTTCAGCGAAGCCGGCGCAGACATAATTGAAGCTAACGGTCAGGTGGTTGCAGCAAGAAAGTAATTTAACAGGGTATCAAGATGGCTGAAATAGTGACTAAAGAAAACAATAAACTTTCTTTCAAGGAACGTATAGCAGCCGCGTTTACTAAAGAAAATATCGCAAAGGTGGTTTTTGTCGCCTTTGCGGCATTTTCTGTTATAGCGGTTTTTGCTATCATATTCTTTATACTGTACGACAGTATACCGGCCTTCCGCGAGATAGGTTTTTTCAATTTCCTCTTTGGCGATGCTTGGAATCCCAATTCGGGTGAATACGGCATACTGCCGATGATACTTACGACTTTATTGCTTACATTGCTTTCAGTTATCATCGGTTCGGTATTTGCTATATTTACAGCTGTATTCATCGTATATTATTGCCCCAAGTGTATAAAAAAAGTTTATACGCAGATGGTCAATCTGCTTGCAGGCATACCTTCCATAATTTATGCGTATTTCGGTTTTGAAATGATCAAGCCGATAATAGAAGATATGTCGGGCAGAACGTTTGGCTACGGCATATTGCTCAGTACTATAATTTTGAGCATAATGATACTGCCTACAATAGCTTCCATTGCCAAAAACAGTCTTGAAAATGTTCCCGCGCAGTATTACGAAGGCTCGCTTGCGCTTGGTAATACCAAGAACCAGACAGTATTCAAGGTAATGCTCCCGGCAGCCAAAAACGGTATAGTTTCTGCAATTATCCTCGGCATAGGCCGTGCTATAGGCGAAACTATGGCAGTTCAGTTCCTGTTGGGCGGCGCAGTTTCCTATCCCACCGACTTCATAATACCAATAAGCTCGCTCACTTCAAAAATAGCTCAGGAGTTCGGTGAATCGGGCGGCCTGCACCGCCAGGCGCTCATCGCCATAGGCTTTGTGCTACTCATATTTATTCTTATTATCAACCTCATTCTTTGGTTTGTAAAGCGCAACAACGCTATCGCCGGCAACAGCGTATTCACGCGTAAAATAAAGGAAAGCGATATAGAACACACTGCGCCCAACTACAAACGTACAGGCACCATTCAGGACGCTCTTCGCATAGTGTGCTATGTGATTGCGACCATCGTTGCGGCAGCGCTTTTGTCGATAGTTTTGTATACGCTGATCAAGGGCTTTCCCGAAGTAACATGGCACAATTTATTCGGCAGAAGCTTTAATTCTTCGCCCACTCTAGCTCCTGCGTTTGTAAGTACTATAACGATAATCATAATTTCGCTTGCCATAGCCCTGCCATTGGGTATTGGTGCGGCAATATATCTGAATGAATATTCAAAGCGCGGCTCAAAGTTCGTAAATACGCTGAGACTTTTCATAGATACCCTTGCGGGCGTTCCCTCAATCCTGTTCGGTCTGTTCGGATATATCTTCTTTGTAAGGATGTTCGGCAGCGCAAATCTTCTGGCAGGTTCGTTTACCATAGTGCTGATGATACTGCCGACGATAATCAGGTCTACCGAACAGTCGCTATCGGAAGTTCCCGACTCCATGCGCGAAGCTTCGTATGCGCTCGGCGCCGGTAAACTGAGAACGGTGTTCGTTGTCGTTCTGCCGCAGGCACTGCCCGGCATAATCACGGCAATAATACTCTCTATCGGCCGCATAGTCGGCGAGTCGGCTGCACTCATCTATACCGCGGGCTCAAGTTTCCTTATGCCCAGCGGCGTGCTCAGTCCCGGCAGTACGTTTGCCGTATTCATGTACAATCTGCAGAGCGAAGGCCTTGAAACCAAGCACCTTGCATATGCCGCCGGCGCGATACTCATCATATTTGTATTGTTCCTCAACATACTTATAATGTTGCTTGAAAATTACTTCAACAATAAAGCAGCAAATAAGAAGGGTACAATACGCAGGTTTATAGATAAACTCAGGAAAAAAGAGGTCAATAATGCGCAAAATTGAAGATTTTAAAATTACCGGCGATATTGCCGTTTCGGTAAAGGATATGAACCTTTACTATGGTTCGTTCCATGCCCTTAAAAACATAAACATGGAATTCCCCGTAAAACAGCTCACCGCCATGATAGGCCCCTCGGGCTGCGGCAAGTCAACGCTGATAAAGTCGCTCAACCGCATGAACGACCTGATTGAAGGCTGTAAAATAACGGGAGAAATCAAAATCGGCGATACGGATATTTATGCAAAGAAGACCGATCTTGCCCGCCTGCGCAAAAACGTGGGCATGGTTTTCCAGCGCCCCAACCCCCTTGCCATGAGCGTGTACGACAACATAGCTTACGGCCCCCGCACATTTGGCATACGCAACAAGCACGACCTTGATGCGATAGTGGAAAAATCGCTCCGCGGCGCCGCCATGTGGGACGAGGTGAAGGACAGGCTGAATAAATCTGCCCTCGGCCTTTCGGGCGGCCAGCAGCAAAGGCTTTGCATAGCCCGTTCGCTGGCAGTTGAACCTCAGATCCTTCTGATGGACGAACCCACTTCGGCACTCGACCCTATCTCTACCGGCAAAATAGAGGAGCTGTGCACCGAACTCAAAAAGAATGTGACCATAATAATGGTTACGCACAACATGCAGCAGGCCTTCCGTATCGCCGATAAAACGGCGTACTTCCTGCTCGGTGAGATGATTGAAATGGACGACACTAAGGTCATCTTCTCTCATCCCAAGAACAAGAAGACGGACGACTATATCAACGGCAGATTCGGTTGATATGTGCTCACAGATTTTGCGGCTGGTGACGCCGCAAAATCTTCGTGATTTAAGCGGCCAGCCGCTCTTGCCGCGATATTATATGGCTCTCATTTTATATAATCGGGGCAATTCACACCGGTGAGCCCGCTTTCGCGGCAAATGTGGTCTTGCGGCGCAAGGAAACCTTGCTTGCAAACACTATTATAAAATTCCTTCACATCTTCCGCACGCTCCGCGTTCTGCTTGCATCTCCAATGTTATTATGGGGATAAAATGACAAACCTGCTCGGCTCCCTTGTAAAAGGGAGAGGGTGTGAATCCTTTTATGTCATTTCGACCAAGGGCGAAGCCCGCGTGGAGAAATCTCAATAAAATGAAACAGCAGTAAAGGGAGATTTCTCCACTCGCTTGTGCTCGGTCGAAATGACAAAGTAGCTTGTCCCTCTTGCCAAAGGGGGGGATGGGTCGGCACAGTGGGCTCAGGGGTGATTACATTACTTACACCACAACTCAGTGTTTTTTCGTATGTGCAATAGTGCGGCGGCAAACGTAAGGTTTGCCGCCGCACTATATTTATGCCGAACAAAAATATTTTTATATCATGTCTGCCCGCTCCTTGTGCGGGCGGGGCCTCAGCGCTCTACGGGCGTGTAATCTATCTTTGAAAGCTCGTCGGTGGCCTCAAGCTTGAATATCACAGGGCGCAGTCCGTCGTTGCAGCTGCATATCGCCACGCCGGGTACCCTTATCCAGTCGCCAAAGTAGAACAGCCCGTCGCCCGCCCCGTGCGCAAGCGCAAACACATATTGGTATATCGCCTTCCATGCCTCATCGCACAGCCCCTCGGGCTTTGCGTAGTCGGCATAAAATACCTGTCCTTCACGCAGCATGGGGCAGGCGTCCAGCCCCTCCGCGCCGTATTCCGCGGCAAGTTCCCTGTCAAGCGTAGTCTTTAAAACGGTTATTTTAACTTTGTTCATGTGCACACCTCGGTATATGTTTATCTGTACATCTATTCTATCATATCGTCCGCATTTTTTTCAAATGGTCAAGTCGCCATGTCCTGTGTATAATTTTGCCTGCTTATAATATTTGTAATTTTTTTGCCGCGGTGGTATAATATCTTCAGGCGCGGCTGCAAATGCCCGCCATACGAGAGGAATATCAGATGAAAATTGCTATGACGGGCGTCAGCGGCAATATGGGGCGCGAGGCGCTCAGACAGGTGCTTGAACTCGGCGTTGTGGAGTTCGTGCGCGTACTGCTCACACCCAAAAAGAAGAACGATAAACTTGCGCGCAGACTCTCTGCGCAGTATGGTTCCCGCCTGCAGATAGTCCGCGGCTGGCTTTCAGACGCGTCTGTATGCGAAAAACTTGTAGAGGGAACGGACATAGTAGTCAATATGGCGGCGGTCATTCCGCCCCATTCCGATAAAAACCCGCAGGCAAGCTACCTGTGCAACCAGCTGGGTGCAATGCGCCTTACAGATGCAGTCGCGGCAATGCCAAATCAGGCCAAACTTATACATACTTCGTCTGTGGCGGTATACGGCAGCCGCACGCTCGACCACCCGTGGGGCAGGCCGGGCGACCCGCTGCTTCCCTCTGTATACGACTTTTATGCCATGCACAAGATGATAGCCGAGCGCTATGTTATGGAGAGCCCCGTAAAATCGTGGGCGGTGCTCCGCCAGACTGCCATGCTGTACGACGGAATAATCTTTTCAAACATAAGCGACGGGCTGCTGTTCCACACCACGCTGAACGGCCCCCTCGAGTGGGTGACCGCGCACGACAGCGGCTACCTTATAAAGCGCATAGTCGAGCGCGAGGCCGAGGGCGCCAACGAAAGTTTCTGGCCGGGCGTATACGATATCTCCGGCGGCGCTGCAAACAGGCGCACGGGCTTTGATACATTTAAAGACGGCTTTGCCATTATGGGCGGTTCGCCCAAGTCGTATTTCCGCCCCGACTGGTGCGCCACGCGCAACTTTCACGGGCTGTGGTATGCCGACAACACGCTTGAGGACATGTTCGGCTACCAGCGCGAAACAGTGGAGCAGTTCTGGCAGGCCATGGGCAAAAAGTATAAAATTTTTAAAATGGCGCGCATGCTGCCGCCCGCCCTTATAAAGCTGGCGGTATTCAAAAGGCTGCTTGGCGACGCCAACGCCCCTTCAAGGTGGCTTAAAGATGGCGACGTGGCCAAGGTCACTGCAGCGTTCGGCAGTGTTGAGCAGGCAAAGGCGCTCCCTAAAAAGTGGGAAGATTTTACAGTTGAAAGCGCCGAAGAACACGGCTCTGCGGAAAAGTATCCAAAAAGTAACCTTCGCGGCAAAATGCTCTGCCACGGCTACGATGAGGAAAAGCCGATGGAGGAGTGGGATCTTAAGGATATGCAGGGTGCGGCGGTATTCCGCGGCGGAAAGTGCCTTTCGGCAGAAATGGCGCCCACGCCCCTGTCAAAACTATTGTGGCAGTGCAGCGAGGGGCACACCTTTTCGGCGTCGCCGTTCACGGTATTAAAGGGCGGTCATTGGTGCCCGTTCTGCCAGCCCCAGCCGTGGATATACGATAAACTTGCAAAAAAATCTCCGTACATAGCGCAGGTGTGGTACGACAGTCATTCCCCTTCGGAAAACTATTCGTATTCTTTCGATAAAGAGGGCGCCGCGCATATGGAAGATATGTCGGAGGAAGATAAATGAGGGCGGTATTCAACGTATTTTCGGGTACGGGGAACACGCATAAGGTTTGCCATGCGGTCATGGACGAGTGGCGCAGGCAGGGAGTGGAGTGCAAATACGTAAATATCCAAAAGGACTGCGAGGTGCGCGACCCGAACGCTTTTGACAGGATAGTGATAGGCTACCCCGTGCACGCGTTCAACGCTCCGCAGCCAGTGTTCGACTTTATAAAGCGCATGCCCGACTGCACGGGCGAGCGGCTGGTATACCTTGTCAAAACGTCCGGCGAACCGCTTAGGCTCAACGATGGCTCCTGCGCAAAGGTCTACGACCTGCTGCACAAAAAGGGCTACACCGTGGCGGGCGAATATCACTATGTCATGCCATATAACATGATCTTCCGCCATTCGGACGGAATGGCGGCGCGCATGTGGCAGGCGGCGCGGCGCAGGATACCGTTCGATGCCGCCGATATGCTCGCGGGCAAGGTCACAAAGCTCAAAAAGGGCGCGGCAAAGCGGCTTGTGTCGTTTGTGTTCCGCATAGAGCACCCCGCAATGCACATGATAGGCAAGGGCTTTAAGGTCACGCCTGCATGCACGGGCTGCGGAAAATGCGCCCGCGGCTGCCCGCAGAAGAATATTACCATGGCGGGCGGCAGGCCTGTGTTCGGCAACCACTGCATAGGTTGCGTAAAGTGCTCTTTCGGCTGCCCGGAGGGCGCCATAAAAATAGGCGTTCTCAACGGCTGGCGGGTGAACGGCAGCTATAATTTTGACGGCGTGCCTGCCACCGATGAAGAGGTGTGCCGTTACTGCCATAAGTCATATATAAGATATTTCAGAGAGGCTGAAAAATACCCGCTCCCCGGCGGCGAAGAAAGGCCCCCGCAGGGCGTTCCACCTCAGTAAAGGCACAATAATATTTCCGTGAACTTAATATATCTGTGAACAGCGCGGCAATCCCTGCCGCGCTTATTTTTTGCCGTATACTCATGCCATAGTGGCGGCATGTCAGGACATAAATGTATATATGCATATATTTACAACCGAATACATGTGCGGATTGCACTAAAATTCTTAATTTGCAACATAAAAATAAACTATAGTTAATATTTTGTTGACAAGCGGTATTTTAATCCATATAATATTTATAGGATTTAACTTAAGGCGCACATATGCGGCAACAATGCCGCGGTGGCGCATGCGGAAGGAGGAGTACATGAGTCATACGGGCTACGCGCTCGGCGTAAATTGCGGAATAACCTTTGCGGGGCTCAAGCCCGCTAGCCTGTTCTGGCTCAGGGACGAGCAGTGCGACGATATGCCCTATTATCGCCGTCTGTTCGGCAAGCGCGATTTCCGCTTTATCACCGTCCGCAGCGTTCGGGGGCGCAAGCTCTACTATGTGTTCAACCGCAAAATGTTGCAAAGCGTGCTCAGCGACCCAAATATCTGCAAATTTTTGCGCTCGCGCGGGTATTCAGATACCTCCCTCGGCGGCGCGCTCGGCGAACTTCGCCGCAGGCTGGAGGGAGAGGGCGACTTCCCGCACGAGGTGGGTCTGTTCCTGGGCTACCCGCTAGAGGACGTGGAAGGGTTCATAAGGGACGCCCGCGGCGGCGTATGCTTAAGCTGCGGTTACTGGAAAGTATACGGCTGTCCCGAAGGCCGCGCAAGGCTGTTCAGCCGCTACAACAGGTGCTCGCAGTGCATAGTGAACAAAATGCTCAGCGGTATTCCTCTGGAAAGAATTTTTAAACTTCAATAGTGCATTAATTTGCGCATATGTGCGCATCAATTTGTGTATATGTGCGCATATGCAAATATAACATAAGGAGATTTTTGTTTTATGGTAAATATAATTTACTGGTCAGGTACAGGCAATACAGAGGCCATGGCAAACGCCATAGCAGAGGGCGTGGCCGCCGCAGGCGGTCAGGCAAAAATAATTCCCGTGGCGCAGGCTTCGCTGAGCGACCTCAAAGCAGACGTTGTGCTGTTCGGCTGCCCCGCAATGGGCAGCGAAGAGCTTGAAGAGGGCGAGTTCGAACCCTTCTTTGCCTCGGCGGAAGGCAAGCTCGGCGGAAACAAGATAGGTCTGTTCGGTTCGTACGAATGGGCCGAGGGCGAGTGGATGCGCACATGGCAGGCGCGCGCCGAAGCCGACGGAGCCGTCATGCTTGCGGAAGGCCTTGCCGTGTACGGCACGCCAGATGAAGACGGGCTTGAAAAGTGCCGCGCGCTGGGCAGGCTTGCGGCAAATGCATCGGCGTGATCGCCCTAAAGGTGCGTACATATGCCGCAACTATCATGTAATGGAACAATAAAAATCACCGCACTGCGGGTTTTGAAAGTTTACAAAACATGTATATAAGGGAGGGCTTGCCTATAAGCTGATTGGTTACAGACGAATACGACTTTTCATTAAAAAACCTTACGTTTAGCAATAAATGCGCGCGGGCAAAAATTTGCCCGCGCGCATTTATGTTCATGTCAAATATTTTTGTGTGAGCCATTAAATAATTTAAAAGGCGCCCTCCTCGCCGCCGCCCAGAGTTTCGGTTACGGCAAGAATGTCGTGCCGGAACTCCTTTTGCTCCTTTCCGCCGCGGAAAATTTCGTTGTATATCTTTCCGTCGCTCAAAAATATTACGCGTTGCGCGTACGAAGCTACCGCCGCGTCGTGCGTTACCATAAGTATTGTTGCGCCCAGCTTGCTGTTCATAAGGCAGAATTGCTCCATAAGCACCCTTGAACTGCGCGAATCCAGCGCGCCCGTGGGCTCGTCCGCAAGTATAAGCGCGGGCGAGGTTATCACCGCCCTCGCGCACGCCACGCGCTGGCGTTGTCCGCCCGAAAGCGCCGCAGGGAACTTTGCAAGCTGGTCTGTAACGCCAAGCGCCTCGCTCACCTTTAAAACTCTTTCCTTTGTTTCGGCTGCGCCCACTTTTTTCAGGTTCAAAGGCAGGGCAATGTTTTCTTCTACGGTAAGCGTGTCAAGCAGATTGTATTCCTGAAATATAAAGCCCAGCTTGTCGCGGCGGAAGTCGGCAAGTTCCCTTTCGCCTATGGCGGAAACGGGCACGCCGTCCACAATTACTTTTCCGCTTGTCAGCGGCTCTATTGTGGAAATAACGTTCAAAAGCGTGCTTTTGCCCGACCCCGAAGGCCCCATCACCGCAACAAATTTGCCCTTTTCAACGGTAAACGAAAGGCCGTCGAGTGCGCGCGTGCTTACACTTTCGCTGCCGAAAACCTTTACGGCGTCTGTAATTTTTAAAATTTCATTCATCATAGTCCACCTCATCAATTTTGCGTTTGAAAAACTTGCGTTATGTGCCCGAAGAATGTAGTTCGCGCTTTACGTCTGCACTTGCCACAAGGCATGTAACGGAGCAATACAGCGCGTAAAATAATAGCAGTACTCCCGAAAACGCCGCCGCGTAACCTATTACCTGCAAATCTGTGAGCGCACCACCGCCTATGGCGGCGTTCAGCGAAATGCATATGAATGATACGGGAATGTTCATAAGGAGCGGCAACACAAACGGCAGGAAGAAGTATATGGCGATCTGCGTGCAGAGCGAGCCGAGAGTCTGCCTTTTTGAAGCGCCGATAAGATACAAAAGGCGATACCGCTTTTTATCTTCCGCAACGGCGGCAAGACTTTTCAGTGCAACGACCGCCATTGAAAGAAGGGCAAACGCAAGCGTAACAAACAGCACTATCATAAGCCACGGCGTTGCCATCTCTCTGAGGGTTGGCAAAAACGAGCCCGAAATATCAATGGTGAAGAATGATCCGTACGCGTCTTCCATAAAATCTGTATAGGCGTCTTCCTGATTTTTTGTACTGAAAAAATCGTTTAGCGCCTGTTCGTCGAATTTTTCGCCCGCATAATTTACGGCGCATAGCGTTTCGCCGAATGAATACATTCTTTCTTTCACCACGGCGTCCACAATGCTGTCGGGCACGGCAAGCATGTATCTGTGCCCGTTCACTACAAGCATTTTGCGCGTAGGCGAAACGCCATTAAACACTACTGAAAACGCGTCGGTCTCCCATTTGAGGTTGCCAACCAGATGTTCCGATTCCCGCCTCAGTTCGTTCACTTCATCGTATGAGGCGCGGTTGCATACAAGCAGCGCGCCTCCGTTCAAAGGCGCAGCCTTTTCACCGGCCATTGCCGCAAGCGCATAATAGTCGCTCTCCCGCAGAAGATATCCGACACCGGGTAGATATTGGGCTATAGTCGGCTCCTCCACATAGAAGACAGAATACAGCCTTGACTCTTCAACCGTTCCGAATTGCTCCATCCATTCCGGCAAATCCTCCGTAAGTGTGCCCGTTTCGTCGTACGGGGCGTCAACGTTTACGGTATAGGGGTTGTCAAACTTACTGTCCGCAACCTGTGAGCCGAACATCGTCAGAAAAATATTGCCGCCCACAACTACTATGGAAAGGATGACGGCAATCATGCCGAAGAAGGAGGAATCTCCGCTGACCCTGCCTGAAATTTGTCGTAAGGTGAAGGTGCGCGTGTTCTTGGCGGAAAATTTTTTGTTTTTGAGCAGGTAGTGCGTTCCGCATTTTAGCGCGCCCACATATATAAATATGATCGCTAAGAAGGCAAGCGCCGCTCCTTCGATTATGGCAAATAATTGCTGGCTGCCTCCGCTTCTCAGCAATTCGGACGCTATGACGATGGCGATGATTGCCAGAACGAGCACAGCGAGAGAAACGAACGTAACGCACAGCCACAACAGGGGCCTTTTCACGGGTTTTTCCACCGTGCTTTCTCCCTGCAAAAGTTTGGCTACCTTTTCAAAGCGGAGATATCCCGCCGAAATGCCCGCGGTTATAAGGAAAACTATGCCCACCAGCACGATCGTCAGTATGAAGGCGCCGGCAGAATAGTCCGCCCACCCGACGTTGAGTTCAAGAAAGGAAGAGATGCCTGCGGCTATCGCCTGATATATAAGCGTGCCAAGCCCGAGCCCCACCGCGAGCGAAAATAAAAACGTGAAGAACATTTCGCCCATAAATATGGCGACTATATTGCCCCTTCTCATTCCAAGGGTAAGGTATAAGCCGAACTCTTTCTTCCTGCGGCGCAAAAGGAAAGCGCAGCCATATCCCAGCACAAATGCAGAAACTATGGCGAGTATTATGGTCAAAAATACGCACACCGCCGTTGTTTCTATCTTGTATGCCGCGGAAAAAGTGAACATGTTTTTGCTGAACATTATCCCCGCAAGCGAAAAAAGCAGCGCTACGGTAAGCGCAACCGTGAAAAAGTATATAAGGTATCCGCCTATCTGCCGCCGCACGTTGCGGAAGGCTAATTTAAAAAGCAATGTTTCCCCCTTTTGCGGCTGCATAGAATAAAGTACGGCCGCCCCGATTGTTTTGTAATTAAATATAAATCAGATTTATAAGTATATTCTAAATACCGTATTTTTATTGTAACATATATTTTGCCGTGTTTCAAGGGGGGGGGGTGACACATTTCTTTATTTATTTTACAAAAATATGATAATAAATTTTATAATACTTTTTACAAACGGCGCTTTAAAGTTTTGACAAAAGTTTAAAAATATGATATATTGTGAAAGTCGTTGGCCGAATGTGCGGCAGCGGCACGCGGCAGAGCAAGAGCGGCCCCGCCAATGCGTAAACAAACGGCGTGCAGATGTACCCAAGTGGCTCAAGGGGCTCCCCTGCTAAGGGAGTAGTGCGGGAAACTGCAGCATGAGTTCAAATCTCATCATCTGCGCCATAGCCAAGGGCGGACAGCGTTTTGCTGTCCGCCTTTGGCTATTTTCGGCCAGATGATATGAGATTTGAGGGGAGGCAAGCACCTGTAAGGTGCGCAGGTCGGAGGTATCGACCGACGACAAAACAGCGGACACCCGCTGTTTTCCGTGCGCGTCCGCTCAAGGCGCAAATCTCATCATCTGCGCCATAGCCAAGGGCGGACAGCGTTTTGCTGTCCGCCCTTGGCTATTTCCGGCCAGATGATGTGAGATTTGAGGGGAGGCAAGCACCTGTAAGGTGCGCAGGTCGGAGGTATCGACCGACGACAAAACAGCGGACACCCGCTGTTTTCCGTGCGCGTCCGCTCAAGGCGCAAATCTCATCATCTGCGCCATAGCCAAGGGCGGACAGCGTTTTGCTGTCCGCCTTTGGCTGTATTAAATTTAAAGGGAACAGGGGCGCCCGCGGCAGACTGCCGCGGGCGCCCCGTTCACACACAATTCAAAGATACACACAAATTAAAAGTTACTTAGTAAGTCTTTCAAGCGCAAGCTTGTATATGTTGAAGCACTTTTCAATCTTTTCAAAAGTTATATATTCGTTTGCCTGGTGTATGGTGCTCTCTTCGCCCGCCTCTTCGGGGCCGAACGCCGCTCCGCGCTTAAGCGCCCTGGCGTATGTGCCTCCGCCTATGGCTATCGGCTGCATATCCGTGCCGCATACCTCGTTGTAAACGTCGCACAGCGTCTTTACCAAAAATCCGTCTTTCTCGCCGTAAAGCGGATCCTGGGCGTGTATTATCTCGTACGGTATGCCGTAGCCGCTCACCTTGCTTAAAATAAACTGCCTGGTCATGGTGGCGGGGTAGCGCACGTCGCAGGTGATGTAAAGCTCGTCGCCGGCGCTCTTTATCACGTCAGGCGAAAGGGTAAGTTCGCCCGTCTCGTCCTTAAGGCCCTTCAGTCCCAGCATGTCTTTGAAAAGAATATCGGCTATGCCGTCAAGCTTTAAATAGCGCAGCATGGGCTGAATGGCGTTTACGCCCTCGGCGGGGGTGGAACCGTGCGCCGACTTCCCGCGCGAAACAACTTTGCCGCCTTCAAGGTTCAGGCCGTATTCCGCGGGGTTGCCGTAGCAGCTTGCGTCTGCCGAGGCCGAACAGAAGTCGCACACCATGTTTGCCCTTTCGCCGCCCGCAAGTTCGGCAAAGCGCGCGCCCTTTACGCTGAACTTCAGCTTTATGTGTAAAATTCCCTTTTCCGCGTATATCACGGGGAAGTCCGCGTCGGGCGAAATTCCCTCTTCGGGCATGTGAGCAACTTTGTTATAGTGCTCTATGCATGCCCAGCCCGTTTCTTCGTTGCAGCCTACTATCAGCTTTATCTTGCGCGAAGGCTTAAACCCTTCGTCCTTGAGCGCCTTAAGGCAGTACAGCATTATTATCGACGGGCCCTTGTCGTCCATGGTGCCCCTGCCCCATATGCGCGCATTTTCTTTATCTATCTCGCCGCCGAAAGGTTCGTGCGTCCAGCCGCTGCCCGCGGGAACCACGTCAAGGTGGGCAAGCACGGCAAATTCTTCGCCTTCGCCGAATATCACTTCGCCGGCGTAGTTATCGTAGTTGTGCGTTTCAAAACCCATGCCCTTGGCAAGGCTTAAAAAGTAAGTCAGTGCCTCGGCTGCGGGCGCGCCGAAGGGCATGCCCGGCTCTGCGGGCTGCTGGTAGGAGGGGAAGCGCACTATCTGCGATATCTTTTTTTTGATCTCGTCTGTATAAACCGACATAAATACCTTCTTGCCGCGGCGCCTTAGCTTATGCACGCGCCGCAAAAATTTCCCGCAGCCGCAAAAATTGCGGCAAGCGGCCTGTTTTTATTATACACTTTTTTAATTTTATGTTACAATTATTTTAACGCTGATTTTTAACTTTGTACCCGCGCAAACGCACTTTATTTGCAATAATGCGTCCGGTGCGTGGTATAGGCTGCAGTATTCTTTTGTCCCGGAGGTCAACATGCACGAAGGTCACAGGCGCAGAATGTATGAAAAACTCAAGGCCGGGGACAACATATTCGAGCACGAGCTGCTTGAAATGCTTCTGTTCAACGCCTATCCCAGAAAGAACACCAACCCCGTCGCCCACGAACTTTTAAACAGGTTCCCCAGCATATCGGCGGTGCTTTCGGCAAGTTTTGAAGAGCTTATAGCCGTTCCCGGCGTAGGCGAGCAGGTCGCGCTGTACCTCATGTGCATAGGCAAATGCATAGAGCGTGGCAACCGTGCCGATTGCTTTACGGTAATAAAAAACCGCGGCGAAGCCTTCGGCATGGTGGGCATGCGCCTTGGCGGAAAAACTGCCGAAGTGCTTGAAATATATCTTCTGGACAGGAACGGAAAGGTGCTCAGGATATGTTCGTATACCTCGGACGAATGTCATAAAGTTACCGTAAAGCCTGAAGAGATAATAAAGCTGATATCTGTTTCGCGCCCCTACGGCATACTGGTGGCGCATAACCACACCAGCGGCAGCGCCCGCCCTTCGCCCGCGGACGACGACTTTACAAAGGAGTGCCAGATAATCTGCAGCATGAACAACGTGCGTTTTTACGATCACATCATATATGCCGCGCCCGACAATATGTTCAGCTATTTCGACAGCGGCAAACTCACTGAAATAGAGCGAAAATTTTCAATAGGCAGCATAATCGGAAATGAAAAAAGGTTTTAAACTTCAGGCAAACCTTCCGCGCCTGCGCAAGTGGCTGGGCTTTGCGGTGGTCGTCGCGCTGATCGTGCTTGAAATAGTCATATGCGCACAGAGCGCCTCCAACTTTAAAGAGATGTGGGTATACGGCATGCTTATTTTTTGCTGTATTCTGCTGGATGTTTCGGTAACGCTCAAATACTATGTAATTAAGTCCCCGGGCGTGCGCAGCGCAATGTACGGCGCCGATTTTTTCTGCCTTCTGGTCATCTCCATGGTTACGGGCAACGACTTCTGCGTAGTGCTCTATTGTCTGGTAACTACAGAATTTTATATAAATAACGAAAGTTTAAAGCTCAATCTCATTGTATTCGGAATAAGCGCCGCGGTGTTCGTGGCATCGTTCGTGCTCGGCTGGGTAAGGGTGTACGAGGGCGCAAACCTGTACGATTCCATTGTTCAGATACTCGGCGGCTGCCTGTTCGGTATAATAATACTCGCCATTCATTTTGTAATAGTGCTCGCGCTCATGCGCTTTTACCGCATGAGCAAGCGCCTTTCGGAGGCGCTTGCCGAGGCCGACGCCAGCAAGGCGCGGCTTAAGGAGGCGTACGAAATGCTCTCGCGCACGGCGGTGTTCGAAGAGCGCAACCGCATAGCAAAGGATATCCACGACAACGCCGGCCACTCCATAACCACGGTGATAATGCAGACCGAGGCCGCCAAGCTGCTTATAGATTCCGACCCCGACGAGGCGAAAAACAAAATAATTTCCGCCAACATACAGGCCAAAAACGCCCTTGACCAGATGCGCACCAGCGTCCATCTGCTTGCGGGGCGCGCCGCGGAAAGTTCGTTAAAGGACGGCATAGAGGAGATAGTCGCCCAGACGGTGGATTCCAGCGACATGAAGATCCGCACGGACGTGGAGGATATAACGCTGGACGAAGAGCGCGCCCGCTTTCTGTTCAACAGCGTAAAGGAGTGCATATCCAACGGCATGCGCCACGGCGGCGCCACGGCGTTTTATATAGAGGCGAAAAGGCGCAGGGACGGCGTATATATGCTGGTATCGGATAACGGCAGCGGCCCGCACGGCGAAATAGTTGAAGGTTACGGTCTTAAAAGCATGCGCGAAAGGGCGGAAAAATTCGGCGGCACCATGCACATATCGGGCGAGCCTCAAGAGGGCTGCGAAGTGGAAATTTTTATAAAAGAAAGGGCGTAAAACGCCTGTTCTGTTTTTAATTGGCGCGGCAATATGCCGCAACCAACGCGCTTTTGCGCAAAGGAGAAAAGTATGATAAAGGTGATGCTTGCCGACGACCAGAAGATACTGGCCGAGGGCATAAAAAGCGTGCTTGAAACCTGCCCCGACATACAGGTGTGCGGTATGGCTTACGACGGCCTTCAGGCCGTTGAAATGGCAAAAAAACTTGTGCCCGACGTTATACTCATGGACGTGCGCATGCCCGAAATGAACGGCGTTGCCGCCACAAAGCGCATCAAGGGGAGCAACCCCGACATAAAAATAATAATACTCACCACGTTCGACGACAGCGACTATATCTTAAGCGGCATCAACAACGGCGCCAGCGGCTACCTTTTAAAGGATATAGGTTCGGCGGCGCTGATAGACGCCATAAAAAACGCCTACGAAGGCGATACCATACTGCCCTCAAAAATAGCCAGAAAGATAACCGACGCCGCGCTGATGGTGTCCTCCGACAGGCAGATAAAGCTCAAAAAGAACTTCGGCCTTTCGGACAGGGAGGTGGATATCGCCCTCATGCTCGCCGACGGGTTCACCAACAGGCAGATAGCCTCCGCGGTCAAGCTGTCGGACGGCACCGCCCGCAACTACATAAGTTCCATATACTTAAAGCTCGGCGTAGACGGCAGGGCGGAGGCGATAGAAAAAATAAAGGAACTCACATAAGATAGCTATCGCATGGCTGCAGCGCGCTGGTTTAAGCAAGCGTTGCGGCTGAGCAGTGCGGCGGGCCGCGATTCGGCCCGTAAGCAAAAAATAGTGTTGAATATACAGTAAATTTTCCCCGACGCTGCGCCGTCGGGGCTATTTTTTGCAATGTGAATTTATATATGCGGAACAGCTGGTTATGCTTTGAAATGGCCGCTGTTGCCGCCGCAGGGCGGGTCACAAAACTTATATATTTTTGCCGTGTAATTGCACAAATTGTTTTATACGGGCATGCAGCCGTCTGAATATGCTAAAATTAATACATTTTATGCTAAATCGCTTGAAATCTATCGAAAGCCGTGTTAAAATTTGCAATGATACGGAATAAAATTTTTTGAGCAACGTTTTCAGTGTGCGTGTATGGCAAAAGAAACCTGCGCACAAACTTTTTTCGTTGCGTTCAGCCGTACAGCGAAATAAATTTTTATTGCAGGGGCAGATATATGAACAGAGAAGAAATAATCAGCAAACTCACTCTCCGCCAGAAGGCCGACCTGTTGACGGGCAAGGACTTCTGGAGCACCCAGGGCTACGAAGAATTGGGCATACCTTCCGTATTCTTTTCGGACGGCCCCCACGGCCTGAGAAAGCAGGCCGCCGCTTCAGACCATCTCGGCCTGAACGCCAGCGTACCTGCAACGTGTTTCCCCACCGCCGTTTCAATGGCGTCAAGCTGGAACACCGAACTTGCCGAACAGATGGGTGAAGCGCTCGGTGAGGAGGCGGCCTCGCAGAACGTAAACATGTTGCTCGGTCCCGGGCTGTGCATAAAGCGTAATCCCCGCTGCGGGCGCAACTTTGAATATTTTTCCGAAGACCCCTACCTTGCGGGCAAAATGGCTGCGGCATATGTACGCGGCATTCAGAAAAACGGCACTGCGGCGTGCATAAAGCACTATGCCGCCAACAGCCAGGAAGAGCGCAGAATGGTCACCGATTCGGTCATGGACGAACGCACCCTGCGCGAAATTTACCTCACCAACTTCGAAATAGCCGTTACCGAGGGCAAGCCCTATGCGGTGATGTCTTCATACAACATGGTCAACGGCGCCTTCGCCGACGAAAATACTCATCTCCTGCGCGAAATACTGCGCGGCGCGTGGGGCTTTGACGGCGTTGTAGTTTCCGACTGGGCGGGCACCAACAACAAGGTGGCGTCCACCGTTGCGGGCAGCGATATAGAGATGCCCGGCTGCCGCTACGGCGCCGACGACGTGGTAGAGGCGGTGGAGAGCGGCAAGCTTGATATAAAGTATGTGGACGAGTGCGTAGACCGCGTGCTTCAGCTGATAGAAAAGACGACTGCGGGCGAAAAGGGCAAGGAATTCGATAAAGAGGCCCATCACGAGCTTGCAAAGCGGTGCGCCGACGAGTGCGTAGTGCTTCTTAAAAACGAAGGCAACATTCTCCCCATAGCCAAAAGCACCTCGGTGGCGCTCGTGGGCGACTTTGCCCGCAAGCCCCGCTATCAGGGTGCAGGCTCCTCTATAGTAAACCCCACCACGCTGGAGTGCGTAGTGGACGACAAGCGCGAATATCCCTTCAACGTGATAGGCTTTGCCGACGGGTTTGAAAGGTACGGCAAGCGCAAAAAGTCGCTGATAACAAATGCGGTGGAACTTGCCAAAAAGGCAGACGTAACGGTATTCTTTGCCGGCCTTGACGAATATACCGAGGCCGAGGGCTTAGACAGGCAGTCGCTTGAAGTGCCTGCAAACCAGATAGAGACCTACAGGGCGCTGAAAGATGCAGGCCTTAAAGTGGTTGTGGTGCTCTCCTGCGGCAGCGCCGTATACATGGACTGGGCAAGCGACGCCGACGCCATAGTCTATGCCGGTCTCACCGGTCAGGCAAGCGCAACCGCCGTGCTGGATATACTCAGCGGCACGGTAAATCCTTCGGCAAAGCTTGCCGAAACATGGTCGCTGCGCGAAACTCCCTGCGCAAGCGAAAGTTACTTCCCCGGCAAGGAGATGACCTGCGAATACAGGGAGGGCCTGTATGTGGGCTACCGCTACTTCGACAAGACCGATAAAAATGTGGAATATCCCTTCGGTTTCGGCCTTTCGTACACCACCTTCGAATATTCCGACATAGCCGCGGACGACAGCGGCGTGACCTTTAAAATAACCAACACGGGTAACGTTGACGGCGCCGAGGTGGCCCAGCTGTACGTCGGCAAGCCCGACGGAAAGATCTTCCGCCCCGCAAAAGAGCTTAAGGGCTTCAAAAAAGTATTCCTCAAAAAGGGCGAAAGCGCGACTGTGACCATTCCCTTCGACGATAAAACTTTCCGCTACTTCGACGTTGAAAGCAACGGCTGGGAGGTGGAGGGCGGCGAATACGCGCTGTATATAGGCGCCTCTTCCCGCGATATCCGCCTTCAGGCAACCGTCACCCGCAAGGGCACCAAAGAGACCTGCCCCTATGATAAGTCCAAACTTGCAAGCTATTACAGCGGCAAGGTGGACGCCGTTGAAAACGATGAATTCAGGGCG
This sequence comes from uncultured Clostridia bacterium, assembly GCA_944341075.1. GTDB lineage: Bacteria > Bacillota > Clostridia > Christensenellales > Borkfalkiaceae > Coproplasma. The sequence goes on from CALVLV010000002.1 coordinate 44,412, forward strand.
CTGCTCGGCAGGGATATTCCCAAGAGCGGATACGATTTCTACAAGCACAACAGAATGATAATAACCGAAAACGCCACCGTTGCCGACCTGCGCTATTCCCGCAGGTGGGTGGGCAGGCTGTTCTCGGGCGCTATACGCTTTGCCATAAAGTTCCTGTACGCCGTGGGCAACCGCGGCATGGCCAACACGCTGGTAATGGGCGTGCTGCACCAGCCCGTAAGGGGCCTTGCCAAGTTCGGCGGCATGTCGCGCAGGCAGATGAAGGCGCTCATGATGATGTTCAACGGACAGCTGTGCAGGGGCGTTGTAAAGTTCCTTACAAAGGATAAAAAAGCCGGGCAGAGCAAAAAAGAAGAAAAGGCGTAAATCAGATAGCGATATCCGGGCAAAAAGTTCTGCAAGCCGTGCCGTGCCTGTAAACGGGCGGTATCGGGTGTGCGGCAACAAGGTGTAAAATATGCGTCTTTTCAGGCAGGCGGGCGTTGCGCGGATCGGTATAATAAAAAGTTGGATGGAAAAAATGTATGGAGAAAGAGATATTGCGCCCGGATGAAGAAAGGCTTGCCCCCAAGCCCCTTTCGGGCAACGCGTTTGTAGCATTCTGGCAAAAAATATGGCGCTGGTGGCAGGGCGTCTGGTACGGCTTTTCCGAAAAGCACCCCAAGCTTGCTCCGTGGATATACAAGATATTTTTCTTTCTGGTATTTTCTTACGGCGTCACAATATGGCAGTTTATAGTAATGACGTTTCTTCCCTATGCCTTTGCAGGCCTGGGAACCGATCCCTGGGGCTGGCCAAATGCCGAGCTTTCGTTTGCAAACGAAAACGGGGCAACTTACATACTGTTCGGCGACAGTGCGGGCTTAGGGTACTTCATTGCATATGAGATAGCCGTATTCACCGCGCAGTGCATAAACTTCCCGCTGCAGAGGAACATAACATACCGCTCGCACGGCAACCCGTGGTGGCAGGCTATGTGGTACTTCATCGGCTGGGTGCTCGTTTCGGTGTTTACCCTTGCAATATGGGGCTTCATCAACGTGTTCTTCACCAGCTGGGGTTGGTACCTTGCCGGAAACGAAGGGCTTGCAACGGTGGCGGGGCTTGTAAAAACCGTATTGACCGGCGGCGTTTCAATGGTCATTTTCTTCTTTATATTCCTCATCATATTCCCCGATGCGGACAAGACCGAAAAGACCAAGGCCGCAAAGTTAAAGTCTGCCGAAGCCGCGCTTGAAAACGCAAAAGCTTCGGGCGACGCACAGCTTGTTTCAAAGGCTCAGGCCGCATACGATAAGGCAGCTCTTGAGTACGAAATAGCTTTGGAAAACCGCAAGGTGTTCCATTCGGAAAAGAACATATCTTCTGCAAAATCGCTTGCAGAGGCAAAAATAAACGGCTATCACGGCAAACTCGGCAAAATTGCTGCGCTGAACAAGTCGGCGGCGGCAGCAAGGGCCGGCGGCAATACCGCCAAGGCTGAAAAGCTCGAGGCTCAGGTCAGCAGGATAGAGGCAGGGCTTGAAAAGTCGCGCAGCGATGCACTTGAAGCAGTTACTTCGCGCGATGAGATTGTCCCCGCAGAGGAAGCCGTTCTTGCCGAGGTGAAAGAGGCCAGGGCAAAACGTGCCGCTGCAGCCTGATAAAAAAGTATTCCGCCCGTAAAATTATGCGGTTTTGCCTGTACGGCAAAACACTTCACGGTTTTGCGTAAGACTCCGTAAAACCGGTAAGCCTACAATCAAACTTATAGTTTTACTTCCGTTTGGTAACCGCGCCCTCACGGCATTTGCCGTGAGGGCGCGGTTTTTGCGTGCGTATGGAACGGAATGATTGCACGGCTTGTGCAAGACGGCATATTTTTTTGTTTTTAATGTAAAAAATCGCAACAAGTATTGCAAAATATCAATTTGTGTGATAAAATAACAGCCATAAATTTGTTTGCGCAAAAAATCATCTGCCCGTTTGCCGTATATTGGCGCATGTCGATTTGCCGCGCACGCTTTCTGTTTGTGCATTAAGTTGCGATTTTGTTTAAAGGAGGGGGCAATGCTCAAAATTGCCATAGTTGAAAACGAGGAGGATCAGGCAGGGCTGTTGCGCGGATATGCAATGCGTTATGCCGAAGAAAAGGGAATAAAGTGCGGCGTTAAAATTTATTCCAACGGGCTGGATTTTATATCCGACTACAAGCCCGGGTTCGACGCCGTGTTCATGGACATAAAGATGCCGCTGGTGGACGGCATGGAGGCCGCCGAGCGCCTGCGCCGCATAGATGGTGACGTGCTTTTGATATTTGTTACAAACATGGCGCAGCTTGCCATAAAGGGCTATAAGGTGAACGCCATGGATTTTATAGTAAAGCCCGTACCCTACTTCGATTTCGCCCTTGAAATGGACAAGATCCGCCGCGAGCACGACCGCCGCGCCGAAGATTTTATATGGGTGAAGTCTGCGGGCGTTCTGCGCCGCATAGACTTTTCAAGCATATGCTATATAGAGATAATCATGCACGACGTGTATGTTCACACCGAATGTGAAACGGTAAACTTCCGCGGATCGCTCAAAGAGCTTGAAACCAAGCTCGATCCCCGCCTGTTTTCGCGTTGCAACAACTGTTACATAGTCAACCTGCAGTATGTGACGGGCGTAAAGGACGACACCGTTCTGCTTGAAGGCGGCGCCGAACTTCACATGAGCCGCACCCGCAAAAAACAGTTCATGGCCGACTTGACGACATATTTCTCGGGGGGGGGGTGTTAAGTGAATTACTATGCGCTGATACTTCTCGGGCAGCTGAACTTCTATCTGGAGATGCTCATTCCCGTCCTCATGCTGTTGCGCCGCCGGGAGCGCAGAAGTTACTTTTTTCTGCGCCTGCTGCCCGTGGCCGCCGTTGGCGCGGGGCTTGCCTTCATGCCCGCCATAGCTATAGGCCCATTCGGGCTCAACTACCTGATCGTTTCCGCAATAGTCTTTCTTGCGGCGTGGTTTCTGTTCAATATCTCCCCGCTGAACGCCCTGTTCTACACAATTGCGGCGTTTGCCGTTCAGCACGGGCTGTGGGACATATTGTTCGTGATATTCGAGGCCATCGGCACGCTCACGCAGGCGGCGGCGCTCGCCATATATTTTTCTCTCTATCTGGTCGCATACATACTCTTCTTTCTTTTCTTCCCCGTCAGCGATTTAAAGCAGGGCGGCGTAAAGGGCAGGGGGCTGCAGTTTGCCGTTTCGGGCTTCATTCTGGCATTCGTATATATAATAGCCTCGTTCGTGCCGTGGATATCCGAATGGAACATACTGTACAGGCTATACGCGCTTGTATGCTGCGTGTTTGCCCTCGGCCTGCAGTGCGGCCTGTTCGAACACACCAAGCTTAAAGAGCGCACGCGCAGGCTTGAACAGGACAAGTTCATGCTTGAAGAGCTGCTCATCCGCGAGCAGAAAAAGTATGCAATCACCAAGGACACCATAGACCTTATAAACGTAAAGTGCCACGATTTAAAGCACCAGATAACCGCCCTGCGCACCATGGGCGAAGAGGAGCGGGAAAAGAGCCTTAAAGAGGTGGAAAAGGCGGTAATGATATACGGCAACATTGCCAAAACGGGCAACGAAACGCTGGATATCGTGCTCACCGAAAAGAGCTTTCTGTGTGAAAGCTACGGCATACGCTTTACCTATATGATAGAGGGCGAAACGCTTTCGTTCATGGCGCCCGCGGACATCTCTTCACTGTTCGGCAACGCGCTGGATAACGCCATAGAGAGCGTGATGAAGGAGGCGGACGCCGAAAAGCGCGTTATAAAGCTCAACGCCTCGTCAAAGCGCGGGTATTTTGCCGTGCATGTGGAAAATTACTGCACCGAAAAAGTGCGCTTTAAAGACGGCAGGCCGGTGACCAACAAGCCCGATAAAAACAACCACGGCTTCGGCGTAAAAAGCATGTATTTCATAGCCGAAAAATACGGCGGCACCATAACCATGCGGCAGGTGGACTGCCTGGTCTGCCTGGATATCCTTCTTCCCGTCAGGCAGGAGGAAGGGCTTGCGCCTGCATAAATTCTGCAATACATTCAATGTCCGGCAAGGCGCCGCGCGGGATTTCCCGCGCGGCGCCTTTTCCCGTGTAAAAAAGCAAAATACGGCAAAATGTGACTTTGCAAAATAAAATTACAATATTTAGCTGTTTTATATGCAATTTTTTGTAATATTTCAGCTGTTTGTGTGACGGCAGAACATACTGCCCTGCAAACGAAGTCAAATTTTATGCCGACTAAGGCAAAGCCCCTTGTAAAAATTTTTGCATTATGTATACTTTCAGTCGCGCAGTGGTTCAGGCGCAAATGTATTAAACCGCAGCCATGCGGCAAAAATTTTATACAGGAGGGAACCATGAACATCAAAACAAGACTGTTTCGCGGGCTTACGTTGGTATTTGCTTTTCTGTTGATCGTTTCGGTCACCACGTCGGTCATTATGGAAAAGTACCGCACCGCCCTCGACGAAAACACCGGCTCTATAAGTCAGGGTCTTGAACTCAACGAAGATGCGGGCGAATGGACTTATTCCACTCGCTACGAATCTACAAAAGACGCAGTTGACAGCATGAAGGAGTTTGCCATCGAAGAGGCGGCAGAATCTTTTGTACTGCTCAAAAACACCAACGATTCGCTTCCTTTAAAGCAGGAAAGGCCCAAGGTAACGCTGTTCGGCATACGCAGCTATACCCCTTACTATGGCAGCACCACGGGCGGCTCTATTCCCGATAAGGGCGTTATAGACCATGACCCCAACAGGAGCACCCTTGAAACCGACTTCAAGGCAGTATTTGACGTAAACCCCGCAATGCTTCAGGCGTATGAAAATTATACGTCCAAGCTTACCTGGGGCAGCTCTGGCTTCGGCGCGCAGGCGCCCGTGTATCAGGAGCTTTATGACGGCGGCAACACTGTTGCGCAGGACACTTACGAACCTTTGCTATCCGAGTTGGGCGTCAACCGCCAGGATCTACAGTACGATAAGTACAGCGACGCCGCTATAGTTATCCTCGGCAGATCCAGCGGCGAAAGCACCAGCTTCTTCCCCGGTGAAGCCGGCCTTAAAGACGGTGTGAATACCGACAGCGGCAACATTCTCGGCATTTCAGACGAAGAATGGGCTATCATAGAGGAGGCTAAGAATTGCTCCGAAAACGTTATAGTGCTAATAAACTCCACCAACCAGATGGACATCGAAGGCCTTAAACAGGACGAAGAAATAGACTCCGTAATGTGGATAGGTAACCCCGGCGTATACGGCTTTGCCGCCGTTGCGCAGGCGCTGCTCGGCGATGTCAATCCTTCCGGCCGCCTCGGCGACATCTATGCGGTAAACGGCGCGCTCGCCCCTGCAATGATGAACTATGGCCAGCAGTATGATTCGACCAGCAAGCTGATAGAAGGTACGGGCACCGACTGGACGGATACCATCAACGTAAACGGCAGCGCGGACTTCAAAAACCCTTATTCGGGTATGAACGTAAATTCTTACCTCGTTGAGGCCGAAGGCATCTACACAGGCTACCGCTACTACGAAACGAGGTATGCCGATTCGCTCATGGCGGACGACGACCGTAACGCCGTTGCTGCAAAGGCGGGCACGTATGTAGATTACGACCTTGAAAACATGACGTTCAAGCCTGCGACCGAGGCAGGGCAGTGGATATATTCGCACGAAGTATCCTATCCCTTCGGTTACGGCCTTTCATACACCGAATTCACTCAGACGCTTGACAGCGTAGTAGTGTCTGACGACCATAAGACTGCCGTTGCAAAGGTCACTGTCAAAAACACGGGCGAGGTTGCGGGCAAGTCTGTAGTGCAGCTGTATGTACAGGTGCCCTACACCGAAGACGGTGTTGAAAAATCGGCTATACAGCTTGTCGACTATGAAAAGACTGATTTGCTCCAGCCGGACGCCTCAGAAACCATTACGCTCAACATAGATATGACCAACCTCACCAGCTACAATAAAGATGAGGGCGACGGCGCATACGTGCTCGACGCAGGCAAATATTATTTCGCTATAGGCGAATCTTCGCACGACGCGCTCAACAATATTCTTGCCCGTCAGGGCGTTACCGGCATGGTGAATACGGACGGCACCGACTTTGAAGCTCCTCAGCAGACAAAGGTGGCCGAATGGGATCTTGCCGACAAAGACGCCGAAACGTTCGATAAGTCGGTAACCGGTTACGACATCAAGAACCAGCTCTCCGAAGGCGACTATGCTACAGACGTCAACGCGTGGGGCGACCAGATAGAAAACTTTGAAGAAGTTGTATATCTTTCGCGCAGTGACTGGAACGGCACCTTCCCCAAGACGTATAGCGGCTTTGGCATAAAGGAAGGCACCCGTCTTGAACAGCTAATGAAGAACGACTTCATTGAACTCGAAGAAGACAACAGCCAGGAAAATATTGATAAGCTTATAAACGGCGATTCTACGGTAGAGCTTACCCTCGCCGACATGAAGGGCAAGGCCTTCAACGACGCCGATTGGGACAAACTCGTTACCAAAATACCTCTTGCGGAAGCCATCAACTTTATGGCGAGCGCATTCCACAACCTTGAATACATTCCTTCGGTAGGTTTCGGTGAATATCCCGAAAGCGGCAATGTCGGCGATATAAACGGCTATGCCGCAGACGACGGCCCCGGCGGTTCAGATTCGCACACCATGGCCGAAGCTTCCAAAGACGGCATCAGGTTCGAGGACGCTAACGAATACGATTGGGTAGGCACCCGCGTAGCGCCCGCTCCCATGAATCTTGCCTACACCTGGAATAAGGAACTTGCATACGAAAACGGTGAAATCATTCTCGGCGAATCTACTCTTCTGTATATGCTGCCCATAATGATAGGCCCCGGCATGAACATTCACCGCACGGCTTACAACGGCCGCAACGTTGAATATTATTCGGAAGACCCCATCCTCTCCGGCTTCACCGGCAGCGCCGTAGTTCAGGGCGCGCAGAGCAGGGGCTGCCTTGTAAACATCAAGCACGTGGGCTTCAACACCCAGGAAGCCAACCGCTCAGGCGTGTGCGAACTGGTAAGCGAGCAGGCCGCACGCGAACTCGAACTTCGCAACCTTCAGCAGGCGTTCACGGGCTTCGGCCGCTCTTCCAAGATGGAAAATGTTGGAGCCGGCGCAACTGATAACCGCTACGCGGCAGAGGGCGCACGCGGCACCATGACGGCATACAACCGCATAGGCATGGTTGCATCCAGTGCAAACTACGGCGTTCAGGTGGAAATACTCCGCAATGAATGGGGATTCAAGGGCTACAGCGTTACCGACTTCACCGGCCTCAACCCCGTAGCCGCTCCCAAGGAATCCATACTCGCGGGCACCACAGCATTCTGCGGCTTTGGCGCTAACGACCCCTATATCAACCTTAACAATCTCAACACTATTGCAGCCGATTCCCGCCTTGCCGAGGCAATACAGGACGGCATGCACTATGTGCTCTATGCCATTGCAAACAGCTACGGCATGGATCTTATGAACACGCATGTAGTTTCCCTCAACACATGGTGGAGGAGTATGTATACGGCGCTCATTACAATAAGCTCTATCCTGCTTGCAGGCTCTGCGGCCGCATATGTGTTCTTCACCATCAAGGATAGGAAATCAGGCGCAAAAGCCGAAGATCAGGGTAAGGAGGACTAAGCCATGTTGAATTGGATCAAAAAACAGAGCATAGCCGTATGGCTCGTTCTTGCGGCTGCGGTATTCGCAATCGTTGCGGTAATAATTTATGGCATAAACTCTACTACGGGCGTAATGCAGACCATCGACCTCGACGTCGCTCCCATCGTTTACAGCGTAATAGCCATCGCCCTGCTTGCGGGCATCATAGCTGCAAACGGCAAGGTTCCGCAGTGGGTGATCTCCGCGGCAATGGTTGTGATAATTGTGTTCCTTACGCTCAGCCTCTGCGGCCTTATAGAAAACAGGACTGATATTGCCGGCGACCAGTGGTTCATACCCGGACTCGATACTCCCGAAAAGGGCGCCTGCCTCAGCCAGGCAATAGTCGGCGTGGTGTTCTATGCGCTGTCAATAATAGCTCTGGTAGTTTCGGCCTTTATGGGCAAGTTTGAAAGGAATACGGCAAAAGCATAAAATCTTTCAATGAAAGCTAAAAATATCCGTTAGCGGATAAAACTTCATGTATGGGCGCGGGGCAGTTGCTGCCCTGCGCTCTTCGTGAAGTAATAACCGCCGTTTGCGTAGGCAGTATTGACTTGGGTTGCGGCAGGCAGTATGATTGAATTGCGCTTTAAACGGCGCGGCAAACGGGCAAGTTTATGCCGCATGTATTGACAAAACCAAACAAAATCAGTATAATTTTAACGTAACCGGGCTAAGGTTGACGGGTTCGGCTTTAATACGGTCAGGAGGAAATGAGCAACAAAATGGCAAAAGTATCTTTTAACCAGGGGTGGGCATACGGACATCTTGGCGAGGAGTGGCGCAAACAAGTAACTCTCCCGCACGACGCAATGCTCGCCGAGCCGCGCAGAGAGGGCAATCCCAGCGGCAAAAACGGCTGCTGGTACGACGGCGCCGACTATGTATACGAAAAAAAGTTTACCGCACCCGAAGAGTGGCGCGATAAAAATATAATCTTTGAATTTGAAGGCGTTTACCGCAATTCAAAGGTGTATATCAACGGAAAGCTTGCCGGCGGGCGCGCCTACGGCTATTCCGATTTTTATGTGGAGGCCGACGCGTTCTTAAAATACGGCGAAGAGAACGAAATAAAGGTAGAGGCCTTCAACAAAGACCAGCCCAACAGCCGCTGGTATTCGGGCGCGGGCATATACCGCCCCGTATGGCTGCACATTCTACCCAAGCAGCACATAAAGCTCAACGGCATAAAGATAAAAACTCTCGACTATAAGCAGCCCCGCGTAAAAATAAACGTTGAAACAAACTGCGCGGGCAGCATTAAAATAGAGATATTGGACGGCGAAAACGTTGCCGCATCTGCAAAAATTCCCACAGACGGCTCTGCCGAAGCCGAACTTTCCATTCCCTCGGCAAAGCTGTGGAGTCCCGAAAGCCCGTACCTGTACACCCTGCGCGTCACATTCGGCGAACACGTTGCCGAAGAAAAATTCGGCGTGCGCGTGCTTGAGTGCAACGCAAAGCATGGCCTGTGCATAAACGGCAACAGGGTGATACTGCGCGGCGCGTGCATCCACCACGACAACGGCATACTGGGCGCGGTAAACCACCCGTTTGCAGACGAGCGCAAGATAAAGCTTCTGCAGGAATACGGCTACAACGCCATCCGCTCGGCGCACAATCCCGTTTCAAAGGCCACGCTGGAAGCGTGCGACCGCCTGGGCGTGCTGGTTATGGACGAGTTCGTGGATATGTGGTATATCCACAAAAACAAGTACGACTACGCCGGCCAGTTCTACGACGAATATAAAAAGGACATCCGCTCCATGGTTGAAAAGGACTACAACCATGCGTGCGTGGTGCTCTATTCCATAGGCAACGAAGTCGCCGAAACGGGGCAGAAGAAGGGCATAGCCCTGGCCGCCGAAATGACGCAGTACATCCACACCATGGACGACCGCCCCGTCACCTGCGGCATAAACATATTCTTCAACCTTCTGTATTCGCTCGGCTTCGGCATCTACAGCGACAAAAAGGCCGACGCCGAAGTTGCCGCCAATAAAAAGAAAAAGAAGTCTGTAGGCAGCGAATTTTTCAACGACCTTGCAGGCCTTCTGGGCGCCACTACCATGAAGGTGGGCGCCACCATGCCCGGCTGCAACGCCAAAACAAAGGACGCCTTTGCCGCAATGGACGTGGCGGGCTATAACTACGGCATACTGCGCTACAAGGGCGACTTTAAGCGCCACCCTGACCGCGTTATACTGGGCAGCGAAACCTTCTGTTCGGACGCGCGCAAATTCTGGCTGACCGCTAAGGAGCACAACGCGCTCATCGGCGACTTCGTGTGGGCGGGCATCGACTACCTGGGCGAAGTTGCCGTGGGCTCGTGGGAACATGCCGACTACGCCCCCGACTTCACCGGCGGCGCGGGCTGGGTGTCTGCCGGCAGCGGCAGGCTCGATCTTAACGGCAGGCCGCTTGCAGAGGCGCTGTACACCCGCGTGGCGTTCGATATGGATCCCATCCGCGTAGGCGTCGTCCGCGCAGACAAGGCGTTTGAAAAACATTCGCCCTCCGCGTGGAAGCTCTCGGGCGCGTGGGAAAGCTGGTCGTGGGACAACTGCGACGGCAAAAAGACGGTGGTGGAAGTTTACACTGCCTGCCCGCGCGCGGCGGTATACATCAACGGCAAAAAGGTGGGCGAAAAGCGCGTAGGCAAAAACGCCCGCGCATACTTCAAGGTGACATATTCAAGCGGCGAGCTTGTTGCCGTCGGACTGGATAAGTCTGGCAAAGAGGTGTGCCGCACCGCGCTCAAAAGCGCCGAAAAGCAGACAATGCTTTGCGCAAAGCCCGAACTTGACAGCATAGGTAGGGACGACCTTGCGTATGTAAGGCTGACTTATACCGATAAAAACGGCGTGTGGAAGCCGCTTGCCCGCGGCGACATAAAGGTAAGCGTTGAGGGCGGCGAGCTTTTGGCGCTCGGCCATGCATGCCCCTATAACGAAAATGGGTATTTGAACGACTACACCGATACTTACTTCGGCGAGGCGCTTGCCATAGTCCGCCCCGCACGTGACGCGGCCGAAATAGTGCTCAGCGCCGAAAGCCCCTACGGCAACGCCGTGGCGCGCGTGGGCATACAGGACAAATAAAACATATATAGCGGCGGCGTTTTTATGCCGCTGTATAGCCGGGTGTTAAAATTACAGCACTCGGCTAAGGCCGTTATGCGCGGTTTTTGCATGGCGGCAACAAATAAACTTCAACGGAGCAGGCATGAACGATTTAAGTGTTATTGTAGATAAGCTAACATGTTACGCCCGCAAAAATCTGGGCCTTTCCGCGGCGGACGAAATTTACGCCCGCAACGCCGTGCTCGACGTGCTCGGCGCGCCCGACTATGCCTATACGGGCGCAACCTGCAGCGACAAAACGCCCGAAAAGTTGCTTGAAGAGCTGTCTTCCGTGTGCGAAAATATGGGCATATTTACCGCGGACGAGCGGGAGGAGTATGCCGACAGGGTGATGAACGCCCTTTCGCTCTCCCCGCAGAATGTGCGCATGCGGTTTGCGTGGCGCCTTAAAAACAGTTCAAAGTCGGCCACCGACTGGTTCTACGACTACTGCGTAAAGTGCGACTACGTAAAAAAGAGCAAGCTCGATAAGAACCCCCGCTTTGAAGAGGGCGGGCTCATAGTCACCATAAACAAGGCCAAGCCCGAATTCCGCGACCCCAAAAAGGCGGCAAGCGGAAACGCGGTAAAGGGCGGCTACCCCAAGTGCGCCATCTGCCGCGAAAACGAGGGCTGCCCCGTGCGCAACAAGCGCACGCTGCGCACGGTAGATCTTACGCTGGATGGCGAAAAGTGGTTCTGGCAGTATTCGCCCTACGGCTACTTTTACCAGCACGGCATTGCAATAAACTGTCAGCACACCCCCATGCATGTGGACAGGAGCACCTTTGTAAAGCTTGCCGAATTTGTGGATATATTCCCGCACTACTTCATCGGCTGCAACGCGCCCCTTCCCCGCATAGGCGGCAGCGTGCTTGCGCACGACCACTTCCAGGGCGGCGGCGAGATCCTGCCCATGCACAGGGCCGTCGCGTGGCGCCGCATGGAGCGCAGCGGCTTTGAAGGCTTTGTTGAAATACTCGATTGGCCGGGCACGGTAATACGCTTTATAAGCCGCAACAAACAGGCGCTCGCCGACGAATGTGAACGGCTGCGCGCAAAGTGGGTGGCATACTCCGCCCCCGAACTCGGCATAATTGCGGAGGACGAACAGGGCGTGCACAACGCCGTAAGCCCCACCGTGATAAAAACGGGCCGCGGGTACGAAATGAACGTTATACTGCGCAGCAACATAACAAGCGATACATATCCCGACGGCGTGTTCCACGCCCACCCCGAATTCCACTCCATAAAAAAGGAGTCCATCGGCCTTATAGAGGCGCAGGGGCTGTTCATTCTCCCTGGCAGGCTGGAGGGCGAGCTGAAGGAGGTAGAGGGGTACATAGAGCGCGGCGAGGCGCTGCCCGAAGGGCTTTTACAGTTCTCGCTGGTGTATGAAGAGGCAAAGCAGCTCTACAATGCGTCCCCTGCAGAGGGCGCGGCTGCGGCCATCAGGCGCGAACTGGGCAGCATCTGCGGCCGCATACTTGAAAACACCGCCGTGTTCAAGGACAGGCAGCTTACTGTAAACTTTATGGAGGAGCTTGGCTTTTACTTAAAATGAATACTCAGGACTACATGTACAAAGTCGCCGCGTCGGGGCGCGTTAATATAATAGGCGAGCACATAGATTACTGCGGCGGCAAGGTCATGCCCGCGGCGCTTTCGCTAAAAAATACGGTATATATCCGCCCCAACGGCACCAACAAAATAAATTTAAGCTGGACTACCCTGCCCGATACCGTCAGCCTCGATATAGAAAACCTTGAAAATTACAGGCACCTTAAATACGGCAACTACCAGGCGGGCAGCGCGCTTTTGTGGCGGCAGGCGGGGCACAAACTTGTCGGCTGCGACATGCTGCAGGACTGCAAGGTGCCATTCGGCAGCGGGCTTTCGTCCTCTGCCGCCATAGAAGTTTCCACCATAGCCGCGCTGGCAACGGTCGCGGGCGAACAGTTCGACAATGCAGAGGTGGCGCTCGTCGCCCAGAAGGCGGAAAGGGAGTATGCCGGCGTAAACTGCGGCATAATGGATCAGTATGCCTCGGCGTGCGGCAAAAAGGGCATGTCAATGCTGCTCGACTGCAAAACGCTTGAGTGCGAGTACCTGCCTATGGAGCTTGGCGGCTATTCGATGGTGCTCACCGACTGCTGCAAGCCGCACAGCCTTGCGGACGGCAAATATAACGAACGCCGCAGCGAAACGGAGGAGGCGCTTAAAATACTGCAGAAGAGCCTTAACATAACCTGCCTTGCCGACCTTACCCCCGTGCAGTTTGCGCAGTGCAGCCACATGCTGCCAAAGGTGCTTAAAATGCGCGCCGAACACGTGGTAAACGAATGTGCCCGCGTAAAAACGGCCGAACAGGCACTACGCGCGGGTAACATAGAGCTTTTGGGCAGGCTTATAAACCAGTCGCACGCCTCGCTCAAAAACCTGTACCAGACCACGGGCTTCGAGCCGGACGTGCTTGCGGAGGCGGCGCAGAATTACCCCGCCTGCATAGGTTCGCGCCTCACGGGCGGTGGCTTCGGCGGGTGCACCATCTCGCTTGTAAAAACAGAATGCGTGGACGAATTTACCGACTATCTGCTCAAGGTCTACGAGCGCCGCACCGGCTATCACGCCAAGTGCTACAGCGCCGACATAGACGACGGCATAACGATAGAAAAGTTATGATGAACGGCACATACTGCGGGCGCAATGCGTCCGTTACCGAGCTCAAGTCGCAAAAACTGCGCGTGGGGCTCACCGACTTCGGCGCGGGCATAAACTATATATCCGTTAACACCCCCTCGGGGTGGGTTCAGGTCTGCCTCGGGTTCGACGATATCGCCGAATACGTTGCAAGCGGCACATACAGCGGCGCAACGGTGGGCAGGGTGGCAAACCGCATAGGCGGCGCACGCTTTGTTTTGGGTGGCAGAAAATATTCCCTTTCGCAAAACGACGGCGGCAATTGCCTTCACGGCGGCGAATACGGCTTTGATAAAAAATTTTTTGCCGCACAGTCGTTTGATAGTGCTGTGGAGTTTGTCTGCACGAGCGCCGACGGCGAAATGGGCTTTCCCGGCAACCTCACGCTGCGCGTGCGTTACGAACTTGATGGCGGCGCCCTTACCGTAAGGTATACAGCTTGGAGCGATAAAGATACGCTGTGGGCGCCTACATGCCATGCGTACTTTAATTTAAACGGTGCAGGCAGCGGCGATTGCCTGGGCAATATGCTTAAAATAAATGCAGACAGCTACACACCTATAGGCGACGGCCTTGTGCCCACGGGCAAAGTTGCCCCCGTTGCCGGCACGCCGTTTGACTTTACATCTTTTTCTCCGATAGGCGCGCGCATAGGTGCGGAGGACGGGCAGCTCAAGCTTGCGGGCGGCTACGACCACAACTTTGTGCTCCGCGGCGGACATGCCGCCACCGCGCGCGGCGATAAAAGCGGCATAGTGCTGGACGTATACACCGATATGCCGGGCCTTCAGCTTTACAGCGGCAACTTTTTAAAGGGCCGCGCGGCGTGCGGTGAGCTCTTCCCCCGCTCGGGCTTTGCGCTCGAGCCGCAGTATTTCCCCAACGCAGTCAACACGCCCGGCTTTGATGCCCCCGTTCTGCGCGCGGGCGAACAGAAGACGCACTATATAAGGTATATATTCGGGTGATTTTGCCCGAATATTTTAATAGTCATGGAAATTTTAATAACGGGCGGCGCGGGTTTTATAGGCAGTCATTTTGCAGACTACATGTTGCGCAGTTACCCCAATGACCGCATAGTATGCCTTGATAAACTAACTTATGCGGGCAATATGCATAACCTTGAAGGCGCGCTTGAAAATAAAAATTTTACCTTTGTGTGCGGCGACATCGCCGATGAAGGGGCGGTGGAAAAGCTGTTCTGTTCGCACAGCTTCGGCATGGTTATAAACTTTGCCGCCGAAAGCCATGTAGACAGGAGCATTGCAGACGCCGCGCCCTTTATACGCACCAACGTTGCGGGCGTGCAGACCCTTCTTTCGGCATGCGTGCGCCACAATGTCGCGCGCTTTCATCACATCTCCACAGACGAGGTGTACGGCGACATGCCGTTTGATGACGAGGTTACAAAGTTCGGTGAAAACAGCCCCCTCAGGCCCTCCAGTCCGTATGCGGCAAGCAAGGCGGCCGCCGACCTGTTGGTTGGGGCATATTGCCGCACGTACGGACTTTTTGCCACCCTTTCGCGCTGTGCAAACAACTACGGCGGCAGGCAGTTTCCCGAAAAGCTCATCCCCGTATGCATATCGCGTGCCCTGAATAATTTGCCTGTCCCCGTATACGGCAGCGGCCAAAACGTGCGCGAATGGCTTGACGTGTACGACCATTGCCGCGCCATAGATCTCATTCTGCAAAAGGGAACGGCGGGGCAAGTTTACAACGTAGGCAGCGGCGAGTGCCTCAGCAACAATGCGCTTGTGGGCGATATCCTCGGCATCCTCGGCAAAAGCCGCTCGCTCATAGAATACGTCCCCGACCGCATGGGGCACGACAGGCGCTATTGCACAGACAGTTCAATGCTCCGCGCCCTCGGCTGGCGTCCGCAGGTAACGCTTGCGCAGGGGCTTGCCCGCACGGTGCGCTGGTATGTTGAAAATAAACGTTGGCTGGAGTGCGTTTTAAGCGGCGAATATTTAAAAAACAACGCGCACTATGCCGCAACCAACAGCATTAAGTGAATAAAAATGCTCTTTTTTGCCGTCGGGCGTTGACCCGTCGGCTTATTTGTTGTATTATATTTGTAGTCGGGCGACCGAGTGTATAACGATTACGGGTGTCACCATGCAATACGGAAAAATAGAGGGGCTTGAAAAGCCCGTTTCAAAAATAATATGCGGCACGGCCTCCGCGCCGCTCAACGGCGGCAAAGACTGCACCGCGCTGCTCGAAGGCATTTTTGCCCTTGGCGTAAACACCTTCGATACCGCAAGGGTATACGGCGGGGCAGAGCGCACTCTGGGCAGGTGGCTGCAAAACAGCGGCAGGCGCAACGGGGCGGTAATAATTTCAAAGTGCTGCCATCCCGACATTTTCGGGCGCAAAAGGGTCAATGTGCGCGCAATGCGCGCCGACCTCGGCCGCACCCTGCGCATGCTTTGCACTGACTATGCAGACGTGTACCTTCTCCACCGCGACGACCGCGGTGTGCCCGTCGGCCCGCTCGTGGAGGAGTTCAACGCCATGCACGCGGCGGGCAAAGTGCGCGCCTTCGGCGGCTCTAACTGGTCGCATGAACGGGTGGAGGAGGCCAACGAATACGCCTATGCGCACGGCCTTGTTCCGTTTACGGTTACATGCCCCAACTTCAGCCTTGCCGAACAAGTGGGCGACCTGTGGGGCGGCGGAGTAAGCATTTCGGGCGCGGCGGGCGCGGAAGCGCGCGTTTACTATGCTCAAAGGAGCGTCGCCGTGGTGGCGTACTCTTCGCTGGCGCGCGGGCTGCTCTCGGGCAAAGTCGTGCCGGACGGCTCCAACGCGCTTAAGGTGCTTGATAAGTTTGCCGTAAAGGGCTATTACAGCAAAGAAAATCTCGCCTGCCTTGAAAGGTGCGCAAAGGTGGCTGAAAACCGCGGCGCGTCGGTTGCACAGGTCGCGCTTGCCTACGTTATGTGCAGCGGCATGAACGCCTTTGCCGTGGTAAGCTGTTCGTCCGCCGCGCGCATGCGGCAAAACTGCGCCGCGGCGGAGATATCTCTCTCCGCGGAAGAGATAGCCTTCCTTGAAGGCGTTCAGTCCCGATAGCGGCGCCTTCTGCTTTTTATACCATGTGGTGGTTTGTATGAATAAGTTTAAAGATAAAGTAGTTGTTATAACGGGTGCAACTTCGGGCATAGGCAGGGAGTGCGCCGCGCAGTTTGCCGCACGGGGCGCAAAGGTAGTCAGTCTTGCCCGCCATGAAAGCGGCGAATATTTCAGCGTGTGTGCAGACATTTCTGACGAGGCCGCGGTAAACGCCGCCGTCGCCCGCGTTACAGAGCAGTTCGGCACTATAGACATACTTGTAAACAACGCCGGGTTCGGCATATCGGGCGCCATAGAAAATACTTCCGACGAAGACGCCCGCCGCATATTCGACGTAAACTTTTTCGGCACGCTCAACCTTATAAAGGCGGTGGTGCCCGTAATGCGCAGGGGCGGTGGCGGCAGCATAGTCAACATAAGTTCGGTCGCGGGCGAACTTGCCATACCCTTCCAGTCGTTTTACTCTGCCACCAAGGCGGCGGTATGTTCGCTGAGCGCCGCCCTCCGCAACGAGGTTGCGCCCTTCAACATAAGGGTAAGTGCCGTGCTCCCCGGCGACGTAAATACGGGGTTCACCTCCGCGCGCCGCAAAAACAGCGCCGACGACCCCGCCTATGGCGACAGGGTTGCCCGCGCCGTGGCAGCCATGGAGCGCGACGAGCAGAACGGCATGCCGCCTGCAGTGGTGGCGCGCGCCGTGCTCAGGTGCGCGGCGGCCAAGCGCCCTCCCGTACAGGTCTCTGCGGGCGTTAAGTACGGGCTGTTCCTCTTTCTCGCCAAACTGCTGCCCCTCCGCCTTGTAAACTACATACTAGGAAAAATGTATTCCTGAACGCGGCCCTCTGCGCCAACCCTTACGCCTTTGTACCCCTGTCGGGGTTGACAAATTTTTTGCCGTTTAATATAATAAAAGGGTAGTGTGTTTAAAATAATATTAAAGGTGGTTTTGACTATCCACATTTCAAGGAATCACAGGTTATGAAGATCTGCATTTTCGGCGCGTCCAGCGCCGGTATAGAAGATGTGTATATAAAGGCGGTTGAAAGCCTTGCCGAAAATATGGCAAGGCGCGGCCATTCGCTGGTGTTCGGTGCGGGCGCAACGGGCGCAATGGGCGCGGCGGCGCGCGGAACAAAGCGCGGCGGCGGGTATATCCACGGCGTCATCCCCGATTTTTTCCGTGAAGAGGGGGTGGAAAAGATATACGACGGCTGCGATCTGCTCACATTTACAGATACAATGGCCCAGCGCAAGACCATGATGGAAGACCTTGCCGACGCCTTTATAATCGCCCCCGGCGGCATAGGCACGCTGGAAGAGTTTTTTGAAGTTATAACTTTAAAGCAGCTTGGCAGGCACAATAAGGCCGTGGCAATGTACAACGTGAACGGATATTTCGACACCATGGAAAAGTTTATGGCAGAAATGGCGCAAAAAAATTTCCTCGCCCAGGCGTGCCGCTCCATGTATAAGTATTTCACCGATGAAGACGAGCTTTTAGACTACATTCAAAGCTACAGCCCCGAGTCCACGCCCTGGCGCGTGCTTAAAAGGGTAGACTGAGGGGCCGCGCGGTGATATCGGTCATATTTGTCTGTCTTGGCAATATCTGCCGCTCGCCAATGGCAGAACTTGTGTTTAAGGATATGCTTAAAAGGCGCGGGCTGGAAGATAAGTTCGAGGTCATCTCCCGCGGGACTTCCGATGAGGAGGAAGATAACCCCATATACCGCCCCGCCGCAGATGTGCTGCGTGCGCACGGCATAACGGGTGAACATCTGGCCCGCCAGCTCACCCGGCGCGAAGTGGTAAACGCAGACTATGTTCTCGTCATGGATTCGGACAACCTGTTCGACGTGTTAAGGCTTGCGGGCACCGCGCACAGCGACAAGGTGTTCAAATTGTGCTCGTTCACAGACGACCCGCGCGACGTGGCCGACCCATGGTATACCCGCAACTTTGAGCGCGCCTATCGGGATATTCTTGATGGTTGCAACGGCTTTTTAAACTATGTTACAAAAAAGCATAAGCTTGCCTGAAGTTTTACTTCGGGCTTTTTTATTATCTGTATTTATTTTGTTGTTTGCGGCATATATGCGTGCCAACTCAGTATTTTTTTGCATAAAAATATTTTTTAATTAAATTTTTTTATACATCTTGACTTTATTGTGACAGTAGTTGTATAATATATACAGAGTTGCTCCGGTAATTACGGTGCATGAATGTAACAGCCGTGCATGTACGGCTGAAGGGAGGATTTTTATGTCAAGAAAAAGCAAAAGCAAAGGCGGCAACAAGACGGGCTTTATCGTGCTTGCAGTGATCCTGGTAATGCTCATTCTTGCAATAGTGGGCGTCTGCATAAATTGGATAAGCCGTACGACTTATCTGAACGATAACAGCGATACGGTGTTCTCCAAACTCGGCGATCTGTTTGAAAGGTATAAAGACAGTACCGACAGCGAAGATGCGGGCGCGTTCCGTCTGATGGCGGCGTTCGGCATACTCACGGTAATACTTGCCGCAGCTACTGCAGTGCTTGCCGGCATAACAAAAGTGCTCGGCTGGAAACTGTTTAAGTTCCTTCTTATTATAGTTTCCGTAGTCTGCGTAATAAGCGGCGTTGTAAGCATTATCACGTCGTTCACATATTGCGATACGCTCGTAAATGTAAGCGGCGGAATAGACGGCTGGTTCGAAGCCGGAAGCAAGGCTGCTCCCGCGGCAGGCGCATGGCTGACTGCAATAGGCGGCGCGCTTGCTGGTCTTGGAGGCGTGTTTGCTGCCATAAAAAGCTGATATGCCTGCTTAAAACTTGATACATAACATTCTTTTACGGGCCGCCCGCGCATTTGATTGCGCGGGCGGCCTTATTATAGGCCTTATTATATATGACCGAACGGCGGGACGGAGACCTCTTGTAAATATTTTAAAAATTCACGCTCAAACGGTTGACAACAACAAAACAAAATATTATCATATGATTAATCATTCATATGTAGGGAGACAGGCAATATGAAAAATGCTTGCGAAACGCCCGAAGAGCACGAGGGCGTAATAAAAACCGCGCTGGCCGATATGCCGTCGGACGGGGCCATTGCCACAATGGCGGCGCGCTTTAAGGCGATAAGCGAACCTTCCCGCCTTAAAATACTTCTTGCGCTTTCGGCGGGCGAACTGTGCGTGGAGCACATCACGGCGGCAGTCGGCGGCAATCAGAGCGCCGTTTCTCACCAGCTTAAAACGCTTAAAGATAACCGCATAATCAAAAGCCGCCGCGCCGGCAAAAACATACTCTATTCGGTGGACGACGACCATATCATGACCATGATAAAAGTGGCAAAGGAGCACCTGCACGGCGATGAATAAGGTATTTAAGTTAGAGGGGCTGGACTGTGCGGCGTGCGCGGCCGAGCTTGAAGACATAGTTTCAAAGGTAAAGGGCGTAAGCGGGGCGTCTGTAGACTTCATAGCGCAGAAGGTGTGCTTTGAATGTGAAGATGAAGACGCCGCCCGCGAGGTGGCCCGCCGCTGCAACTCGTTCGAGGACGTAAAGGTAGTTGCGGAAGAGGGCGCCGCCCCTTCTGCGGCAGAGGAACGCGGCCATGAACGCGAACACGTCCACGCCGAATGTTGCGGCCACGGTAACGAACACGCCTCATGCGGCTGCGGGCATAGCCACGAGCATGGACACGACCATGAAAGTTGCAGTTGCGGACATAAACACGAACACGCCGTATGTCAGGCAAACGGCGGCAATATGCGCGAGCTTCAGCTTGAAAATATAGACTGCGCTTCATGCGCGGCCGAGCTGGAGGAGATGGTCGCCGCCGTCAAGGGGGTAAAAAACGCGTCGGTGGACTTCATAGCGCAGAAGGTGCGCTTCGAGTGTGACGACGAAGATACCGTAAACGCGGTCATCAGGTGCTGTACCGGCTTTGAAGAGGTCAGGGTGGTCGGCCTTCAGCCCTCGCCCTCTGCCGGCGGCGAAAAGATAAAAATCAAGGGGCTGTGCTGCGCAAACTGCGCCCGCGAGCTTGAAGAAATACTCAACAAAATACAGGGCGTTTCCGCGACGGTGGACTTCATGAATATGTCCGTCACGCTCAAGGCAGACTCCCCCGCCGCCCGTGAAAAGGCCGTATACGAAATTACCCACTTCGAAGACGTAAAAATAGTGGAGGAAAAGCCCGCGGCCGCGCGCGCAAAGGGGCTTTTAAGGCAGCATTTAAGGGAGATAATACAGGTAATAATATCTGTGGTCGCCTTTGTGCCCGCACTGCTTTTAAACCTTTTGGGCGGCGACGTTGGCGTGATTATCTCCTATCCGCTGTTTGCAATTTCATACCTCTCCGTCGGCTGGGAAGTGCTTGTAAACACCGGCAAAAACATAGCCAAGGGCCGCATTTTCGACGAAAACTTTTTAATGACTGTCGCCTCTGTGGCGGCCATAGTGCTGGGCATTGTGTCTGGCGACGGCCTGTACGAAGGCGTCGCCGTAATGCTGCTTTACCAGATCGGCGAACTGCTGCAGTCCATAGCGGTGGGCTCGTCGCGCAACTCCATAACAAAGCTGATGGATCTCAAAAGCAACTCCGCCACCCTGCTCAAGGATGGCAGGCAGGTCGTCGTTAAACCCGAAGAGCTTGCCGTCGGCGATATCATACTTATTAAGGCGGGCGAGAAAGTGCCCGTAGACGGCATTATAGTAAAGGGTGAAACTGCGCTGGATATGCGCTCATTAAACGGTGAATCTCTGCCCGCAGAAGTAAAGGAGGGGCAGGAGATACTGTCGGGTTCCATAAACGTTTCAAGGGCCATAGAAGTAAAGGTATTGCGCCGCTACTCCGATTCCGCCGTGGCAAAAATTCTCGACCTCGTGGAAAATTCCACGGCCAAAAAGGCCAAGCCGGAAAAGTTCATAACAAAGTTTGCAAAGTACTACACCCCTGCGGTGTGCGCGGCGGCGCTTGTGGTCGCGGCCATAGTTCCCACCATAATATGCGCCGTAAACGGCCTGTTCGTGTGGCCCACCTATTCGGAGTGGATATCAAAGGCGCTCTCCTTCCTTGTAATCAGCTGCCCGTGCGCGCTGGTCATATCCGTGCCTCTGTCGTATTTCGGCGGCATAGGCCGCGCGGCAAAATTTGGCATACTCGTAAAAGGCTCTACCTGCCTTGACGAGCTTGCCGCCTGCACCGTTGCGGCGTTCGATAAAACGGGCACCATAACCGAAGGTTCGTTCAAAGTGATATCCTCCGACTCGGGCCGCGCCCTGCAGCTCGCCGCGGCGGCGGAAAAATTCTCTTCCCACCCCATAGCCGTGGCATTTGAGCAAACGGCAACCCCCTACGCGGCGGAAGATGCCGAAGAGGTAGCAGGCAGGGGCGTTGTGTGCAGCGTGCAGGGCAAAAAACTGCTGTGCGGCAACGCAAAGCTTCTGCGCGAAAACGGCGTGCAGTTTGCCGAAAAACAGAGCATTTACACGGTGATATACGTGGCGTGGGGCGGCGAATACGTTGGCTGCATAGAGATAGGCGACGGCGTAAAAGATGACGCAAAGTGCGCCATTGCGCAGCTCAAAGCGCAGGGCGTAAAATACTGCACCATGCTTACGGGCGACAACCCCGCCCGCGCCGAAGTAGTGGCAAGGGAAGTGGGGCTGGACGGCTTCGAGGCAGGGCTTCTGCCCGACGGCAAGCTCGGGCGCGCCGAACAGCTCAAAGCGCGCGGCAAGCTGATATATGTGGGCGACGGCATAAACGACGCGCCGGTAATGGCTGCCGCCGACTGCTCAGTTTCAATGGGCAAAGTGGGGTCAGACGCCGCCATAGAGGCCAGCGACATCGTGCTCGTCACAGATAACCTTGAACTGTTGCCCAAGGCAAGGCGCATAGCCCGCGGTACCCGCTCTATCGTGTTCCAGAACATAATAGGTTCGCTTGTAATAAAGCTTGCCGTTATGGTTTTAGGCATAGCAATAACAAACTTTCCGCTCATCCTCGCAGTGGTTGCTGATGTGGGCGTGATGTTGGTGGCCATACTCAATGCAATGCGCACAAAGCTTATAAGATAATATACCCGCCCCGCTTTCCTTTGTATAAACTTCGCAATACTTTGTTGCGCTGTGCTTTTCTCGGGTCATTTACGTTTAAGTAAACTCCCCGTCGTAAATGCTCGCACGCCTTGTCTTGCTCGTTTCTTCAAAGGTTAATCGAAGTAGGTCACGAAATTTTAGTTTTGGCTGAAAACTAAAATTTCCGTGATTTGAGAAACTAAGTTTCTCTTCGCGCGACTTTTAAGGGCCCTCGTTTATATAGTCGCGCGAATTCACTTCCAGTGAGCTCGCTTACGCGACAAATTGAGTTGCGCTGGTGCAGGGAAACCCTGCTTGCGCCGTAAATTATTTCAGAAAAATATTTCCTTAATCGTGCCTCCCTTGCCAAAGGGAGGTGGGTAGCACGAACTTTAGCGAGGGCTACCCGGTGGGATTTGCGCCTGTAATTATCTTGCGTTTGTAAAAAAATATTCACAAAAATGCCGCGCAGGGCCCTGCGCGGCATTTCAATGTTGTTCGTTAAAGGCGGGCAAAGGGGGCAAAATCCCTTCAAAATACAAAATATTTCAATTTTTGCAAAAAAACGATTGTACATATCGCCCTCAATGTAGTAAAATATTAAGCGGATTATAATGCTCGCGGTGCGCATGCGCAGGCGGGCGCGCACGCACGCTGGGCGCGCGGCGCAACTTAAAAACAGTACAATATTTATTCCTGATAGTTTTCAGGTGTAAGGAGTTTAAATGGGACTTATCAGCTTTATACTCGGCTCCGACAGCAGGGCGGCGGTAAAAAAACTCAACAAGCTTGCCCTCAAGGTGGAGGAGCTGGAGCCTAAATATCAGCAGATGTCTGACGAGGAGCTTAAAGATCAGACGCGCATCTTCAAAGAGCGCCTTGCAAACGGCGAAACGCTGGACGATATCATGCTTGACGCCTTTGCCGCTTTGAGGGAGGCCAGCTGGCGCGTTCTTAAAATGAAGCACTTCCACGTTCAGATAATGGGCGGCATCTGCCTGCACCAGGGCCGCATTGCGGAGATGCGCACGGGCGAAGGCAAAACGCTCGTCTCCACCCTTCCCGCATACCTCAACGCGCTCACCGGCAAGGGCGTTCACATAGTAACGGTAAACGACTACCTTGCCAAGCGCGACGCCGAATGGATGGGCAAGGTGCATAAGTTCATGGGCCTCACCGTGGGCGTAGTTGTGCCCGGCATGGACGACAAGCAGAAAAAGGAAGCTTATGCCTGCGACATTATCTACGGCACCAATAACGAACTCGGCTTCGACTACCTGCGCGATAACTTAAAGCCCTCGATTTCCGCCATGGTGCAGCGCGAACTCAACTTCTGCATCATAGACGAAGTCGACTCCATCTTAATAGACGAAGCGCGCACGCCCCTCATCATATCGGGCCGCGGCGGCGAAAGCTCAAAGCTGTATGAGGAGGTGGACAGGTTCGTCCGCACCCTCACCGGCGGCTTCGACGACGACAAAAAGGACGCCGAAAAAAAGGCGCCCTCCAAGCGCAAAAAGGATCTCACCAAGGAGGAGCAGGAGGCCAACGACCGCCTTGCCGCCATACTTGAAGAGATGGAAAACTGGGACTATATAATCGACCGCAAGGAAAAGTCCGTCACCATAACCGAAAAGGGCGCGGAGAAGGCTGAACGCTTCTTCGGCATAGCCAACCTTGCCGATATAGAAAACGCCGACCTCAACCACCACATACAGCAGGCGCTCAAGGCGCACGAGCTGTTCAAGAGAGATGAAGACTACATCGTTTCAAACGACGGCGAGATACTCATAGTCGACGAATTCACCGGCCGCCTTATGCACGGCAGGCGCTATTCAGACGGCCTTCACCAGGCCATAGAGGCCAAGGAACACGTAAAGGTGCGCAATGAAAACAAGACGCATGCCACCGTTACCTTCCAGAACTATTTCCGCCTTTACAACAAGCTTTCGGGCATGACCGGTACGGCAAAGACCGAAGAGGCCGAATTCCGCACCATATATTCGCTTGACGTAGTTGAAATTCCCACAAACAAGCCCGTGCAGCGCAATGACTATGCCGACATGATCTACTCCACGGTAGAGGGCAAAAAGCGCGCCATAGTGAACGAAATTGTAGAGCGCCACGCCAAGGGCCAGCCCATACTTATAGGTACGGTAACTGTAGACAAGTCGGAGGAAATATCTCGTCTTCTTCGCCGCAACGGCGTAAAGCACAACATCCTCAACGCAAAGAACCACGAGCGCGAAGCCGAAATAGTCGCCCAGGCGGGCAGGTACGGCGCCGTTACCATTGCAACCAACATGGCGGGCCGCGGCACCGATATCCTTTTGGGCGGCAACCCCGAATACCTCGCCAAAAAGCGCATGAGGGAGGAAGGGTACGAGCACGAGATGATAGAAGTGGCCATATCGTATGCAGACAGGCAGTTCACAGAAGAGGAACAAAAGGCGCGCGACCGGTATGCCGAGCTGTACGATATGTATAAAAAGGAGACCGACGCCGAAAAGGTAAAGGTAATAGAGGCGGGCGGCCTGTGCATAATAGGCACCGAGCGCCACGAAAGCCGCCGTATAGATAATCAGCTGCGCGGCCGTGCAGGCCGTCAGGGCGACCCCGGCGTTTCAATATTCTATATCTCGCTGGAAGACGACCTTGCAAAGCGCTTCGGCGGCGAAAAGATAAAGGCCATCTACGACGCCTTCAAGCTGGACGAAGACCAGTGCCTTCAGTCAAAAATGCTTTCGCGCAGCATAGAAAACGCGCAGAAGGCTATAGAGGGCCGCAACTTTGCCATACGTAAGCGCACGCTGCAGTACGACGAAGTAATGAACGAACAGCGCAAGACCATCTACGGCGAGCGCATAAAGGTGCTCAAGGGCGAGGACGTGCACGAACAGATGCTCAAGTATATCCCCGACTATGTGGAAAAGGTGGTTAACGAGACGGTAAACACCGACGCCATGCCCGAAAAGTGGGACGAGGCCGCCCTCAACGAGGCGCTCCGCGTAAAGGTATACCCCGATGAATGCACATTCGAGATCACGCGTGAAATGCTTGAGCGCTGGGACTACGAAAAGGCCATAAAGAAGATCTCTAAAGAGGTCATAGCCGCATACGAACAGAAGATAATAAACATTAAAAACGAAACTCACGGTCAGGTGGACTACCACCAGATAGAGCGCAACGAACTGCTGCGCAGCGTAGACCGCAACTGGATAGACCACATAGACGCAATGGACCAGCTCCGCAAGGGCATAGGCCTGCGCGGATATGCCCAGCAGGATCCCGTAATAGCCTACAAGCAGGAAGGCTACGAGATGTTCACCGAAATGATAGAGCGCGTTCAGACGACCACTATTTCCCGCCTTTTAAAGGGCAGGATAGTGCGCGTGCGCCCCGGCATGCCCATCCCCGGCAGGGCTCCCGCGGCACAGCAGCCCCGGCCTGCGCAGCAGCCCGCTCCACAGCAGCTGCCCGCACAGCCCTCCGCTGCCCGTTCGGAGGCTACCGAACCCGCTCCCGCTCAGCCCGAGGCAAAGGCAGAGGAAGCCGCACGCCAGACTCCCGCGGCACAGCAGCCCGCGGCGGCACCTGCTCCCGCTGCAAATATTCAGCGCGTGCCCATGCCCGGCAACCTTTCAATGAGGCCGCAGGACTTCACCCCCGACCCCACCGGCAAGCAGGCGCCCTTCGTGCGCACTAAAAAGAAAGAGCCCGGCCGCAACGATCCCTGCCCCTGCGGCAGCGGAAAAAAGTATAAGGACTGCTGCTACTGGAAGGATCACAGGTAATTCAAACTGAGCCGCGTATGTGCCGTTAATTGCGGCATATATGCGTGGCAATAAGCAAATCTGGCAACGGCGGCAAAATTTTTTGCCCGCCCGATATAGCTAAACCATATTATTACAGAGATTTTATGTTCAAAGCAGACGATTACAGATTAAGACTGAAGGGCCTTTCGGAGACGCTCTCCGAGGCCAAATATGCCCTCGATATAGACAATATCGGCGAAAAGCTCAAACAGCTGCAGGCCGAACAGGAAAAGCCCGAGGTGTGGAACGACCTTGAAAAGTCCAAGCACATCGGCAGGGAAATTTCTGTAATAGAGGGCAAGATAGCCGCATACAAAAAGGGCGAAAGCGCCCTTAAGGACGCGCAGGCGTTCGTAGACCTTATAGAGGAGGCCGACGACGAAAGCCTTGTGCCCGAGCTGGAAAAGATGATCTCTACGGCAGAGGCCGACATAGAGGAGATGCGCATAAAGGCGCTTTTAAAGGGCAAGTACGATTCAAACAACGCCATTTTAAGCCTGCATGCGGGCGCGGGCGGCACCGAGGCGTGCGACTGGACGCAGATGCTCTACCGCATGTACCAGCGCTACTGCGAAAAAGTCGGCTTCAAAGTCACCGAGCTCGACCGCGAGGACGGCGACGAGGCAGGCATCAAGAGCGTGAGCTTCAAGGTGGAGGGCGAAAACGCCTACGGCTTTTTAAAGGCTGAAAAGGGCGTGCACAGGCTGGTGCGCATCTCCCCGTTCGACAGCAACAAGCGCCGCCACACTTCTTTTGCCTCGCTCGAGGTAATGCCCGAGGTCGACGACGAGGGCGAAGTGGAGATACGCGACGAAGATATAAGGATAGACGTATACCGCTCCTCCGGCGCGGGCGGCCAGAAGGTAAACAAGACCGAAACGGCCATACGCATAACGCACTTCCCCACGGGCATAGTCGTCACCTGCCAGAACGAGCGCAGCCAGCTTCAGAACAAGGCAATGGCCTTCCAGTATCTGCGCGCCAAGCTCATCGAGCGGCAGATCGCCGAGCGAGAGGCGGCCGACGCCGAGCTGAAGGGCGAGATAAAAAAGATAGAGTGGGGCAGCCAGATACGCTCATATGTGTTCTGCCCGTATACCCTTGTAAAGGATCACCGCACAGGCTACGAAAATACCGATATCCAGGCCGTTATGGACGGCGATATCCAGGGCTTTATAATAGACTACCTTAAAAAAGCAGGCTGATATCCTGTCTGCAGGCGCGGCAGAAAAGTGCCGCCTTGCAATCAATAGTTGTGCCATATATGCGGCCAAATTTAAAGTTTGCTTAAGTTTTGCGGAGTTTTCCGCCCAAAATATCATACGGAGGGAATTATTTTTATGGCGTCAAAAACAAACGTCGGCGGAAAGTGCATGGAACTTTCCCTCAAAGTAATGTCGCTCGGCGTGGGCATCAACAGTAAAAGGGGTGCGCAGGAGCTCTTCAGGGAGCTGTGCGCAAAGACCACCGAACTGGGCGCCGGCATCAGTGCCGTAAATTACCTGCCCACACGCTCTATGCGCGCACAGCAGGCGGTAGAGCTTGTAAAGTGCTGCCAGCAGGTAATATACCTTCTCAACCTCGCCCTGCGCGAAGGTTCGCTGGAGCAGTCGGGGCTTTCGGGCGCGCTCACGCTCGCCGTTGATATCGGCAACGAAATAAACAACTTCGTCATGGCATACGTGCCCGGCGTTGCCGCCGCCCAGCCTGAGGAGAAACCCGAAGAACAGCCCGAGGACGAGCAGCCCCGGCCCGACCCCGATCCCGACGGGTTCGACGCCCCCTACGACGGCACTCTTTAAGTTGTTTCCGCTACATAATATACTTTGCCGCCTGTCTGCGGCAGTGCTTCAGGGCATATGCTTTGCGGCGGGTACAGTGCGGCGTTTTTTGCCGCCGTGTGCCGCGCTCAAGACACATTCCTTCTAAAAAATACAATTAATGTGCGGCGCCGCGGCGTCGCACTTCGGTTTTATATATGTACGATATATCTGCGTTCAGCATAAAGTCCCAGCCCTTGATACTCGGCATAGAGTCCAGCTGTGACGAAACTGCCTGCGCCGTGCTCCGCGGCAGAAAGATACTTTCAAACTGCATAATCTCCTCGGCGGCCGAACAGGCAAAATACGGCGGAGTGGTGCCGGAAATAGCCTCGCGCATGCACACCGAGGCGGTGGACGAAGTCTGCAGAATGGCGCTTGAACAGGCCGCCGTGCGCCCGCATGATATAGACTGCGTGGCGGCAACTTACGGCGCCGGGCTTTTGGGCGCTCTGCTCGTCGGGCTGTCGTTTGCCAAGGCTTTCGCCTATGCGCTCAACGTTCCATTCGTCGCCGTCAACCACATTCGCGGGCACATATCTGCCGCCTATCTCGACAAGCCCGACTTAAAGCCGCCGTTTATAACGCTGCTTGCAAGCGGTGGGCATACGGCGATACTGCTCACAGAATCTTTCACGCAGTTTAAGGTGCTTGCCGACACTTCTGACGACGCCGCTGGCGAGGCGTTCGATAAGTGCGCCCGCGTTCTCGGCCAGCCGTACCCCGGCGGGCCCTCGGTGCAAAAACTTGCTGCGGGCGGCAGGCCGGTAATAAATCTTCCCTCCGCGCTCGTCAAAAATTCAACGTCAACGCGCTTTTCGTACAGCGGCCTCAAAACGGCGGTAATAAACACCGTGCACAACGCCGCACAGCGGGGCGAACAGCTCAATCTTGCAGACGTGGCCGCCTCGTTCCAGCGCGCCGCCATAGACCCGCTTGTAAAAAAGACGGTGGAATATGCTCAAAAGTACGGTATACGCACCGTAACGGCGGGCGGAGGGGTCATAGCAAACGACTATCTGCGCTCCTCTCTGTCCGCACTGTGCGCCTCAAACGGCATAAATTTAGTCCTTCCCGAAAAGAAATTCTGCACGGATAACGCCGCCATGATAGCCTCTGAAGGGCTCAACCAATACATGGCGGGCAATTTTTCGGGGTTGGATATAAATGCCTGCGCCTCGATACCGTTATAAAGGGGTTCACAAAATTTGCCGCCTTGCGTGTCGGCAAATTTTCGTGATTTTTAGGGGCGCTGCCCCTCTTTGTGCAATCTTAAGTGCCCTCAATTATATAATTGCGCAAATTCACCCTGCTGAGGCGCAGGTATGCGCAAATTGAGACGAGCGGCACGTTCCGTAGAACAGCGGACACCCGCTGTTCGTGTGCCGCGGAGAGACCGCAACATGCCGAGCGTTAGCGTGAGGCGTTGCGGAGCCGACCAACGAGGCACGAGGCGAACCTGCTGCGGCGGGAAACCCGCCTTGCGACATTATTTATTTTTTGTAAGCTCCTTCGCAACATTCCGCACGCTCCTTCTTGCCTCCCTTGCCAAAGGGGGGAAGGCTTGCCAAAGGCAAGCCAGGGGGGATTTTTGCTTGCATCTCCAAAGTTTTAGCTCCGCGTGTTTTTTGCGTTTGTTTGCATATCCGGCTATTTGCCGCGTTGCGGGCAAAAAATGCTTTACTTTCGTCGGGCGTTCGGGTATAATATTTACATAATTTAATATCAAAGGCTATCACGGAGGACAACCGCCCTTTCGCCAACCCTTTAAGAGAGCTTTCGGCAGGTGTAAGAAGGCAGGCGCGCGACGGGGATATCACCTCCCAGCTTATTTTCCCAAAGCGGGCGGGCTGAAAAAGCGCGCACGCCGCGTAAGAAAATACGGTTTCATAACCCGTTACAAGTTATGGCAAATAATAGTTTGTTTTGGTGGTTTACAAGCACTCGTTTTCGGTGTCCGAAATAACGGGGGCTTTATTTTTTTACCGCCGCAAGGAGCTTCAATGTATAAAAAAGTGGATACCGCCCTCGACTTTGTGGGCAGGGAGCAGGAAGTCATCGACTTCTGGAATCAAAACAACATCTTTGAAAAGTCTGTAAAGCAGAACGAGGGCGCTGAAGAGTTTTCCTTCTACGACGGCCCTCCCACTGCCAACGGCAAGCCGCATATCGGCCATATTTTAACGCGCGTAATGAAGGATATAATCCCCCGCTACCAGACCATGAAGGGCAAGCACGTTTTGCGCAAGGCCGGATGGGATACGCACGGCCTGCCCGTAGAACTCGAAGTGGAAAAGATGCTCGGCATGGACGGCAAGCAGGACATTGAAAAGTACGGCATAGAGCCGTTCATAAAGCAGTGCAAGCAGTCTGTGTGGAAGTATAAGGGCGAGTGGGAGCGCATGTCTGAGCGCGTAGGCTATTGGGCCGACATGAAGCACCCCTACGTCACCTACGACGACAACTATATCGAGTCGGAGTGGTGGGCCCTCAAGACCATGCACCAGAAGGGCCTTTTATACAAGGGCCACAAAATAGTGCCCTATTGCCCCCGCTGCGGCACGGCGCTCTCCTCGCACGAGGTCGCTCAGGGCTATAAGCTGGTAAAGGAAAATTCGGTGGTCGCCCGCTTTAAGGTGAAGGGGGAAGAGGGCCGCTACATCCTTGCATGGACAACCACGCCGTGGACGCTGCCTTCAAACGTGGCGCTGTGCATGAACCCCAACGAGCCCTACGTTGAAATAGAGTCCGAAGGCACGCGCTATATACTTGCAAAGACGCTTGTTTCAAACTTCTTTGAAGAGTACACTTTAGTTGCAGAAAAGCCCGGCAGTGAGTGGGAGGGGCTGGAGTACGAGCCGCTGTTTGAAGAGACGGCCGCCGAAATAAAGCGCATATCCCCCGCAAACGCGCCCTTAAAGGCGCACTACGTTGTGTGCGATACCTATGTAACCATGGGCGACGGCACAGGCGTAGTTCACATTGCCCCCGCCTTCGGCGAGGATGACTACAAGGTGGGCAAGCGCTATAACCTGCCCGTAGTTCAGCTTGTAAACGAGCGCGGCTGCTTCGATAAGCGCTTCCCCGCGGTAGACGGTGTGTTCGCCAAAAAGGCAGATAAGACGATAATAGACATGCTTGAAAAGCAGGGCAGCCTGTTCAGGGTGGTGCCCTTCGAACACGACTACCCGCATTGCTGGCGGTGCGATACGCCCCTTTTATACTACGCCCGCTCAAGCTGGTTCATTGAGGTCACCAAGGTCAAGGAGGACATAAAGGCTGCCAACCGCTCGGTGAACTGGATGCCCGAGACCATAAAGGAAGGCCGCATGGGCAACTTCCTTGAAAACGTCATCGACTGGGGCCTCTCCCGCGACAGGTACTGGGGTACGCCCCTGCCCGTATGGGTATGCCCCGACTGCGGTGAAATAGAGGTCATCGGTTCCAAGCAGGAGCTCAAGGAAAAGTGCGGCCTGCCCGCAGACAGCGACATAGAGCTGCACCGCCCCTATCTCGACAACCTCACCTGCACCTGCCCCAAGTGCGGCGGCAAAATGAAGCGCACGCCCGAAGTAATCGACTGCTGGTTCGACTCCGGCTCCATGCCCTTCGCGCAGTATCACTACCCGTTTGAAAACGCCGATCTTTTCAAAGAGACCTTCCCCGCCGACTTCATCTCGGAGGCCGTCGACCAGACGCGCGGCTGGTTCTATACCCTTTTGGTGGTAAACACCATACTCTTCGGCGTGGCGCCCTTTAAAAACTGCATAGTTCTGGGGCACGTAAACGATAAAAACGGCATAAAGATGTCCAAGCACAAGGGCAACGTGGTCGATCCCTGGTCGGTGCTCGATAAGCAGGGTGCAGATGCCGTGCGCTGGTACTTCTATACCTCGTCGGCGCCCTGGCTGCCCTCAAGGTTCTACGAAGAGGCCGTGTCCGAAGCGCAGCGCAAATATCTGGGCACGCTGTGGAACACCTATGCGTTCTTTACGCTGTACGCCGAAATAGATAAGTACGACCCCTCAAAGTATTCGCTCAAAGACAGCAAGCTTTCGCTGATGGACAGGTGGATACTCTCCAGGCTCAACAGCCTTGTAAAATTAGTGGATGAGCACCTCGCCCGCTACGAGATAACCGAAAGTTCGCGCGCCATTCAGGACTTTGCAGACGTGCTCTCCAACTGGTACGTGCGCCGCTGCCGCGACAGGTTCTGGGGCAGCGACATGACGGAGGACAAGGCCGCTGCATACACCACGCTGTATACCGTGCTTTTAACGCTTGCAAAGGTGACGGCGCCCTATACGCCCTTCGTTGCGGAGATGATGTACCGCAACCTTGTGCCGCAGTTCTTCAGTGACGCGCCCGAGTCCGTTCATCTCTGCCATTTCCCCGAGGCCGACGAAAGCCTTATAGACGGCGAGCTTGAGCGCGGCATGGATAGCGTTCTGAACATTGTTGTAAACGGCAGGTCGGCGCGCAACGCGGGCAACCTTAAAAACCGCCAGCCGCTTGCCGAAATGGTGGTGGTGTCTGAAAAGCCCATGAACCTTTCGGAAGAGGAAGTGCAGATAGTGCTTGAAGAGCTCAACGTAAAGCACATGACCGTTGCAGACGACGCTTCAAAGTATATCAGGCATCGCCTCAAGCCCCAGCTCAAAACGCTCGGCCCCAAGTTCGGCAAGCAGCTGGGCGCCATATCAAAGTTCATAGCCTCGTGCAACGCAGAAGAGGTGCTTGCAGGCATCCGCAGCGAAGGCAGCTATACCATTCCCGACCTGGGAATAAAGCTCATGCTCGAAGACCTGCAGGTGTTCTCCGAAAGCGCCAACGGCTATGTGGCGCAGTCAGATAAGGGCATAACCGTCGCCCTCTCTACGGCGCTCACCGAAGAGCTGCTGGACGAGGGTGTGGAGCGCGAAATAATTTCCAAAATACAGAACATGCGCAAGGAGGCGGGTTTTGAAGTCACCGACCGCATAAACGTATATTTCACTGGTGAAGGCCGCGCCCTCAAGGTGCTGCGCGCCGCAGGCTTTGCCGGGGACGTGCTTGCCGACAGCGTGCAGCAAGGCCCCGCGCCGCAGGGTGCCTTTGTAAAGGAGCAGAACATAAACGGCGAAAAGGCAGTTATAGCGCTTTTGCGCAAATAAAGTTTGCGTGCCTGATAGTGTCATTTCGACCGAGCGTAAGCGAGCGGAGAAATCTGATCACCATTTCAGAACAATAATTTAAAACTGTTGTTAAGGCGCCGCGCAAGGTATACCTTGCGCGGCGCCTTCATACTTTATATATATGAATGTATGGCAACTCGGGGCGGGCAACATCGCAAAAATAACAAGGGTCTCGGCAGGCGGCGGGGCGGCGGCACGGCTGTATTCGCTCGGCTTTGTCTGCGGCAGCACGGTAACGGTGCTCGGCTATTCGCTGCTTAAATCGTCCGTGCTGTTGGGGTGCGGCGCCGTCCGCCTTGCGGTAAGAAAGAGCCTTGCCCTTAAAATAGAGGTGGAGGCATGAAAATTTTCACCGCGCACACGCGCCCCCGTTTGCGCTTTCGTGGCAAAAGGTCGGCAGATATGGCCGAACAAAGGCGCCTTAAGGTGGTGCTTGCAGGCAACCCCAACGCGGGCAAGACCACACTTTTCAACGCACTTACAAAAAGCAGGCTTAAAACAGGCAACTGGCACGGCGTGACCACCCGCCCCGCATACAAAACGCTGGGCGGCGTCACCTATGCTGACGTGCCCGGCATGTACTCATTCAGCGGATATTCCATGGAGGAGGCCTCCGCTGCGGAGGAAATAAAGGCGGCAGATATCGTCGTCAACGTGGTCGACTCGCTCAACCTGGAAAATTCGCTCAACCTCACGCGGGCAATAACAGATATGAACGCCTGCACAATTGTATATGTCACCAAGCTCAGGCAGCTAAAGCGGCGGGGCGGCAGGCTGGATAAGGGCGCCCTGTCGGCCATGCTCGGCGTGCCTGTAGTTTCAGATATAAAACAGCTTAAAAATGCGCTGGTGCAGGCCGGACATTACGGCCTTTCAGGTGCGGGCCGCCCTCCGCAGAAAATTGCTTTAAATAGGGCATACTATGCGGGCAATTGCGCCCTTTCGCGCGCAGAAAAGCTGTTCTACAACAGATATTTCGCCCTGGCGTTCTTCAT
Source organism: uncultured Clostridia bacterium (assembly GCA_944341075.1). Taxonomy (GTDB): domain Bacteria; phylum Bacillota; class Clostridia; order Christensenellales; family Borkfalkiaceae; genus Coproplasma. The sequence goes on from CALVLV010000002.1 coordinate 78,938, forward strand.
TGCCGCCATACTTGCAATGTTCTTTGTAGCCTTCTTCCCCGGCATGCCCGGCGATGCTTTGAAATCGCTCACCGAGCGGCTTATTACCGTACGCCTGGGCGGTGCGGTGGGGGCTGCCTTGCCTGAAGGCAAGGTGCGCTCTTTAGTGTGCGACGGCATAATTGGCGGCGCGGGCGGGGTGCTGTCGTTTGTGCCGCAGCTTGCCGTGCTATATCTCTTTCTCACCGTGCTCGATGAAAGCGGCATAATGTCCGCCCTGTCTTTCGTAACAGACGGGCTGTTTTTAAAGGTGCGCCTTTCGGGCAGGGCGGCGTTTTCGCTCGTTTCGGGCTTCGGCTGCACCGCGGCGGCCATCCTTACCACGCGCGGGCTTACGTCTGCCTCTGCGCAGCGCCGCACCGTGGCGGTGCTTGCCTACATACCGTGCGGAGCCAAGATGCCTGTGTTTTTAACGCTTCTTTCGCCGCTCTTTTCCAATCCCTTCCCCGCTATAAGCGCGCTGTACTTCGGCGGCATTGCCATTTCGCTCGTCGCTTGCAGGCTGATGGGCAGGGGAGGGGAGGAACTGCTTTCAGAGGTAACTCCCATAGCCCTTCCGCAGCCCTCGGCGGTGGCAAAAAAGTTGTATTTTTACATAAAAGGGTTTATAATTAAGGTGGCAACTTCGGTAATGCTGTTCTGCGTTATAAGCTGGGTGCTTTCAAATTTCACCTTTGCTTTCCGCCCCTGCGGACTGCAGGACAGCATGCTGGCGTGCGTATGTCGCGCCGTTCTGCCTGTTTTCGCGCCCATGGGCATAGCCGACTGGAGGCTTGCCTACGCCTTTGTGTCTGGCTTTGCCGCCAAGGAAAACGTTGCCGCAACCATCGCCATGCTCATGCCGCGGGGTGCGGGGCTCAACGTGGCTTCGGGCGTGGCGGCAAGCGTGTTCATACTCACCTGCCCCGCCTGCATTTCGGCCTTTTCCGCCTCGGTAAGGGAAGTGGGGCTCAAGTTTACGTTAAAATACACAGCCGTGCAGCTGCTGTTTTGTTTTCTGGCAGCATACGCGGCGTATTTTGCGTTGAGTTTGTTTTTATTATAGGTTATGAAAAAGTTTACCGTGCCGCGCGCAACCGACTTAAAGACGTTTACAGACCAAACATACCCGCAGGGCAGCTTTGCCTTTGCGGCGCTTTTGCGTGCAAAGGACATAAGGGTGAACGGCGTGCGCACGGGCAAAAACATGCCGCTCTGTGCCGGTGACAAGGTAACTTACTTCACCACGCCCGCCCAGGAGGCAAGGCCCAGCCACGCGGCGGTGTACGAGGACGACAACGTTCTCATCTGCGACAAGCCGGACGGGGTGTCGTTCGAAGGCCTCGCCGCCGAGCTTGCGCGGGAGGGGGAGTATTACCCCGTGCACAGGCTGGACAGAAATACTCAGGGACTGATAGTCTTTGCAAAGACGCGTGCGGCGGAAAAACAGCTGCTTGACGCCTTTAAACACCACGGCGTGCAAAAGACGTACCTTGCGCTGTGCAAAGACCGTTTCAGCCGCCCCGCGGCCTGCCTTACGGCCTACCTTAAAAAGGACGAGCGTGCCGCCACCGTTACGATAAGCGACGCGCCGCGCGCGGGGTATGTTAAAATAATAACCGAATACAGCGTGCTTGAAAGGGGTGAAGGGCTTGCGCTCGTAAAAATAACGCTGCACACAGGGCGCACCCATCAAATACGCGCACACATGGCGCACATAGGCTGCCCCGTTCTGGGCGACGAAAAATACGGCGACAGCGCCCTCAACAAAAAATACGGCGCCCGCCGCCAGCGCCTTGTTGCAAAGTGCCTTGAATTCAGCCTCGGCGGCGACCTTGCATACTTAAGCGGCCGCGTATTTCAAAGCTCGTTCACCCCGCAAAAATAAAATCGGCGTTAAAATGTGTGCAAATACAGTGCCGCCCGCGCAGCAAACTTGCTGCGCGGGCGGCTTTTTAAAAGTAAACAAAAACAAAAATCACTTGCGCTCGTCCATGGGTATATACTCCTGGTCGGGCTTTACGCAGTGGTAAGAGGGCCTTATTATGCGGTTGCCGTTTATAAGTTCCTCCATGCGGTGCGCGCTCCAGCCGCCCACGCGCGATATGGCGAACAGCGGCGTATACAGGTCGGCGGGCAGGTTTAACATGGAATACACAAATCCCGAATACAGGTCAACGTTTGCGCAGACGGGCTTGGAAAGCTTGTGCTGTTCGTTTATAAGGCGCTTGGCAGAATTTTCCACCGTTTCGTACAGGTGGTATTCCTCCTCTCTGCCCTTTTCAACGGCCAGTTTTTCGGCATATTTTTTAAGTATCTCCGCCCTCGGGTCGGAAAGTGTGTATACGGCGTGCCCCATGCCGTAGATAAGTCCGGCGTGGTCAAACGTCTCTTTCTTGAGTATCTTATCTATATATTCGGTTATGGTGGCTTCCTTCCAGTCGGGCACGTTCTCCTTTATGTTCTGCATCATCTGCATTACCTTTATGTTGGCGCCGCCGTGCTTGGGGCCCTTGAGCGAACCTAAAGATGCCGCCATGGAAGAGTATGTGTCCGTGCCGGAGGAGGTGACAACGTGCGTGGTGAATGTAGAGTTGTTGCCGCCGCCGTGGTCTGCGTGCAGTATCAGCGAAATATCCAATACCTTTGCCTCTAGGTCGGTGAATTCGCTGTCCTTGCGCAGAATGTGCAAAATGTTCTGCGCCGTAGAGTATTCGGGCTTGGGCTTGTGTATTATAAGCGAGCCGTCGTTGGTGTTGTAGTAGCGGTATGCCCTGTAGGAATATATTGCTATCATTGGGAACTGCGCAATAAGCTGCAGACACTGGCGCAACACGTTGGAAATGCTTATGTTGTCGGGGTCTGGGTCGTAGCTGTAAAGGTTTAAAACGCAGCGCGCCAGCATGTTCATCATGTCGCGGCTGGGCGACTTCATAATAACGTCGCGCACAAAGTTGCGCGGCAGCACCCTGAATTCTGCCAGCATCTGCGAAAACTCTTCAAATTCCGCCCGAGTGGGCAGCTTGCCGAACAGCAGAAGGTAAACGGTCTCTTCAAAGCCGAAGCGGTTTTCGGCAATGCAGTTTTTAACAATGTCTTTTACGTCGTAGCCCTGGTAGCGCAATATGCCCGGTATTTCCCTGCGCTTTCCGTCCTTTTCCTCCCAAGACGTCACGTCGGAAATTTCCGTAAGCCCGCACAGCACACCCTTGCCGTTCTTTTCCCTCAGCCCGCGCTTTACATCGTATTTAACGTACAGTCCGGGGTCTATTCTGTTGGAAAGCGCGCTCTTTTCTGCCAGCTCGGAAATGGCGTATGAGTATTTTACCAGCAGGTTGGCTTCATTGAAATCCAAAATTATCAACTCCCTTGTTCCGCGCCGCAGGGCGGGCAAAAGCCATGCAGCGCGTTATTTTTTGCGACTATTTTATTTATAATACCACAATTTGCCGGCTTTGTCAAATGCTGATTTTTTTGCGGCGTTTCTTAAAGGCGTTTATTTCTCTCCGCATATACAAAATGCCGTACTTTGTTTTTAATGCCCGTATTTTGTTTATAAATAAATATAAGATGCTTAAAGGAGAATACTTCCATGCAGTACGTTAAGCTCATTTCCGCTGAAGATAAGCTGGTCATCGCGCTCTACGGCGAAATCGACTCCGCCGTATCAGACGATTTTTACGCGCAGGTAAGCGCAATTTACAACCACGATAAAAAGGACATTGTGTTCGATTGCTCGGCACTGACTTTTATAGACAGCACAACGCTTGGCACCTTTGTTAAAATATTCAAGCATTTAAAGCAGGACGGGCACACCTTCTCGCTCAAAAATGTGCAGCAGCGCATAAAAAAGCTCTTCCAGATATGCGCGCTTGACACCATTATGGAGATAGACTGATGAAAGAGTTGTTTTTGAAGTTCGATCTTTCTGAAAGTGAATTCAATACCGCGCTCAGGCTGGTTGCGGGTGCAATGTGCTCGCTTGCCGAAAAAGACGTGGACGCCGCCGAAGATTTTAAAGTGTGCGTGACTGAAAGTGCGCTAATACTAAAAAACTGCGGCTTTAAATCGCTGTGTGCAAACTTTAATGTGCAAAACGGTGTAAAGGTCACGCTCAGCGGCGAGGGCGGGCAGCCTGCCGCCGCCGACAACGAGCTTTCGCTTGCGCTTATAGGCGCGCTGGTGGAAAAGTGCCTCATTCAAAGGCAGGGCGATGTAATAAGTTCGGTAACGCTTGAATTATGATGACGAATGAACAGGCAAACGAGCTGTTCCGCGAATACCGCCGCACAGGCGATAAAAAGCTGCGCAACAAGCTTGTTGAAAACTACATGTACATAGCCGAAATACTTGCAAAAAAGTTTGCCGGCAGGGGGGGGGAGTACGACGACCTGTTGCAGGTCGCGTCTGAAGCCCTCATTCTCGGCGTGGAAAAGTTCGACCCCGACCTCGGCAATCAGTTCACAACATATGTTACGCCCACCATAACGGGCATGATAAAGAATTATTTCCGCGATTATTCGCGCTCGGTGCGCCTGCCCCGCAGGATATACGCACTCGGCTCTAAAATCAAGGATGAAACCAACGAATACTATAAACAGTACGGCGTAAAGCCAACGGTAAAACAGCTTGCCGAAAAGCTCGGGGAGAGCGAAGAGGCTGTGATGGAGGCAATGGAGAGCCGCCACCCCGTAAGTCTTGACGGCACAGTTCAGAACGAGGACGGCGAGGGCATGCTGTACGACGTGATACCCGACCCCGTCGATTCCTTCGAAAAGTTCGACGACGCCCAGTCGCTCAGGGATGAGATAAAAAAGCTCAGCCCCATAGAACAGAAGGTAGTCGCGCTCCGATTCGTGCAGGGTAAGTCGCAGTCAGAGGTGGGCAAAATACTCGGCGTAAGCCAGATGTTCGTTTCGCGCGCAGAGCGCAAAATAGTTGAAAAATTAAAGGACGCACTTTCGCAATGATAACGTTCAAGGTGGACAATTTAAAGAATATGAATGCCTGCCTGAAGCCTTTTTTGGAGTATCTTCAGGGGCTCGGGGTGGACGACGACGTCGTATTCGAAAGCCGCCTTGTTTCCTGTGAGCTGATTTCCAACGTTCTGCGTCACCTCGGCGAAGAGGCGTGCTTTGAAGGCACTTTAAAGGGCGACAGCATAGTAATCACCGTGTCTTCCGAAAGCACCGACGGCAAAAACCTGTGTGCAAAGCTGCCCGACGTGTTTGCCGAAAGCGGCAGGGGCCTTTATATAATCAAGGCCATCTGCAGCAACATAACATCTGAAGGCTGTTCGGTAAAGGTGTGCATCAAAAGCGGCAAGCAACCTGATTGATTTGCCTGTTATATGCCCCGCATGTTGTTTTGCCCGCCGCAAACGCCGGCAAGCATTAAATCAATAAACATTACGCCGCCCGCGTTTTAAACTGCGGGCGGCGTTTTATGTGTGTATGGCATGTTGCAGTGTTGCAACACAAAATAAAAGCCCTGCAGCAGCAGGGCTTTTTGCTTACCTTAGTTCAAAAGGTTGAGTTCGTTGTAGATCTTGTTCATAAGGCCGTCTGAAAGCAGCGAGCGGAACTTGCCGAGATAGATGAATATCGAGGCGAAGAAGTCCTTGTTGTCGCCGCCTACAACGTAGTCGGGAACGTTTGCGTACGAGCCGTTTATCTTTTCAAGGAACAGTTTTGCAAATTCTATCTTTTCGCTGTCGGTGAGCCTTGAAATAAACGCGTCGGTGGGGCCGTTGTAAATTTCCTTTGCCGTATAAACGATTTCAGGAGTATGCGCTGCGGGAGCGGGAGCAGGTGCAGGAGCAGGGGCCGCTGCGGGAGCGGATGCAACTGCAGGCTGCGTAACTATGGGCTGGATTACAACGGGGATGGTCGTCGCTACGGGAGCGGGTGCAGGCTGCGAAACTGCGGCGGGAGCAAGAGGAGCCACGTTTACGGTATCATCTACAAACGATGTGGGCATTGTTGCATTTTCTGCCGTCTCTTCAGGTTTCTTGTAAACTGCACACCTTATCGACGCAATCACAAGCTGTATAATGGCAACTGCAAGCAGTATATACATAAGCAGGCCGGGCTTTACGTCGTTGTTGAGCACGAAGATCATTATAACGGCAAGTATAACAAGCAGGGTCTCTACAAGATACCTGATCACGTCCACAATGTGCGTACCCTTATTTGAAGATGCGCCGATTGCAAAAATATCTATTGCAAAGTTTACAAGCGCCATTACAACAGAAAGTCCTGCAGCAGCCATTGCTACTTTTGCAAGCGTGTCTGCACTGCCGAACAGTGTTTCAGATGCTGCCATGCCTTCCTTGAATATCGTGCCGGTCGCATTTATGCCGAATGTATCGCCGAAGAAGGAGATCCAAAGTTTTCCGTCGAGAATAGTGGTTGTTTCAAGTCCGAAGAGTTTGGGAATATTGAATATTGTAAGCACGCCTGCCGCGCCGAAAATGAAGAGGAAGAACTTCATCACGCCGGATTTGCCCTTGTATTTGAACGACTGGAGTATGAGCATGAGGAGCGTGCCGCCGAGGGCGATGCCTATAACGCCGTAGTCCCAGTTGAATTCGGCCGTAGCGGGCGAAAGGGAAATGAACCAGTGTATTTCAAGTACGGTATAGGCAACAAGTATTACGCCGGCGATCGTTTCTACCAGATATGCGCATACGTTTGCCGTCTTTTTGTCGGACTTTGCTGCTATGACGGGTATGAGCATTACCACGCCTATTGCGGTTATCAGGCCGTAAAGCGTAATAAGTATCGCGGCAAGGTCGATCGATTTGTCTACGAACGGAAGGGTGAAAGACTGTGTACGCGTAAGCTCTTCACCGAGCATATCGTTCATGGTGATGCCGAACGTAGTGCAGAACGCATCGGGCAGTGCCATAAACAACAGGGACTTGCCGTTAAAAACGGGCAGGAACAGTCCCAGCAGGAGGCAGATGAGCGCCAAGCAGTACGTAACTACAGAAAAATACTTTTTGCTTTGATTGTTAGAACTCATAATAAATCTCCGTCAGTATTGTTTTGTCCTTAAAGATTTTTGTGCGCCTTTGGCGCACCGAACAATGCGGCGGCATGTATGCCTGTCAACCATGTTGTTCATAATATATTCTAATACAAAATTGCTGTTATGTCAAGGGCAAAATCAACATTAAAAAGTAAAAAAATTTCACTTTTTGAGTTTGTTTAAAGTGCCGGGGCGGTACAGCCGTAAATTTGCCCCGGCGTTGCTGCGGCGGCGTTAATTGTTTTCAATTTTTTTGTGCGCGGGTTTGCCCGTTCATGCGTGCGTGCCTTTGCGTGCGTATGCCGCTTCAGCTGCAATACACGGCGCTTGTGCGGCGTTTTTACCCCTGCGCATGCCTTTTAAGGGCGCATGCGGCAAAAATTCACGTTATTTTCAATACTTTTTCGCGCATATTTCGCATTGACTGTTGCCTGCCGGCGAGTTCCGTAGTATAATTGAAGTGTAAATGATCGGCAAGCATCATTTGTTAAGGAGATACAGCAATGGAAGAAGAAAAACGCAACCAGTCCAGATCCCATTCGGACGCAGAAATAGGTGCCGTACTTAAAGAGGCCGTCTCCTGCCTCGGGGAAAAACAGGCCGAGCGCATTGCCGCGTTCGGCGATATACGCGGTCTTAAAAAGGTCTTTGCCGACGCAGAGCTGATGCGCACGGCAGAGCGGTTCATAGAGTGCAGCCTGAATATTTCGGCTGCCGCACGCGAACTGTATATGCACAGGAACACCATGATGTACCGCCTTGACAAGATCAAGCGGCTCACGGGGCTGGATATACGGCTGTTTTACGACGCGGTCGCATTCAGGCTGCTCTACGAGGTATATTCGCGCGAACGCGGGGGAGATAAATGAAGTCTGAAAAGAGCAGAAAAATTTTTATAGGGATAGCTTCGGGCGTGTGCGCCCTCGCCGTGGCGGTGCTGGTATTTTTTGCCGGATATTGGGTGCGCGGCATAGTGGGCGTAAATTCTTACGACTGGGTGCTTGGCATAATCAACGAGCACTATTATAAACAGGTGGATACCCAAAATGCCGACCGCGTCTCCATAGACGCGCTCGTAAAGGAATACCTGGACATCTATTCGGCATATTACACGGCGGAAGAATACGCCGCCCTGCAGAACTCCAACGCCGGCAACGCAAGCGGGCTGGGCATAACCGTCACCTATATAGACGGCGTGGGCCTGCTCGTTTCGCAGTGCGTGGGCAATTCCCCCGCATACCTTTCTGGCCTGCGCACGGGCGACATGCTCGACTACGGCGTGAGCGGCGGGCAGAGGACTGATTTCGACAGCCTTTCAGATTTTTCTGCCTTTGCGGACGCCGCCGACGGTGAAATAGAGTTTGTAACCACCCAAGGCGAGAGATTTGTGGCAGAACGTGCGCAGTACGCCACTTCATACGTGTTCATGGCCACGGCAGACAGCACGTGGTCGTTTACGGGGTCGGATGCGCTCACGCTCACCGAAAACGATGCCGACAGAATAGAGTACCTGCCGGAGGGTACAGCGTATATCAGCCTTTCGCAGTTCTACGGCAACGCGCCCGAACAGTTCGGCAAAGCGGTGGAGCAGTTCAATGCCGAAGGGTGCACCTCGCTTATACTCGATCTCCGCAACGACGGGGGCGGATATGTGGACGTGATGCAGAAGATTTCTTCTTACTTTGAAAACTGCGCCGGGGGCAGCGTGGCAATGACGGCCGTCTACGGCGACGGCTCTGCCGAAACTTACCCCATAAAAAGCATGTCGGGCGGGCGCATTTCTGCCGATACCGACGTATACGTGCTGGCAAATTCCAACACAGCCAGCGCATCCGAAGCGCTCATCGGCTGCCTTGTAAGCTATGAAGTCACCGATTACGACAATATATACATTTCGCAGTATTCGCAGAGCTACCTCGACGCCACGGGCTACACTGCCGAACAGCTCAAAAGCGGAAAAACGTACGGCAAGGGCATAATGCAGACTACGTTCACAAACCCGCTCACGGGCGAGGCGCTCAAGCTGACGACCGCGCAGATATACTGGCCGAACGGCAAGACCATTCACGACGTCGGCCTCACCGCTGAAGACGGCTGCCGCATCGCAGAGGCCCCCTACCCCATAAGCGGAGCAGGGGAGGAGCTGCGCTCCGTGGTTTCGGCAATATTCGGCTGATTAAACGCCGGCATTTTTGCGGCGGCGTAAATTTATGCAATTTGAGTGAACAGCATCCCGCGTTTTTACCGCGGGATGTTTTTTATGTATTTTATTCGCCGCGCGTGCAACAGTATGCATACCGAATAGCCGTCTGTCGTGCGGGTCACGTCGGCGTCGGCGGCTCCGTCAAGTTCAAAATACTCATCTGCCACGGCAGCCACGTCGCGGCATAAAAGCGTGCGTTCGGTCTCGGGCATGGCCTCGCGCTCGAAGGCGGGCGCCGCCGTTCTGTGCGCCCTCATATCCTGCTCCTCATCTTTCTTCTGAAGTAGCCGCCCGCGCCCGAATACTCGTTCTCGATATACGGTATCTTCGTCTGCCTGCCGGCAAGCCTCTGTGCCGCAATTTTAAAGTACGCCCCGCTGTACCTGCGCCACACGCCCACGGTAAGGCTAAGGTCTTCGGGTATCACGCCCGTAAGCGGCGCGTTTACTGCGGCGGCTATGTCTTCGGGGTAGGGTATGTCGCCGCCGAGTATAAGCCCGCCGTTCACCTTATTTATTATAATGCCCGTATTTTTCATTCCGCCGTCCTTCAGCCGGCTCACCGCAACGTCGCATGCCTTTACGCAGGGGGAGTACGGCTCGGTGATTACCACCGCGCGCCCGCATGCGCCAGCCGCCGCGCCGTCACACAATATATAGTCGAACAGCCCGTCAAGCTCCCCTATAGCGCTCTTAAGCGCGGTCTTGTCGGCAAGCCCCATGGTGGGCATTATGTACATGTTGCGGTACCTGGGGTGCTGCACCGTCGCCTGTTTTGCACGGCACTTTCCCTCGGCGTAATCCTCCGCGGTGAACACCTGCATGCCCGCGCAGCCGCATATCTCCAGCCCGCAGCCGCACGCATTGTCGCCGTCTATCACAAGCGTGCGCTCGCCCGCGGCCGCAAGCGCAAAGGCGACGCCCGTTACCACCGTGGTACAGCCCGCCCCGCCCTTGGCGGGCGTAAAAAATATTTTATCGGCCATATCGTTCAGTCCTTCCGGCCGCTCAGGCACCGTGCCGTGCGGCCGTTTTTTTATTAATTGTACCGCCCGCGGCAAAAACTAATCTGAAATTTTTTGTCGGCTTATGCCGCCTGCTGCCGCAAAAATAAAAAGCGTTTGTATCGGCTTAAAAATTTAAAGGCGGTCTTTTGCGCTCACCGCCGCTCATATATTGCGCATGTGCGCGCATATCATTCTATATGAAACTCATTGCAGAAATAATAGACGAACTTGGCGGAGAATATAAAAATTCATTCACGGTGTGCCCGGGCAGGCTTGCGTACTTCAAAAACGTAAGGGCGGTGGCGGAGCTTTCGCCCGAAAAAATAACGCTCGTCTGCGGCGGATATACTGTCGACGTAAACGGCGCAGGACTTACGGTACGCGAATATTACCGCGGCGACATGGCGGTGGAGGGCGACGTTTTCGGCGTTGCCGTGCAACGCGGCGAAAGCGGAAGGCTGTTCCGTAAAAGGGGAGCCGACGGGCGGGAGGGCAAAGAATGAAAAATCACACCCGCATAAAGGTGGTGGCGGCGCCTTCCGCCGCCATGGCAAAACTCGCGCGCGCGGGAGTGCCCGTGTACGGCTGCGCAAAGCAGGGGGCGTACTTTGCCTTTTCCGTGCCCGATTATTTTGTAAAAAAAGTTTTTGCAATTTTTGCAAGTCCGTGTTATAATATCTGCGTGGAGCATGCAAGCCGGCTTGCAAGGCTTAAAAACTTTGTTTTCGGCAGGGTTTTCCTGCTTGTCGGCTGCATTTTATTTGCGGCATGCGCCTGCATTTCCAACGCCTTTGTGCTACGCATAAAGGTCACGGGCAGCGGGGCGTACCTTGCAAATACCGTAAAGGGCATGGCGTACTCCCTCGGCCTGCGCGAAAACAGGCCGTATTCAGATTGCGGGGCGCAGCTTATTCCACGCGTGCTGGGGCTGCCTTCCGTCACGTTCTGCTCAGTCTGCAAGCGCGGCAGCGTTGTGTATATAGACGTGCAGGCAGAGGAGGAGAGCGCCGCACCCGCAGAGGGCGTCCCCCTCACGGCGGACGTTTGCGGCAGGCTTGCAAAACTTGTCGCTGTGTGCGGCACCCCGCTTGTTGCAGAGGGCGACGCGGTGTCGCCCGGCGATGTGCTCATCGGGGCATATTATGCGGTCAATGAGCGCACCATACCCTCACTGGCGGTGGGATATGCGGCCATAGAGGCCGAGGCGGGCTTAAGCTTTGCCGCCGATTGCGAAAGCGAGCAAAATCTTGAAAACGCATATGCGGCAGTGCTCGCCTATACGGGCGGCGAACAGATACTTTCCCGCAGCCATACAGTAAAAAAATACGCCGAAGGCGTTGTTTATCAGGTTAATTTTACATATCTGCACACAATAAGTATAAATTTTGATTGAGTTTTTTATATGGCGGACATCATAAGAGAGGTGAACGCAGGTTCCGTGGACAAGCTCAGGGCTATCCTTGGCAGCTTTGACGAAAACGCCAACGTCATCATGCACGAACTCGGCGTGACGCTGCGCGTAGAGGGGCTGGACATACTCATTCTCGGCCCGGAGGACAAGGTTTCGGTGGCGGCCGACGTGATAGAGTGCCTTGTGGAGCTTGCCGCCGAAGGCGAACCTGTAGATAAAAACAGAATAAGCTACTGCATAGAACTTTCAAAAGAGGGCAGGGCGAAGGATATTCTCAAACTTTCGGGCAGCACGGTGGGGGTAACGCACCGCGGCAAGCCCATAAAGTGCAAAACGGTGGGGCAGAAGCGCTATGCCGACGCCATCAGGCATGATACCGTGGTATTCGGCGTGGGGCCTGCGGGCACGGGCAAAACGTACCTTGCCGTGTGCCTTGCCGTTCAGGCGTATAAATCCAAGCAGGTTGAGCGAATAATCTTAACGCGCCCCGCCGTGGAAGCGGGCGAAAAACTCGGCTTTCTCCCCGGCGATCTGCAGACAAAGGTAGACCCCTACCTTCGCCCTCTGTACGACGCTTTGCAGGAGATGCTCGGCCTTGAAACATACACAAAGCTCATGGAGCGCGGCTCTATAGAGATCGCGCCCCTTGCATACATGCGCGGCAGAACGCTTTCAAACGCCTTCGTCATTTTAGACGAGGCGCAGAATACCACGCGCGAACAGATGAAAATGTTTTTAACGCGCATGGGCGAAGGCAGCAAAATTGTAGTCACGGGCGACGTCACCCAGATAGACCTGCCCGAAGGCAAAAAAAGCGGGCTTACGCACGCCATCCACGTTTTAAGGGATATAGAGGGCATCGCCATATGCCGCCTTACCGATAAAGACGTGGTGCGCCATCCGCTTGTAATGAAGATAGTGCGCGCATACGAACAAGACAGTAAAAGGAGCCAGAGCGAAAACGGTGAAAAACAGTAAAAAAGCATATACTTTGGGTGCTTTCGTATATATAGTGGGCACGGCGGCGCTGTTTGCCATATTCCTGCTCATGATAGCCATAAACGTGGGCGCGGGCACCGTTCAGCACATAAGGGAAAATACCAACAGCATAGTGCTTATCTGCATTTCCTTCTGCATAGTTTCGGGCATAATGTACTGCTACTTCTATTTTGAAAACAAAAAGTACATTCTGCAGGCAAGCAAAATAGTTGAAATTTTCCTTCTGCTCGCCATAGGCCTTTTAGCCTGCTTTCTCATAGGCAAGTACGTCAATTCCGCGGCCCGCCCCATGGTAATGCTCGCCCTCATGGCGGTCACTCTTCTCGGCCGCCGCGAAGCCATATTCCTCAATATAATATTTGCCCTGCAGATGTTCATACTCGATAACTTCTCCGATGTCACCGGCCTCAATTCGCTTGAAACGTCTGAAAGTTACAACTTCCTCATCTTAACGTTCTGCACTGGCATGATAGGCATATTCGTGACCCCCCGCGTAAAGACGAGGATAGGCAGCGTGCTCATCGCTTTCGTGCTGCTCATCCCCATAGAGGTGATATCCGTGCTGCTCGGCACTGTGGACGCCGAACAGTTTGAAAAGATGCTCAACCTGCTGCTTTACGGGGCGCTCAACTCCTTCTTCTCGGTGCTGCTGTATATGTTCCTGCTGCCTATCTTCGAGGTGATGTTCTCCGAGCTGACCATTTTCAGATTGCGCGAGCTGGCCTCCGAACAGGCAAAACTTATAAAAAGGCTCAAAAACAACGCCCCCGGTACCTATCACCATTCCATGACGGTGGCGCAGATAGCCGAAGCGTGCGCGCAGGCCATAGGCGAAGATTCCGAACTCGCCCGCGCGGCGGCGTATTACCACGACGTGGGCAAGCTCAAAAACCCCGAAATGTTCACCGAAAACCAGACGGACTACAACGTTCACGACGAACTCACCCCCGAACTTTCGGTGGATATAATCCGTTCGCACACGCGCGACGGCGCCAGCCTTATACGCAAGGCTCACCTGCCCGAATTTTTTGCCGATATCGCCATACAGCACCACGGCACAATGCCCATAAAGTATTTCTATGCCAAGGCGCTGAAGATGAGCGACGGCGAGCTGAATATAGAAAATTACTCCTATGCAGGCCCCAAACCGACCTCTAAGATAGCGGCTATAATAATGATAGCCGACGCGTCGGAGGCGGCTGCGCGCTCGCTCACAAGCCGCACCCCCGAAAAGGTGGAGGAGCTTGTGCGCAACATAATAGAGGAGAGGCTCGATCTGGAGCAGTTCGATAACTGCAACATAACCATGAGCGAGCTGACCACCATAAAGCTCACCATAGTGTCACAGCTCACGGGCGTCTACCATTCGCGCGTGGCCTACCCCAAACTTAAGGTAAGCAAAAAGAATCATGGATAAACTCAACATATATTGCGACCAATTTGATTTTTCACCCCTTTCAAAGGCCTTTGAAGGCGAGTTTGAAGCTGACGCCCCCGCCGCCGCGGAGATAGTGTTTGTCTCTGCGGAGGAGATAAGGGAGCTCAATAAGGCTCACCGCGATAAGGACGCCGTCACCGACGTGCTCTCCTTTCCCTCGTTAGACGGCATACGCGGCAAAGTGATCCATAAGGCAGACTTTCCCTTCGATGCCACCGAGGAGGGCGAAATTTTCCTCGGCTCCGTAGCCATATGCGAACAGCGCGCGCACGAGCAGGCCGAAGAGTACGGCCACAGCTACAACCGCGAGCTGCACTACCTTGCGGTGCACGGCCTGTGCCATCTTCTCGGATACGACCACATAGAGGAGGCGGACAGGGTGCAGATGCGCGCCAAGGAAGAGCGGGTGCTTTCAAAAATTGGCATAACGCGCGCCGACTGAAAAATAGCGGTAATTCTGCGCCCGCGCCGCATGTGCTTTGCGGCGCGGGCGCTTAAAAATCATTTATAAACATTTAAAAAATATATAAAATTTATTGTTGGTTGCGGCATATGTGCCGCCCGATGGCAATTCAAGGAGAATATGATGCGCAGCGGCTTCGTAGGAGTTATAGGCAAGGCCAACGCAGGCAAAAGCACGCTTATAAACGTGCTCGTGGGCGAAAAAATTTCGATAGTTTCCCCCAAACCGCAGACCACGCGCGACGCGGTGATGGGCATACTCACAAGGGACGATTACCAGCTCGTGTTCGTGGACACGCCCGGCATATACAAGAGCAAGACTTACCTCACCGACGTGATGATGAAGACCACCGAAACGGCGGCAAAGGGGGTGGATGTTATTTTGTTCGTGCACGACGGCCACGGCGGCGTTTCAGAGAGCGATATCGCCCTCATGAAAAAGTATCTTGCACTCAACATCCCCATGATCATCGCGTATACAAAGACGGATATAATGCCCAAGGAAAACATTCCCGCCGACGCAAAACTGCTTTACGAGGCGGGCGTCACCTGCGACGTGTACCCCGTATCGGCGCGCAAGGGCACAAACATGCGCAAGCTTGAAGCCGCCCTCGTTTCAATGGTGCCCGAAGGCGAAAAGGTGATAGCCGAAGACATAGTTTCCGATAAGAGCGAAAAGTTCATGCTCGCCGAAATAATGCGCGAAAAAATACTTTTAAAGTTCGATAAAGAGATCCCTCACGGCATAGCCATAGTAATAAACGAATTTAAGCGCAACGAAAACGGCGTGTATGAAGTCAACCTTGACATCATCTGCGAAAAGGCCTCACACAAGGCCATACTCATAGGCAAACAGGGCGCCGCAATAAAGGAAGTTTCTTCCTTTGCCCGCAAGGATATGGAAAAGTTCCTGGGCGCAAAGGTGTTCCTCACTACATATGTAAAGGTCAAAGAGGACTGGCGCGATAAACCCGGCCTTGTGCGCGATTACGGCTACGACATAAAGAAGGACTGAGGCCCGCCCTTCGCATTAAAGGCGCTTTTCTGCGCATACTGCCGTAAAGGGGGTGTGCATGAAGGAGCGCGATAAAGACGCCGCCGAGCTTGCATGGAAGATGTTCGAAAAGACGGGCAGCATAAGCTATTACATGTTGTATAAACAGCTTTCGGGCAGGGGTTAAAACTGCATTGCAGCAAAAATGGGCGGCATATATGCCTTAATCAAAGCAAAAAACATAATAAAACACGGTGCGGCGCGTTGCAGGTTTGCAACGCGCCGCAAAACGGAAAAGTATAATCGGGAAATATATATGGAAGTAAAGGTGAACGCCCTTGTGTTGCGGGCGGCCGACTACGGCGAAAACGATAAAATACTCACCCTGCTCACCGCCGAGCGCGGCAAGCTTTCCGCGGGCATAAAGGGTGTAAAAAAGGCGGGGGCAAAGCTTAAGTTTGCCGCGCAGCCATTCTGCCTTGCCGAATATATCCTCGCCTGCCGCGGCAGCCGATATACCGTGGTGCAGGCCTCTGAAAGCGAGAGTTTTTACGATATCCGCTGCGATATCTCAAAATTTTATGCCGCCAGCGCCCTGTGCGAAGCCGCCGCCGCGCTCACTTACGAGGACGATCCCTCGCCGCAGATGTTTTTATATGCAGTGGAGGGGCTGCGCGACATGTGCGCGGGTGATGAAAGTTTTGCGCTTATAAAGTTCTTGGCGCGCGCCCTGTCGCTGTCGGGCTACGGCTTTTCGGCGGGTGCATGTTCGGAGTGCGGCAAAGACTTGTGCGGCGAAGGCAAGCTCCGCTTCGATATGTCTTCCGGCTCGTTCACCTGCTGGGACTGCGGCACCGGCTACGGGGTCAGCGGCTCAACCTACGCCGTGCTGCGCGCCGCCGAAGGCAGGCCGTGCGGAGAGATTACGGATGACGGAAAAAAACGCGCCCTGCGCCTTCTGCGCGAGTTTTACGCCTTAAAAACCGATAACCGCTGCGTGGGCCTTTCTGAATTCATCCGTCTGGGCGAGTGATCGGCCGCCGCATGTGCAAAACTGATATATTTTTATCGAAAAATACCGTCAAACGCTTGCAAAAAAATGACATTTATTATAAAATATAATAGGTTAAAGAAAATATCAATTTTTAGTTGGAGGAAAAGTATATAATGGCTAAAAAGTATTGCTATCTTTTTACCGAAGGCAACGCCAAAATGCGCGAGCTCCTCGGCGGTAAGGGCGCAAACCTTGCAGAGATGACCAGGATAGGTCTTCCCGTACCCCAGGGTTTCACCATCTCTACCGAAGCGTGCACCCAGTATTATGAAGACGGCAGAAAGATCAATCCCGAGATCCAGGCCGAGATCATGGAGTACATCGACAAGATGGAAAAGGTGTGCGGCAAAAAGTTCGGCGACAAGGTAAATCCCCTGCTCGTTTCCGTGCGCTCGGGCGCAAGGGCATCCATGCCCGGTATGATGGATACCATACTCAACCTCGGCCTCAACGAGGACGTTGTAAATACCATAGCCGCAAAGTCGGGCAACCCCCGCTGGGCATGGGACTGCTACAGAAGATTCATCCAGATGTTCTCCGACGTCGTAATGGAAGTGGGGAAAAAGTACTTTGAAAAGCTCATCGACAAGATGAAGGCCGAAAAAGGCATCGAATACGACGTTGACCTCACGGCAGAAGACCTCAAGTCCCTTGCACACCAGTTCAAGGACGAATACAAAAAGCAGCTCGGCAAAGACTTCCCCGACGATCCCAAGGAACAGCTGTTCGAAGCCGTAAAGGCCGTTTTCCGCAGCTGGGACAACCCCCGCGCAAACGTATACCGCATGGATCACGACATCCCCTACAGCTGGGGTACTGCCGTAAACGTTCAGATGATGGCGTTCGGCAACATGGGCAATACATCGGGCACCGGCGTTGCGTTCACCCGTAACCCCGCCACCGGCGAAAAGGGCCTCATGGGCGAGTTCCTTGTAAACGCACAGGGCGAAGACGTTGTTGCAGGCGTGCGCACCCCTCGTCCCATACAGGAAATGGCCACCACTCCCGGCCTTGAAAATGCATACAAGGAGTTCGTAAAGGTTTGCGAAACTCTTGAAAATCACTACCACGACATGCAGGACATGGAGTTCACCATCGAAGACGGCAAGCTCTACATGCTGCAGACGCGTAACGGCAAGCGCACCGCTGCCGCCGCTATAAAAATCGCCTGCGACCTTATAGACGAAGGCATGATCACCGAACAGGAAGCGCTCATGCAGATAGACGCCAAGTCGCTCGACATGCTCCTTCATCCCCAGTTCGACGCCGCCGCTTTAAAGGCTGCCGATAAAAATAACATAGTCGGCAAGGGTATTGCCGCTTCCCCCGGCGCAGCCGCAGGTACCATCGTGTTCACCGCAGAAGACGCCGTAAAGGAAGGCAAGGCAGGCAAAAAGGTCGTTCTCGTCCGTCTTGAAACCTCCCCCGAAGATATCGAGGGCATGAAGTTCGCCCAGGGCATCCTCACCGTCCGCGGCGGCCAGACTTCGCACGCGGCAGTAGTTGCCCGCGGCATGGGCACCTGCTGCGTATCGGGCTGCGGCGATATAAAGATGGATGAAGAGAACAAGCAGTTCACCCTTGCAGGCAAGGTATTCAAGGAGGGCGACGCGCTCTCTCTCGACGGTTCCACCGGCAACATCTACGACTGCCTTATAGCCACCGTTCCCGCAGACCCCAACAGCGGTTACTTCGGCAGGATCATGGCTCTTGCAGATAAATATAAGGCACTCGGCGTGCGCACCAACGCAGATACCCCCAACGATGCCAAGCAGGCAGCTGCATTCGGCGCACAGGGCATCGGCCTCTGCCGTACCGAGCACATGTTCTTCGATCCCGCGCGCATCGGCGCATTCCGCGAAATGATCTGCTCCGACACCAAGGAGGAGAGGGAGGCAGCCCTTGCCAAGATCGAACCCATGCAGCAGGCAGACTTCGAAGGCCTCATGGAGGCGCTTGAAGGCCAGCCCGTCACCATCCGTTTCCTCGATCCCCCTCTTCATGAGTTCGTTCCTACGGAGGAAGAGGACATCAAGGCTCTTGCAAAGGCCCAGGGCAAGACGGTCGCTCAGATCAAGCAGATAATCTCTGACCTGCACGAGTTCAACCCCATGATGGGTCACCGCGGCTGCCGCCTTACGGTAACATATCCCGAAATCGCCGTCATGCAGACCAACGCCGTCATCAAGGCAGCCATCGCCGTTCAGAAGAGGCACCCCGACTGGAAGGTAGTTCCCGAAATAATGATTCCCCTCGTTGGCGAAATAAAGGAACTTGCATACGTTAAAAAGACGGTGGTTGAAACGGCAGATAAGGTCATAAAGGAAGCCGGCGCTGATCTCAAGTACGAGGTAGGCACCATGATAGAGATACCTCGTGCCGCCCTCACCGCCGACGAGATCGCAAAGGAGGCAGAATTCTTCTGCTTCGGCACCAACGACCTCACCCAGATGACCTTCGGCTTCTCGCGCGACGACGCAGGCAAATTCCTGCCTTCGTACTACGGCGCAAAGATATACGAATTCGATCCGTTTGCCAAGCTCGATACCAAGGGTGTTGGCAAGCTCATGGAAATGGCTGTCAAGCTCGGCAAGAGCACCCGCAAGGATCTTCACTGCGGTATCTGCGGCGAGCACGGCGGCGATCCTTCGTCCATCGAATTCTGCCATGCCATCGGCCTTGACTATGTTTCCTGCTCGCCTTTCCGCGTGCCCATCGCAAGGCTCGCCGCAGCGCAGGCCAACATAAAAAATCCCCGCAAGTAATTGCAAATTTCGCGATTGACCGCATAGTATGCGGTAACGAATATAAGAATCAAGCGCGCAAGGCAACGCCCTGCGCGCTTATTTTATAACTGCAATAACCAAACCTTTGCCTGTTAAATAAACAGAAACTTATTTAAAGATATTGCCTGGTATTTATGTTTGTTCATGCTCTTGACTGCATGCGCGTAATAATATATAATATAACCATATATATAACCATGAGTTAATCATGAATATCGGGAGGAAAATATGAAGTATTGCAAAAATTGCGGAGCTCAGCTTGACGACTCCGCCGCGTTCTGCACGCATTGCGGCTGTGCGACTGACAATTTTGCCGCGCCGACGCATGCGCCTGCTGCAACAGAAAGCGACGATACCCTGAACACCGTTGCAAAGGTGTTTATGGTTCTTGGGTGTCTGTCTGTAGGGTGGACGCTGATCCCGCTCATATGGTGCATCCCCATGACGGTGAGCTTTTTCGGCAAAGTCCGGGATCGCCGCAAGGTAGGTACCGGATTTAAGGTATGTACGCTGTTGTTTGTCAACGTTGTTGCCGGCATAGTTATGCTCTGCAGAAACGAAGACAAATATTATGATTAAGCCTGTTAAGCAAATATGTAATTTATGCACGGTTCATGTATGATCGGCAGGGTTCTTTTATAAGGTAACTTATTGTTTCGGTTGACTTTTATATCATTGCGGCTATATAATAATCAATAATCGCATAAGTTTTCACAGAGGATAAAAAATTATGGTCGCTTTGATATTCTGTACTATCGTACCGTGTGTGCTCGGCGCGTTTCTTACGTTGTTTACAGTGTTCGGCATTCATTATACCGTGACGGGGAAGGAGCTTTTACCCTTTATCTGCCGCATAACAGATTGGCTCGATACCGCTTCAGATGCTGTTACAGTCATTACGATAATAGCAATGGTTCTTATTGCCGGTTATTGTGTATATGCCGGGCTGGTATACTTGGGTAACTTTAAGTTTTTTATTGGCGAGCCGGAAGAAAGTACAATAACGTTCAATATTGTGGAGCTTTACGATAATAAACTTAAAGTAGATGTTTCAGAAAGCAGCAGTTTTTCGCTTTTGCAGATACTTATGGGAGTATGGAACTATTTTCTTCTGCCTGTGCTTGCCTTTGTTTTGATCACTGCTTTCGGGTGGCTTGTTTTTATCATACAGCTGATAAGATATCTGACAGGGGCAATAGATCTTGACTGAGTTTTGATTGCATTGTCAGAATTTTATTCTGGCAGGTATCGTGTCTGGAATAAACGGCATTAGCTGAATAAACATGTCTGCGCCTGTGCCCTATGCGGCACAGGCGTATATTTTTTTGCATGAATGTCTGAAACGGCGCTATATATGCAATATGCATATTTATTGCCAGTGCTATAGCCATGTTCCCGCGTATAAAAAGGCATATGCCCTTTTATTGCTTGCAAAGCCGCCGTGCGGTATGCTATAATCCTGTTGTGATTTGAAGCGTTTCAAAACAGCTTCGTTCCGTCCCGAGGCATGTTGCGCGGGACTGTAAAATTAAAGCGGTGCGGTTATGTCCGCCCCGCACGGAGTAACGGATTTGAATATATTAAGGCAAAGAATAAAAGCGGTGGCGCAATTGCCGGTGCTCAGGCATGTGGCATGGTTTTTCGATAGTTACTATTTCCCCGCCGTATATGCGGTGCTCGTTTTCCTGTGTTCCGTTCTTGGCTGGGAAATAGCTTTTTTTGCGCTGACTGCGCTGGCAGTGGTGTTTATATGCGTCTTTTCGCGCGATTCCCGCCCCATGCTGGCGTTTGTATTCCTCACAACCTACTGCATAAGCTGGAAGCACACACCTCAGCCGCCCTTTTCTTCCGATTTCTTCTACGATAAAGGCGTGCAGACATACCTTCTGTGTCTTGGTATACTGCTTATCGTGTGCATGCTGTTCCGTTTTATAGTTTTCCCGCAGGACAGAAATTTTTTCAAGGAGAGCAAATTGCGCCTGGGCATCGCGCTCATGGTCGCCGCCCTGCTTTTGAACGGCGTATTCTTCGGCGGATATACCATCGCCGACCTGCCGTTCGGCCTGCTCATCGCGCTTTCGCTGTTTGTATTCTATATATTCTTTTTCCATACCATGCGCACCGATGAAAATACTGTCCGATATGTTGCGTATATAATGGTGCTTGCAAGCGGCGTGATATTCCTGCAGCTTGCAAAGATATATATCTTTGACGATATCATAGTCGAAGGCTCGGTGAACAAAGACATCCTCGTGTCGGGCTGGGGCATGAGCAATAACGTGGGCGGCATGTTAGGAATGTTGTTCCCCGCATGCTTTTACATGGCGGTAAAAAGCCGCCGCGGCGGTTGGGCGTTCTATGTTCTCGCGTTTGTGTTCTTCGGCGGTGTATGTCTCACTCTCAGCCGCACCTCGGCGCTGGTCAGCGGCATTGTGCTGGTCGCGTCGGCCATATATCTCAGTATCTCAAAGTCCAACATACGCAAATTTGTGCGCATATTCAACTGCGTGGTGCTTGTGGGCGGCATTGTGTTCCTTATAGTAATGTGGGACTTTATCCGCGAGCTTCTGGCAGTCTATTTCGACCGCGGTTTCAGCGATTCGGGCAGGTTCTTCATCTGGGAGAGCGGCATCAAAAATTTCCTGCGCGCGCCCGTCTTCGGCGTGGGGTTCTACGAACCTATCGCCCCGGACTGGTCTTATAACATTGAAAATTGGATCTTCCCGGACATGTACCACAACCTGTTCATACAAATGCTGGCAAGCTGCGGCATATTCGGCATAATAGCGCTGTGCGTGCATCTTGTGCAGGTGCTGTTCGCAATAAAAAAGAGTCCAAACACTCAAAGCCTTTTCTGCCTTATAATCTTTGCGGGCATATTCGGGATGTCATTGCTGGATAACCACATTTTCCATATCTTCCCGGCATTTATATACTCGGTGTTTCTTCTTCTTTCCGAAAGGGAGGGTGAAAGCGGGCCGCTCGTGCTTCTCCGTCCGTTGCTCATCGGCCGCAAAAAGGCGGTGCAGCAGGGTTCGGGCGAAGTTGCCGCCACAGCAGGGAATACGGGCATGGATAACATCTCCGGCGCAAACGGCGCGGATGACCGCGCCTGAAGGCGTTTGCAATTACTTTTTGGCATAGCCGAGTGCTAAAAAATAAAAGGGGCGCCGCGCAACATAATGTTGCGCGGCGCCCTGCATATTTAAAGTTTATTTAATATTGCCCGTGGGTATGCCTGCCGCGGGTTTTTCGGGTGCGGGCGTCTTGGGCTTGGGTTTGGTCATCGCCTCTGTATAGTGTTTGAATACGGTGTTTATGTCGCCGTCCTCGCGCACTACGCCGCCGTCCAGCCATATTGCGCGCTTACAGTATCTTTTGACCGCTTCACCGTGCGAAACTATCAGAAAGGTCAGCCCCTTGCGCTGCAGTTCGGCAAGTTTTTCGTGGCATTTTTTATTGAACGCGATGTCGCCTACCGATAATATTTCGTCTATCAGCAGTATTTCAGACTCCATATTTATGGCAATGGAAAAGCCCAGCCTTGCCAGCATACCCGAAGAGTACGTCTTTATAGGCGAGTAAATAAAGTCGCCGAGTTCGGAGAACGAAAGTATTTCGGGCAGTTTTTCGTCTATCTCTTTTTTAGTATAGCCGAGTATGGCGGCGTTAAGGTATATGTTTTCAAGCCCCGTGGCGTTGCCGTCGAACCCTGCGCCAAGGCGCAGCAACGGCGTTATCCTGCCGAAGCGCTTTGCATAGCCGGTTGTCGGCTTGAGTATGCCCGAAACTATCTTTAAAAGCGTAGATTTTCCCGCTCCGTTCTTGCCTATAAGCGCCACTGCCTCGCCGCGGTGCACGTCAAAACTTACGCCCTTAAGACATTCGAACTTGCTTTTTTTAAGGTCGCGTTTAAAGGCGCGCACAACAAGTTCCTTCATGGAATTAACGCCCACTTCGTACTTGTTGAACTTCATGGTAACGTCGCGCACTTCCAGCACAACGTCGTTTCTGCTGTTGTCCATCATAAGCAAAATCTCCCCTCTGCGCGTTACAGGTACGCGGCAATTTTGTTTTTAAGCGCCTGCAAAAACAACCAGCCTATCACAAGCGATATCGCGGCAAAACCGTACATCGCCACCCACGACATGGCGGAGGGAATAGTGCCTTCGAGCAGCGCGCGGAAGCCTTCTACGTAGTGGTACATGGGGTTGAACACCATTATTTTTGAAACAAGTTCGCTTTTGAGTGCGGAAACGGTGTAAAAAATAGGGGTAAGGTAGTTCCATAGTGTTAAAAGCACGGTGTATATGTGCTTTATATCGCGGAAGAACACATATAAAGCGCTTAAAAAGTACGAAATACCCAGCGAAAACAATATAAGCGCGGGGAGTATCGCAACGGTAAGCACTATCTGCCAGTGGAACGTAAACAACGAGGCCCCCGTGCCGTTCCATATCGGCAGGGCGCGGAAGCCCGCAACTATCAGCAGCGCCACAAACGAAAAGGCGAACGTGACAAGCGCGGAAAACACGTTTGATGTGGGGAATATCTCTATAGGCACGCGCGTCTTCTGCAGCATGTCCCTCTGCCCGACAAGGCAGGTAAGCGAGGTGGAGGTGGAGCTGCGCATTACAGCGAATATAATATTGCCCGAAAGTATGAATATCGGGTAGTCAAGCTCGGACCCGTTTCTGCCGAATATTGCCGAAAACACAAACGCCATTACGATCATGTTCAGCAGCGGGTTGAGCACCGTCCACAACACGCCTATGACCGAGCGGTAATATTGGTTTTTTATGTTTCTGCGCACCAGAAGGCGCAAAAGATATAATCTTTGACTAAGGTTGCCCGTCTTTTTATTCATTGTTTTTCTCCGTGGTTGCCGTGCATGTGTTTTGCATGCGCGGAGCACAGTATTATTATAGCCCTTCCGGCGACGGTTTGTAAAGCCGTATAAAACTATTATTGCCCTGCGCCAGGTTTGTTAATACTTATCGTAATTCGCGCAGCGCGTTTTCATAAAAGTCTGTAAGTCTGTGAGCTTCTTGCGTTATTTCGTAGTGCGCTTTTTCTATGCACTGTCTTGTATCGTAACTGTGCGCGGCAGGTTCAAGCAGCGCTGCCGCCCATTGTTCAACGCCGCCGTCTATAAATTTGCATTTGCCGGTTATGTCGGCCTCTTTGGGAACGTTGACTGAAAGCAGGCATTTTAGTCCCGCCGCCTGAGCCTCTATGGCAACCATGCCAAGCCCTTCGTAGCGCGAAGGCAGACAGAAAATATCTGCAGCCTTGTACCACGGCGCGGGGTCGCACGGGGGAATAATCTTTACCTTGCCGGCTATGCCGCAGCTACTTATTTCTTCTATAATGGTGTGCCGCTCTTTACCGTCGCCCACAAGCACAAGCGTCATTTCCTGTTTTTTTGACGCTGTTGCAAATGCACGCACCAGCAGCGGTATATCTTTCTGGTATTCAAATCTTCCTACAAACAGCACAACTTTGCCTTCAAGCCCCAGTTCCCGCCTGTATTCGGCGTACTGCTTTTCTTCAGAATAAAATCTGCTTCCTTCTATCGCATTAGGCAGAATATATGCTTCGCCCGCACGCTTGCCGAATAAATTTTCGGCGGCGTACCTGCTGCATGCCATAAGGTGTGTGGCTTTGTCGCACGCAAACGGGCGCAACATTTTTTTAAAAAGATAGTGGTCTGAATATCTGTCGAACGCGCTGTGGGCGTGGCAGATGCGTATGGGAACGGCGCTGTGCGCCGCGGGGGTAAGGGCAAATGCCGAAAGGGTGGTAAGGTGCGAATGTACTATTTTGTAGTCGTTGTCAGCGCACACCTTTTCCAAATCAAAGATTCCTTTAATAAAGTTGCGTTGAAAGGGAGATATATAGTATATGCGCGCGTGCGGGTCTGTTTTCCATACTTCTTCGTCAAAGGAAGAGGGCGCGTACGTGACAAAATCGAACCTGAACCCTGAAAGGTCGGAGTGTCTGTAGTAATTCAGTAAACAAGCGGCAACGCCGCCTATGCGCGCGTTGCCGACTATCTGTAAAACATTTATTCTATCGTCACGCATTTTTGTTTTCTTTCTCCCCGCGTTCTTCAGGCGGAGTAAGCCCGAAGTTTATGTAGGTTTCCCTGCTTATACTGTGTCTGGCATTTACGTCTTCGCGTGCACGGGCATATTGTTCGGGAGAAACATGCCGCAAAAAGCGGCGCTCGCCCAAAAACAATACGGCAACCGTTTTTATGATTATTTTGATATCGAGTATCGGTGATGCGTGCGTAACATAATATGCGTCGTAATACTTGCGCGCCTTGATAGAAAGGTAGCCGTTTCCGCATACTTGTCCCAGTCCCGTCATGCCGGGACGCATTTCAAATTTTATAAGCTCCCAGTCCTCATAATCGGTGTCGTACACGGGCAAAAGCGGGCGCGGGCCTATTATGCACATGTCGCCCTTGATAACGTTTACCAGCTGGGGCAGTTCGTCAATCTTGAATTTGCGTATAAATTTGCCTACCCTGGTAAGGTTCGGGTTGCTGTCCTTTATAACTCTTTTGTGCTTGTCATATCCCACGTCGGCGCTCTTCATCGAGCGGAATTTGTAGCATGTAAACTTTCTGCCGTGCAGTCCGGTACGGCTCTGCCTTATAAGCACGTCGCCGCCGTCCTCGGCCTTTATCGCTATGGCGACGACGGCAAGCAGCGGCGAAACTATCACTATGCCAAAGAGGGCTATAACAAAGTCAAAGGCGTATTTGGTTTTAAGATAAAATTTCACCATATAAGCGTCCCGGAAAAAAGCGGTGAGTATGCAGGCATTCCCCCGCCGTGAAATATTTATACGCCGTTCTTATGCGGCGAAAATGCAAAAATGTAAAAATATTATAGTACAAATCAGCCCACAAATCTACCAATTAAGTAAAAAACAGGTAAAAATTGTGAAAAAAAATTTTCAAAATTAAATTGCCCCGCATATATGCCGCAACTAATATAAAAATATAAAATAGTTTTATTTGTCCATTATTTTATATTCTGCAAAAAGGGCTGCATATATGTGTAAAATAAAGAGAATATTTCATGGTTCCGCGATATATTCCGCGGTCTTATTTCTCTTATTTTGTGTCGGGGAAGAACATGCGCTCCCAATTCCGGGCCGAACACATTGCCGCCATATTTTTTTTGTATTGTTTTTTGATTTTTCTGTAGCCGAACAGCATGCCGAAAAATACCCTGAACGTAAGCCTGCGCAGCTTTCTTCTGCGCTTTTTGTCCAAAGTGAAAACCAGTCCTCGGCCGGTCACTTCATCGTATTGCACGCAGGTGCGTTTCATAAAGCAGTCGCGCGTGCGCGGCAATCCCGCGCTTGTCACTCCCGGCTTTGCAGAAAATAAAAAGGCGGGCATGTAGTTTTCAATTATTATAAGCATGCAGTCAAAAAGGCTGTGCCGCTTGTGCACCTTCGGTTTTTTAAGCTGCGGTTTGCCGCCGCATATCGCTTCAATTTCGGCGGGTTCGGCAAATTTCTGTGAATGAGCCCGCAACTCTTCGTTTACTTTCTCGCTGTCGGCAGTCAGAAAGAACTCCCCGCCGGACTTAAAGTCGCGGTAGGCGCGGTATATAAGCTCCACGCAGTCGTAATTTTTAAGCGCAAGGTTTTTGAACATAAAATAGGCAAAGCGTATTGCCGCCTTCAGTCCGCCCGATTGCGACCCCAGCGCGGCAACTACCGCGCCGTTGCGCTTTATATAGTATTCAAGCGTGCCGGTGTATTTGTTTTCAAAGCTTTGGTGCCACACGGCTATGCCGCTTGTAAGTATCAGTTCGTCTATCGTGCGCAGGCCGTATTCCACGTCGTCGCCCTTTATAAAAAAGGGCATGGGCAGCCCGTACTTTTTAACACAGTCCGCCGGCATGCAGCAATACCACCACGCATTGTAGTTGGGGGTGGGGGCATGCTCGTTTTTAATAAGGCTTTCGGGCTTGCGCACGTCTAAATCGCAGTTTAATGATCGGAATATCAGCCCGTCGAACCTGCCGCCGAATTCGTACTGCATCCACGGCCGCTCCAGAACAAGCATCGCCCCGCCTACAGAGGCGTTTTTATGTTCCTCGGTCAGCAGTGCAAGCATATTGCAGGTGCGCTCCAGAACGTTGAAGTCAAAGTAAATATCGTCGTCCATCAGCAGCAGATGGGTGTAGGAGGGGTCTTTGGCGGCCTCGTACATGCCGCGCGCAAACCCGCCGCTGCCGCCAAGGTTGCGGTTTTTTATTACCGTATAAAAGCCGCCGGACTCAAGTTCCAGCGTGCAGGCGTTGTCTACAATAAAAAAGTGCAGCTTTTCGCGCCATTCGGGCTGTGCCGCCAGGGCGTCTGCCATGCGCATCATGTTTGCACTCACATAGCCCTCGCGCCTGTATGTGCAGATTATCACGGCTGTTTTTACCTGTCTTTCGGCAGGCTTTCCGGCGAGCCATGCACCCGAATGCAGGGTGCAGTCGGTCAGGGCCGTTATTTTAAAAAAAGTATAGTCGCCGCGCGCGTTTGCGGTAAGGTCAACTTCGGTAAGGCTGTCGCCGTCACATTCGCATGAACATATCGTGCGGCATTCGCCGCCCTGCAGCCGTTCAAAGATATCCGTGCGGTATTTGCCGTCTGCCTTTATTTCAAGCACGGCTTTGTTCAGCCCGCAATATTTTGTGTATTCGGGGTGCGGAAGCAGGTTAAAAAAACTTTCAAAGTCAGCCGCATCCCCTGCCGCAACATAAAGCTGTTCGCTCTTCGGGTCATATCTGCCGCCCTTTACAAACAGCTTTTCGGCACCGCTTAAATTGTTTCCGAATTTTACTGTAAACACTTTCACATATTTATTATATCATAAAGCAGCAATTTAAATCAACTGTTTGACAACTTGTCGAAAAATATGAATAAATGTATTAAATGCCGATTGGGTGCCATATATGTGGCAAATATTCAGTTTCTGCTACACCTGTGCAGCAAAATAAATTTGCGGGCGGCGCAATTTTGCGCCGCCCGCAAGCCATAAATATATTATTTTTCAGTTTATTTTAAGTTTATTTTCAGTTCGCCTTCGGCGCAGTCAAGCGCTGCCGCTATCACCTTGTCCATATCGTAATACTTATACTGCCCCAGCCTGCCGCCGAATATAACGTCGGGGCGGCTTTTTGCAAGCTCTGCATACTTTGCATACAGGGCATTGTTCTTTTCGTCGTTTACGGGGTAATAGGGCTCGTCACCCTTGTGCCACTCCGCGGGGTATTCGCGCGTTATATACGTCACGGGGCTCTGCGCCCTTTCAAAGTGCTTGTGCTCTATTATGCGGGTATAGGGCACTTCGCGCTCGGTGTAGTTTACAACGGCGTTGCCCTGGTGGTTTTCCTCTTCCAGCCTCTCCGTTTCAAAGCGGAGCGAGCGGTATTCCAGCTCGCCGTACCTGTAGCCGAAAAATTCGTCTATCATGCCGGTGTAAAGCGTCTTTGCGGCAATGTCGGGGTTTTGCTTTATAAATTCAAAGTAGTCTGTTTCAAGCATCACTTCGGTGCCTTCAAGCAGTTTTTCGGCAAGCTTTGTATAGCCACCCTCGGCTATGCCCTGGTAGCGGTCGTTGAAGTAGTTGTTGTCGTAAACAAAGCGCAGGGGCAGCCTCTTTATTATAAATGCGGGCAGGTCTTTGCAGCTCTTGCCCCACTGTTTTTCGGTGTAGCCCTTTATAAGTTTTTCAAAAACATCCCTTCCCACAAGCTTAAGGCCCTGTTCTTCAAGATTTTTGGGCTCGTCTATTCCAAGCTCGGCAATCTGTTCGGCTATCTTGGCCTTTGCCTCTGCGGGCGTAACAACGCCCCACATCTTTGAAAAGGTGTTCATGTTGAAGGGCAGGTTATACAGCTCGTCCTTGTAGCGCGCTATGGGCGAGTTTACAAAGTTGTTGAAGGTTATAAAGCCGTTCACATATCTCCATACGCGTTCGTCAGAGGTATGGAAAATATGCGCGCCGTACACGTGAATATTTATGCCGTCTTTGTTTTCGGTGTAGATGTTACCGCCTATGTGGCTGCGCTTGTCTATAACAAGGCACTTTTTGCCCGCCTTTTTTGCTTCGTGCGCGAACACGCAGCCAAACAGACCCGCGCCCACAATAAGGTAATCGTATTTCTGCATCGTAGTAGTCCTCCATAATTTAAAGGCATTCCACCTTGATATATTATACCACCTCGCCGCCGCAAGGTCAAGGGGCTTTTTCCGGCTGAAGCCGTTTTATTCGGAAAATTATATTCCGTGCCGCCGTTTCTTGACATTTGCGTGTGTTGCGGCTATACTGTATGTAGTGCCGTGTACGGCATATAAATTTTAATGGAGGTAAACTGCGTTGCGCATATGATTTTCTGCTGGTACTCTATCCTCTCCGCGGGGCAAAGTTTTGTTGCGCCCTTCGGAACATGCAGAAAATCGGCTGTAATTTTACGGCAAAGGCCGCAACGCCCTCAAACCGTGCTCTTTTTGCGTATTTTTGCGCAGGCAGTACCTTTATGCCAAAGTGGCCTGTTTATGGCCATACAGGCAGGGCGCGCTCTCCACGGCTATACTGTCCGCAGTCTGTTTTCTGCGGGCTTTTTTATTTTCAAGGAGGAAACGCCTGTGTCTGTTATAAAATTCCAAGGGGTAGATTTTTCCTACCCCGCCTCGCTCGTCCCCGTGTTTTCAAACTTAAGTTTCACGGCGGACGAAACGTGGAAAATCGGGCTGGTCGGCGCAAACGGAAGCGGCAAGACCACGCTGTTTAAAATACTCTGCGGCGAGGAAAAGTGCGGCGGAAAAGTCATCTCTTCCGCACACTTCTGTCGCTTTCCGCAGAATGTGAATGTGCGCGAACCCGTCGCCGCGCTCATGGGCATGTGCCCCGAAGCCGATGACTGGCAGTTCATGCGCGAACTCAGCCTGCTCGGCTTTAAAGAAGATATCCTCGGCCGCCCGCTCTCCTCGCTGTCGGGCGGGGAGAGGACAAAGGCCATGCTCGCCGCGCTGTTCTGTTCGGGCGGCTTTCCGCTGATAGACGAACCCACCGACAGCCTGGATCTTGCGGGCAGAAGGCGGCTGGCCTCCTATCTTAAAGATAAGAGCGGCTATATCGTCGCCTCGCACGACAGGGCATTTTTAAACGCCTGCACCGACCATACGCTCTTTCTCTCAAAAGGAAAAGCAGAGGTGATATGCGGCAACTATTCGGTGTGGAAAGGGGAGAGGGACGCATACCTTGCCTCCGCCGCGGCCGAAAAGCGCAGGCTGGAAGGCGAGGCCGAACGGCTGTATGCTGCCGCCCGCCGCACAAAAGATTGGGCGGTAAATGCCGAGCGGGCAAAGTTCGGCATACAAAAAAGCGGCCTCAAGGCGGACAAGGGGTTTGTAAGCGCAAGCGCGGCAAGGGTGATGAAGCGCTCTGTATCTGCTGCCGCCCGCCGCACGCAGGCTGCCGAAAACGCAAAACGGCTGGCAGCCGAACTCCCGCAACAGTCGGCAAAACTTACATTTCCCCCGCATATATGCCGCAGGCAATATGTGTTGTCGCTGAATAATGCAGATATATTTCTGCAGGGTAAAAAACTTTTTGGCGGGCTGACCTTCTGCGTGCGGCCGGGAGAACGCGTGGCGGTAACGGGCAGCAACGGCTGCGGCAAAAGCACGCTTTTAAAGGCTGTCGTCGCCCTGGCGGGCGGCATGCCGAACGATGCCTTCGACCTCAGCGGAGCTACTGCGGAGGGGGTATCGGGTGCCGAGGGTTTAAAGGTTTCGTACGTTTCGCAGAACTGTGAAGATGTATGCGGCACCCCCTCGCAATATGCTGCAATGTGGAAAATCGAGGAGGCGGCCTTTAAAGGCATGCTGGCAAAACTTGGCTTTGCTTCTGCAGATTGGAGCAGGGATATGTCTCTTCTAAGCACCGGTCAGCGCAAAAAAGCCGCGCTTGCCCGCAGCATGCTTACCTCTGCCGCGCTGTATGTATGGGACGAACCTTTCAACTATCTCGACGTAGACGTCCGCGAGCTGATAGAGGCGGCAGTTCTGTCCTCTTCGCCGGCAATGTTGTTTGTCGAGCACGACGAAGAGTTTGTAAACAGGGTGGCCACATTCACTGTTAAGCTGTAAATTGCCGAGCTTTTTAGGGGCGGCTCAGGTCACCTGCAAATATAGGCTGTATACGCAAAAACGGGCGGGCGCCGCGCAAAATGCGCGGCGCCCGCCTTAAACTTCTGTCAGTAATTTAAGTGTTATTCTTTATTGCTAAAGTCCTGCCGCGCCTCTTTCATCTTTCTTTCAAGTATTATGGCAAGTTCGGCAGCGGCCTCTTTGGGCGTTATGTGCGCCGTGTTTATGCACAGGTCGTAGTTGGTGCGCTCGCCCCATTTTCTGTCTGTATAAAAGGCATAGTACTTTGCGCGCTCCTTGTCTATCTTCAAAATGTGGCGCTTTAATGCCGAATCGGAAAGATGTTCGTGTTCGGGCGCCTTTTCGCGGCAGCGCTTAAGCCTTGCGCCTATTTCGGAATATACAAATATGCGCAGGGGGTGCAGGTCGCGCAGAATATAGTCGGCGCACCTGCCCACTATAACGCAGTCCGATTTTTCAGCCATTTCGCGTATTATGTTGTGCTGTTCGTTGTATACCGAAAGGGTCTGCTCCACAACGGGGTCGGTCAACGGATAAAACGATCTGCCCGTGGTTATGGGGAAGGGCATATAGGGCTTGCGCTCTATTATCTGGTGTACATATTCCTCTGAAAGCGAGGTGCGCTTTGCAATCTCGCTTATTATCTGCCTGT
This sequence comes from uncultured Clostridia bacterium, assembly GCA_944341075.1. Taxonomy (GTDB): domain Bacteria; phylum Bacillota; class Clostridia; order Christensenellales; family Borkfalkiaceae; genus Coproplasma. The sequence goes on from CALVLV010000002.1 coordinate 111,191, forward strand.
CGTAATAGGCGATCTTCAGGTCGTCGGAAAGTCTTCTGCCGAATTCCCTGCCGCCGCTACCGAATTCTCTGCCCACGGTAATAATAAGGTTTCCCATATTTTCACCTCTATGGTTTTGTTTGTAATAAAAGTTTAGCACAGCGGCGCGCCGCTGTCAATACAACTTGTCGTAATAGTGCAAATTTAGCCCAATGTCGCTGTGGATGTTGGCAGGTAACGGCAAATTCCGCAGCCGAAGGGGAGTTTTAAAAATTTTTCGGCTATTTGCATAAAATTTTTCTTACGGTCACTTAATTTTAACATTTGCGGTTTATATTATAACTGTAAACGGGCGGGAACAGAAATTCATTGCCCGTAAGTGATAAGGAGAAAATAATGCAAAAACCCCGTGCGGCACGCACAAGCGAGGCTGCACCGCTGATAGGCGGCAGCTACAAAGTTACTTACTTCCGCAATTCGGCGGGCGCGTGCGAAAAGAGCGCCGCCACCGAAGAGATCGTCCACTTCTACGATATGCACGGCTCGCTGGTGCACTGCGAGTACCATAAACTTGCCTCAAAGGGGGCATGACCTTTTTCGGGCAACATACAAAGCTCACCGAAGCGGCCTTAAAAAGCCGTATGCAATATACATAAAATTTCCCCTCCAAAAATGCAGCCCGCGGACGCCATGTGCGCCCGCGGGCTGCATTTTTATGCAAAAAACATATAAAAATGCCGTCATATCGCCGCTGCAGGCAAAAATTTTATCAATAAACTTTACATTCGCCCTATTCAGATGTATAATGGCTGTATAATATTCTGTATTTTGCAAAGTTATAAAAGGGCGTAAAATATCTGCGTTGAAAAAGTCAAAACTTTCAAAAAAGACTGTTGCGGCAATAATTTCGGTGGCGGTCGCGGCTGTTATAATAACCGCCCTGCTCATCGTAAACATATTCTTTCCGCTCAAATATTTCACTGCATACCTCGTCGGCCGCAACCGTTCGCCGCAGGGCGCGCTTTATTTTCATGTGCTCGACGTGGGGCACGCCGACTGCGCCATAGCCGAACTTCCCGACGGCAAGACCATGCTTATAGACGGCGGCGACGGTTCTTATACAACAACGCTTAAAATACTCACGCAGCTCAACAGGCTGGACATAGATCATATCGACTACCTTGTATGCACTTCGGTAAAGGCCGAACACTGCGGCGGGCTTGCGGAAATAATTTCCAACAAGACCGTGGGCGAAATTTTTTACCCATACAGCACAAACAGGTATATCACGCGGGAATTTGCCGCGTTTATGTCTGCCGCCGCCTCAAGCGGTGCCCGCCTCACGGTGGGCGAATACGGCGCAGGCGCCGTAAACGGCGATTTTTACTTCACATATCTCTCTCCCGATGTGCACACCGCCCCGGGCGGGGAATATCAGGCAATGAATTCATCGCCCACCGCCGCCAATATAGACGCCGCCTCGGCAATTCTGTGGCTGGAATTTGCGGGCAGGGGCATGCTCTATGCAGGGGACGCGCCCTCGGCAACGCTTGAAGCGCTTGCAGACGAATACGAACAGCTCTCTCAGATAGAGGACGGATATTTTGAATACTGCGGCCACGCCATTGATTTTTCGCGCTGCGCGCTCTACAAGGCGGCAGGCCACGGCGGAGAGGGGTATGCGTCGGCAAAGCTTTCCGATCTTCTCTCGCCTGACGTGTCTGTAATCTCCGTCGGCGAAGGCAACGGCGAGGGCTGCCCTTCGCTTGAAGCCATGGCCGATCTGCTTGCGCACGGGCAACTGTACATAACCATGTACCGCGGGGATATCACCTGTACTGTATCGCAAAACGGCGAACTGTCGGTGAGCGCCGCGCGTTCATAGCGGCATATATTCATTTACATAATTTATAAAACGGGCGCGCTTGCAGCGCGCAAGGAGCGGCTTATGAAACTTACAACCGCGGGCGAATCTCACGGCAAGGCGCTGGTGGGTATAATAGAGGGGTTGCCTGCAGGCCTTGAACTGGACTTTGCAAAGATAGACGCCGACCTCGCCCTCCGCCAGAGCGGCTATGGCCGCGGGGGCAGGCAGAAGATAGAGCGCGACCGCATAGAAGTGCTCAGCGGCGTGCGCGGCGGGCTCACCCTCGGCAGCCCGCTCGCCTTTCAGATAGTAAACGCCGACTATAAAAACTGGCAAAACGTGATGGGCGCGGACAGCTGCGATTTTACTCAGCGCACGCTTACAAAGGTGCGCCCCGGTCACGCCGACCTTACGGGGCTTTTAAAGTTCGGGCAAACGGACGCGCGCAACATTTTAGAGCGCGCAAGCGCAAGGGAGACGGCCGTGCGCGTTGCCGCGGGCGGCATAGCAAAGCAGTACCTTTCCGCGCTCGGCGTTCAGGTGGGCGGATACGTAAAGTCGGTGTGCGGCATAGCCGACGGGGCAGAATACCCGTTTGAAAAACTTGCGCAGGCCAAGTCCCGCCCGCTGTTCATGCTTGACGGCGCGCTGGAAGAGCAGGCCATGCGCCTTATAGATAGTCTAAAAGAACAGGGCGACACCGCGGGCGGCGTGGTTGAAATACGCATACACGGCTTAAAGAGCGGCTTCGGCAGCTGCATGACGTACGGCGAAAAACTCGACGGCCGCCTTGCAGGCGCGTTAATGGGCGTGCAGGCCATAAAGGGGGTGGAAGTAGGCCTCGGTTTTGCCGCAGCCGACCTCCCCGGCAGCCGCGTGCACGACGAAATTTATGCTCAGGGCGGCATGTTCGTGCGCCGCACCAACAACGCGGGCGGCATAGAGGGCGGCATGTCTAACGGCGAAGATATAGTTTTGCGCGCCGCCATGAAGCCCATACCCACCCTTATGCGCGGGCTGAACACTGTAGATTTTATAACTGGCGAGCCCTGCCGTGCCGCGGGCGAACGCAGCGACGTTGCCGCAATATGCGCCTGCGAAATAATACTTGAAGGCGTTGCGGCGTTCACTGTTGCGCAGGCCGTTGCCGAAAGGTTGGGCGGCGACACTATGGCGCAGGTGATATCGCGCTATAACGGGCTGTGATATGCAGGGGTACTTGCCATGAAAGAGATTGATATAAACACCCCCTCCGTAACAAGCAAAATACATTGCGGAGAGGGGGTCTTGGATAAAGTTCTGCCAAAAGTTTTAAGCGGCAGGCACATTTTTACAATTACAGACAGCAACGTAAACAGGCTGTACGGCGAATTTATTGCACAAAAACTTGCGCCGCACGGCGAAGTTCACGTTATCCCCGCAGGCGAAAAGAGCAAAAATTATACCTGCCTTGCGCGTATTTTAAAGCACATGTTGCATAGCGGCTTAAAGCGGTGCGATACGGTAGTTGCCCTCGGCGGCGGCGTAGTCGGCGATATAGCGGGGCTTGCCGCGTCGCTGTACATGCGCGGAGTGCACCTTGTGCAGGTGCCTACCACGCTGCTTGCGCAGGTAGACAGCTCTGTCGGCGGCAAAACCGCCATAGACTTCTGCGGGGTCAAAAACATAGTCGGCACCTTCTACCAGCCTGAAACGGTGATAGTCGACCCGCTGTTTTTAAGCACGCTGCCCGCGCGCGAGATCCGTTGCGGTCTGGGCGAAATAATAAAGTACGGCGGCTTAAGCGCATCCATTCTTGAAAAGCTGGAGAAAAACACAAAAAATCTTTCTTCCGAAATATTTTTAAAGGATATTACATACGACTGCATCTCGCACAAGGCCGACGTGGTCACGCGGGACGAAAGGGAGAGCGGGCTCAGAAAGACGCTCAACTTAGGTCACACCACGGGGCACGCCTTTGAGCTGTACTATAAGCGCAAGTCGCACGGCGAATATGTGCTCATCGGCATGTATTACGAGCTGTTTATTGCCGTTGAACGCGGCATATGCCCGCCCGAATATGCAAAAAGGCTGCTTTCTCTCATCAAAAGGGTGGTGAGTGTGCCCGCCTATGCCGATGCCGACAGGGCGTGCGCCGCGGCGGCTTACGATAAAAAGAATGTGGGCGGGGGAGAAATTTCCATCATCGTTCCCGTCTGCCCGGGCAAGGCTGCAGAACTTCGCCTCGGGGCGGACGAATATTCCGCACTCATAATGCAGTGCGCACGGTCTTTGGCGGAGGAAAAACAATGAACGCTTTCAAACTTGCAGTAATAGGCAAGGACGTATCGCAGTCGTCAAGCCCCGCAATGCATACATTCATTGCAAAAAAGCTTGGTTACGACGTATCGTACGACAATATAACCGTTCCTCCCGAAGAATTTGCCTCCCGCGCGGAGGAGTTTTTCGCAGGGTACTACGGGTTCAACGTCACAATACCTTTCAAACTGGACATAATACCATTTTTAAGCTCGCTTGAAGGCGACGCCGCGGCGTTCGGCGCGGTGAATACCGTGGTAAGCTCAACGCGCAGGGGCTACAATACCGACGGGCTGGGCTTTATGCTCATGCTTGAAAACGCAGGCGTGCAGGCGGCTGGCAAAAGCGTGCTCATTCTCGGCGCGGGCGGGGCGGGCCGCAGCGCGGCCAAAAAGCTTAAGGATGCGGGCGCTTCCGTCACCGTGTTCGATAAAAACGCCCAGTCGGCGCAAAGAGTGGCCGCAGAATTTTCCGTTCAGGCGGCGGAGGAGCTTGCATGCGCTCCGTACGATATCATCATAAACGCAACGGGCGTGGGCATGCACAAAACGGTGGGCGTCTCCCCCGTCGGCGAAGATCTCATTTCGCTGTGCAATACGGCAATAGATCTAATATATGTGCCGCGCAAAAGCAGGTTTTTGGAAATTGCCGAAGGCCTCGGCAAAAAAATAATCAACGGTATGCCCATGCTCTTTTATCAGGCATACTATGCCGAATGTATATATCACGGCATACAGCCGCACGCCGCGCAGGCAAAGCAGCTGTTCGAAGAGTTCGGGCGCAGCGGCGCCGACATATAACGGAGCCATTCATTCGTATATTTTACAAGGGGAACATAGAATGAAGATTTTATTTATTAACGGCGTAAACCTCAACATGACGGGCAGGCGCGAAAAGGGCGTATACGGCACGCAGACGCTCGACGAGATAAACGCCGACATTGCGGCTGCGCTCAAGGGTGTGGACTGTGAATTTTACCAGAGCAACTGCGAGGGCGATATCTGCACAAAACTGCACACCGCCGACTGTGACGGCATAGTGCTCAACGCGGGCGCGTTCACCCACTACAGCTACGCCATACGCGATGCCATAGCCGCCATATCTGTTCCCGTAGTAGAGGTGCACATGTCCAACGTGTTCGCCCGCGAACAGTTCCGCCACACCTCGGTAATTTCCGAAGTCTGCTCGGGCAGCGTTGTCGGGTTCGGCAAAAACAGCTATATACTCGCCGCGCAGAGCTTTCTGCTCAAGTGAATGTCTGCGGCATATATGCGGGGTAATTTATGAATATTGTGCTTTGCGGCATGATGGGCTGCGGCAAAACCACGGTCGCGGCCGCCCTTTCGCGGCTTGCGGGGCTTGAGTGCGTGGACACCGATGAAGAGGTGGTAAAAAGGTACGGGCGCATTGCCGACATATTCCAAAAGTACGGCGAAGGGCGCTTCCGCGAGATAGAAACGCTCACCGTTGAACAGGTATCTGCGCGCGACGGGCTTATAATCGCCACGGGCGGCGGGTGCGTTCTCAGCGAAAAAAACGTGCGCCTTTTAAAGCGCAACGGCAAAATATTTTTTCTGCGCACATCCGAAGGCGAGCTTATAAGGCGCCTTGAAGGCGATACCGAAAGGCCTCTGCTTGCAGGCGGCGCCGCGCAGCGGGTGAAGGAGCTGCTTCCCGCGCGTACGCCCAAATACATTGCCGCCGCCGATTTTGTGGTGGATACAGACGGGCTTTCGCCCGAAGAGATTGCAAAAAATATACTTTCGCTCTGCAATGCATAGGGCTTGAATTAATTTTATTTTTTAAAGGTGTTTATATGAAGACGGTGCTTGTTACCGGCGGAACAAAGGGGATAGGCAAGGCCATTGCCTTTGAATTTTTGCAGCAGGGGTACGAGGTAGTTATAAACTACTCTTCCGATGAAAGCGCGGCCACTGCCACCCAGGCAGAATTCAACATGCTGGGCTACTGCCCTGTGCTCATGCGCGCCGACGTTTCAGATGAAGATCAGGTTGCCGAAATGTTTGCAGACTTCTTCCGCCTGTTCGATAAAATAGACGTGCTAGTCAATAATGCGGGTATATCGCGCGTAAACGTGATACAGGATACCACTGCCGACGAGTGGGACAGGGTGTTCGCCGTAAACGCAAAGGGCGCCTTTCTGTGCAGCCGTGCCGTTACTGACAGAATGATAGGTGCGGGCGGCGGCGCCATAATCAACGTGTCCTCCGTCTGGGGCGAAGTGGGCGCCAGTTGCGAGGTCGCCTATTCTGCCTCCAAGGCGGCGGTGATAGGCTTTACCAAGGCGCTCGCCAAAGAGCTTGCCCCCTCGGGCATACGCGTCAACTGCGTAAGCCCCGGCGTGATAGATACCGAAATGAACGCCCACCTCACCGAAGAGGAGATGGAAGACTTGACCGAACAGATCCCCGTCGGCAGATTGGGCAGCGGGGAAGACGTGGCAAAGGCCTGCCTGTACCTTGCCGAAGCCCCCTATGTTACAGGCGTGGTGCTGCCCGTGGGCGGCGGTTTCGGCAAATAAACGTGCTTGAAAAATGTATTTAAGTATGATGGTATGCGCGGCGCCGCGTGCAGAAAAATTCTGCGCACGGCGCCGCGCTATGTTTTCTTTGCGCCG
>CALVLV010000003.1 GCA_944341075.1 uncultured Clostridia bacterium
CAATTTTCCTTGTCGGCGACGCGTTGGGAAATCTCTTTTATAATGAAAAAAAGCGCCGGGCGCGCACTTTTAAGTCCGCGCCCGCCGCCTTGACAATACTGCGGCAAACGATTTAATTCAGTTATATTGCCGCTTCTTTTTGTTTAGTTTTGCATTTATTATGCAGTCTGCGGCTATAGTTATGCCCGAAAAGAACACCAGCCCGCAACCTATAAATATGGCGCAGTTCATAAAAAACTGTTCGGGCAGCACGGTTATTATCTCGTCGGTGCGCGGGTCAAACAGCCAGTTGTCCTTGCCGGGGAAGAATATCTGGTGGAACACCTCGAACGCCCTGTCGAAGTCTGAGGCCACCAGCCCGCCCAGAACTATCGGCACTACAAGCGCGCATATCGCCGCCCAGAACGCGGGCGAAAGCCCCGCCGCACAGCCTATTTTGACAACGTGCGTAAAGTGCAGCACAAGTATAATGGCTATTATTCCAAAGCTTGCGCCTGCCACGGTAACGTCAAGCACAAACAAAAACTTGCAGTCGGCAAAGTGCGCCGCCCCTTCTTCGGAAAACCTGAACACGCCTGCGCCGAACTCCCGCCCGGGCAGCAGCAGATAGTCCATTATCTGGTCAAACGCCTCTCGTATTTCGGCGGCGGTGTGCCCGCTCGCCTCCTCCAGCCCCAGCGGGCCTATCTGCACATAGTAAAACCACCTGTTTATTATGGGCAGGCCTATGGAAAAGGAGATTATAAAGGCAAACACCGCCACGCCCAAAATCACGCTCACGGCAATGTTTACGCCCCTGCAGGCCAGCGGGGGCCTTGTGTTATCTTTCATATGGTCACCTGTTGTCCTTATCGCCAATTTCAATAGTTTTTAACGGGGAGGACAGCGCCAACAGCACCTGCGAGGGGAAGTAGAATACCCATATCAGTATGTTTATGGCGTACAGTCCGCCTGACGAAATTTTTATTCCCGCCATGCCGCCCGCGTTCAGTCCCACGCACACATCGCAGCCTATAAACAGCACAAGGCCCAGGGCAAACAGCAACAGCCCCTTTGTGCGCCCTCTTGCGGCAAGCAGGGCGGCCTCTGCGGCGTTAAAAATAAGGTTTATAAAATAAAATGCGGCAATGGCGCCCAACAGCTCGTTCCCCGGCATGATGCACACCGCGGCAACGCACAGCACAACGCTTGCAGCCGCGCGCACGCTTAAGGCTGCCGCCGTGTATTTTTTGTTGCGCCTGTAAAGTTGTATGCGCGCGCAATACAGCAGCTGGGCGGCGGCAAAAAAGGACAGCGAAAGGGGGTAAAAGCCGCCAAGCAGCACCATGAATATGTCGGCGCACATGGTGCAGGCAAGCGCGCACATCAGCAGCACGCGGTCGGCCACAACTTCGCGGCACCCCGCGCCTTCGCCTTTGCGGCGGGCATCTTCGGCGTTGCTTTTAACCCCGCCTGCCATGTTCAGTGCGGCCAGAATAATGCACAGCGGAACTATGCAGAATTCTACCGGCCGCACTTCTATATAAAGGCGCATGGCGTTCATTGCAATGGTGGCAATAAATATGCCCGCTATCGCCGCACCGGTCACGGCGCATGCCGCGCGCATGGGCGTAAATTTTACTTTCATAAAAACAGTTTAACCCAACGGGCGCAAAAAGTAAAGCCACGGCGGGCTCTGCTTCCATATAATTTTGCCTTTACACGGCAAATGCAAAAAATTTTACCAAATTTTTGCAAAATTGTGCATACTTTTTTACTTTTAAGTAATATAATATAGTTGTAAGCGGAGGGAAATCTGCTGCAAAAATCCTTGAACGCTGCGCAGTAAAGCGGGCGGACGGAAGGGGGACTTGTGTGCTTTCAGGAAAAAATTTTTGCGCGGCAAAAATTTTTTCCGTGAGAGTGCCGCCAAAGATCCTTAAACAGAATATACGGTTTTTAACCTGCAACGGCGGAGCTTAAGGCTCCGCCTTTTTAATGCCGTTAAGCCGACAGGCAAAATGCTTAAGCGCCCTGCGTTTGTCGCGGGCGCTTTTGTGTGCGGCGTTGTAATACGCGGCGGACGGGCTGAATATGTATATACATATAAAAATAAAAGGTCGGCGGGTAAGTTGCGGCGGCGCAGAGTTGTGCGCCTGCCGCATGCGCGCGGTTTTGCAAGGGGTGTGGCATGTATAATTTTTACAACGGCAGCGGCAGGCAGGCGCTGGAAAGGCTGAACTCTTCGCCCATAGGCCTGGGCGGGCAGGAGGCGGCGCGCAGGCTGGCCTCGTGCGGGCGCAACGCGCTTGAAAAGGGCAAAAAGGCGGGGTTTTTAAAACTGCTGCTCTCCCAGTTCAAGGACGTAATGACCATTCTCCTCATCGCGGCGGCGGCAGTCACAGCCATAATAGCCTTTGTTTCGGGCGACCGCGCCGACCTTACCGATACATTCATAATACTTTTCATCATCTTTCTCAACGCAATAGTGGGCACGGTGCAGCAGTACCGCGCCGACAGGGCGATAGAAAACCTTAAAAAACTTTCGGTGTGCAAAGTCAGGTGCGTAAGGGACGGCAAGGACTGTGTTGTGGACAGCGAAGAGCTTGTCCCCGGCGACGTCATCGCCCTTTCCGAAGGCGACATGGTGCCCGCCGACTGCCGCATACTCTCATGTGCTGCCTTAAAGTGTGACGAAAGCGCCCTCACCGGCGAAAGCGCCGGCGAACTGAAGAGCGCCGACCCTGTAGAGGGCAGCGGCGTTCAGCTTGCCTCGCAGTCAAATATACTCTTTTCCTCGTCGTATGTTTTAAGCGGCACGGCTACCGCCGTGGTATTCTCCACGGGCATGAATACAGAGATAGGCAAAATAGCGGCAATGCTCACCGAGGCAAAGCCCGCGCCCGCCCCGCTGGAGCGCAGCCTGAACAAGCTGGGCAAGTTCATAACGGGGTTCGTGCTCGCCGTAACGGCGGTGATATTCATACTTTCGCTGATAGTCAGGCGCGAGGGCATTGCGCAGAACTTTATGACGGCCGTTGCCATTGCCGTTGCCGCCATTCCCGAAGGGCTGCCCGCCGTAGTCACCATAATCATGGCCATGGGTGTGCAGCGCATGAGCAAAAAACACGTGGTCATACGCAAGCTGCGCTCGGTGGAAACGCTGGGCGGGTGTAACTATGTCTGCACAGACAAGACGGGCACGCTCACCGAAAACAAGATGAGGGTGACGGATGTGGTATGCCCCGACAGTGCAAAGCAAAAGCTGTATGCCTGCATGCACGCCTGTGTGGACGTAAAGGGGCAAAGGGGTGCATATATGGGCGATCCAACCGAGGTCGCCGTAAAGGAATATGCCTGCCTTAACTCTGCCGAGCCCGCCGCCGTGCGTACGGGCGAAATACCCTTCTCCTCCGAAAGGAAGATGATGTCTGTGGCGGTAAACTGCCGCGGCGAAAGCCTTGTGTTTTCCAAGGGCGCGCCCGACGTGCTGATATCAAGGTGCACAAAAATTTTTGCAGAAGGCGGCGTGCGCCGCATTACTGCGCGCGACGTTGATAAGATTTTGGGCATGACCGACGAAATGAGCGGCCGCGCACTGCGCGTGCTGGCGTTTGCCTGCGCCGATGGCCAGCTTAAAGAGAGCGGGCTTACCTTTATAGGGCTGTGCGGCATGACCGACGGCCTTAAGGAGGGCGTACCCGAAGCCGTTGCCGAGTGCGTGCGCGCCGGCATAACCACAGTCATGCTCACGGGCGACCACAAACGCACGGCGTTTGCCATAGCCAAAAAGGCGGGCATAGCCCAAGGGGAGGAGCAGGTGCTCTCGGGCGAGCAGATAGACGCCATGACCCCTTCGCAGCTGCGCGAGGCCGTTAAAACGTGCACGGTCTTCGCCCGCGTAACGCCCCGCCATAAAAACGCCATAGTGGGCGCCATACAGAGTAGTGGCGGCGTGGTGGCCATGACGGGCGACGGCGTGAACGACGCCCCGGGTATAAAGTCGGCCGATATAGGCATAGCCATGGGTTCGGGCACGGACGTGACAAAAAATGCCGCCGATATGGTGATAACGGACGACAACTTCACCACAATAGTCGCCGCCGTGCGCGAAGGCAGGCGCATATTCTCCAACATAAAAAAGACTATATGCTTTTTCCTTGCCACCAACCTTGCGGAGGTGCTGGCGGTGCTTATAGCCTCGCTCGCCTTCTTCAGTTTCGACTTTCTCCGCTCTACCCAGCTGCTGTGGATAAACCTTATAACCGACAGTTTCCCCGTGCTCGCCCTCGGGTGCGAGCGCGCGGACGACTACTCCATGCACCGCCCGCCGCAGCGCGCCGAAAAGGCGCTGTTCAGCAAAGAAACGCTGTTTTCGGTGCTGTTCTTCGGCTTATACATGACGGCCGTCACCATAGGCGTCTTTATAGCTGCCCTGCACATATGGGGCAACCGGACGGCAAGCACCATGACCTTTCTTGCCATATCTTTCCTTGAACTTTTCCACGCGTTCAACACCCGGTCAGAGCGCGCCTCGGCATTCCGCGGGCTGCTCACCAACAAAATACTGCTTGCAACGGTGGGCGCGGGCGTTGCCGTAAACGTGCTTTTATGCACCGTTCCGCCGCTTGCAAATGCCTTCGGGCTGTGTGCGCTGAACGGCGTTCAATGGGGCATAGTTGCCGCTCTTTCACTCTCCGTGGTGGCGGTGGGGGAGGCCTATAAGTTTGTATTGCGCCTCATCTCGCGCCGCACCGGCAAGGGCAAAAGGCGTGCGCGTGCAAAAATAATCGCCGTGCGCGCAAAGCGCACTTCTGCCTGAGATATGTATGTAATTATTATTAAATACAGCCGCGCAAGCGTTTCAAAGAAATAATGCCGTGCATATGCGCACGGCATTTTTACTGAGACTGTATTATTGTGACTGTATTATATTGCCTCTGCTATATCGGGCACGCTCTTCTCATCGGCTACCGGCCTGAAGTGTATGCGCACTATCGTTTTGTCGTCGCAGTGAGCCGCGCCTATCGCATAGTCCTGTTCGGCAGAGCGGGACATTATCTGTTCTATGCTCATTTCGTTTATCTTTTTTCCGTCGGAGTACTGTATAAAGTTGCTCAGTCCGTCTGATATCAGGTACACGGTGTCGCCGTACTCAAGGTCTATGTGCGAAATTTTAAAACATTGTGCGGCGCGCGGGTCGCCGTTTGCAACGCCGTAGCCGAATTCGTTTTCGGGGCAGTTCACAAATCTTTCCATAAGCAGCTCTCTGTCGCGCTCTTTGCCCAGCAGGTCGAATGCAAACGTCGTCTGCTTCTGGCTGAATACAAGCGTCTGGTTGCCGCGCACAAGGATCCCCATGCAATCTCCGGCACTGCCGTATACAAGCTTGTCGTCGGCAATCAGCGCGGCTATGCATACGCACCCCGGCCGTTCGGTTCCGGCATAGCGCTCCTTTCTGCTCTCTATCAGTTCCGCTATGCTCTTGTTTGCGGCCTCAAAGGCCTCTGCCAGCAGCGATTCGGCCGAAGATATGCCCGAAGCAAGCGCCATGTTCCTGCCAAGCCGTCCGCCCATTTCGCTGCACAGCGTCTTGGCAATGTCCGCCGCTATGCTGCCGCCGTATCTGGCATATTCGTCCCGCTTGCGCGATATGCCGTCGGCAACTATGTATACCTTATTTTTGTCGTCGGCAAAATAGCTGTCCTCGTTAGGTCTGCCGCCGCCGTCTGCATAGGTTATGTCGTTGGGCGCAGTGCCGCTTTCGCTGGTCACTCTGCGTATAGTCGCGTTGAATTTTTTTGCCAGCACCCCGCACAGCCTTTCCGTATGAATGGTTATTTCCGGTTCGCGGCTGCGCGCTATGACAACGGCATCTTCATCGAATATCGAAAAGAGCATCTCCATAGTGCGCGCGTTGAGTTTTTCGGCTATCTCCCTGCTGCCGTTGCGCATTACGTCGGCAACCGCGCGCGAAATGCTCTTCTGCCCGGTAAGGTCTATGCATATCACCGGCTTATCGTATTTTTTTATAAAGTTCAGCTCCTTATACACGGCCTCGCTTATCATAAAATCTTTGCTCAGGTAACATATCACGCATGCGGCGTTCTTTATGCGGTTTTCCACCGTTTCGTACCACTTTTCGCCGGGTATTGTGCCCCTGTCATACCAATACCTTATCCCCTGTTGCGCCATTTCGAGTATGTCTACGTATACCGGTTTGAAGTCTTTGGTACTGTAACTTATGAATACATAGTCCTCAAAGTCGGTGCAGCCCAGGCGCGGCCTGTATTGTGCGGGCGGGCACTGCTTGCTGTTTATTATGTCCAGCTTTTCCCGCCCTGTTTTCAGGCTTCTGGTAAGTTTTTCCTTGTCGTCCTGTGCGGCTACATGGTTCTGCACCAGTGCACGGAAGGCTATATATCTCGCTATTCGTATCTCATAGTCAGAGGCGGAGGGACTCTCTTTCGACTGCGCCGAAGAAAGCAGCTGCATAAGTTCGGCCTCTGTTGCGGCAGTTATCTTCCTGCCGGCAAGTACCTCGCTGAAGAATATCAGCATTGCTTTAAGGTAGGGGTATTTTGGGTAGTCGGGGTTGTAGCGCAGCGCCTCGTTTATGTATGTCGTGGCGGTTTTAAGGTCGCGCATCGTCACTCCGCACGTGTCGCCGTCCTCGGCGCTTTCAAGCAGGGGAACTATCTCGCGGGGGAGCTGGCTGAATATGGCGGCACTCTTTCTGTGCCTTGAAGTGGGGGTCAGGTTGCCGCGCAGATAGCACCGCTCCAGGTAGGACGCCGTTGCCGCGGCATATGCAACCTTTACGGCAACGTTTTTACAGCTTTCGGTAAATCCTCTCTTTGACGTGCGCTCTGCCGCAGGCTTCTTTGCCAGCTCGCCAAGCCTTTTCAGCGCACATTCTGCGCTCAGACGCTGCCGTGCGTACATTCCGCTTATGCCGAAATAGCGTGAGATCACCTCATACGTCAGCGGATAATCTCTGTAAAAGAGTTCGGTATATCTTGCGGGGGCAAGCAGCTTTTTGAATTTTTCTTCGTCGTAATGGCGGGCATAGTGCAGGCCGATATTGTAAAAAGCCGTGAATGCCGTGTCGGCAGAAATGTCGTTGCCGAACAAAAAGCCGTCAAGTATCTCCCAGAGCAGGGGCAACAGCGCCTCGCCGTACCGCTCCTCCAGCTTGGTTACAGAAACTATGAACAGATAGCCGTGGCAGCCCGCCTCTTCGGATATCTCCTTTAAAAAACCGAGCGTTGCGGTGTAGGCCTCGTGGTGTGCAAGTCCGCCAAGGTCGAATTGCCTGTCGCCGAAGCGTATTTTATTTAAAATGCGTTCGTAAATGCTTTTCTCTTCTTTTGTCATGTGTTTCCTCCCGCGTTGATCGGTTGTTACGATTATATCACATATTGCGTGCCGTTTCAATAGCGGAGTAAAATTTAATGTGTGTTTGCGCGGCGCGGGACACATTCGGCTGTTTGGGCGTTGAGGCGTTAAAAACAAACATAAATTATCAATTTGTGCGTTTTTGTCATTTATGTTTTACAACGCCGCGGCAAAGTGGTAAAATAACATCAAAGAAACAAATGCAATACCGCACAGGAGAAAGTTTATGAATTACAGGCTGGAATCGCTTAAAAAGCATAAGGAGTGGCGGGGCAAAATAGAGACCGCCGTGCGCGTGCCCACGGACAGCCGCGAGGCGCTTTCGCTCGCGTATACGCCCGGCGTGGCGGAACCCTGCCTTGCCATAAAAAACGACCCTTCGCAGAGCTTTGAGCTCACGCGCAGGTGGAACACCGTTCCCGTTATAACAGACGGCACCGCCGTGCTCGGCCTGGGCGATATCGGCCCCGAGGCAGGCATGCCCGTAATGGAGGGCAAGTGTGCTCTGTTCAAGGCCTACGGCGACGTAGACGCCTTTCCCATATGCATAAAGTCTAAAAACGTTGACGAAATAGTAAATACAATAAAGCTCATTTCGGGCAGCTTCGGCGGCATAAACCTTGAGGATATCTCCGCTCCCCGCTGTTTTGAAATAGAATCGCGCCTTAAAAAGGAGCTGGATATCCCCGTGTTCCACGACGACCAGCACGGCACCGCCGTGGTAATGGCGGCCGCGCTGATAAACGCCGCAAAAGTTGTCGGCAAAGAGCTTTCGCAGCTTAGAATAGTCATAAACGGCGCAGGCGCCGCGGGCATAGCCATTGCAAAGTACCTTTTAAAGTTCGGCGTAGGCGATATAATTCTGTGCGACATAAACGGCGCCATATATGAGGGGGCCGAGGGCGTCAACCCCGCGCAGGCCGCCATGGCAAAAGTTACAAACAAGCGCGGCGTAAAAGGCAGCCTTGCCGACGCCATGAAGGGTGCAGACGTGTTTATCGGCGTGTCCGCCCCCAACTGCGTCAGCCAGGACATGGTAAAAAGCATGGCGGGCGGCGCAATAGTGTTCAGCTGCGCAAACCCCGTGCCCGAAATTTCGCGCAAGGCCGCGCTTGAGGCGGGCGCTGCAGTGGTGGGAACGGGCTCTTCGGAGTTCCCCAACCAGATAAACAACGTGCTAGTCTTCCCCGGGCTTTTCCGCGGCGCCTTAGATGTGCGCGCAAGCGACATAAACTTTGAGATGATGAAGGCGGCCTCTTACGCCATAGCCGGCTACGTCGGCGAAGAGCTCTCCGCCGACCACATCCTGCCCCTTGCCTACGATAAGGGCGCCCACATTGCGGTGGCGCAGGCGGTAGCTGTTGCGGCGGCACAGTCGGGAGTTGCGCGCAAGTAATTCCGGTATATTCTGTAATTAATACGCATATAGTTACAGCCGCCCGCAGTCATCTGCGGGCGGCTGTTCGGTTCTGTTGTTTACAATTTATTTTTACATAAGGTGTTTGCGTATTGCCTTTATGGCGGTGTCGGCTATCAGGCGGGAGCCTCTGTGCGTGGGGTGCACGCCGTCCACCGAATATTCGGTGTAGCGTATCGACTCCGAAAGCCCGTTGAACATTTCGTCGTAAGCCACAAACTCGTCTGCGGTCTCCATGGCAACGCGGTGAATAATTTCAAGCTCCTTGTTGAACAGCGGGCGTATGCGCAGCTTGTCGGGCGCCGGCATAAGGAAGGGTTCAAGGCATATAAGCGTTATGCCTGCCTCCTTTATTTTCTTCAGCAGAGCGGTAAAGTCGCGCTCGAACTGCTTTAAATCTAACGTCTTGCCGTATTTGAACTGGTGCAGGGCGTTGTTTATGCCTATCATCACCACCGCAGCGTCGGGCTTTAAGTCTATAACGTCCGTCTGCACGCGCGCAAGCACGTCGCACACCTCGTTGCCGCTTATGCCCTTGTTTATAAGCTGTATGTCCATGTCGGGGTAAATGGGGCGCAGCTTGTCGGCAAGTATCTTAACGTAGCCGTTGCCCAGCGAATTTTCGTCCGCCCTGTCTCGTTCGCAGTCGGTTATCGAATCGCCTATAAAAACTATCTTCATATTCCCTCCCTCAAGGCGATGCAAGTCCCGTTTTTCCGCGGGTGCGCCGCCATCTTAAAATAGCGCTGTTTTTAAATTTATATTGCTATTTTAACACAGGCGGGCGGCTATTGCAAGCGGCTAAAGTAAAATAATCTGCAAAATTTTTCATGCGTAAGGGGAGCCGTCTGTAATAATTTCAGCTGTTTTTTCTCATTTCGCCAAGGTTTTCAACGTGGCGCTCTTCCAGCTTTTCGTATGCGGCAGTCTTGTCTATAACTGCCTTTAAGAGCCCGTCAAGTTCGCCGCCCTCGCTGTAGTCGGCGGGCGCAAAGTAGCGTATGCGGTTGTTTGCCATAAGGCGGAAAACCTTTTGCTTGTCCTTTTTTTCGGGGTCGAACACGCCTATCGCGTGCCCGCCGTAGGAATTTACCAGCTTCATGCAGGGTATGTCTGTGTCGCTGTCGCCTATATATACCACGTTGCGCAGCGGAACGCGCAGCTCTTCTGGCCGTATGTATTCGTTCACGCCCTCGTGGTCGTTTATGTCAAGGCAGCCCTTTTCAATGCGGAACAAAAACTGCGTCTTGTTTGTGTAATTTATCGCCTGCGCGGGCCATACTGGCACGCCGTCTTCGTCGTAGCAGAATGCGCTGGCGTATATCTTTTTAAAATGCCTGGCTATCGCGGTGCCCTCTATCATCTCCTTCAGCCCGGAAGAAATTATGTAGTGCTCCACGCATATTCCGCGCTCTCTGCCGTACTCGTCTATGCGGCCGAACCACCCTTCTGCGCCGCGGTACAGCTCTATCTTTGCACCGTATTCGTTAAGCGCCCTTCGCGTAACGTAAAATTTGCCCTTTGCCTTTTTAACCATGGTAAGCATATAGGCAAGGTTCATGTCCATGTCGTTTTCCACTGCCAGCTTGTTTGACTGCCGCCAGAACTCGTTCACGTCTTCGCCCACAGACTGTATAAATCCCTGTGCCTGCATGTCGCCGGGCGTAAGCGTGCGGTCAAAGTCGTAGCACACCGCCAGCACAGGCGTGTTTCCCTTTTTAAGCCTTCCGTAATTCATTGTTTCACCCCGTCTGTCTCCGTCACCCTGTTTCCCTGCGCGTCGTAGTGCACGGGGTCACATTCAATGTAACTGACGAATGTTCTTGTGATATATATTGCCACTGCGCTGAAATATCCGTCTCCGTCTGTCGAAGTGGTAACAGTGTGTTTTTCGCCGTATTTTATTGGTACAGATGTTCCGCCGCCCGCTATAAGTGTTTTCTCTTCTTCGTATTTATCGGCATCGTATTCATCGGCCTTATAAATGTTTATGGTTACGTCTAATTCAATTTTGCTCTTACTTATGTTTTCCGCAATAAAGCTCACGGTACCATCGCCGTTGCCTACTGAGGTCAGCGCTATATAGTCAGGCCTGACATCCTTGTCACTATGCGCGCATGCAGCAAATGTAGGTGCGATAAAAGCAATAAGCAGTAACACAACAAAAAATTTTACCTGTTTTTTCACAAATTTTACCTTTAGAATAAATTATTATTGTCGGTACACGTCTGTGCAGGTTTGCACAGCAACAGTACGCTGGAATAGCTGTAAATTAAACGCGGTTGCCGCGTGCGTCGTAGTGCACGGGGTCACATTCAATGTAGTTTGTGGCGTCTTCAGCAGTGTATTCTGCCACGGCGCAGAACCAGCCGCCTTCGCCTGCATCCGTGGTAAGCTCCAGCCGTTCGCCCGCCGCAAGGGCGGCGGTATATGTGCTGTCTATCGCCTGCATTTCTGCGGCTGTCGTCCGCTCGTCAGAGCGGTATATCGTCAGCTTTACTGCCACGCTGCCGCGGCTAAGGTCAAATTCGTTTATGGCAACGGCGGTAATGGTGCCGTCTTCTCCATTAAGCCTTACGGAAAGAAAGCGGAATGTGCCTGCACAGGCCGAAAGGGCGAACAGGGCGGCACATATGGCCAAAATAAAGCCGCATATCGCCTTTTTCATCTGCGCTTTCCCCTTATTATCATGTATATGAATATTGCGGCTATCAGCACCATGAACAGCGCAAGGAATACGCACAGCACTATCATGGGCGTGTTCTGCGGAATGGAGACCACCCATACAGTGGCGCTTGAATCGTAGCCGGCGTCCTTTACGGCGTATACTATGGTGGCAATAAGCCCGCCCAGCGCCGCGGCAAACAGCGCGGCAAGTACCGCAACGCAGGCAATAAATTTCCGCTTTGCGTGCGGCTTTTGCTGCGCCTCCTCGGCGCCGTTATGCGTTGTTTGCGCTTCATCGACGGGTTTTTCTGCCGTGCAGCCCAACATTTCGTTGGCGTCTATGGCAAACGCGCTGCATATGCGCGCCATCTGCGGAATGGAGGGGTAGCTCCTGCCAGACTCCCAGCGCGATACCGTCTGCCTGGTGACGTCCAGCATGTCGGCAAGCTCCTGTTGCGAAAGCCTGTTTTCATCCCTCAGTTTTATAAGCCTTTCCCTGAAATCCATCTCCGTCACCGCGAATATAATTTATATAATTATACCACCCGCGCGGCGGCTTGTCAATTGCCTTGTCTTTTCGTCAAAAATCGCAATATTTCGGTAATATGTCCGCATGTTTTTGACTTTTCGGGGCTATAATCTTAAATATGTTTACGCAATTTTTCAAAGATATTTTTTCGGCCGTATCTTCGCTGTCACTCGATGTGCTCCTGTATATATGCTGGGGCGCGTTTGCCCTGTTGTTTGCCGTGACGCTTGTGCTCACGCTGGTTAGCAGCGGTGTGCGTCGCGCAGATAAGCGCCCCTACCTTGCGCTTGTCAACGTGTTCGCCGTGCTCACGGGCGCGCTTTCGCTGCTGCATCAGAGCGTGTCGTATTCGCTGCTGCTTTCCGCCGCGTTCTGGTGCGTGGGGTATCTTACGTACGGGCTGGTGGTGCTGGCGTCGCGCAAAAGGGAAAAAGTACCCCGCCCTCTGCCGCAGCAGTCCTTCCCTGCGGAGAAGTTTGTGCCGGACGTAACTCCGCCAAAGTCAAACGTGCGCACAGAGCACGCGCTGTCCGTCACCGAAAAGCTTCTGGCAAAAGATCTCGGCCGCGGCGACAGGCAGGAGGTGGAGCGCATAAAGGCCTCGCTCGGCTTTGCCCGCATGAAGGGCGAGCTTACCCCTGCCGACAACGAGCGCCTCAATGAAAACTTCAACACGCTTTTAAAGCTAATGGCAAAGTACAACGTGTAGCGGCATATAGGGAGCCACTCGGTGCGGGAGCCTTTGTAAATCCCACCGACACGCCATCGTTGCGCTCGTACGTGTCATCTCCCCTAATAAAGGAGGCACGGGTAAGGAATAGATTTCTTCATGCGCTCATTCCATTCGCTTAGTCGTAAGGAGCCGCAGGCGACGGAATAGCGCATCGTTCGCCCGCAGGGCGCTATCTGCCGTTTTCCATAAATGGAAGCCTTCGGCAGAGTGTCGTCGGCTATGCCTCCTCGCGCGCGTCAATGATATATAATTTTCTAAAATAATCAACGTTTCAAGCAGGGTTTCCCTGCGCAGAAAGACCATATTTGCTGCGGGCAGCAGGCTCACCGGAAGTGAATGGCGGCATTTCTATAAAGGTGGGCGCCAAAAATGCCGCCAGAGAAACTTGGTTTCTCAGACTCACGAAATTTTTCGGGCGCGGCCGACCGAAAAATTTGTGAACCCGTATCATATCGTCTTCATCTGTGCCTGAAAGTATTCGCCCGCGTCTTCGGCCTTTTTAAGCGCGCCGTCGGTCAGCCTTTCGCCCTTTTTAAGTATTATCGCCCCGTCTGCAGAGGTTACGTCGTGCTTCAGCGTTCGGGGCATGCGCACAATAATAACGTCGCCCGCGGTAACGTATTCGGCGGCGTATTTTCTTTTGCCTATAACGTACTGCGCGCCGCCGTGCGACTGCGTTATCTCGGTCAGGTGCCCCAAAAACGCACCGCTTTCGCTGTATGCGGGCAGCCCCAGCCTGATGCTGCCGCACGCCTTTTTTACCGCCGACCTGTCTTCAAAAACTATGTCATTGCCGATGCTCTTTATATCTTTTATGTCTATGTCGAACTCCCGCTCCTGCCCGTCGAAGCACTGCAAAAACTGCGGCTTGCCGTCTGTGCCCAGCACCCCGCGCACCCATCCGTTCGTCTTTCCGTCGGTGCTTGTCACCGCCTTTCCGTAAAGTTCCGAAAGCTTCATAACTTCCCCTCCGTGTCAATATAAATTTTATATGAATATAATATTCCGTAAGCGGCGCGTACAGCCTTGAAGGTTTTGCCGTATTCTGCCGAAAATTGAGCATAAGGGGAATGCGGGCGGCGCTGACCTGCTGCAGGCACGGCTTTTTGGCACAAATGTATCAAAGTTGTTAAAAAATTTCATTTGCGCCGCCCTTAAAAAAACTTTACACATAACTTGACAGGTGTAAAGTTTTAGTGTAAACTAATTGCACAATCGGGAGGCGGGAAATAAGTTCCCCGCCGCGGAGCGTTCCTCTGTTTCCCGTAGCGGCGCAGATGCGGTGCGCGCGTCGGTGTATTGCCGGCCGTGCCGCGGGGCAGTTTTTCTGCTGCGCTGCAGAACAAAGCGCACAGCGGGGTCGGTGTATTGCCGTCCGCGAACGGCCTTGTTCGGACATGGCGGTCATGCGAAGTCGGTGTATTTCCGTTCGCACACTGCCTGATCGGATACCTGCCGCGGCAACCGCCGCGGCTTTATTTTTATATTCTTGCGCCCCCTGCGCGGCGTATGGCGCCATGCGCTTTGCGGGCAAAATTTGGGATGTGCTATGATAGAGCTTGAAAAGTATTACGACGTTATAATAGTAGGTGCCGGCGTAGCCGGGCTGAACTGCGCGCTCAACCTTCCGCGCGACAAAAAGATACTCATAATCTGCAAGGACACGCCCGATAAGTCCGACAGTTATCTTGCCCAGGGCGGCATATGCAGGCTGGTGGACGAGGCCGACTATCAGGGCTATTTCGACGACACCATGCGCGCGGGCCATTACGAAAACAACCCCGCCACGGTGGACTGCATGATACGCAACTCGCAGGAGCTGATAGACGACCTTATCGCATGCGGGGTGCGCTTTGCGCGCAATGCCGACGGCTCGCTTGCATACACGCGCGAGGGCGGCCATTCCCGCCCCAGGATATGCTTCCACGAAGACTGCACCGGCAGGGAGATAACCACCCACCTCATGCAAAAGGTGCGTGCCCTTGCAAACGTGTTCGTCGTGCCCTATGTCACCATGGTAGACATAATCGCAGACGGCAACACCTGCTACGGCATAGTGGCAAAGGACAGCAAAAACGGCAGGCTGTACAGGCTGTACGCCGATTATACCGTGTTCGCCTCAGGCGGGCTTGGCGGCGTGTTTGAAAATTCAACAAACTTTCGCATACTCACCGGCGACGCGCTCGCCGTGTGCCTTACCCACGGCATAGCCATCGACCACATAAATTATATACAGATACACCCCACCACGCTGTACACAAAGGAGAGGGGCAGGCGCTTCCTCATTTCAGAGAGCGTGCGCGGCGAGGGGGCGGTGCTGCTCGATAAAAACTTCAACCGCTTCTGCGACGAACTTCAGCCGCGCGACGTGGTGACAAAGAATATTCTCGCGCAGATGAAAAAGGACGGCACCGACCACGTCTGGCTGGATATGCGCCTCATCCCGCGCGAAGAGGTGATAAACCACTTCCCCACAATAGTTCAGCGCTGCCTGGACGAGGGGTACGACGTCTTCCGCGAATGTATACCCGTCGTTCCCGCTCAGCACTACTTTATGGGCGGCATCCGCTCAGACCTTCAGGGCAGGACTACCATGGACAGGCTGTACGCCGTGGGCGAAACGTGCTGTAACGGCGTGCACGGCGCAAACAGGCTGGCTTCAAATTCCCTGCTCGAAAGCCTTATATTCGCAAAGCGCGCGGCAAAGGATATTCAGTCGCACTACGCGCGCATAGACCAGGGCGCCGCCCGCGCCGCCGAAGCAAAACTCGATCTTGAAAAATATGCAAACGTGCCCGCCCTTTTAAAGAGCTATAAGGGCATGGTTTTAAAGGCTATAGAGGAGGCAGAACATGAACAACCCCATAACTGAAAAACTGCACGTTGACGAGCTTATTAAAATGGCGCTTGCCGAAGATATCTCCAACGAAGACGTGACTACAAACGCCGTTATGCCCGAATATAAAAAGGGCACGGTAGACCTTATATGCAAGCAGGAGGGCGTCATCTGCGGCCTGGGCGTGTTTGCGCGCGCCTTTACTCTGCTCGACCCCGCAACAGAAGTAAAACTTTTCAAAGAGGACGGCGACGAGGTTAAAAAGGGCGAACTGCTCGCCACGGTCACGGGCGATATACGCGTACTCCTTTCGGGCGAGCGCACCGCGCTCAACTACCTTCAGCGCATGAGCGGCATAGCCACCGCCACACGCAGGGTGGTGAAATTGCTTGAAGGCTGCAAAACAAGGCTTTTAGATACCCGCAAAACCACGCCCAACATGCGCATATTCGAAAAGTACGCCGTAAAAGTGGGCGGAGGGGTAAACCACCGCTACAACCTTTCAGACGGCATACTCTTAAAAGATAACCACATAGGCGCCGCGGGCAGCATAGCGGCAGCCGTAAAGGCCGCGCGCGAATACGCCCCCTTCGTCCGTAAGGTGGAAGTGGAGGTGGAAAACCTTGATATGTGCCGCCAGGCGCTGGATGCGGGCGCAGATATAATAATGCTCGACAATATGTCTGTGGAAGATATGTCCGCCGCCGTCAAGATGATAGGCGGCAGGGCGGTAACTGAGATCAGCGGCAACGTCACCGCCCAAACCATCCCCTCCATAAAAAAAGTCGGCGCTGACTTTGTTTCAAGCGGCGCCATAACGCATTCGGCGGGGATTATGGATTTGTCGCTCAAAAACCTCCACCCCTTAGATTAAATAATATTTACTTCGTAATACTTTGTCGCGCTGTGGCAACCTTCAGTCACTTACGTCTGTGTAAGCTCCTTCAGGTTTTCCTCGCGCTCCTTGTCTTACTCGTAACTCTTATTTAATCTGACCGCGTAATCACCGTTATTTGCGGCATATGTGCAGGTAAATTTATAATTTTGCTTTGATATAAGGAGGAAAATCTTTAAAATGAAGGCAGAAGAGAGAAGGAAGGAGATCCTTGCAATAGTCGGCAACAGCGATAACGCTTTGCCCGCCGCTGTGCTTGCCGAAAAAATGGGCGTATCTCGCCAGGTCATCGTGCAGGATATAGCCATTCTGCGCGCAAACGGCTACGATATAATCTCCACAAACCGCGGCTACATACTCACAGCGCCCAAAAGCGCGGCAACGCGCGTATTCAAGTGCAGGCACACCTTTGAACAGATAGTGGACGAAGGTTACCTTATAATTTCGCTTGGCGGCAGGGTAGAGGATGTGTTTGTAAACCACCGCATATATGGCCGAATCACCGCCAGGCTAGAGCTGTATAACAACATGCACGTGGAGGAGCTGTACCGCTCGCTTGTAAGCGGCGCGTCCAAGCCTTTGATGGCGGTTACCGATGGCTATCACTATCACACCGTCTCCGCCCCCGATGATGCCGCGCTCGATAAAATCGAAGACGCCCTCCGCAAGGCAGGGTATCTTATAGAGATCTGACCCGCGCAAATCAAGACGCAGCGTTCATGTTATAGAGAGGTATTTTATATGGTGATCCATCACGATAAAATGGCATACGGCAAGCTGGACAACCTGACCGAAAAGTTCGGCGAAGATAAGCTTGCCCGCATGGCACGCATGCTTTCGGTCGGCGAGGCCGAGGAATCTGCCGACGGCGAAGAGCCGGAAAAGGGCGGCACCGCTAAAGCAAGCGGAAAGGCCGCGGATTCGGCAAATGCCGATGATAAAGCGAATAAAGCCGGAGAATAAATACTAAAAAAGCAAAAGAAGAAGCGCCGCGCGGCCCTGTAGCCGCGCGGCGCTTTAAAAATTCAGTTAAATATTATTTGACTATTTTCCCCCGCGCGACAGCATCCATTCCTTCACATTTTCGCGCTCTATAGGGGTGATGTCTTCGTTGGCGTACTTTGAATTTTTGCCGCCGTAGGTATAAACAAAGTATTTTCCGTCCTTGGTTATATACAGCGTCTCTTCGTAACCATTGGCGTCGCCGGGGGCGCCGAATGTAAACTTCTTATCCATTATTGAATCGAGAGTGTCGTAAACTACACCGTCAATCGTTTTGCGCATAATTTATTCACTGCCTTATCCAATGTTTTTGCCCGTGCAAACTGCCACAATCGCGTACAATATTATCATATTTGCAAAATTATGTCAACGTAACAGCCGTTTACGTCGGCGATCGCTCAATATTGTTAAAAAATAAATAGCGTTGCAAAAATATAACAGGACATTGCAATTCATTTTTTTCAACAAGCACCGTATGGGAGGTTGTGCGTCTTTCCCGACCGTCCGGTTTGTGATGTGTTCAATATTTTTTGTGTGCTTTGTCAAGTAAAAATGCTTGACATGTTTTGTTGCAAAGTTTATAATTATTGGTACACAGACGGAGGTGAGTTTTGGCAGACGTAAAGTTTTTGCGGCTGTGGGATATTTACTCGGCGCTTTTAACGCCCACCCAGCGCGAAATAACCGACATGTTTTTCAACCTTGACCTCACCGTGTCGGAGATTGCCGAGGCAAAGGGCATATCCCGCCAGGGCGTGTCCGAATGCCTTGCCTCAAGCAAAAGGCAGCTTGAAGAGTACGAAAACAAGCTCGGCTTTTCGCGCCTTCTGCGCGAAGGCGACCTGCGCCTTTCGCTCATTTTAACAAAGGCGGGCCGCTGGGCAGAAGGTTTTGCCGCCGCCCATCCCGAATACGAGGGCGATATCGCCCTTCTCAAAGGCATTTTAAACGGCGACTATGCTTCCGCCGCCTCGCAGCTTGCAGGCGAGGCCGAGCGGATAGAAAATAACCAGAACAAGGGGTAATATGGGAGTTTTTTCCTCTCTTTCCGAAAGATTAAACCATATATTTTCCAAGCTTACAAAGCGCGGCAGGCTGACCGAGCTTGAAATCAAGACTGCCATGCGCGAAGTGCGCGTTGCGCTTTTAGAGGCCGACGTAAACATTCAGGTGGCAAAAAAATTCTGTGCGGACGTCTCTGAAAAGGCGCTCGGCCAGGAAATTTTAAAGAGCCTGAACCCTGCCCAGCAGGTGATCAAAATAGTCAACGACGAGCTCATTGCCCTGATGGGTTCCTCCAATTCCAAGCTTATAGTGGCAAGCAAGCCGCCCACGGTTATAATGATGTGCGGCCTGCAGGGCGCGGGCAAGACCACGCTGTGCGGCAAACTTGCAGTTCTTTTAAAAAAGACCGGCAAGCGCCCCTTGCTTGTAGGGTGCGACATATACCGCCCCGCAGCCATAAACCAGCTTAAGGTGGTCGGCCGCAACGCTGGCGCCGAAGTGTTTGAAAAGGGCACCCAGAACCCCGTAAAAACGGCAAAAGAGGCGGTGGAATATGCACGCTCGCAGGGCTACGACACCGTTATCATAGATACGGCGGGCAGGCTTGAAATAGACGAAAAGCTGATGCAGGAGCTTGAAGATATCTGCGCCGCAGTCGAAGTTTCTGAAATTCTGCTCACTGTAGACGCAATGATGGGCCAGGTTGCCGTAAACGTTGCCAAAACCTTCAACGAACGGCTGGAAATAACGGGCGTAATACTCACCAAGCTCGACGGCGATACGCGCGGCGGCGCCTGCCTTTCGATAAAGGCCGTAACAGGCAAACCAATAAAGTTCATAGGTACGGGCGAAAAGCTGGGCGACCTGGAGCCGTTCTATCCCGACAGAATGGCCTCGCGCATACTCGGCATGGGCGACGTGCTCACCCTTATAGAAAAGGCGCAGCAGGCCGTCACCGAAGAGGACGCAAAAAAAATGCAGCAGAAGCTGCGCGAAAACTCGTTCACGCTTGAAGATTACCTCGTGCAGTTCGAAAGCATGAAAAAGATGGGCGGGCTGCAGTCGGTCATGTCCATGATACCCGGCATGGGCGGCAAAGTTAAGCCCGAAGACCTTGACGAGAGCAAGATGGAGCGCACCAAGGCCATAATCCTTTCCATGACAAAAAAGGAGAGGGAAGACCCCGTAATAATAAACGCCTCGCGCAAGCGCAGAATAGCCGCAGGCTCTGGCACGTCCGTTCAGGAAATAAACCAGCTTTTAAAGCAGTTCGATCAGGTAAAGGTAATTATGAAGCAGCTTAAGAGCGGGAAGCGCAGACTTCCATTCTAAAATCGCACGGCTTCATATATGCTTCGCATTATTTTGTCGCGCTTGCGGCTTCGTTCAGTCATGTACGTCAATGTACACTCCTTCACGACTTCCGCACGCTTCGCGTACTGCTCGCATCTATGAACCCTTATCCTATTGAGTAAGATTTCTTGCACCTCCAAGGAATGATGTGCGTTTTGGCTGGGATAAGAAAAACAATTGATTGCGGCATATTGCCGCTCCAATATAAAAATCAAAAGAAAATTAAAATTTTTAAGGAGAAATTTTTAATATGGCAGTTAAAATGAGACTTACCAGAATGGGCGACAAAAAGTCCCCCTTCTACCGCATCGTCGTAATAGACAGCAGAAAGGCGCGTTCGGGCGAATACATTGACAAGATCGGCTATGTTGACCCCCTCAAGAACCCCGCAGAAGTAAAGATAGACGTTGAAAAGGCCAAGGACTGGCTCTCCAAGGGCGTTCAGCCCACCGAAACGGTAAAAAGCTATCTTGTAAACGCCGGCGTTATTGAAAAGAGCGCAAAGCTTTCCGCCCCCAAGACAAACGATAAGAAAAAGAAGAAGGACTAATTTAGCCTGCGTTCCGCGCCCGCCGCTCAAAGGGCGCAAAGGGAGGATGATATGTTGGAACTCGTAAAATACGTGGTAGAGCAGTTTGCCGAACATAAAGACGCCATAGAATACAGGGAAGAGGAAAAGGAAAACAGCATTGAAATAACCGTTTTCCTTGAAGATTCCGATATGGGCAAGGTCATCGGCAAGCAGGGCAAAATAGCCAAGGCGCTGCGCACTTTAGTTAAGGCCGCAACGCCCAAGGGCGCCAAAAAGTATACCGTAGAGATAAAGGGCAAAGAGCCCGCCGCCGAATAAGCCGTTTGCTTTTTTGTGTGTTTATCGCGGTATATCCCCGCATGAATTTTAAGCCGTGCCCTATCCGTGCACGGCTTTTTGCGGTTTTACGCGACGCTTATGCATAAGTGCGCAGTAAAATAATTACGAAAAAAATTTACTAAAAGGTAGCTATGCAGAAATATTTAACGATCGGCACCGTGCTCAAGCCACAGGGCATACGCGGCGAAATAAAGGTGATGCCCTACACGGACTATGCCGAGGACATGAAAGATTTTACCTGCGTCAGCATAGGCGGAACGCAATATAAAGTGCTTGCGTGCAGGGTGGCGGGCGGATATGCTTACCTTACGTTGCGCGGCGTGGCAGACAGGAACGCCGCCGAACTTCTGCGCGGCAAAGACGTGCTTGTAGACCGCGAAGAGGCGCCCGAACTGCCCGAAGGCAGGGTGTATATCGCCGACGTGATAGGTTGCGCGCTCGTAACCGAACAGGGAGAAAAGTTGGGCGAGGTGTTAGACGTGACCCCCGCCCGCACGGACATATACACCGTGCTTATCGGCGGAAAGCAGGTAATGTTTGCCGCCGCCGATGGCGTAATAATCTCTGTAGACGTGCATGGCGGTACGGTTACGGTAAACAAAGAGCGGTTTGAACAGGTCGCCACTCTCTGACGCCCATGCCGCATGATAATTTGGTAATTGACCCATGAATATCACCGTTTTAACGCTTTTTCCTGAAATGTTTGCACCCCTTAAAGAGAGTATTCTGGGCCGTGCGCAGCAGGGCGGAAAATTGAATATAAACGTAGTAAACATACGCGACTATGCCCAAAACAAGCACCTCAAGTGCGACGACTACCCCTTCGGCGGCGGCGCGGGCATGGTAATGATGCCCCAGCCCATAGGCTCCGCCATAGAGGCGGTCGACCCCGAACACAGGGCGCACCGCATATTCATGTCGCCGCGTGGCAAAACGTTCTGCCAGCGCAGGGCGGTGGAGCTCGCCTCCCTTTCCGACCTCTTAATTCTGTGCGGCCACTACGAGGGCGTAGACCAGCGCGTGATAGATATGTTTATAGATGAGGAACTCTCTATAGGCGACTATGTGCTCACCGGCGGCGAACTGCCTGCCATGGTAGTGTGCGACTGTGTAGCAAGGTATGTAGACGGCGTGATCTCCGGCGAAAGCCTGCGCGACGAAAGTTTTTCGGCGGGGCTTCTGGAGTATCCTCAGTATACCCGCCCCGCGGTTTATAAGGGCGTTTCCGTGCCGGAGGTGCTTTTAAGCGGCAACCACGGCGAAGTGGAAAAGTGGCGGCGCGAACAGTCGCTTGCCATAACCCGCAAAAACCGCCCCGATATGCTTAAATAGATTTCTGCCTCATTGGCAATAATATAATTTCACGTAATTTCACGTGTGCAAATAATTAATGCTTTAATAATTTGCAAATAATTAATGTTTCAAGCAGGGTTTCCCTGCGCAGAAAGACCCAATTTGCGCATACCTGCGCCTGAGCGGAGTGAATTGCCGCGATTGAATAAACGAGGGCAAGAACAAATCGCGGCAAGAGAGGCAGAGCCTTTCAGCTCACGGAAATTATCGTGCGCGGCCCGCGCGAGAATTTCGTGAAGGAGTTATATTTATGAAAATCATTCAATGGTTTCCCGGCCATATGACAAAGGCAATGCGCATGATGCAGGAAAACGCCGCCCTGTGCGACGGCGCCATAATAGTGCTCGACGCGCGCTGCCCGGCCTCATCGTTCAATGCAAAACTTAAAAAGGTTTTTGCCGGCAAGCCCGTGTTGTATGTGCTCAACAAGGCCGACCTTTCCGACCGCGCCGAAGCGTTTGTCCGCATTATAAAGTCGGCAGGCGGCTCGGCAGTCGCGCTCAACGCCACGGTCAGCGGGTGCCGCCGCACTCTTATGCAGGCATGCGAAGATATCGTGCGCGAAAAGCTTGAGCGCGCCCGTTCAAAGGGGTACGAACGCACCTTCCGCTTTATGGTGCTCGGCGTGCCCAACACGGGCAAGAGCACTGTAATAAACCTTCTTTCGGGCGCAAAGCGCACGGTAACGGGCAACAAGGCGGGCGTAACGCGCGGCAAGCAGTGGATCCGCCTTGAAGGGTTCGAGCTTCTGGATACACCCGGCACCATGCCGCCCGCGTTCGAAAATCAGACCTTTGCCCGCCGCCTGGCGTATGTCGGCAGCATAAACGACGACATACTTGACTTCGACGACCTCGCCATCGCGCTGCTTGCAGATATGGCGGAAAAATATCCCGAACGGCTCGAAGAACGCTACGGCATTACCGATTTTTCTTCTGGAATAGATATGCTCAACGCCGTGTGCACACGCCGCGGCTTTGTGCTCCGCGGCGGCGACTTCGACTACGACCGCGCGTGCAGGGCGGTGGTGGACGACCTGCGCAAGGGCAGGCTGGGCAGGATAGCGTTGGACAGCGAAGATGAAGTTGCCGCAACGGCATTTTAAGTGCGCCATGAAAGAACTGGTTGAAAAGTTGCGGATAGAAGAAGGCATTGCCGCGCAGGGGTATCCTCTGGTGTGCGGCGTGGACGAGGTTGGCCGCGGCCCGCTTGCAGGCCCTGTGGTGTGCGCGGCAGTCATAATGCCCCGCTCCGACATAATAGACGGCGTAGACGACAGCAAAAAGCTCACCGCCAAAAGGCGTGAAAAGCTTGCCTCTCTCATACGCGAAAAGGCAATTGCCTACGCAATATGCCGCATCGAACCGCAGATAATAGACGAAATAAACATTCTTCAGGCCACACGGCTGTGCATGAAAAACGCCGTTGAAAGCCTTTCGGTGCGCCCCGACTTTGTGCTCACCGACGGCAACATGACGCTGGACATAACAATCCCGCAAAAAAGCGTTATAGGCGGCGACGCAAAGTGCTACAGCATAGGCGCGGCATCCATCCTTGCAAAGGTGTACAGGGACGGGCTGATGGATGAATACGATGTTCAATACCCCGGCTACGGCTTTGCAAGCAACAAGGGCTACGGGTCGGCGGCGCACATCGCCGCCATAAAAGAGCGCGGAATATGCCCCATTCACCGCAGGAGTTTTACAAAAAAATGGGTATAATTCAAAGGTTGTTTTGTCGCGCAGGCGCAAAAGAGTGCGCGGCCGAAGGGCAGGCGGACGGCGGGCAGTCAAAAAAATACAACAGGGCAAAGGGCGCCCGCGGCGAAAGGCTGGCGGTAAAATATCTGAAAGGGCAGGGCTACAAAATTTTAAAGCGCAACTGGCGCAACCCGTTCGGAGAAGTGGATATCATTGCCTCGCTCGGCGACACCGTCGCATTCATAGAGGTAAAGCTGCGCACGTCGGACGACTTCGGCACCCCGTCGCAGGCGGTAAACAGTGCACGCATGCGGCGGTACATAAACGCGGCGCGCTGCTACTTTTCGGGCAGGGAGATGGACTGCACCGTCCGCTTCGACATAATCGAGGTGGAGGGCGGCAAAGTAAACCACATAATCTCGGCTTTCGAGGCCTGAACCCCGCGCAGTTTTTCGTCCATTCCATATTATATGGAATAAGCTTGCACTTCTGCGGCAATTTTAGCGCGTGCGGCAGATTTTGCATGCAATAAGGGCGTGTGTCGCAATTTTCACAAAACTGTGCCCCAAATCGCTTGATTTTTTTTGCGGGCTTTGGTAGAATACAAAACGTACTTTGAAAAATTCAGGGCGGGCCTCTGCGGCAGGCGCAACAAAAGCACCGCATGCACGTCTTTCAGGAGGATCAGAAATGAAGGGTCTTATCGAGGCAATCGAAAAAGAAGGCATGAAGGAAAACGTACCCGCATTCAACGTTGGCGACACTGTAAGGGTGGGCTTCAAGGTTATAGAAGGCACCAAGGAGAGGATCCAGAACTTTGAAGGCGTAGTAATCGCCAAAAAGCACGGCGGCATAAGGGAGAGCTTCACCGTAAGAAGGCTTTCCTTCGGCGTCGGCGTTGAAAGGACTTTCCCCGTTCATTCCCCCAAGATTGCGTCTATCACCGTGGTTAAGCGCGGCAAGGTAAGAAGGGCTAAGCTCTACTATCTGCGCGGGCTCACCGGTAAGGCGGCTAAAATTCAGGAAATTAAATAAGTTGGAAAAGAACCTGTTTTCAGGTTCTTTTTTCTTTTACAGTAAAACAGGTTTTTACAAATGGTGTCATTTCGACCAAGCACGCCAAAGGCGGGCGCGTGGAGAAATCTCTTTGCCTGCATTATAGCATCCTTTATTAAGTGATGTGCCTTGCACAGGCGTATGCGGGAGCAATGCAGAGGGATTTTTTGAGATTTCTCCGCTTCGCTCACTTCGTTCGCTACGGTCGAAATGACGACAGAGTGTCGCCGGTTGCGCCTACTCGCGCGCGTCAATGACAGATAATTAATAATACGTTTTTTGTGAACACCTTATTTGTCTGCCGGCGTTAAAAACGGTAAATATTTGTGCTATAATCATACATGCGGCAATGGCCGCATGCGGTTTTACAAAGGGGGAAAGGTATACAAATGCTTTCAAAAGTAATAAGTTTTGCCCTTCACGGCCTTGAGGGCGTTCCCGTAGAGGTGGAAACGGACATCAACAAGGGCATGGTCGCCTACGACCTTGTCGGCCTTCCGGATGCCGCCGTAAAGGAGAGCAAGGAGCGCGTGCGCTCGGCGGTAAAAAACAGCGTGATGCGCTTTCCCGTAAGCAAAATAACGGTAAACCTTGCCCCCGCAGATATAAAAAAGGAGGGCTCGCACTACGATCTGCCCATCGCCGTAAGCATACTCAAGGCAAGCGATCAGCTGCCGTACAACACAGACGGCATTGTGTTTTTGGGCGAACTTGCCTTAGACGGCGCCCTGCGCGCGGTAACGGGTATGCTGCCCATGCTTATATCGGCAAAGGCGCGCGGCTTTACCCGCTTTGTGGTGCCTGCCGCCAACGCCAACGAGGCAAGCTTTATAGAGGGGTGCGAAGTTTACGCTCTTAAAAACCTGAAAGAGGTGGTGGCGTTTTTATCGGGCGAGGAGGAGTTCAGTCCCGTTGCCCACCGCAGCTACGAAAGCGTAAAGCGCGAGCGTCGTTACGACGCCGACCTTTCGTTTGTAAAGGGCCAGCGCGTGGCAAAGCGCGCGCTGGAGATAGCCGCCGCGGGCGGGCACAACATATTGCTCGTAGGCCCTCCCGGCACGGGCAAGACAATGCTTGCGCGCTGCATACCCACTATAATGCCGGACATGACCTTTGAAGAGGCGCTTGAAGTTACAAAAATACACTCCGTGGCGGGCGAACTTTCCGAAGAGGGCATAGTAACGCTGCGCCCCTTCCGCACGCCCCACCACACGGCAACCACCGTGTCGCTGTGCGGCGGAGGCAACAACAGGGTGCGCCCCGGCGAAATTTCAAAGGCGCACAACGGCGTGCTGTTTTTGGACGAGCTGCCCGAATATTCCCGTTCGGCGCTTGAATCTCTCCGCCAGCCGCTTGAAGACAGGCAGATAACCGTAACGCGTGCGGGCGGCGCGGCCACATTCCCCGCCGACTTTATGCTGTGCGCCAGCATGAACCCCTGCCCGTGCGGCAACTACGGCTCGGCAGAGCTGGTATGCACCTGTACGCCCGCGCAGATAAAGCGCTACCGCGCAAAGATATCCGGCCCGCTTTTAGACAGGATAGACCTGCAGGTAGAGGTGGACTCGGTAAAATACGACGACCTGATATCCGACGGCGCCGAAGAGAGCAGCGCCGCCGTAAAGGCCAGGGTAGAGGCCGCCCGCGCCGTCCAGCGCGAACGTTTTGCGGGCGAGGGCGTGCGCAACAACGCCAACATGGGCGAACGGCAGATAAAAAAGTACTGCCGCCTTTCCGCCGAGTGCGAAGGCGTGCTGAGGAACGCCTTTGAAAGCCTACACCTTTCGGCGCGCGCCCGCTCAAGGATAATCAAGGTGGCGCGCACCATAGCCGACCTGGACTTTTCTGCCGATATTCAGCCCAGGCACATATTAGAGGCGGCATCCTACCGCAGTTTCGACGGTAACGCTATATGACCGAATATACCGAAAAAGAGCTCGACGCCATAGTGCTCGACAGCTTTGAAGAGCTCACATATAAATGCAAGGCGGAATGTACAGACGGCTTTGCTTTTTCCTCTCCGCGCAAAAAACACGCAGATTTTTTGATTAAAACGCTCGGCGAGGGCGTATATAATAAAGTAAGAGGGTTATTTTTTGACGAAAAATACCGCGCAAAGGTGCTGGGCGGGCTGCAAAAGCGCGCCATACGCTGCGTAACGTACTTTTCAGAGGACTACCCCGAAAGTTTCAGGCGCATACCCGCGCCGCCGCTCGTGCTCTATTGCAGGGGCAACGTCGGTCTTTTAAAGGCGCGCTCGTTTGCCATAGTCGGCTCAAGGCGCACCCTGCCAAACATACTCAAGGAGTGCAAAAAGCTGAGTTCGCAGCTTGCCGAACACTTTGTGGTAGTCACGGGCACTGCCGACGGCGCCGATACTGCCGCCGCCGAGGGCGCGGCCGAAAGCGGCAACCTTATATTTTTTGCCGCGCAGGGGCTTGACCATATCTACCCCGCCTCCAACGCCCCGCTGTATAAAAAGGCCGCCGAACGCGGTCTGCTCGTATCCGAACAGCGCCCGCAGGCGGGCGCAAAGGCGTACCTCTTCCCCGTGCGCAACAGGCTTATAGCCGCCCTTGCGGAGGGCGTGCTGGTTGTCTCCGCGGGCGAAAAGAGCGGCGCGTGCATCACCGCCGAATACGCCTTTGAATACGGCAAAGACGTGTTCTGTTTCCCCTATTCGCTGGGCGTTCCGTCGGGCGCAGGGTGCAACAGGCTGATAAAAAAAGGCGCGTACCTCGCCGAAAATATACTTGACATTTGCTCGGCTTTTGGTTTAGACTTTACTGCACGCAAGATAGAACAGTTGTCCCCGCGCGAAGGGGAGGTGCTCGCCGCCCTCAAAGCTGCCGGCGAGGCGCACGTTGAAATTATAGCGCAGTTGCTCGGCTGCCGGCCGTACGAAATACTTGCAGAACTTTCTTCGCTGGAGGTAAAGGGGCTGGTCTCCCGCCTTGGCGGCAACAGGTACATAGCGCTTTAAAAGCGCGTTGCCTGCGGCATATTGCGGCACCAATTGCCTTTAAAGCACTCCTTGCGTGTGCAGAAATTTTGTCAATACTATCGCTAAAAAGGTTGTTTTTATGGATCTTATCATAGTTGAGTCGCCTTCAAAGGCAAAAACCATTTCAAAATATTTAAAGGGCAAGTATAAGGTGGACGCCTCGGGCGGACACATACGCGACCTGCCCGAACGCACCCTGGGCGTAAAGATAACCGACAATTTCGAGCCCAGGTACGAAGAGTCGCCCGGCAAAAAGGAGATAATAGCAAGACTGACTGCCGAGGCGAAAAAGGCGGGCAAAGTATACCTTGCAACCGACCCCGACCGCGAGGGCGAGGCTATAAGCTGGCACCTGCAGACGGTGCTGGGGCTTGACCCCGACGGCGAAAACCGCATAGAATTCAACGAAATTTCCCCCAAGGCAGTGCAGACCGCCCTTCAGCACCCCCGCAAAATAAACTACAACCTGGTGGACGCCCAGCAGGCGCGCAGGGTGCTGGACAGGCTGGTGGGCTACAAACTTTCGCCCCTTCTCAACAACAGGATACAGAACGGCCTGTCGGCGGGCAGGGTACAGTCTGTCGCCCTTCGCCTGATTGTAGACAGGGAGCGCGAAATCAAGGCCTTCGTGCCCGAAGAATACTGGAACCTTACGGCGTTTTTGCAGGATTCGGAGGCCAGGTATGCCGCATTTAAGGCCGTTTGCCAGCTTAAAAAGAGCGGCAAAAGCATAGGCAAAGAGCAGGCGGAGGAGGCCGAGGCCAAGGTAAAGGCTTCGCCCTTCACCGTTACAAAGGTAAAGAGCGGCGTAACAAAACAGCATGCGCCCGCGCCATTCACAACATCTTCCCTGCAGCAGGACGCATCCAATAAATACGGCATGTCCTCGCCCGAAACAATGCTTGTTGCGCAGCACCTTTACGAGGGCATGGACGTGGGCGGCGACCACATCGCCCTCATCACATATATAAGGACGGACTCCGTGCGCGTGTCGGAGGAGGCACAGGCAAACGCCCTCGCCTTCATAAAGGAACATTACGGCGAAGATTACGCCCCCGCAAAGCCAAATCGCTATGCAACAAAAAAGGGCGCGCAGGACGCGCACGAGGCCATAAGGCCGATAAACCTTGCCATCACGCCCGAAAGCGTTAAAAAATCGCTCGATAAAAAGCATTACAACATATACAAGCTGGTGTACGACAGGTTCATCGCCTCGCAGATGGCAGAGGCGCAGTACAACAGCATGCAGATAGAGGCCACCTCAGCGGGCTATGTGTTCAAGGCAAGCGGCAAGTCGCTGCTGTTTGCCGGCTACACCGCCGCCTATCAGGACGCGGCAAAGGAAAAGGACGAGGAAGAGGAGGCAAAACTGCTGCCTCCCCTGCACGAGGGCGACAGCCTTACGCTGCGCGACCTTAAAAAGGAACAGAAGTTCACCCGCCCTCCCCTGCGCTATACAGACGCCTCTCTGGTCAAGGCCATGGAGGAAAAGGGCATAGGCCGCCCCTCTACTTATGCAAGCATAATTTCCGTGCTCACCCGCCGCAAGTATGTGGAAAAGGACGGCAAGTATATGGTTCCCACCGAGGTGGCATATAAGATAACCGACATGCTTGTGCACTACTTTACCGACATAATGGATGTCGGCTTCACCGCCCACATGGAGGACGACCTCGATAAAATAGAGGAGGGCGGCACCGACTGGCACAAGATAATAGCAGACTTTTACCCCGGCTTTGCCGAAAAGCTCAAAATAGCCTCTACCGACGGCGACGAGCTCACCGATATAATCTGCGAAAAGTGCGGCCACCCCATGATAAGGCGCACAGGCAAGTACGGCAAGTACCTCGCCTGCTCAAACTACCCCGCCTGCTCAAACATAATAAGCGAGTCAGAGCAGGAGGTATCCTCGGTGCGCTGCCCCAAGTGCGGCGCCAACATGGTGGTAAAAAGCGGCAAATACGGCAAGTTCCTCGCCTGCCCCAACTACCCCGAATGTTCCTCTATCCTTCCCATGGACGCCAGGATATCCGAGGAAAAGTGCAAGGAATGCGGCGGCGAAATGCTTATAAAAAAGGGCAGGTACGGTCAGTACCTGGAGTGCACCAAGTGCGGCGCAAAGCGCCCGCTCGGCGGCGAGAACCAGGCGGAAAATTCCAAAAACGAGGGCAAGTGCCCCGAGTGCGGCAAGCCCATGCGCAGGATGCGCTCCAAGACGGGCAAAATATACTACGGATGCACGGGCTACCCCGACTGCAAGTTCTTAAGCTGGGATATCCCCACGGGCGAAAAGTGCCCCAAGTGCGGCAAGGGCTACCTTGTCAAAAAGGGCAACGAGATAAAGTGCTCGCAAAAGGGCTGCGACTATTCGGTTCCCGCCCCTGCGCCCGCGCCCGAAGGCGACCTGGCAGAAAAACCTGCGGAAGGCGGCAATGAATAAGGTCACTGTTGTAGGCGCAGGCCTTGCCGGGTGCGAGGCGGCGTGGCATCTTGCAGAGCAGGGCTTTCAGGTCACGTTGTGCGACATAAAGCCCAAGTCGTTCACTCCCGCGCACTCCAACCCCGACTTTGCCGAGCTGGTCTGCTCCAACTCTTTAAAGAGCAACGACGTATTCGGCAACGCCTGCGGCCTTTTAAAGCAGGAGATGCGCGTTTTGGGTTCGCTCACCATGGCGGCTGCCGAACAGTCTGCCGTTCCCGCGGGCGGCGCGCTTGCGGTGGACAGGGAGCGCTTTGCGCATATAATAACGCAAAAAATAAAGCAACATAAAAATATAGAAATTGTCTGTAAAGAGGTGGGGTCTGTACCCGCGGCGCCTGCAATAGTTGCAACGGGCCCGCTTACGGCAGGCGCCCTCGCCGGGGATATCGCCTCTGTAACGGGCGGCGGGCTGCACTTTTACGATGCCTCCGCGCCCATAGTTTCGGCGGACAGCATAGATATGTCGCACGCCTTCTCCGGCGGCAGATACGGCAGGGGGGACGACTATATAAACTGCCCCATGACAAGGGAGCAGTACAAGGCCTTCTACGCCGCGCTCACCTCGGCAGAGCGGGCGCAGTTGCACTTCTTTGAAAAGAGGGAGATATTCGAAGGCTGCATGCCGCTGGAAGTAATGGCGGCGCGCGGTGAAGACACGCTGCGTTTCGGCCCGTTCAAGCCCGTGGGCTTAAGGGACGAACAGGGCAACTGCTTCTACGCCGTGCTTCAGCTACGCAAGGAAAATCTTGAAGGTTCGGCATACAACCTCGTCGGCTGTCAGACCAATTTAAAGTTCGGCGAACAGAAGAGGGTGTTTTCCCTCATACCCGCGCTTGCGCATGCCGAATTTCTGCGCTACGGCGTAATGCACCGCAACACGTTCATCAATTCGCCGCAGTGCCTGGGCGCCGACTTCTGCCTGCGCTCGTCCGACGGGGTGTACTTTGCAGGGCAGATGACGGGCGTGGAAGGGTATGTTGAATCGGCCGCCTCGGGCATGCTTGCGGCAATACACCTTGCGCGCAGGCTTAAGGGCAAGCCTTTACTGCTCCCGCCCGAACACACCGTGTGCGGCGAACTTTCGCGCTATATAGCGGCGGAAAATAAAAATTTCCAGCCTATGAACGCCAATTTCGGCCTTTTGGGCGGCGCGGCTTTGAACATACGCGACAAAAAGGAGCGCTATAAGCTTCTCGCCGAAAGGGCGTTAAAATACATAACGGAGTATAAAGAACAATTATGTCAGTAGAATTTCACGCAACAACCATCTGCGGCGTAAAAAAGGACGGCGTTACCGCCATTGCGGGCGACGGCCAGGTCACCATGGGTGAAAGCGTTATATTTAAAAACAGTGCCACAAAGGTGCGCCGCATATTTGGCGGCAAAGTAATTCTTGGCTTTGCCGGCTCGGTTTCGGACGCCTTCTCTCTCAGCGAAAAGTTCGAGGGCATGCTCAATAAATTCTCGGGCAACCTCATGCGCTCTGCCGTGGAGCTTGCCGAACTGTGGCGTTCGGACAAGATGCCCCGCAAGCTTGAGGCGTTGATGATAGTTGCCGATAAAGATACCATGCTCATAGTTTCGGGCACGGGCGAGGTCATCGAGCCAGACGGCGGAGTGTGCGCCATAGGCAGCGGCGGCAATTATGCCCTTGCGGCCGCCCGCGCCCTAATTCAGAACACCGATTTCTCCGCCGAGCAGATAGCCACCAAGGCGCTCAAAATAGCCAGCGAGATCTGTGTGTTTACTAACGACAATATAAAATGCGAAACCGTGTGAAAACTTTGTATATGCGTCGCAATACTTTGTTGCGCTGCGGCAACCTTCAGCCATTTACGTCTAAGTAAACTCCCTCAAATCTTCCGCACGCTCCCTTGCCTCCCTTGCCAAAGGGGGGAAGAGCGAGCATAGTGAGCGAAGGGGGGATTTGTGCTCGCTTCTCTGAATTTTTGGCGCCGCGTATTCAAGATTTTTGTGCCGTATTTTTAGCGGCCTGTTTCAATTGACCCGCATATATACCGCAAATAACGGTATTTTTTATTATAAAAGAGGTGTAAAATGGATCTATCACCCAAGCAGATAGTTCATGAATTGGATAAATATATAATCGGTCAGGACGAGGCTAAAAAGGCCGTGGCCATAGCCCTCCGCAACCGCTACAGAAGGAGCAAGCTCACTCCCGAACTGATGGAGGAGATAACTCCCAAAAATATTATAATGAAGGGCCCCACGGGCGTGGGCAAAACTGAGATAGCCCGCAGGCTTGCAAAACTTGTTAAGGCGCCATTTTTAAAGGTGGAGGCCACAAAGTATACCGAGGTAGGTTACGTGGGCAGGGACGTAGAGTCCATGGTGCGCGACCTTGCCGAGTGCGCCATCCGCCTCGTGCGCGAGGAAAAGACGGCAGAGGTAGAGTTCCGTGCACGCGCCACTGCCGAACGCAGGGTGGCAAAGGTGCTTGCGGAAAACAACAAGGCCGACCGCGGCGATACATCTAAAGAGCTGTTCGAACAGAACTTTGTGGACGCCATTCACGAGGGCAAGTACGACAACGCCGTTATAGAGATAGACGTGCTCGACCAGCCCAAGCCGTTAGAGCTGTCCGCGGCGGGCGGCACGGCCATTGACCTCGGCTCTATATTCGGCGGCATGGGGCTTGGCGGCAAGCGCAAAAAGCGCAAACTCACCGTAAAGGAGGCGGTAAACCTTCTTATGGCGGAGGAGGCGGACAAGCTTATAGATAACGACGCCGTCACCGCCGAGGCGATAAAGCGCGCCGAAAACGACGGCATAATCTTTATAGACGAAATAGATAAAATTGCAGGCAAGGGCAACACCTCGGGCGCCGACGTCTCGCGCGAGGGCGTTCAGAGGGACATTCTGCCCATAGTTGAAGGCTGCACCGTAATGACCAAGTACGGCCCCGTAAAGACAGACTACATCCTGTTCATAGCGGCGGGCGCCTTCCACGTTTCAAAGGTGGAAGACCTCATTCCCGAACTTCAGGGCAGGTTCCCCATTCAGGTAGAGCTTTCCTCACTCACCAAAAAGGACTTTATAGACATACTCACCCAGCCAGAAAACGCCATAACAAGGCAGTATTCGGTGCTGCTCGCCGTGGACAATATCGACCTGCACTTCACGCCCGACGCGATAGAAAAGATAGCGGAGATAGCCGAGGACGTAAACGCCACGTCTGAAGATATAGGCGCCCGCCGCCTTCACACCGTAATGGAATACCTTCTGGAAGATATCTCTTACAACGCCGGCGGCAACGACTATCCCGTCATCCCCGTAGAGATAAACAGCAAGTATGTTGAAGACCATCTTGAAAAGATGATCAAAAATCGCGATTTAAAGAAGTACGTATTGTAAAGTTTAACTGACCGCCTGTCATTTATCTACTCGCTTCGCTCGATCGTAAGGAGCGAAGTGACGGAATAGTGTAAGGAACGGAATAGCGATTGTTACGTGCAACGTCAATCGCGTCAATGATATATTAAATAATTCACGTTTCAAGCAAGGTTTCCTTGCGCAGAAAGACCCTATTTGCTGCGGTCAGCAGGCTCACCAAAGAGGGAATTGCCCCGATTATATTATCGGGGGCCCCAAAAAATCGGGGCAAGGGAGAGCTGGCTCTCCCAAACTCACGAAATTTTTCGTGCGCGGCCCGCGCGAAAAATTTGTGAGGAGTGTGAGGAGGTTTTTATGATTAACATTCCCAAGGGTACAAAGGACGTCCTCCCCCAGGACGCCTATAAATGGCACTACATAGAGGACGCGGCGCGCAAGACGGCGGAGCTTTTCAATATGAAGGAGATACGCACGCCCGTGTTTGAGCACACCGAGCTGTTTTTGCGCGGGGTGGGCGACACCACCGACATAGTAAACAAGGAGATGTACACCTTTAAAGATAAAGGCGACCGCTCTATAACTTTAAAGCCCGAAGGCACTGCAGGCGCGGCGCGCTCGTTCATAGAAAACGGAATGGCGGCCGGCCTTCTGCCCGTAAAGATGTACTATATCACCCCCGCGTTCCGCTACGAGCGCCCCCAGGCGGGGAGGCTGCGCGAATTCCACCAGTTCGGCATAGAGATGTACGGTTCCGCCTCTCCCGACGCCGATGCCGAGGTCATCTTTGCCGCGTCTTCATTTTTAAGCAGGCTGGGCATAAAGGGCGTAAAGCTGAACATAAACTCCATAGGCTGCAAAACCTGCCGCGCAAGCTATAACGCCGCCCTCAGGGAGTACCTTCGCCCGCACCTTGGCGAAATGTGCTCCACCTGCCGCGAGAGGTTCGATAAAAATCCCCTGCGCATACTCGACTGCAAGGAGGAGGGCTGCAAAAAGATAACACGCGGCGCGCCCAGGATAACCGACTACCTGTGCAACGAGTGCTCCGCCCACTTTAAGAAAGTTCAGCAACTGCTAACGGCGGGCGGGCTTGAGTTCAATATCGACCCCGACATAGTGCGCGGCCTTGACTACTACACAAAGACGGTGTTCGAATTTGTTTCCGACAGCATAGGCGCGCAGGGCACGGTGTGCGGCGGCGGCCGCTACGACGGTCTGATAGAGGAGCTTGGCGGTAACCCTACCCCTGCGGTGGGCTTTGCTGCCGGCATAGAGCGCCTTATACTTTTGATGGAGAACACAGGCGTGCCCTTCCCCGAAGAGCGCGGCGTGCAGGTGTATATCGCCGGCATGGACGATGAAAGCCGCATGCAGGCCTTTAAGATCGTGTGCGCGCTGCGTGCCGCGGGAATTTCGGCAGAGTGCGACCACATGGGCAAGTCTGTAAAGGCGCAGTTCAAGTATGCCGATAAAATCGGCGCGCAGTACGTTATCGCTCTCGGCGGCAACGAACTTGCAAGTGGCGTATGCAACGCGAAGCGCATGGCCGACGGCGCCACAACGCCCGTTATGATCTCCGATATCTGCGGGTTTTTCAAGGGGCTTGAATAAACGTTGTTCATGCTTTCCGCGGCTGACGTCATTTCGCGGCGGCTGTTTCGCTAAATATCGCGGCGCTGTTTAATTGCTTTCTTATATGGTTATAAGTTAGTATAAAGGCATGCCTTCAATATGCATGCGCGCAGGCACAAGTGCCATTGGTTGCGCCATATGTGCCCCTCAATTTACATACAAGGAAGGAAGATATTATCATGAAACAATTAAACGAAGCTCAGTTCAACGAACTCATTTCAGGCAGCAAGCCTGTTGTCTGCGACTTTTTTGCAACGTGGTGCGGCCCCTGCAAAATGCTTGCGCCCGTGCTTGAAAAGGTCTCCGCCGACTATGCGGACAAGGCCGAATTTGTAAAGGTGGACGTAGACGAGGCCGCCGCGCTTTCAGTAAAGTACGGCATAATGAGCATACCCTATGTCGGCGTGTTCAAAAACGGCGAAATGGTGGCAAAGTCCATCGGCTTCATGCCCGAAGGCGAAGTAAGGCAGTTTTTAAACGAAAATCTGTGATTCTACTGCAGCGCCGATAAGTAAATTGTTCAGCACGGCCGCATGTGGTTGTCATATAAGCAAATAGTGCCGCCTTCTGTGGCGTAAATTCCCCGCGCAAGTTTTGCGCGGGGCTTTTTGTTGCATGAAAAAGCCGCTGTCTTTCGGCCGTCCGCAATTCTGAGCAAAAAATTTAAGCGCGTCCGCCCTTTACAAAACGGCGCGCAGGCGGTATAATATTGGTAGCAAATATGTAATGTTACGGAGAAAATCATGCAGTTTGAATTCTACGTGCCCACCCGCATAGTGTTCGGCGAGGGTACTTTAAAGGAGCTTGCCGCTCGCCCGCTCCCCGGCAATAGGGCGCTGCTTGTCACGTCAAGCGGACATTCGGCCGAGCGCAGCGGCGCATTGGGTGCCGTTACGGGCGCGCTTGCCGCACAGGGCGCGCAGTGGGTGCTTTTCAACCAAATAGGCGCAAACCCCGACCT
The DNA here is from genome assembly GCA_944341075.1 of uncultured Clostridia bacterium. Classification (GTDB taxonomy): domain Bacteria; phylum Bacillota; class Clostridia; order Christensenellales; family Borkfalkiaceae; genus Coproplasma. The sequence goes on from CALVLV010000003.1 coordinate 36,228, forward strand.
GCCAGCCGTAAACCTCGGTGCGGCTGTCGCACGCGAAAATAAGTGCGACTTTGTTATCGCCCTGGGCGGCGGCTCGGTTATGGACGCCTCAAAGGCCATAGCGCTCACGGCGCCCAACGGCGAAAACTATTGGGACTTTGTGGCGGCGGGCACGGGCGGCGGCAAACCGGTAACAAACAGTCCTCTGCCCATAATTGCCATAACCACCACGGCGGGCACGGGCTCCGAGGCAGACGCAACGGCCGTTGTCACCAACCCCGACACCGAGGAAAAGATAGGCTTTGTTCACCGCGGCATGTTCCCCGTGCTCTCCATTGTAGATAGCTCCCTCACCCGCGGCATACCGCAAAAGCTCACCGCCTTTCAGGGCTTCGACGCGCTCTTTCATGCCACCGAGTGTTATGTTTCAAACAAGGCCAACAAGATGAGCGAAATGCTCTCGCTCACATCCATGGAGTACTGCGCAAAGTACCTCGCCCGCGCGGTGAGCGACGGGCAGGACGCCGAGGCACGCGACGGCATGAGTTTTGCCAACACACTCTCGGGCATGGTGATGACGCTTTCGGGCACTACCTCGAAGCACGGCATGGAGCACGCCATGAGCGCGCTTTCACCCGCCCTGCCTCACGGTGCAGGCCTTTTAATGCTCGCGCCCGCCTATTATGGCTTTATGCTGGAGCGCCACGTCTGCGACGACCGATTTGTGCGCATGGCGCAGGCGATGGGCAGGCCGCTTGCCTCGCGCCCGCAGGAATTTATCGAAATTTTATTTGGTCTGATGCACGAGTGCGGCGTAGACGGGCTTAAGATGTCTGACTACGGCATCATGCCCGAAAACTTCCCCTCGCTTGCGCAAAACGCCATGTCGTCTATGAAGAGGGTATTTTTAAACGACAGGCTGCCGCTCACAGAAGATGACGTGGTTGAAATTTATACAAAATCATACAGGTAAAGTTTTATTTGCGTAAATTGCCGCAATTTTAATTGTTTTGCATATAAAACAATGCGCTATACGCAAAGTTATATATACATAAAGCGCGGCGGCGGTTTTGCGCTGCCTGCTTTATGCATTTTATGTTAGCTGAAATTTGCGACTGCAATTTGTTGAAAAATATAAAAAAATGTGATAAAATACAAGAAATATCAAATACAACGGAGCGTTAACATGATAGACATCTCTCTTATAGAAAAGACCGACCCCGAAGTTGCCGAGGCGTTAAAGCTTGAGCTTTCGCGCCAGCAGGGCAACATAGAGCTCATCGCCAGCGAAAACTTTGTGTCCCCCGCGGTAATGGCTGCGGCAGGCAGCCACCTCACCAATAAGTATGCAGAAGGCTACCCCGGCCACCGCTACTACGGCGGCTGCCAGTTTGTGGACATAGCCGAAAACCTTGCGCGCGACAGGCTCAAGGAGCTGTTCGGCTGCGAATACTGTAACGTGCAGCCCCACAGCGGCGCACAGGCAAACATGGCGGTATTCTTTGCCATGCTCCAGCCCGGCGATACCGTGATGGGCATGAACCTTGCGCACGGCGGCCACCTTTCGCACGGTTCGCCCGTAAACATCTCGGGCAAGTATTTCAACATAGTGCCCTACGGCGTAAGCAAGGACGACGAGCGCATCGACTACGACGAAATGGAGCGCATCGCTTTAGAGTGCAAGCCTAAAATGATAATCTCGGGCGCCAGCGCCTATCCCAGGGTAATCGACTTCAATCGCATCCGCGAGATCTGCGACAAGGTGGGCGCATACATGATGGTGGATATCGCCCACATAGCCGGCCTTGTTGCGGCAGGGCTTCACCCCTCGCCCGTGCCTGTGGCTGACTTTGTGACCACCACAACGCATAAAACGCTCCGCGGCCCCCGCGGCGGCGCAATAATGTGCAAGGAGCAGTACGGCAAGGCCATAGATAAGGCAGTGTTCCCCGGCATACAGGGCGGCCCCCTCATGCACATAATCGCCGCAAAAGCTGTTGCCTTTAAAGAGGCGCTTTCACCCGAGTTCAAAACTTACCAGCAGCAGATAGTTAAAAATGCAGCCGCCATGGCAGACGAATTTTCAAAGCTGGGCATAAAGATGGTTTCGGGCGGCACCGATAACCACCTCATACTTCTCAACCTCACCGAAAAGGGCATCACGGGCAAAGAGCTTGAAAAGATGCTCGACGAGGTGCACATCACCGTAAATAAAAACGCCATCCCGTTCGATACGCAAAAGCCCTTCGTAACTTCGGGCATCCGCCTCGGTACCCCTGCAATGACTACCCGCGGAATGAAGGAAGAGCAGGCCCGCACCATCGCCCGCCTCATCGCCGCCATAATCGAAAGAAGGGAAGAGGCATTCGAAGAGGTAAAGGCCGAGGTTGCAAAGCTGTGCGCGGCATTCCCTTTGTACGCAAACGACGTAAACTGAATATTATCTCCGTTTTTATAAATATTGCTTAAAAAGTTGCGGCGGCGCGCAAAAAATGCGCGCCGCCGCAACTTTACCTTTTGTATAAATAAAATTTACGGGCGCGCCGTTTAAGGCGCGCCCGTTCAACTCTTTAATACAGCGGCATATATACCGCAACTATTAAAATATTTGCTCTGTTAAAGCGTTGTTGCGCGGCAAACCTGCTGTGTGCAGGCGTGCCGCGCTCATGGGCGGCATATCAATAATATACGTTGCCTGCGGCATATGCAAAGCCCGCTACGCAGAAGGCTATTATCACTATCACCACAGACAGCGAAACGCTGACTATAACGCTTATAAGCGCGCCCTTGCCTGCAGATCTTGCGCGCAGGGGGTAGGTCTGCTGCCAGACAAGGTACAGTATAAGCCCCACTATGGGGAAAAAGAAGCCGAGCACCGCAAAGCCCGCGCTGGGCGCATCGTCGGCGGCGGGGCCGCCATAGCCGTTGCCGCAATTTCTGTTGTTGCCGTTTGCGTAGTAATTGTCTGTAGGCACGCCGCAGTGCGGGCATATAACGGCCCTGTCGTCAAGCTGGCTGCCGCAGTTTTTGCAAAACATACATATTCTCCTTATAAAATCAATTGGTATATAAAAGTCTTTTAAATATAAAATACATGCGCATATATGCCGCAACTATTTGTGTTTTTACCCCCACATGGCAAATGAAAGGGCTATGATGTGCACAAAACAAACGACAAATGCAATGCCGAACCACAGCGTGCATAAAATGCACGAAATGACTGTGCCCGCAACCGCCCTGCCGTGCGCCCCGCCCTTTTCAGGCGTTTTTGCCAAACCTATAAGGCTCAGTATGTATGCCGTCACGGTCGGCAGAACAAACATTCCCGCAACAATGCTTATCAAAGAGAGTATAAACCCCGCGTTCGCGCAGCGTGCGCCGTTCTTTTTGTACGCGCGTTCTTCCTGCTCAGGTTCCGCCGCATGCGGTGTGCGGGTAAAATAGTAGTAATCGGTGGGCGCGTCGCATTCGGGGCAGGCTATTGAATTGTTGTTGGTAAGCTGCCTTCCGCAGTGCGTGCAGAACATAAATGTGCCCTCCGTTTTTTAATTGCACCCGCAATATGGCCGTTTTACTGTATTTTTGTATGCGTTATTTTTAACGTGCTCAGGCGTATTCCGCCCTGATGTTTATAACGGTTAACATAAAAATCACCGTAAAAGCGGCAAGTGCCAGCACATAGAGCGTAATATTTACAAATACGCCGGTAATGCAGGAGCCCGCCCTTTTCGGCAACGTGTTCTTCCATACAAAATATAGTATAAAGCCTACAATTGGCACAAAGAACCCCAGCAAGCCAAAGCCCGCGCCGCCCGTGTCGGGTATGGGAGGAGGTGCGGGAGGGGTGTAGTATTCGGTCGTCGTGCCGCACTCAGGGCAAACCACGGCGTTGTCGGCAAGCTTTTTGCCGCAGCGTGTGCAAAACATTTCCGCTCCTTGCAGTATTTTTATGCAAATTTACTTTGTGTGCGGCTTAAGCCGCCGAGGGGGCAAATAATAGCGGGTGACGGCAACAGTACCGCCACCCGCCGTCTGTGCGGATAAATCAATACAAAACCGCAGGCAATGCAGAAAGCGCCCCGGCGTTTGAAAGTACCACAATGGCCAAAATTATGTATAGCACAACTAAAACGGCATATACTATAACGCCTATAAGTGCGCCTTTCCCGCACGATTTTGCGCGCAGCGGCATCTCGTTCTTCCATACAAGGTACAGTATAAGTCCGATTACGGGGAAGAAGAAGCATAGCACGGCAAAGCCTGCACTTCTTGAGTCGGCAGGGTTCGTTTTGCCTGTTTGGGGTGCATAATTTTCGGTAGGGGTGCCGCAGTTGGGGCATACTACCGCGCGGTCGTCTATCTGACTGCCGCAGTTTTTACAGAACATTTTTCATTTTCTCCCTTTAATTTTTTTGTAACACTATATTGTATAAATTATTCAATATAATATTACTGTTTTTATTTTATCACGTGAATGAGCGGATGTCAATAGTATTTAAATATATTCTGTCGGACATTGTTTAAAGGGTAACGCCGACCACCTCGCTGGTAAAAGTCGTATCACACCTGCCTGTTATTGGCATTTTGGTCAAGATAGTCTATATTCGTTATTTTTGCATATTTTTAAATTCATTTAAGATATGCACAATGGTGTCTATAAAATCCTCGTCTTCTTCCCAATGCGTGAACTTAATCATACCTTTTCTGCAAAATTGAATTATGGATGTTGAAAATGAAAATGAACTTTCATCAAACTCTACGATTTTGTTATTGTTATCTACAATATCAAAATATAAATAAAGTTCCTTAATTTTGTCGGGTTTGCTGTTTACAGATGGCCCTACCCCACAATTAAAATAAAAACCTGCCTGAATTGACTGATTTGTAAGGGCTAAACAATATTTACTTGACTTGAATGATTTCAGTTCTTCGTCACAATAAAATTCTATTACCTTGTTTATAATATCCATTATAAATCAAAACCTCATAAAATTCCACCGTGTCCATCTTGCTATTGTTCCTGCTACATGTGAATAGGTATGAAATGGTAGTGGTCTTCCTCTGTGGCGCCCGCGCCTTCAAGTAATTTATTTTCGCTATATATGGCGCCCAATGTGCGCCATACTTTCGTTTTGCTGCCACGCAACCTTTTTGTGACCGTTCGCACGGCAGTTTACACGGCAGTTTATTTGGCTATAAACAGCACGCCCAGCGTGTTTTTGCCGCAGTGGCCGGTTACAACGCCGCCCGCCACAGTTTCGTGTATCTCGTCAAAATCAAAGGTGTTTTCCACCTGTTCGCGCACCATGTCTACAACTTCCTTCTCGCAACAGCTGTGCGTTATAAAACAGCGCGTTTTGTCGTATTCGGGGTATTCGGCGGCAATGTCGTTCACATAATTTTTAAGGCACCTGGTAAGGCTGCCCATGTATTTTTTTGAAGCGTAAAGCTGGCCGTCCTTCATCTCTATCATGGGGTGAAGTTTTAAAACTTTTGCCCCCATAAGCGCCGCCAGCGAACATCTTCCGCCCTTGTGCAGGTATTCCAGCGAATCGGGCACGAACGATGTGTTTACCTTTGGCCTGAGCTCGTTCACCGTGCTTACTATCTCGTCTGGCGACTTGCCCTCTGCGGCAAGATCGCATGCCTTCAGTACAAGCAACCCCTGCCCGGTAGAAAGGGCAAGGCTGTCTATCACGCGCACCTTTTTCCCGAACCTCTTTGCCGCCTCGGTGGCGTTGCGGTTGGTGACCGAGGCCTTTGAGGAGATGTTGAAGTGTATCACGCAGTCGCAGTCTTCAAGGTATGCCTTAAACCGCTCTGCATATTCTTCCTCGGTGCAGGCCGCCGTCTTGGGCAGAGTCTTTGTTGCGGCAACGTAGTCAAATATCTGTTGCGGCGTAATGTCTACGCCGTCGGAGTACACTTTGTCGCCGAGTATTACCGAAAGTGGTATTATGCCAACATTATAGCGCTGTATAAGCTCGTTGCCGAGGTCGCAGGTAGAGTCAGAAGATATCTTTATTTTCATTGTTTCCTCCCTTGGCTCGGGCGGCGCGTCTGCCGTCCGATTCTCTTTTGCTATATTTTACCATATCGGACGGCAAATTTCAACATTCCCCGCAAAAATAAGTTTGCTTTCATGAAAAAATCACATTACTTATTGCCTTGCCGCTATTGCATTATTTATTGATTTTCGGTTTACGAATGAATTCAAATTTTGGGGCAGGATTGGGGGCATAAAATGTAATTTGCCTCAAAAAAGCCCATATAATGTAGTTGACAGCAGCGTTTTAACGCTATATAATAAATTTGCAGAAAAATAGTGCCGAAACGCGGTAGCACGAATTTAGTTCGGGCGTATAGCCGCGTTACGACAGCTTTTGCCTCACGGAAAAAGATTTTGCCGCAGGCAAAAGATTTTTCGTGAACATCGTTTTAGAGTTAGTTCTTTGGGGCGGGGTGCAATTCCCGAGTAAATCACTGATTTTGCCCGTTTTTGAGCTAAAAATGCTCAAAAACGGGCTTTTTTATGCCATTTTTATGAGCTCAGATTTTGACTTTTACAATTTTCGGGGCATATTTCGGGGCATAAAATTCAGTAATTGAGCTTCTGCGCCTCGGCATATAGATATTCGTCCGACAGGTCTGTGTAAGCCTTTGCAAGCGCGCCCGCAGAGTGTCCCATGAACTCGTCCCTCGCGGCGTCGGCAACTCCGCACTCGCGGCACCTCGTGTAAAAGGTGGTGCGCAAATCGTACAGTTTGTGCCCTTTAATGTGCCTGTTCATGTGCGTTCTCATGCTCTCCACATAGGGGAAGTTTAGTTCGCTCACGCCTTCAAGGTATGGCTTCAACATCGGCGAAATTGCAATGCGCTTGTATTCAACTTTTTTGCTCTTGCGCTTGCTGTTTACGGCAATTATAAAGTCGCCTTCAATGCGTGCAGTCTTGTACTCGTTGGGGCGCATCCCTGTGTACAGAGCCACAGCAAAGGGGATGAGGTAGTTGGTGCCTTTCAACCCTTCAAGCAACGCTTTCTCTTCATCTTTGGTAAGCGCCTTGCCGTGTTCGCGCTCGTGCTGGGTGTGCACGACGGTCGTAATGGGGTTACGCTCTACAATGTTGTGCGCTATCGCCATTTTGAAGATTTGGTTTAAAAGTGAATGAACTTCGTCCGCCGTCTTGCCCATACCCTGTTCGGTGTACTTGTCAAGCAGTTTCTGGCACTGCCCCGTCGTAATGCTCCTGATTGGCACATCTTTAAAGTGCGGGGCAATGTGCTTGTTGTATCTGTACAAATCACCTTTATAGGTCTCGGGCGACACCTTTTTCTTCTTGAAGTTTTCAAAGTAGTACATTGCAAACCCGTTGAAGGTGGTGGGGACTTTCTGCTGTTCGTCCTGCCTGTCGGCGTTTTTGAGTGCTTCGATAAACTTTTCCTTGGCTTTTTCCAGATCGTTGCTCGAAACGGAAATGTTGTATCCGTCTCTGCGGTAGCGGATTTCGTAGTTTACCGTCTTTTTGCCGCTCTTGCGCCTGCGGCATCTCACAAGCCTGTCGTTTAAAATAAATTGTTTTCTGAATTGTATCGGCATCTTTGATAATTCCTTTTTAGTGAATTTCAAAGGATGCGATTTACGCTTGTCGGTATTTTTGTCATCTTCGCCGTCGTTGCTGTCAACGAGTTCGGAAAGTTTTTCAACTGTAATGGTATTAGCTGCCATCTCAAGTAAAGCTTTTCTCTGCTCGTCAGAACATTCAACGGCGGTTATAAAGTTAAAAATTTCAAGTAATTGTTCTCGGGTCATTTCCTCCTGTTGTTTTGTATTCTGCGGTTATTGTATCATATACAGCCGCAAAGTTCAAGCTCCTTTGTTAAATTGTTCATCGAATGGCGGGTATCATCCCGCCAGCTTAAGCAATTACATTGTACACCGTTTTTGGGGAAAATAATAGCGCATTTATATACCCAAAACCGCAACTAGTGTTGACAAAACCGAAACAAATAGCACCTTTTGTTGAATTGCTGACACAAACCGCACCATAGCGGTATGTTAAAGGTGCGGTTGCTTAGTGTTAAGTTTTAGATGCGTAATTTTATTGGATTTTACACAAATTGACAAGTTAAGTAGTTAATAGCGTCCTTTCATAAGCATTATACTTCTGTCTTATACGCAGTTTTCTGTATCTTACTCCGTGTATGGTAATGCCGAGTTCCGCAGCGATTTCGGAGCGTTTCATTTTGTTCATGCAGCAGTTGAGGGTTTCGAGTTCTGACTCTGTCAAATGTAAATTTTCAAGTAGTTTATCCGCTTTTGCGTAATCCTCAGTTTTATCTTCAAAGTAGTCGCGCGGGTCGGGAATGTCGTGCTTGTTGCTAAGTTCAAACTGCCTGTCGCGAGCAATATCTTTGCGGAAGTGCATAAGTTCTTTATCTACGGCGCGGTAGCAGGCGGTTTTTATCGTTATGTACTTGCCGTTTCTGTCTTTGCCGTAGATATCGCTTACAAACATTCCCTTGAACTGATACAGAAAGCAGATTGCAAGTTGGGCGTAATCATATCCGTCTGTGATTGTGTAGTCGATTTGAGAAATATGGTTAAGGTCTTTGACTAAACCATTGTATAGCTTGCTTACAACTTCAAAGTCATACTGCATTACGTTACGTAGAGCTTGCAAAGCTATCATTTCGCCCATGAGTTTTACATTATCGTCCGAGATGGGTTCTGCAAACAGTTGACCTTCGTTCGCATATTTACCTTTCGAGAGCTTTGTAACCAACATTTTCATTTGAATTGCCTCCGTGAGTAATTTTGCCTTTTACGGGCAAGAGGCAAAGGGCACGGGACGGTGAAAATGCTTAAATTTCGTGTTGTTTTGCGCAAGTCAACGGTAGCAAAGCCAAAATCGTTGCGTCTACAAGCCTTTAAAGGGGTCTGTAATGGTAGAAAGACCCATAGGATGGGAAACCTCCTCACATGGACACAAACGAACGTTTAACGCGAATTTTAAGCGACGATTTTGCGGCCGTTGACTTGTGCAAGGAACCGTGCCAGACTGAGCCTCCCGGAAAAGGGAAAACACACGGAGGAGAGGTAAAACGAAAAAGAGCAACAAAAAAATACGCGCGGCGATGATAAGGCGGCGATTTGCAAGCGGGTCAGCGCAAACGCCGCCTCGTCGCCGCGGGTTTGTAGCTTTGTTTTCAATGGTCGGTAAGTTTGTCGTTCAGGCTGCCTGTTTAGTTTAATTAAAAGGCGTGAGCTTGTTGCGGCGGCGCTTTGCGCCGCCGCACTCGTCGAAGACAAGCTCACGCCTAACTGCCACTTGGTTGATTTAACGACTGATTTTTATTGTTTGGTTGGCCTGTTTTCTGTCTGATTTTTGATTTGTGTGTGTGCTTGGTCGGCGCCGCGAGCGTAGCGAGCGGGTGACGGAATGGCGTCAGCCGTTCCGTCAGTTGCAGGCCGCCGCTTGTTATATACCAAGCACACACACTACAGCCATTTGAGTTTTTCCGTTATAATTTTTTGCTTTATACTGCCCTCATATTCGCAGTTAAAGCCTTAAACGCAAAAGCTGAGGGCAATGCTGAGCGTTCATATTGCATATCGCTATGATTTGATTAAAAAGGGGGCGGAGCCGCACGATTTTGCGCGGCTCCGCCCCCTTTTCCGTTTCAAAAATATGCAGTAAAAGCGTACTTTTACCGTACACCTGACAATTTAGTCTTACGGTAAACATTTTACCATATAATCAGCTATTTTGCAATACAAATCGTTTGGAAATTTTAGGTCAAAAAAAGTACACGTTTACAAAAAACATTGCGAGGCGTGAATGGCAAGGTATGCATATGCGCGTGCAACGAACGGCGGACAGAGTGTTTTGAGGCAAATTCAGTGCTTTTCGCAGTTCGGTGTAGAAAAGGCAGAGATTTATGCGGACGAAAAACTTAATACGCGCACGGCATACGGCGATCTTTTGCAGACTCTTAAAGAGGGCGACCTGCTTGTTATAAAGTCGTTGACGGCGCTTGCCGATGGCTACGACGGCATGGCCATCGAGTGGACGAGAATAACTTCGCTCGGCGTTGATATATGTGTGGCAGATATGCCGGCGGTGGATACCAGGCGTGGAGAGAACCGCGGCACGGTAATTGCGGCTGTTGCCCAGATGCTAAGTTTTTGCGCTGAAAAGGAGAGGGCGCACAGCACCTTGCAGGCCAAGGGGATAGAGGCCGCAAAACAGCGCGGAGTAAAGTTCGGCCGTCCGGCAAAGCAGTATAGCGAAGAGTTTATCGACGCTGTTAAGCGGTTCAAGGCGGGCGAGATAACATTAAAACAGGCCCTCGCCTTCACCGGCATGAAGCAATCAAGTTTTTACTACCACGTACACAAGTTGGAAATGCAGAACCGCTTTGCTGAATAACCGGGCGTTCGGTCGCCATTCATATAAAAATACAAAAGGGAGAATTTTATGAAGATAGCAGTAGTAGGCGTAGGCTATGTAGGTCTTTCAAACGCAGTGCTTCTGGCGCAGCACAACGAGGTGCTGGCTGTAGATGTCAGCCAGGAGCGTGTCGATATGGTAAATGCCCGCAAGTCGCCCTTAGTCGACAATGAGATAGAGGAGTATCTTGCGAAAAAACCGCTCAATTTGCGGGCATCCGGCGACGGAAAGAAATTTTATAAAGAGGCGGACTATATCGTTATTGCTACGCCGACAAATTATGATGAGGAGACAAATTACTTCAATACCTCGTCTGTGGAGAGCGTTATCGAGGATGCGCTTGCTGTAAAGACAAATGCCTGCATAGTCATTAAATCGACTATACCTGTGGGGTATACCGTAGGCGTACGCAAGAAGTACGGGTATAAGAACATAATCTTTTCGCCCGAGTTTCTGCGCGAAGGCAAGGCGCTGTACGATAATCTGTACCCCGCGCGCATAGTCGTCGGGAGCGACCTTGCGGACGAAGAGCTGACGGAGAAAGCGAAAAAGTTTGCCGCGCTTCTTGCAGAGGGCGCAATCAAAAAGGATATACCGGAGTTTGTGATAAACTCCACCGAGGCCGAGGCGATAAAGCTGTTCGCAAATACCTATCTCGCGCTTAGGGTGTCGTATTTCAACGAGCTGGATACCTATGCGGAAATGCGCGGGCTTGACACAAAGTCGATAATACAGGGCGTATGCCTCGACCCGAGGATAGGCGCAGGTTACAACAATCCTTCGTTCGGGTACGGCGGCTACTGCCTGCCGAAAGATACCAAGCAGCTTCTGGCGAACTTTAAGGACGTGCCCGAAAACTTAATTCAGGCGATAGTGGATTCAAACCGCACGCGCAAAGATTTCATTGCTGAAAGGGTGATGTTGAAGGCGGGATATCCCAATAAAAAAGACATAGTAGTCGGCGTATATCGCCTGACTATGAAGACCGATTCGGATAATTTCCGCCAGAGCGCCATACAGGGCGTTATGAAACGGTTGGAAAGTTACGGCGCGGAAATAATAATTTACGAGCCCGCGGCAAAGACGAACGAGCATTTCGGACACAAGATAACCAAAGATTTGAAAGAGTTTAAAAAGAAGAGCGACGTTATAGTTGCCAACCGACTGTCGGAAGAGCTTTCCGACGTTATGGACAAGGTTTACACCAGAGATTTATTCGGCAGAGATTGAGCTCGGAGAGGGAATTATAGGGATTAATACGGAGTAAAAAATAATGGGAAAGAAATTTAATAAGTCAAGAAAGAAGGTGAATTTGATTGCAGAGGACAAGATTACCCCAAAAGTATCTGTTGTTGTCCCTGTATATAATGTTGATAAGGATTTAGAACGTTGCATAAAATGCTTGATTGGCCAAAGTCTAAGAAAAATAGAAATAATATTTGTAGATGATGCCTCAACTGATTCAAGCGTAGAAATAATTGATTCATATGCAAAAAAAGATAATAGAATTAAACTTATACGCCACGAAAATAACTTATCTGCAAGTATATCTAGAAAAGATGGTGCAATGGCTGCAAATGGTGAATACACACTATTTGTTGATCCCGATGACTCCTTGAAAAAAAATGCTTTAGAAGTGGCTTATTTGACTGCCAAAGAGAAAAATGTTGAAATATTACATTTTGGTACAAATGTAATTAATAATGGCGTTACTGATAAACAAATTGAATGGTATAATAATTTTTCAAAACCTTATTTGGGATCCATTTATGGCGAAGAAGTTTTTAGAAAATGCTTTGAAACGCAAGATTACCGATTTAATATTTGGAATAAATTGATTTTAACATCATTGTGTAAAAAAGCAATGAGTGTTCATACCGATGTTCCTTTACCCAAGGCCCAGGATTTATATGCTTATTTTTTGATTGCTTATTTTGCAAAGTCGTACTATGGCATAGAAGATAAGTTATACAATTATTCGTTTGGTGGTGGGATAAGTGGCGGTAGAACTTTTACGGAAGAAAAGTTCAAGCGACATTGTACCCATGCGAATGTAGCATATTTTATTATTGACTTTTTGATTAAACAAAATGATTTGAAGAAATATTATGTCGCCGCGTTTCGTATAATTAATAATTTAATTAATGATAATGTTGCTAGTATCAAGGCTTGTGGTAAAGCAAAAGTAACGTTTAGTGCAGAGCAAATTTTTAACGAGTATTGGATTACTGGAAAATATATGCAGAATATGATCAATTTCGTTGAAGACAATAATAACCCCGTTTGCGCTCAGCTTTTATTTGAAATTAATTTTAAAATATTTAAAAATCTATCTGTTAAATCAAGGGGGGCGGTTCTTGCAAATTTGCTAAGGATGGAAGGACGGTATCCTAATAATATTGCCGAGTTATTAACAAAACTTGATATACAAAGTAAAGATTATATGTTCATGCAAACGATATATTCTGCTAAAAAATCAGGAATATATGGCGAGAATTATATCCCTATTTTTTTTGCTGCAAATGAAAACTATATGCCTTATTTAGGAGTTACGATAAATTCAATAATTAAGAGCTCAAATAATAATTTTATATACGATATTTATATACTACATTCGGGGATAAATAAATATTACATTTCCAAAATTGTTCAGCTGAATAGTGATAATATATTTATTCATTGTTTGAATGTGAATGACCTTATCAAGTCGCAGAAATTGTACACTAATAGGCATTATTCTGTTGAAATGTATTATCGTTTTTTAATTCCTGAATTATTTTTCTTCATTCAAAAAGTATTATATTTAGATTGCGATTTACTGGTTTTAGATAGTGTACACAAACTTTTTATGATTGATATGGAAGGATGTACGTTATGCGCAGCGCGAAATATACTTCACAATGAAATGTATAATTATGTTGTCGATAAGCTGCAAGCTAATCCCAACAGGTATTTTAATTCGGGTGTATTATTAATAGATTGTAAATTGTTTTTAAAAAATGGAATTAAAAATAAATGCTACAATTTTTTGAATCGTAATCTCGATTTGGCGTGTCCTGATCAGGATGCTTTAAATGTTTGTTGTGATTTGGTAAAATTATTACCATTAGAGTGGAATTTTCAATGGCATCATTTATTAAATACAAGTAAATTAGACAAATACCAATTAGTGCCTCCTGATTCATTATTATATGAAGAGGCTTTAAAAAAAATTAAAATTGTTCATTATACATCCGATAAAAAACCGTGGAATTATTTAATGTCTGAATATTCGGATTTGTATTGGGATTATGTTAAGTCGTCTATTTTTAGTTTAGAAGTTTATTTTAAATATAGGGGGTTACACGATTCACTTGTTTTACGTGTGCAAGAATTAACGAAGCAAATTAATTCGTTTAAAAATCTTTATAATCTAGAAGATCATAAAGATAGGAAGAAAACAAAAAATAAGGCTTGTTCAAATAAGTTTCTTTCTAAGTTTGGACATTACTTATATGAAAATGGAATATTAAATACATTGCGACGAATTTTTTTTGGCCGTAACTGGGCAAATAGAAAAAAATAATTATGTGGAGCTAGTTTCTATATGAAAAATGAATTTTTTGAAAGACTTGAGAAATTAAAACGTGGTATGGAAGTAGCGGATCGTATTTGTGGTTATGATACGTCCGTTTGTTATATAATTATTAATCGTCATATTGGTGATTCCACTCGAGCATTTAAAGTTCTTAAATCAATTAGAGTATACTATGGGCTTGGGTCAAATCGATTCCACTTTAGTGATTCTACTGTTCATAAAGCTGTTTTTAAGAAAAAAAAATTAATTCAAAAAATTGTAGTTGTTACGACAAAATCCATTTCTGGGGTCGCAAAGTTATATTCTGATTATTATGATGAAATGATCATCTTAAACAAATCCGATCTTGATGCTTTAGAGCTTTATGCTTTTTCTGGATGTGCTATACATGAAAACATATTCTTTGACGAGAATCCTAGACAGATGATTTCAAGACACTGGAATAATGATGAGGGCTCATGGACACGTACGTTGATGTTTGGTATTACAGATTTAATGTGGGAACTGTGTCTTCCTAGCAATTTGCCTAAAGGACAAATGAAAATTTCGAATACTAGTGTTAAAGAATGTGGCGAAGTGATTGAGCATTTTAATATAGATATTGCTAAGACAGTGATAATTTGTCCGATTGCAAAAAATTCTTCAATGTTAGCTCCTAACATATGGGAGAGTTTTGCTGATTTACTTATCGCAAAAGGATATAGGATTTTTACTAATGCTTTCGGAGAAGAAAAAACGATAAATGGGACAGAACGCATAGAGGTTGATATTGATGTTATTGTCTGCTTGGCGAACATGGGCGTTAGAATAATAGGTGTACAATGTGGATTAATGGATATAATTGTTAAAATATTACCAGAACATGTAACAGTTATTAATGTAATAAAAACTGACAAGGATAAACAATATGCGAAAAGCCGTGGAGCTATAAACGAAGTAAATCATATTAACAATGTAACCTACCTTCGTATAGAGCATTTTGAAGAAGATTATGTGCTTAAACTTTTAATGGATAACTTTCACTGAGGAGACAAGAAAATGCAAATAGAACATATCATAGTGCAGGCAGGGGGAAAAGGAACGCGGATGCAGTACCTCACAAAGAACAAACCCAAGGCGCTGGTGCCCGTGGATAACCTGCCGATGCTCTTTCATTTATTCAAGAAATATCCGGATAAGAAGTTTGTGATAATCGCCGACTACAAGGCGGATGTAATGAAAAAGTACCTCGCGGCGTTCGCCAAAGTGGAGTACATAGTGGCGGACGGTCGCGGCAAGCAGGGCACATGCGGAGGATTGAGTGAAGCGCTCTCATATATTCCCGAAAAAGCTCCGTTTATGCTCATCTGGTCAGATCTTATTCTGCCCGCGGAGTTTACTCTTCCCGAAAAGGACGGGGACTATGTGGGACTTTCCAAAGATTTTCCCTGTCGCTGGAGCTATAAGGACGGCAAGTTTGCGGAGGAGCGTTCCTCGGAGTACGGCGTCGCCGGACTGTTTGTATTCAAGTCCAAATCGGAGATAGCCGGCGTGCCCGAAGAGGGCGAGTTTGTGCGGTGGCTCTCCGGAAGGGGCATTAAATTCGGCACTATAGATCTGTATAAGACCAAGGAATACGGCCTTCTTTCCGAGTATGACAAGGCGGAGGAAAGGAAAGAGGGCAGCCGTTGCCGCCCGTTCAACAGGATTGAAGAAAAGGGCGGCAAGATAGTAAAAGAGGGCATAGACGAACAGGGCCGCAAGCTGGCGGTTCGCGAAAAGGCATGGTATAAGTTCGTGCAGGAACACGGCAAAGGTAAGGCGGCCATACCTGAGATATACTCTTTCGAACCACTCACCATGCAGCGCATAGACGGGCGCAACATATTCGAGTACGAGCTTTCCGAGGACGAGCAGCGCGGAGTGCTTGAAAAACTGGTAAAGGCGCTTAAGGATCTCCATTCCCTGGGTACGGCGCCCACAGATTATTTCAGCATAAACGAAGCATATCTCGGCAAGACGTTTGCGCGGCTGGAAAAGATCAGGGATCTTGTGCCGTTCGCGCATGACGAATACATCGTGGTGAACGGCAAACCCTGCCGCAACGTATTCTTTTATAAGGATGAACTCGCGTCGCTGTTCGCGCATTACCGCTGCAAACAATTTGAATTTCTGCACGGCGACTGTACGTTCTCAAACATGATGCTGGACGGGGACATGAATCCCGTGTTTATAGATCCGCGCGGCTATTTCGGACATACCGAATTGTACGGCGACCCCAACTATGACTGGGCCAAGCTGTATTATTCCGTTGTCGGCAACTACGACAGGTTCAATTTAAAGAAATTCAGGTTGTCGATAAACGAGCACGACGTGGAGCTGGATATACAATCCAACGGATGGGAGCACCTTGAAGATTATTTCTTCGGGCTCATAGGCGATGATGTAAACCGCGATTACATAAAGCTCATCCATGCGGTGATATGGCTTTCGCTCACCACATATGCGTGGGAGGACTACGATTCGATATGCGGCGCGTTCTACAACGGGCTCTGGTATCTCGAGGACATATTTGCGAAGTATCTCGAAGGCACAAAAAAGTTCAACGCGCCCAAGGTAAATCTCACGTTTGAAGAGACGCTTCGCATGCTCACCGATTCGTTGCGCAGCATAGACGAGGATGTGTACAACAAATTGCTCGACGAGTGCGTGGAGACGCTCAGACGCGGCAACAAGATAATAGCCTCCGGCCTCGGCAAAAACGTGCCCATATGCGACAAATTCGTGGGTTCCATGCTCTCCATGGGGCTCAACGCCAATTTCCTGCACACCAATTCGGCCGTGCACGGCGATATGGGCATGGTGAAGAGCGGCGATCTCGTAATAATACTCACTAAAAGCGGCTCCACCGCGGAATCGGTGTACCTCGCCGACCTGCTCTCCAAGAGGCAGGGTGTAAACCTGTGGCTGTTGACGTTTAAAAAGCACAGCGTTATGAGCGAAAAGATGAAGTCGCTTGTGATAAACCTTGAGCACGAAGGCGATATGTGGAACATAATGCCCAACAACTCAACGACGCTTAATTTAATAGTATTGCAGTCGCTTGCAATGAACATAGCCAAGAAGATGGGCGTGACGCTGGACGATTTTAAACCCAACCACCCGGGCGGCGCGATAGGGAACCAATTAAAATGAAACAAATTATAACGCTTTCGCCGCTGGGTCACACGTGGATACTCGACCTTGACGGCACGATAGTAAAGCATAACGGGTATAAGGAGGGCGGCGACGTCCTCCTGCTTGGCGCAAAGGAATTTATAGAAAGTCTTCCCGAAGGCGATATGGTGATAATAGTTACTGCGCGCAAAGAGGAATATCGGGAGAAAACCGAAAAATTTCTCAGAGAAAACGGCGTGCGCTATGACCATATAATATTCGGTGCGCCGTATGGGGAGAGAATAGTAATAAACGACAAAAAGCCGTCCGGGCTTCCCGTCTCGGTTGCGGTAAATACAGAGCGCGACGAAGAGTGGAACGTTGAATATTATATAGAAGAGAATTTATAATATCAAGTAGATAAATAGGTATAGGAGAAGAGGAGTTGAACCTCTCAATAATAATTCCCGTATATAACAAATCGGAATATCTGACAGAATGTATTGAAAGCGTTCAGAGACAATCACTCAAAGATAGCGAAATTATCTGTGTGGACGATGGCTCAACTGATGGGAGTGCGGAACTGGTTTCGGAATTCCAAAAAACTGATGGCCGCGTTTGCCTCATAAGACAGCAAAATCTTGGCGCAGGTGCTGCTCGGAATGCAGGGGTCAAAGCGGCAAAGGGAGAGTATGTAGCTTTTCTCGATGCAGATGATTTTTATTCTTCCAAAGATACATTAGCTCGCATATATGCCGCGGCAAAGTCCAATAATGCACTCATTTGTGGGGGGTCGTTCTGCGAAATCCGCAGCGATGAACGCGTTATTCAATTTGACGGCGTTATGTCGGGCAATAAATTTGACGCGGAGGGATGGGTAGATTTTAAAGACTATCAGTTCGACTATGGCTTTTACCGCTTTATTTATAATCGTGATTTTTTGATTAAGAATAATCTGATATTCCCCGATTATCTTAGGTATCAAGATCCGCCATTCATGTTGCGCGCGTTTGATGCCGCGGGTAGGTTTTATGCCATACCTGATGTTACATATTGCTATCGCATAAATGATTGTCCGGTCAAATGGACAACCGAAAAAGTGCTGGACTTGCTGTGCGGCATTGAGGAAAACCTTAAATTTTCTGCCGCGCGCGGCTATGAACGGGTGCATGCGCTCAACTACTACCGTCTTTGCAATGACTTTTGCGGTGTGATAGTTGATACCGCATTACGGAAGGACAGTACCGGTAATATACTTAAAAAGCTTGCAGATATGCAGTCGTCGGTTAATTTCGACATGATAAAATCGAGTGAACTGTTTACCGACAAGGAAAACAAATTCAGTAAGCCGCTTTCGGAGTTGATACAAAAGTTGAGCGCACAGAGCGCACGGCTGCACAGCGAAGGGTGGTTTATCAACAAAAAACTGTTTCGTGTATATACCTGGCCTGTACGTATGTTAGGGAAAGCTTTAAGAGATATAAAGCATAGGAAGTAAAGATCACGGATATATATATTTTTTTTTGATATAAACATCATGGCCGAGCATTTTCCGGCCATGATGATTCGTAGTGTTAAGTTTTTTGTGTAATACCTGTATGCAACTTGTCGCTGTATATTAGATTTGAAACACGTGTTGCAAAGTATCTGCATGTAAATTTCCGACAAGGTAATCGCATCTTTTGATTGAATAAATTTTAAAAATTTTGGGGCAGGATTGGGGCATAAAATGTAATTTGCCTCAAAAAAGCCCATATAATGTAGTTGACATAGCAAAAATTACGCTATATAATGTAGCTACAATTTAAAGTTAGTTCTTTGGGGCGGGGTGCAATTCCCCACCGGCAGTGAGCGCGGTAGCAATAATTTGCTCATGCGTAAGTCTGCGAAGAGGCGGCGCCCTGGTGCCCTCTCCCGATACGGTGCGATTCCGTAACCGACGGTATAGTCCGGATGGTAAAAGAATTTTTATCAAACCGCTTTTTGCGCGCCCTTAATGCATATTAAGGGTGCGTTTTTTTTATGCGGAGCAAAAGGACTGCTTTAAAAAATATATTTTTCAAGGAGTTCTTTTTATCATGGAACGTAAAAACACTCAGTTTTTTACACCCACGCGCATTGCGGTCATCGCAATGTTCGCCACCCTTGCGGGCGTGCTGTACGCCTTCGGCTTTCCCATCAACGTGGCCTTTCCCTTCTGGCTGGAGCTCAACTTTTCAGACATTCCCGCCCTTATCGGCACGTTTGCAATGGGGCCGCTTTCTGGCGGCATAATCGTATTCGTAAAAATACTCATCAAGCTCATCATAAAGGGCACCAGCACGATGTTTGTGGGCGAGCTTGCCGACCTTGTAATAGGACTTGCGTTCGTTGTGCCCGCAGGGCTCATCTACAAAAGGCACCGCACATTCAGGGGTGCGCTTGCGGGAATGGGAGTGGGCACGCTGTGCTCGGTGGCGCTCTCCGTGTTTGCAAACTGGCTGATACTCGTGCCGTTCTACCTTCAGCTGTTCTTTGGCGGGGATTGGAACAGCCTTATCGCCCCCATGCAGGCGCTCTTCGGCGACGGCGTAACTCGCGAAACCTTCTATAACTTCTACCTGTGGGTATCCGTCCTGCCCTTCAACCTCATGCGTTGCCTTATAGCTGTGCTCGTCACCCTGCCCGTCTACAAGCGCATATCCGTGCTCATAAACAGAATGAACGAAAGGTTTATGCCCAAGGCGCCCGCGGGCGGAGAGGGCGACGCTTCCGTCTGCGCCGCTACAAAAAAGCGCACCATAGTTACCGTTGCCGTGTGCGCGGGAGTGGTGCTCCTGCTGGTGGGCGGCGTGCTGTTAAGGTATTTCCTTTCGTAAGGTAAAAACGTGGCGTAACGTCGCGGACTAATTCGTTTTTTTTAGTAAAGTCATAAAAAAATTCAAATACCAATTTAATTGCCAAAAACTGCCGTGCGCGCTATAATATATGCGTATGGCAGTTTTTATTTCACATTCGGCGGAAGAAACTTTTGAATTTGCAAAGCGGTATGCCGTCACGCTCCACGGCGGCGACGTGGTGCTGCTCGGCGGCGACATGGGTGCTGGCAAAACGGTGTTTGCCAAGGGCGTTGCCTTTGGTCTTGGCATACGGGACGAGATCACCAGCCCCACCTATGCCTATATGAACGACTACTACGGCAGACTGTACCACTACGACTGTTACCGCCTTTCTTCGGGAGCGCAGGCCGAAGCGCTCGGCCTTACCGACTATTTTTACGGCAACGGCGTGTGTCTTGTGGAGTGGGCAGAGAACATTGCTGAAGTGCTCCCCGAAAACTGCAAAAAAGTTTCGATAAAAAAGCTCGGCGAAAACGAGCGCGAAATAACGTACTGACCTCAGCGCTGCAGGCGCGCAAATTATGCGTTGATCGCGGCATATGTGCCGCTCTGTTTGATTTTTCAGGTGTTGATATGAACGATTGTCCCGTGGCAGAACAATATAAATTCCTGGCGGTGGATACCGCCTCGTCTCACCTTACGGCGCTGGCCGTCAACGGCAAAAAAGTGGCGCTGCGGTTCAATGAGGACTGCGCTCTGCGCCACTCCGTGCTGCTCATGGGCGAGGTGGAGAGGGCCATGGACGCTGTCGGCCTTGCCGCCGCCGACTGCGACTTTTTCTGTGCGGTAACGGGCCCCGGTTCGTTCACAGGCATAAGGATAGGCGTGTCCGCCGCAAAGGGCATGGCGCTGGCAACGGGCAAAAAGCTGCTGCCGCTCACCTCATTTCAGCTGATAGCATATAATGTAACTGATTGCAACGACTTTTTCGCGGTGGCAGACGCCGCCCATTCGCACTTTTATGCCTGCCGCGCGGTGCGCGGCGAACTTGGGCAGCCGCAGTATATCTCGCGCGAAGATCTGCTTGCGTACGGACTTCCGCTGTACGGCTTTCAGTCGCTCGACCTTCCCCGCTACACCTGTCTTGCGGCGGGCGAGTGCCTGCTCCCCGCGGTAAATGCGGCGCTTGAAAGGGGTATGCCCTTCGGCGGCATGCATGCGCTGTACGTGCGCAAGTCGCAGGCGGAGGAGGGGCGCAAATGACGCTCCGCCGCTGGAAGTTTGAAGATATCCTGCGCATATCCGAGCTGGAAAAACTGTGTTTTCCCAAGGAGCCGTGGAGCTACCGCCTGCTTGCCGAAAGCTTTGAAAGCGAGGGCTTTGTGGGCGTGCTCGCCGAAGAGGACGGCGAGGTGATAGGCTACGGCGGCATAACGCTTGGGTACGACACCGCCGATATAGACAACATCGCCGTTGCCGAAAATTTCCGCCGCGACGGCGTGGGCGGCGCCATATTAGAGGCGCTTGTGGCCGCGGCAAAGAGTAGCGGCAAGGAGAGGGTGTTTTTGGAGGTGCGCGTTTCAAACGCGCCCGCCATGTCGCTGTACTTAAAGCACGGTTTTACGGGCGTATATGCCCGCCAGAGGTATTATACAGACGGCGAAGATTGCCTTGTAATGGCAAGGGAGCTGGCTTAAGGCGCCGCGTGCGCCCTCGTTTTTCCCTTTATCAGGGGGCGGAAAGCCGTTGTCTGCGGCATATATGCGGGGTAAATTATCTTCACCGGAAACCTTCACATAGCCTGCACAACTTCGGGGCAGGGCAAGGATATGCTTATGCTGCACGGCTATATGTCGTGCAAAGAGAGCTTTTTTTACAGTATATCGTATTTTTCGCGCTTTTACCGCGTTACGGCGCCCGACTTCCCCGGCTTCGGCGCGTCCTCGCCCATACCTGCCGCGTGGTCGGTTGGCGACTACGCCGCATGGCTCAAAGATTTTATCTCCGCCGCGGGAATGAAGCGGCCGCATGTAATAGCCCATTCGTTCGGCGCAAGGGTGGCAATAAAGCTCGCCGCGGCATACCCGCAGCTGTTCGGCAGAATGGTGATAACTGGCGGCGCGGGAGTGCTGAAACCGCGCACGCGCGCGTACAGGCGCAGGGTGGCGGCATACAGGCTGGTAAAAAAGTTTGCACCCCGCCTTGCCGAAAAAAAGTTCGGCAGCGCGGAATATAAAAAACTTTGCCCGCTCATGCGCGAAAGTTACAAAAAGATAGTCAACGAAGACCTGCTTGCAGACGCGGGCAAAATTCAAATCCCCGTGCTGCTTATATACGGCGCGGAAGATACGGTAACGCCCGCCGCGGAGGAGGGGCTGGCATTTGCGCGGGCCATGCTGCACTGCCGCCTTGCCGTTATAGAGGGCGGACACTTCGCGTTTTCGCAAAATCACAACGTTTTCAACTCAACCGCCGCGCATTTTTTTGCGGGCAACGGAGATGTTTAGATGGGTATATTCATTTCGGTAGGAAGAACTGTAGAGTGCATAGTAATGGCGCTGTGTTTCGGCGCGCTGCTCACCATGTCGTCCACCAAGCTTCTGGGCGCCCTTCAGGGGTGCAACTATTCTGGCAAAAAACTGCTGCGGTGGGCGCGCAAGCGCAACAATATGTCGTTTGAAAGGCTGGCTCTTCTGGGCATGCTGTGCGCGCTCTCTTCGGCCATAGTGTCGCTCTGTTTCTCCTTTGCCGGCCAGTGGGCGGCGGTAATAGGGCTTATACCGTATGCGGTATTTTTCGGCGCGTTCATCTATGCCGACGGCAAAATCGCCCTTCGCGTGCCCGCAGTGCGCACAAGGCGGTTCAGACGGCTTGAAGTCGTTCTGTTCTTTGTGTGCGCCGTGGCATCATATATTATAATAACCCTTTTAAACTTCGCGGCGGAAGCATGGGGCAAGCGGCTGTTCCTCATACTGCGCTATGTGCCTCTTGCAATACTGCCCGTGATCCTTCTGCTGCTCATATGTCTTGCCAACGCCCTTTCAAAGATATACGAGGTGCCTCACAACCGCACCTATATCAAAAGGGCAAAAGAAAAGCTCAGCTCATCCTCGCTTACGGTGGTAGGCATAACGGGCAGCTACGGCAAAACAAGCACAAAAAATATACTTGCCGCCATACTCGGCAAAAAATACAGGGTGCTAACAACGCCCCGCTCGCACAATACGCCCATAGGCATAGCGCTTGCCGTAAATGCAAACGACCTTTCATCCTTCGACGTGTTCATCGCCGAAATGGGTGCCCGCAACGTGGGCGACATAGCCGAACTGTGCGATATCTGCCCGCCCGACTATTCTCTTCTCACGGGCATATGTGCGCAGCATCTTGAAACTTTTGAAAGCATAGACAATATAATAAAAGCCAAGGGCGAAATTCTTTCCGCCACGCGCAAAAAGGCGTTCATTGCGGGCGACTGTCGCGAGTATTTCAAAGATATCCCCTGTCCTTTTGAGTTCTGCGACTGCGTTTCCGATATACAGGCCGGCTGTGACGGAACAGACTTCACGCTCACCCTGGGCGGAGAGAGCGTGCGCGTGCATACCAGACTTCTCGGCGCGCACTGCGCGCGCAACATAGGGCTTGCCGCCCGCCTTGCCTTTGAAATGGGCGTGGGGCTTGAAGATATCGCCGCCGCAGCAGAAGAGCTTAACTTTGTGGAGCATCGCCTGCAGCTTACGCAGTCCAACGGCATAAATATTTTAGACGACGGCTACAATGCCAACATAAAGGGCGCGCGCGCCGCGCTGGAGGTATTGCGCGCCTTCCCCGGCAGAAAGCTTATCGTAACGCCGGGCATTGTGGAGCTGGGCATACTCGAAGAGCAGGAAAACAGGCAGTTCGGCGGCCTGCTCGCCGGGTTAAACCTGGTGATATTGGTGGGCGATACGCTTGTCTCCCCCGTAAAGGAGGGGTACCTTGAGGCGGGCGGCGACCCCGAAAAACTGCTGGTGCGC
This sequence comes from uncultured Clostridia bacterium, assembly GCA_944341075.1. Lineage (GTDB taxonomy): Bacteria > Bacillota > Clostridia > Christensenellales > Borkfalkiaceae > Coproplasma. The sequence goes on from CALVLV010000003.1 coordinate 60,202, forward strand.
GAAACGCTCAAGGACGCCCAGGCCGAACTAAAAAAAGTGCTGGAGCGCGGCGATACTGTGCTGTTTTTAAACGACCTGCCCGATATCTATTGATTTTGGCCTGTACACTTTGGCAAGCCGCCGCGCCTGCGGCGCGGCGGCCTGTAAACAGAACATATCGGCCCGTAAATCGGGCATATATGCGTATAAAATCAAAAATATATATCAGATATTATTTGTGTGCGCCGCCCTTCCGGTGCGTGTGCATGCCGTTCACCAAAGCAAAAAATAATGCGGAGGTGATTTTTTTATGTTCAAAGGCGCTATAGCCGTACTGTTCGGCGGGGCTTCCAACGAAAGCGAAATTTCTGTTATCACTGGCACCATGTGCGCAAACGTGCTGAAGAGCGGCGGGGCAGATGTATTGCCCGTGTATATATCCCCTTCCGGCCGCTTTTACTGCGGCAAAGAACTTGCCGACATAGAGGTGTTCAGGCGGGCGGAGGAGCTTAAAAGCCCGCGCTGTTTTATAGCCGAAGGCGGCGCATATGTTTTGGGCAGGCGCGGCAAAATAAAAAAATTCCTGCCAATATATGCCGCGATCAACTGCTGTCACGGCGGCCTTGGCGAGGGCGGCGGCGCGGGCGGGCTGTTCGCCCTGTGCGGTATCCCCATGGCGGGCGGCGACATCTTCGGCGGCGCGGCCTTTTTAGATAAGTGCCTTTCAAAGGTGGTGCTCGGCGGGCTCGGCGTGCCCGTCCTGCCGTATGCGGAGGTGCGTTCGGAAGGCGATATCCCCGCGGCGATCCAAAAGACTGGCTTCCCCGCCATAATTAAGCCTGCTCGCCTGGGCTCCAGCATAGGCATAGCCCGCGCAGACGACGAAGGACAGTTCCGTGCCGCCGTTCAGGCCGCGCTGTGTTACGACGACAAGGTGCTGTGCGAACGGTGCGTGCTCTCCCGCAGGGAGATAAACTGCGCCGCTTACTTTTACGGCGGCGAGGTGTTTGTATCGGAGTGTGAAGAGGCCATATCTTCGGGCGGATTGCTGTCGTTCGACGATAAGTATTCGGGCGGCGGCAGGTCGGTCATACCTGCAGCTATCGGCGGCGAACTCACAAAAAAAATAAAGGATACCGTTTCGGCGGTATATTCAGAACTCGGCCTGCGCGGCATTGTGCGATTCGACTTTCTGCTCGAAGGCGACAGGGTGTGGCTGAGCGAGGTGAACACCGTTCCCGGCTCGCTGGCATGGTACCTGTTTGCACCGTCCTTCAAAAAATTTTTCCCCGTGCTTGAAAAGGTCATTTTGCAGGCCGTTGCCGACCGCGACGCCGCGCGCGGCAAAACGCTGCTTAAAACGGGCATACTTGCCGCCCTGCCCGCGGGCGGGCCAAAGGCAAAATAATATGTAGTGCAAATCAATTTATAAAGCGCGCAAAAGGCGGGGCGGCAATGTCGGCCCCGCCTTTTGCGCGCCATTCGTTTGACAAAGTGCCACCTTAAAATATATAATTGGTAAAAGTACTACCAAAAGGGGTGCGATAATCATGGCAGATAAAATCAAGATGAAGACGCCGCTGGTTGAAATGGACGGCGACGAAATGACCAGAATACTCTGGAAATGGATAAAGGAGATACTTATAGAGCCGTATGTGGAGCTGAAGACGGAGTACTACGACCTCGGCCTGCCCGAAAGGGACAGAACGGACGATAAGGTCACCGAAGACGCCGCCCTGGCCGCAAAAAAATACGGCGTGGCAGTCAAGTGTGCCACCATCACCCCCAACGCCCAGCGCGTGGAGGAATACAAGCTTAAAAAGATGTGGAAGAGCCCCAACGGCACCATAAGGCGCATACTCGACGGCACCGTGTTCCGCGCTCCTATAATAGTAAAGGGCATAACCCCCTATGTCCCCGGCTGGAAAAAGCCCATAGTGCTTGCCCGCCATGCTTACGGCGACATATACAATTCGGTAGAGGCGCGCGCCTCCGCCGGCGACAGCGCATACCTTGTGCTGTGCGATAAAGATGGAAAGGAGCTTTCGCGCAGCCTTATAAAACAGTTCAACGGCGAAGGAATAGTGCAGGGTGTGCACAACCTCGATGCGTCCATCCGCGGCTTTGCGGTCAGCTGCTTCAACTACGCGCTTGAAAATAAAATGCCGCTGTGGTTCGGCGCAAAGGACACCATCTCCAAGACGTACGATCACCGCTTCAAGGATATATTCAACGAAATTTACGAAAGCGAATATAAGGAGAAGTTTGAAAAAGCCGGCATATACTTCATGTACACGCTTATAGACGACATAGTCGCCCGCATAATGCGCAGCGAAGGCGGCGTGCTGTGGGCGTGCAAAAACTACGACGGCGACGTAATGAGCGACATGGTGGCCACTGCATACGGCTCGCTGGGAATGATGAGCTCGGTGCTCGTTTCGCCCGAAGGCAAGTACGAATACGAGGCCGCTCACGGCACCGTAACGCGCCACTACTATAAGTATTTAAAGGGGGAGCAAACTTCCACCAACTCCGTAGCAACAATATGGGCGTGGACGGGCGCGCTTGCCAAGCGCGGTGAACTGGACGGCATTCCCGAACTCACCGCCTTTGCAAAAAAGCTTGAAAGGGCGGTTATAGACACCATAGAAGAGGGTAAAATGACGGGCGACCTTGTTCCGCTGTTCAGGCGCGAGGGTGTTGCGCCCGTAAAGCTTGAAAGCCGCGAATTTTTATACGCCGTGGCTGAAAAGCTGTAATATGGCGGTCTGTTTTTTTAAAGCCCCGCCGCGCGGAATTTTTTCCGCGCGGCGGGGCTTCTGTATTGCCCTAAGTGCGTTTATATGTCATCTCAACTAAGCGAATGTAACGAACGCGTGGAGACATCTCTGCTTGATTCCTTGTCCCCCTTGTGTAAAGGGGTATTGTAGGCGCAAAGCGCTGTAGGGCAACCATTGTAAATTAAGCCGCTTGACAGGGCCGCGGCCGTTCTGGTATTATTTAGTAAACCAAATCATAAAAAAATTATAATACCAAAGGCGTCTATGTTCCCTTACGATCTCAGCGGCAAAAATAAATACTACACCCTGTACGGGCGGCTGCGGGGCGACGTTCTGTGCGGCAGGCTTAAGGCGGGCGAAAAGCTGCCTTCAAAGCGTTCGCTTGCCGCCGACCTGGGCGTCAGCGTGGTCACCGTGCAGACGGCGTACGACCAGCTGCTTGCCGAAGGCTACATTTACTCTCGCCCGCGCAGCGGATACTATGTGTGCGCGGTAGATATTCAGCCTGCGGAAGTCAGACACCCCGTTCCGCCTGCCGAGCCTGCAAAACCGCAGTATGCAGCCGACTTTGTGCACGGCAGCGCCCCTGCCGAACTGTTTCCGTTCTCGTCGTGGGCAAAGCTCATGCGCTCGGTGCTCTCCGATTGCGGCGAACACCTCCTCGAGCGCGTTCCCTCCGAAGGCGACGGCGAGCTAAGGTCTGCCGTGGCCTCGTACCTGTACCGCGCGCGCGGCATTTCGGTCGATCCCTGCTATATCGTGATAGGTGCGGGCGCCGAACAGCTCTACGGCACCATACTCCAGCTTGTCGGCCGCGACAAGCTTTATGCCGTGGAAAACCCCGGATACAGAAGGATTTCCGAAACTTATGCATTAAACGGCGCGCGCTGCGTTCCCGTGCCCGTCACCGAAGGCGGCATGGATGTTGAGGACGCTATCGCCTCGGGAGCTGACGTTCTGCACATTTCGCCCGCTCACCAGTTCCCCACGGGCGCCGTAATGCCTGCGTCTGCCCGCGTAAAGCTTATAAATTATGTGCGCGAACGGGGCGGATATATAGTGGAGGACGACTATGATAGCGAATTCCGCCTGTACGGTAAGCCTCTGCAGAACATGTATGCCCTCTGCCCCGAAAACGTAATATACGTAAACACCTTTTCAAAGACGCTCGCCGCCTCTATGCGCATGGGCTATATGGTACTGCCGCCGCAGTTGTACAGGCGGTATGCAGAACTTTTCGGGCGCACTTCCTCGGCGGTGCCGCTGTTCGAACAGAAGGCGCTTGCGCGCATGATAGAGGGAGGGGGCTTTGAAAGGCACATCAACAGATTGCGCAACTACTACCGCGGCGTGCGCGGGGCGCTTATGGCTAAGCTGGAAAATTATTCCGTGCCCCACACCGTCTGCGACAGTGGCGGAGGCCTTCACTTCACCGTGCGCTTTCCCCCGGCGGTGTCGGACGAGTGTATAAAGCGCCGCGCCCTGGCGGCTGGCATAAACGTGCGCTGCCTTTCAGACTATCTGCTCACTCCGCTTAAAGGATACGGCGGCGCCGCCGTGGTAAACTACTCCGGCATAACGCTTGCCGCCGCAAACGCGCTGGCGCTGCCGGAAATAAATTAAAATAAGGGGCGCAGCCGTGCTTGCACGGCTGCGCCCCTTTCCTATTCCGTAAGGCAGTTCTGTCTGCCCGTCTTGTTCGTCTTTTTTCGCTTACGCCTTGAATATGTTGGTAAGCGCAAGGTAATAGCGTAAAGTGGTCTTAAAGTCGTTGTTGTTTTCTGCGCACCTGCGCTCTACATTTTCATACATATCCCTGAATATTCTTGTAAAAATCATATCTGTCACCTCATTATTTACTTGATTTTTCTTCTCTTTTTTTGTCTTGCAGTCTGCCGCGGTGTTGCGGCACATCGCCTTTGCGGATGTTTTTTCTTTCTGTGAATACGGTTCCTGCGCCTGCGCCCGTTTTAAAGGTGCGGCTCCAATGTAAAATTTTAAGGCAATTAGTCGTTGCCGCAGCCGAGCACTTCGTACGAGAGGGGCTCTACGCCATATTCGCTCTTGTTGTCGCCGTCTTCAAGTTCGTTCAGCATATCGTAAATAGACATATCTGCAACCTCCTTTTTCATGTTCTTGTCTCAGGTTCCTTCCCTGATTCCGCTATCAGTATAGCATTGATATTTTTGTTAGTCAATAACATTATTAAAAATTTTTAAAATTTCGATTATGTTATTTACTAACATAATAATATGATAATGCCGATTATTTTTGTGAATTTAACGTGCAATTGTGTACAAGTTGTCAAAAAGTTTCAATAAAATTTAAACTTAACATTTTCTTTCGACATTCTTATAACCAGTTTTTCAATACTTAAACATCAGATAAAAAAACAAATTTTGCGGCAATGTCAACATTGCAAAAATTGAACTGTTTTGTGCGGTTTTTATGGCATACTCTTGACGGGGCTCTGTGTTTGCGTTATAATTATATAAAATAATATCGAGGGGGAAATTTATGGCCGAAAATATCAGGCTTGAAGAACTCAGGCGCCTGTGCGACGTAGCCGCCGGCAGGTGCAAGGCGGATATAGTAATAAAAAATGCCCGCTGGCTGGACGTGTTCAATGCGCGGCTTGAAGAGGGCGACATCGCCATCTGCGGCGGCAAGATAGCCGGCACGGGCAGTTACGAAGGCGAGGCCGAATACGACTTTGCCGGCAAAGTGGTCACACCCGGACTCATAGACGGGCATATGCATATAGAGAGCACTCAGCTCTCTCCCGAAGAGTTTGCCGCGCTCGCCGTTCCGCACGGCACTACCCTGGTAATAGCCGACCCGCACGAAATAGTCAACGTCTGCGGGCTGGCGGGTGCCGACTACATAAGGCGCGCGGCTGCGCGCACTCCGCTTGAAGTAAAGCTCATGTTGCCATCGTGCGTGCCCGCAACGCCGTTTGAAACAAGCGGCGCCGTGATCGACTCGTTTGAAACGTCGGCCGCATTGCGCAGCAGCAACTTTTTCGGCCTGGGCGAAATGATGAACTACCCCGCAGTCGCGGCAGGCGACGGCGAAGTGCTTAAAAAGGTAGTCGCCGCCCGCCTTGAAGATAAGCTTATAGACGGCCATGCCCCGGCAATGAGCGGAAAAGACCTCAACGCTTACGTGGGGGCGGGCATCTACACCGACCACGAGTGCGACACCGCAGAGGAGGCGGCAGAAAAGGTTTCGCACGGAATGTATGTTCTCCTGCGCGAAGGTTCGGCCTCGCACGACCTTAAAAATCTTCTGCCCGCGGTAAACGAATATAATTTCCGCAGGTTTGCCATCTGCACAGACGACAGGCACGCCGACGACCTTGCGGCGGAAGGGCACCTTGATAACGCCCTGCGCCTTGCCGTAAAGTGCGGCCTTAAGGGCGAGGTCGCCGCCGTAATGTGCACGCTCAACGCCGCCGAATGTTACCGCCTTCATGGCAAGGGCGCCATTGCGCCCGGCTACGATGCCGACCTTGCCGTGTTCGACGACCTCTCTTCCTTCAGGTGCGCGGCTGTGTTCAAGGGCGGCAGGCTGGTAGCGGAGGAGGGCCGAGCGCTGTTTTCGGGCAGAATGCCGCTGCCCGCCGCGGTAAAAAATACGGTAAACGCCGCGCCCGTCTCTGCGGCAACGTTCACCATAAAGTTAAAGGACAGGCGCGCGCACGTCATAGGCCTCATTCCCAACACGCTGGTAACGCAGAACCTGGTGGAGGAGGTGGAAAGCCGCGGCGGAGACGTCTGCCTTGAAGGCACCGATATCCTTCGCCTTGCCGTAGTTGAAAGGCACTTTGCCAGCGGCAGGGTGGGCCTGGGGTTTGTAAAGGGCTTCGGCCTTAAAAACGGCGCGGCTGCCACTACCGTCTCGCACGACAGCCACAATATAATCGTCGTGGGCGACGATAAGCGCGCCATGGCAGAGGCGGTGGAACAACTCCGCAAAACGGGCGGCGGCATGGTGCTGGTGCATGGCGGCAAAGTCACCTCCGTTCCGCTGGATATAGCCGGGCTTATGAGCAGCGCCCCCGCGCGGCAGCATGCGCAGCTTTTGGAGGAGCTGTACAAACAGTCGTACGCCGCAGGCGTAAATCCCGATATAGAGGGGTTCATGACGCTCTCCTTCCTCGGTCTTGCGGTCATCCCTCAGCTCCGCCTTACAGACAGGGGCCTGTTCGATGTGAACGCCTTCGGCTTTACCTCTGTAGACGCCGACTGAGCTGTTTTTGCGTAAACATTGCGGCGGCCGTGCCGGCTGACAGCCGATAATTTCAGTGTAAGTGTTTTAACGTATATGCCCGCGGTGCAATGCTTGCGCCGCGGGCATTTTTGCGTAGCAAAAACTCCGTACTGTTCGGGCATTTTTTGCAAAAAAGCCGCAAGGCCGCCTTTCGGCAGCCTTGCGGGGAGAAAAAAAGGATTTTGTTTTGGACGAAGGTTTTGCCTCCCTCGCCCACGCATCACATATAGTATAGCGCGCGGTTGCAAAAAATTCCGCACAGAGTTGTAATAAATTGGTAAAATTTTGTGCTTTGCGCATTTTTTTAAGCCTGCAATCGGCGGCGCCTTAAAATCTGGTATTATCAAATTATCTTTATCTGGGTATTACATTAATATCAGATTTGTCTATAATAGTTTATATACTGCGGCGGCAAGGCCGCTGCTTTAAAAAAGTTTATAAAGGAGTTTACTTATGCAAAGTACCGATAAAAAAATTCTCACAATTCAGGATCTTTCGTGCGTGGGGCAGTGTTCGCTTACCGTGGCGCTGCCTATTCTCTCGGCGTACGGCTACGAAACGTGCGTACTGCCCACGGCGGTGCTTTCAAACCACACCATGTTCAAAAAGTGGAGCTACCTCGACCTCACGTCAGAGGTGGAAAACATCTACTCGGTGTGGAAGGAAAACGGCTTCGCGTTCGAAGTGTTCCTTCTCGGCTACCTCGGCAAGCAGTCGCTCATGCAGCTTGCCGAAAGGGCGTTCGACGAATTTTCGGCCGAAGGCAGGCTTATAATAATCGACCCTGTATTTGCAGACAACGGCAAGCTGTACGGCGGGTTCGACATGGAGTATGTAAAGGCCATGGCGCACCTTATCCGCCGCGCGGACATAATTGTGCCCAACGTCACCGAGGCGTGCTTTTTAACGGGCACCGAATATAAAACGGAATACGGAAGGGAGTATGTGGAAGGGCTTTTAGACGCCCTTTCAAAGCTCACGGGCGCAACTGCGGTGGTCACTGGCGTGGAGCTTGGCGGCATGATAGGCGAGGCAATCCGCAGGGACGGAAAAACCGAATACGTAATTGGCGAAAAGCTGCCGGGGTGCAGACACGGCACGGGTGATATATTTGCCTCTGTGTTCACTGCCGAATATCTTTCGTCAAATTCGCTCACTGCGGCGGCAGGGGCGGCGTCGGCGTTTGTTCAGGACTGCCTGAGGCAGACGCCTGAAAGCCACTTCTACGGCACTGTGTTCGAAAAGATCCTCCGCGCTCAGCGCAGGTAATTTCCTGCTATGCGTTGCACGGTTTAAAATTGCAGGTATTTGCGGCATATATGCCGCTCAATTGCAGGTAATTTTTAAAATTTAAGGGGCGGGGTGCGCGCAAAAAGCGCGCACCCCGCCCCGTTCTTTATTTTCAGTTATTGCACAGGTTTTTAAGCTCTGCTAAAAAGGCCTCTGCCGAAGGGGAAAACACGGCAAACTTTTTCCATATAACGTCGGCATGGTTGTAAATGGGCGGCTCCAGCGGCTTAAAGCACAGTCCGCCGCCCCCGGTGTTTACTATCCCCTCAAGCCCCAGCGCGTAGCCCGCGCCCTCTTCCGCAAGCTGCGACCCCACATACAGCAGGTTGTATGTGGCGGCAATGTCCGTCTCCTCGGCGGGCATGCCCAGCCACTCGGCTATCATGCCGCGCGCATGCGATTGGTCGGAAGTTATCAGCGGCTTGCCGCGCAGGTCGTCGGGTGTGATATAGTCACGCCCTGCAAGTTCGTCGTCCCTTTTTATAAGTACGCCCCACCTGTCTCTGTGCTTAAGGCGGAGGCAGTTGTATGCCGAAGTGTCGGGCAAGTCAAGCGTTATGCCAAAGTCTATAAGTCCCCTGTCAAGCTTTTCCAGCACGGCAGAACTGTCGCCGCTGAAAAAGCGGAACCTCACCTTTGGGTGCCTGCCCCGTATGTTCAGTGCGGCGGCTATAACGTCGCGCACGGCGGGCGATTCCCCGCCGCCTATGCGCACTTCTCCCGCAAGTTCGCTGGCGGGCGCGCTTACCTCGGCAACCGTCTTTTCGTATAGCTCCAGCATCTCCTCCGCGCGCTTTTTAAGCAGCCTGCCCCGCTCGGTAAGCGTTATCCTGCGGCTGCCCCGTTCGAACAGCGCACCGCCCACCTCGTTTTCAAGATTCTGCATCTGGCGCGAAAGGCTGGGCTGGGTAATGTAAAGATATTCCGCCGCGCCCGAAATGCTGCCCTGCTGCGCCACCGCCAAAAAATATTTCAGTTCCCTCAGTTCCATATGTTTCTCCGTTCTTGCCTTGTCGGCATGTCAATTATAATTGGATAGAGCCATGCCTGTCAAGTATGCTGTTGTATTACATATAGGTATTTGACATATTTTGCCCGCGGGTAATATAATTTTGCCGTAGACAGGAGGCATTATGGATACAGAGGAATACAAGCAGATGACTGCCCGCGGAGAGTATATACAGGCAGGGGGAGAGGCACACCTTTTGATGCACTCCGCCGCGCAGGAGGCGCGCAGAATAACCTGCCGCATGAACGACGGCTACCGTACTGCCGAAGAGTTGCGCAAGCTTTTTTCATTGCTCACAGGTGCATATATAGACGAAAGTTTCGGTATATTCCCGCCCTTTTATACAGATTTCGGCAAAAATATAAGGGTGGGCAGGGGAGTGTTCATCAACTCGGGCTGCTGCTTTCAGGATCAGGGCGGCATTCGGCTGGGCGACGGCTGCCTTATCGGCCACCAGGTGGTGATAGCAACGCTCAACCACGATCTCGACCCGGCAAAACGCGGCAGCATGATCCCCAAAAAGGTCACTTTAGGAAAAAACGTGTGGGTGGGGGCGCACGCAACCATTCTCCCCGGCGTCACCGTGGGCGATAACGCCGTTATAGCCGCGGGCGCGGTGGTAACAAAGGACGTCCCCGCAGACACCGTGGTCGCCGGCGTTCCCGCCAAAATCATCAAAAAAATATAAAGCCCTGCCTCGCGTTAATCGCCCGTATGATTAAAACATTTCGCGTGCGTTTAAATATAAAATAGGTTTATGGCAAAACAAATTTTTTAAAACGCTTGACTTAAAGTTAAGTTTAAGTATTAAAATTCAAAAAAGCAAAAAAATCGGTGCGGCGGTGCCCGCAAAGGAGAATTCAAATGTTAGGCGATTTTTCGTATTGCAACCCCACAAAATTATATTTCGGCAAAAACGCCCTTGAAGGGCTTAAAGAAGAACTGCCCAAATACGGCAAAAACGTACTGCTTGTTTACGGCGGCGGCTCTATAAAAAAGAACGGCATATACGATAAAGTTATGGTCGTTTTAAGGGAGTGCGGCAAAACCGTGTATGAAGACGGCGGCGTAATGCCCAACCCCACGGTGGAAAAGCTGTACGAAGGCGTTCAGCGCGCACGCGACGCTAAGGCAGACTTCATTCTGGCAGTCGGCGGCGGCTCGGTGTGCGACTATTCCAAGGCCGTTTCCATCTCGGTGAACTGCAAGGAAGACCCCTGGGAAAAGTACTATATCCGCTTTGAGGATGTAGACCCCGACTGCAAAATAATACCCGTGGGCTGCGTGCTCACCATGGTGGGCACCGGCTCGGAAATGAACGGCGGCTCGGTAATAACCAACCACAAGCAAAAGCTTAAAATAGGCCACGTATTCGGCGAAAACGTATTCCCCAAATTTTCCGTGCTTGACCCCGAATTCACGTTCACCCTGCCCAGGTATCAGATGGTGGCGGGCTTCTACGATATAATGAGCCACATCCTCGAACAGTATTTCTCGGGCGAGGACGACAACACCTCCGACTATATCTCCGAAGGCCTGCTGCGCTCGCTCATCCACAGCGCCGAAATAGCCGTAAAGAACCCCTCCGACTACGAGGCGCGCTCCAACATAATGTGGACGGCAACGTGGGCGCTGAACACTCTCATCGCCAAGGGCAAGTCCACCGACTGGGAGGTGCACATGATAGGCCAGGCCGTCGGCGCCCATACAGACGCCACCCACGGCATGACGCTATCTGCGGTATCCATGGCATACTACCGCGCCATTATGCCATACGGCCTTAAAAAGTTCGTGCGCTACGCCGTAAACGTGTGGGACGTGAACCCCGTCGGCAAGACGGATGAAACCATTGCGCAGGAGGGCCTTGCCGCAATGGAGAGTTGGATGCGCCGCATCGGCCTTGTGATGAATCTTTCAGACCTCGGCGTAAAGGAAGACATGATAGACGGCATAGTAAAGTCCACCCTTATAATGCAGGGCGGCTATAAGGTGCTCACCGAAGACGACGTGCGCGCCATTTTAAAGGCCAGCCTGTAATAGGGCAAAACACTATAATTAAACTGTAAAATTAAACGCGCGCCGCGGCTGTATGCCGCGGCGCGCTCTGCGTATAAAATAATTGCCTGCCAAAATTTACAGGTCAAAGGCTATGGCGGTGATGTCGTCGTTGAACCTGCCGCCGCAGAACTCCTTGAGGTTGCGCTGCAGCGTCTTTATGAACTCGTCTGCCGAGCGGGATACCGAAAGCGCCTTTATCGCCCTTTCGCTGCCGAACATTTCGCCGCGCCCGCCCTTGCTTTCGGTCACGCCGTCTGTAAGTAAAACGAGTATATCCCCGCGCGAATAGGGCAGCGTGTCCTCAAAAAAGGCGGGGTTTTCAAACCAGTTTGAAACGGGAGGGGAGTTGAGTGTTATGCGCGTTATGCCGCCCGCCGTCTTTAAAAGTATGGGCACGTTGTGGCCCGCCATGGAATAGGTTATGCTGCCCTTATCTATGCGCACGGCGGCAACGGTAACGTAGCTGCGCTCGTCAAGGTTGAGTTCGTTGAATTTTCTGCACAGGCTGCGTATGGCCTGCGCGGGCGAAAATTCCGTCTTGTCGTATGCCGCCTTCACAAATGCCGAAAGCATGCCCGCAGATATGCCCTTGCCCGAAACGTCGGCTATCATGCCGAATGCCGAATCGCCTATCGTGTATACGTCGGGCAGGTCGCCGCCTATGCCGCGGCAGGGCAGGTACATGTACGAATAGCTGTGTCCCGCCGCCCAGTTGCCAGCGGGCAGCAGCCGCTGCTGTATGTTCTTTGCCGTGGCCAGCTCGCGCGAAATTTCCAGTTCGTAGGCGTCGTCTATCACGCCCATATACAGCCCGTCGCCCAGCGGCTTAACGCTTATGCTGAACGAAACGTCGCTTGTGCCCTCGGCCGTCTTTACCTTTAAAAGCACGCGGCGCACCACCTCGGAACAAGAATAAAAGCTGTCTTCAAAGGCCTGTGTAAGCGTGCACTCCCTGCTGCATGCCGAAAGCCCGCACCTGGCCGCGTCTTCGGCGCAGCAAAAAAGCTTCCCCAGCCTGCCGCGCCTTGCGGCGGAAGGGAACAGCTCTTTAAAGCGCGCGTTTGCAAACACCGCCTTTAAATTTTCGTCCGCCACAACAACTGCGGCGGGCACGCCGTCTATAATGCGCCTGTAAAACTTTTCTATCATCTATAAACTTTTTAAAGCCGCGGCGCTGCCGCGTTTTTTGTCTTTTAACGATCGCTTTTTGCGGCCTTCGCCCTTTCTGGCAGGTAAAAATTCAGCCCGCCTTCAACAATGTGCGCGTCGAGCGTGCGCCCCTCGTATATCTCGCCCTCGGCCTGTATTGCGCACGGCTTTTCGGGGTAGAACGCCGCGCTCTTTACGCGCAGCGCGGTAACTTCCTTTATGGCGTTTATCTTGCCCAGCATCAGCTTTATAAAGGCGGTTATCATTTTGAATTTAGATATATAGTCCACTATCAGCAGATCCATATAGCCGTCGTCAAGCCGCGCCTCGGGGAACAGCTTTATTCCGCCGCCTATCTGTCTGCCGTTGCCCAGCGCCGCTATAAGGCCGTAGTGTTTTTCGCGCTTTCCCTCGTACTCAACGGTAAAGTTGTAGCTTTCAAAGTGCTTAAGGCAGTATATAAGGCTGGTAAGGTACTTGCCCTTGCCCGCACTGCCTCCGCTGTATGCCTTTTTAAGCACGTCTACGTCTATGCCCATGCCCACGGCGTTCAGGCTTTTAAGCCCGTCGGCAAGCTGAATGTAATCTATCTTTGCCGGCGTGCCGCAGGCTATGATTTTAACGGCCTCTTCAATATTTTTTGGTATGCCCGCCGCAACGGCAAAGTCGTTGCCCGTGCCGCAGGGTATAAGCCCCATGCTGCTGTTTTCAAAATGCTTTATGCCGTTCAGCACTTCGTGCAGCGTACCGTCGCCGCCCATAACAACTACCGCGCAGGGCGCGTCGCCTTCGGTAAGCTCTGCGGCCGTTTCGGCGGCGTGGCCCTTGTGGTCGGTGCGGTGAACAACACATTCCGCGCCGTGGCGCGCGAATGCCTTAAGTACTCTGTCTATAAGCTTTTCGCCCATGCGGGCGGCGTTTACTATAATGTGAAAAACCATGCGATAGCCTTTGCGCACAAAATACTTGTTTTTGCGGCGCGCGCAAAAACATTATATACCAAATAATTTATAATTGCAATAATTTTAAATTGTTGCTATAATATTAGCGTAAAATACGGGCGGACACTACGCACGCATAAAAACGTCATACGGTCGCGCGGCCCGCAAGGGGCTTTTAAGTGCAGCCGCATGGCGGGTTTTGCCGTATTGTTTTCCGCCGAGGATGAGAAAAAATAAGATGCTGGAAATTTTACCCGAAAAACTCAAACAACTTGCGGCCTCGTGCCCCTTTCCGCTGTATGTGGTGGGCGGCACGTGCAGGGAATACCTTTCTTCTACCTTCCCCTTAAAGCCCGACTACGATATCTGCGCCCCCGTGCTGCCCGAAGTCTTTGCCGAGCACGCCGAGGCTGCGGGGTTTGAAAAGTGCGCCGTATACAAAAACACGGGCACCGTAAAAATAAGGGCGGGGGGAATTGAGTACGAGTTCACCGCCTTCCGCTCAGACAAGTACGTGCGCGGCGTGCATACCCCTGCAAAGATATATTTTACCGACGATATAAAGCTCGACGCCCGCCGCAGGGACTTCACCTGCAACGCCGTGTATTTCGACATAAAGGCCAACGAGTTCATAGACCCGTGCGGCGGCATTGAAGATATCCGCCGCAAAGTCATGCGCACCGTTGCCCCCGCCGAAAAGGTGTTCGGCGAAGACGGCCTGCGCCTTATGCGCCTTGCCCGCCAGTGCGGGTGCACGGGCTTTGTGCCGGATGAGGAGTGCATGCACGGCGCAAAGGTCAACGCCGCGCTCATACGCGACATCTCTGCCGAGCGCATCTACGTTGAACTGCGCGACATGCTGCACGCAGACGCCGAGTACGGCGTAAAGTACGGGCAGTACCATGCCCTGTGCATACTGCGCGATACGGGCGTGCTCGGCTACATCCTGCCGGAGCTTGCATTCGGCGCCGGCATGAGCCAGCGGCAGGACTTCCATTTTTACGACGTGCTGGAACACTCGCTGCGCTGCGTAATGTACGCGCCCGACGACATCCGCTTTGCCGCCCTGCTGCACGACGTAGGCAAGCCCTATTGCAAAATACTCACCGGCACATACCACAACCACGAACAGGAGGGCGAGCGCATAGCGCGCGAGATCCTTCAGCGCCTCAAGGCGCCCAAAAAGCTGGTGGAGGAGACCGCCCGCCTGACCGCGCTGCACATGTACGACGCGGACGGCCGCGCAAGGGAGAGCAAGATCCGCCGCCTTATAGTGGAAAATCGCGACATATTTTTCAAACTTGCAGAGTTAAGGCAGGCCGACTATTCCGCCTGCCGCGACGACCTTGCCGAAGCGCCCGTTATAACCAAGTGGAGGAGCATATATTCAGACATGCTCAAGGAGGGCGTGCCCTTCAGCCTGCGCGAACTCAAGGTGCGCGGTGACGACCTCATAGCCGCAGGCATACCCGAGGCAAAGTGCGGCAAGGTGCTTGCAAGGCTGCTTTCAGAGTGCGCCGTCCTGCCCCAGCTGAACGAAAAGAATAAACTCATAATCACCGCAAAGCGCGTCGTGCGCGAAGTGTAACGGGCGGTATAGTTGCGCCATATGTGCGGGGCTTTTGAGTGACTTACAGGAGAATTTATGACCGATACCCTGATAATAATAGCAATATGCGTGGGGCTTGCATGCCTCATCGCCGTAATAGCCGTAGGGCTTAAAGTAAAGAACAGTTCTGCAGGCCAGAACGAAAAAAAGCTGGACGAAGTTTCCCGCTCGCTCATCAGGCTTGAGGCCGCCTCCGGCGAAAACTCCCGCCTTATTCAGGCGCAGGAGGCGCGCATAGCCGACCTTAAGAACAAGATGGACGCCGACCTGCGCTATATATCGCAGACGACTGCAGAGGGAGTGGAAAAGATAAGGCTTTCGGTGGAAGAAAAGCTCTCTTCCACGCTTGAAGGCAAGCTTTCGCAGAGCTATTCGGTAATAAGCGACCAGCTTGAAAAGGTGTTCAAGGGCATAGGCGAGGTGAACACCCTTGCCGCCAACGTCACCGATATAAAAAAGCTTTTTTCCAACGTAAAGCTGCGCGGCACCTGGGGCGAGGTGCAGCTGGGCACCCTGCTTTCGCAGATGCTCGCCCCCAACCAGTATGCCTCTTCGGTAAAGGTAGACCCCCGCAGCGA
Organism: uncultured Clostridia bacterium; assembly: GCA_944341075.1. GTDB lineage: Bacteria > Bacillota > Clostridia > Christensenellales > Borkfalkiaceae > Coproplasma. The sequence goes on from CALVLV010000003.1 coordinate 75,867, forward strand.
CGGCATGGTGGACTTTGCCGTCCGCCTTCCCTCGCGCGACGAGCGCACCGTGTGGCTGCCCATAGACAGCAAGTTCCCCATAGAGGAATACACCCGTCTTGTTGACGCGACTGACAAGGCAGAGGCCGCCGCCGCTTTAAAAAAGCTTGCCCAGGCGGTAAAACTGCAGGCCGACAGCATTGCCTCAAAGTATATTTTCCCGCCCTCCACAACAGATTTTGCTGTAATGTATCTGCCGCTGGAAGGGCTGTATGCCGAAATAACCAAGTTGCCCGAACTTGACGGGTACCTGCGCAAGCGCCGCGTGTTTGCCTGCGGCCCCACAAACCTGAGCGCGCTTTTATCTACCCTTCAGACGGGCTTCCGCACTGTGGCAATCGAAAAGCGCTCGGGCGAGCTGTGGCAGCTGCTGTCGGCGTTCAAAATTCAGTTTGAAAAGTTCACCGCCGTGCTTGAAAAAACGCAGAAAAAGCTGCAGGAGGCGCAGAACACCATAGAGGAGGCGGGCAAGCGCACGCGCACCATATCCAACAAATTGCGCGCCGTTGCCGACATCGGCGACGACGAGGCGGAAAGGCTTCTTTCCGGCGGCGACGAATAACCTCGGTAACAGTTGCGGGCGCCGTTGTGTAAAAAATCGTACGGAATATTCCCATTGTTGCGTATGCGCTGGTGCGCGTGCGCAACTTTTTTTTGCCTGTTTCCAGTATTTGGCTGATTTAACTCTTGATTTTGCCCGCCAAATATAATATAATTGAATAAAGCATATAAAGTATCATTCGTTGCAGGCATTGCCTGCGCATACAGGCGCCGCGCCCTTTTGGTGCGGGCATACAAAAATTCGGCGCGGCCCGTCCGCGCTTGCGGGAGACAGCTATGGCAAAAGGCAGGGGTGGATCTAAGGCCCTCACGGGAATACTCTGTTTCATATTCGGCTTTATCTTTGCGATAATTGCAGAAGTCGCCGTCATTGCGGGCGGCGTATACTTCCTCATGAGTGCCGATATAGACAAGATCTTAAGCACCGTGGGCGTTGAAAACACCGATGAAAACGGCAACCAGATATACATAAATACAGACGTCGCCACAGGCGGCGTGGAAAAAATTTCCGACTTGGTGGAAAAATTGCGCGGCTTTGCCGATAAGGGCGCAGATAACCTCACCCTCGGCGACATGACCGCCCTCTTCCCCATAGCCGATACGGGCATAGACAGGGTGTATTCCACGCTTGCAGACGCGCTTTCGGGTTACGACATAACCGAATCCGACCTGCGCGGGCTGATCGACGAAGATGAACTCAAGGCCACGCCCATATCGCAGCTCGGTCAGTTTATTTCAGACAGCAGCCAGAACATGCACATAGACATGATACTGCGCATCGGCGGCATAGATGTATCGTCAAACGTGCTCTACCTCAACATGGCGTACGGCAGCGAGGCCGCCGTAATGTACTCTGCCTCGGGTGAGGCAACGGTACTCTACGCAGACAGCTTTACTGTAGAAAGTACCGAAGAGGGGGACGAGGCGTACGTCCGTTCAGATGGCGCCGTTCTCCCCGCAGAGCTTGAAAGTTACGTTGTATCCCTTCACGGCGGGGCGGAATATGTAGTTTATTACTCGGTATCTGAAGGGGGCGTTGCAACCGTTGCCATGCAGCAGGAGGACGGAAGCTTTGTTTCTGCCGTGCCCTATACGCTGTATTCTGCGCAGACTGCCGCGCTTTCGGGCGGGTACTATTTTGATAAAAATGACGAGCTCGTCGTGCTCAGCAACCGCACTATTGCCGACCTGCGCGAAGGGGAGGATGGCATATTCTCCGTGCTCGACGATGTGTACGTTACCGATATCCTCTCGCAGGGTGAGGCCGGTTCGGACGACAGGTTCATATCCATGATGGAGGGAATCACCCTCGGCGACCTGCTCGACGGCAACGTCGACTTCGACGGCATAATGGAGGACGTCACCGTTCCCACATTCATAAATATTACCCCCGAAGACGCAATAATGATGTATGTCGGCTACAGCATAACCGATGTGGAAAAGGCAGAAGGCCAGAGTTACGACTACACGGGTATCATCCGCCGCTACGCACAGGACGAAAACGGCCAGTGGACTGAGGATGAAACCCTTGCCGAAGAGTGCTTTATAGAAGTGGGCGAAGACGGCTTTGTAAGCCGCGTTTATACCGCCGACGGCGGCGAAGAGAGCGAATATCAAGGCGTCGGCGTAATGGATATCGGCGTGCAGACGGCCAACATAACGGGCGCGCTCACCGTGGGCGACGTTATAGATATAACAGAAGACGACCAGCCCTTCATGCAAAAGCTTGCGGGCTATAAAATAGCCGATATAAGCACCGCCATAGACGAGCTGTACCTTTCGGACTTCCTCGGCGAAGTTAGGGTGAGCGACGGGCTTATGAGCTATATAGTATACGGTATAATCGATATACAGGAAGTTGAAGACCCGTCTGCTGTTCCCGAGGGCGTCACGCACACCGCCACCTATATGCTTATAGGCGAAGACGGCGAAGTTACCGAAGTGCATGGCGTATACCTTGTCACCACCGAAATAACCGAAACGGACGAAGAGGGTCAACCTGTCAAAGATTATATAATCGAAAGGGTATATTATACGGAGGAAGGCGCTGAAATTGAGTGCTTCACTTCGATAAATAACGTAAGCGGGCGCATAGACGGGCTCAGGGAAGACCTCACCGTGGAACAGCTTATCGGCGAAATAGATTCAGGCAATACCATTCTCTATGCCCTGCGCGGCTCCACCATAAACAGCCTTGCCGAAGATATAAACAACCTCACCATACAGCAGCTGTTTGCCGATGAAATATACGGCGACGGTGAGAGCGGCGCCGTAATGACGCGATATGAAAAGCCGGGTTCCGAAGATGACTTCCATGCCGAATGGCTGTATTATACTTTGGATGAAGACGGCGAGTATGTGCTTTTGGATAGCAACGGCGATGGCAATGGCGACGGCAGGCTCACTTATGCTACTTGGGAAGACGGAGCGGTATACTATTCATACGGCGCGGTAAACCGGAACGGCGTTTGGGAACTGCTTCTCTATAACAACGGCGTTGAGGTTGCGTACAGCATAAACAACATAACCAACCTGCAAAACAACGTTCTCAACAATCTGCAAAAAGCTACTCTATGCGACCTTGCGGATATGGGCATAATAGTTGCTCCTGATGAAGATACAGATATAGACGAAATACTTGGTAGTTCTATTCCAAATCATGGAGTAATAGGAGAGCTTACGATTGGCGGATTTATAGCTGCCGTTGGAAGTCTGCCCGGTATTACCTCGGGCGGTAACTAAAAAGCAGTACAAAATTTAACAGGGCGGCGCAAATTGCGCCGCCCTTTGTCATTGGCACTATTGCGCGGCTGCTTACGACCGAACTACAGCCCACACATTGTCATTGACGCTATTGGCGCTGACGCGCAGCAATAGCTATTCCGCCGCCTGTCATTTCGACCGAGCGTAGCGAGTGGAGAAATCTCATTGTCTATCGCCTGCGGCTCCTTACGGCTAAGCCGCCGCAATTTTTATCGCGGCGGCGCGTGGAGAAATCTCTAAAAAACAGTTATGCAGAGAGATCTCTCCACTTCGCGCACTTTGTGCGCTCCGGTCGAGATGACGGTTACATATAAACAAACGCTTTTCGGCAACACCCCAAATTTGTTTGACTTTTACTTTATAATATAGTAATATTGTAAAGCCGATTTGTAAAAGGGTCGGTGCGCGCCTTTGCGCGTTTACCTTGCATGCGTAAACAAAAGGCATGCCGAATAAGACCGGGAGGTAAAAACATGAAATCTTACGAAATGCTGTACGTTTTGGACAATTCTGTCGCTGAAGAAGCCAAAGACGCCCTCGTAGCTAAGTTCGAAGGCATCGTAACTTCAATGGGCGGCGAGCTTGTTTCAACGGACAAGTGGGGTTCTAAAAAGCTTCCTTATGCCATTCAGTATAAGGGCGACGGCTTTTTTGTGCTTATGAAGTTCAACGCAGAACCCGCCGTTGTCAAAGAGCTGGACAGAATTGCAGGGCTTTCGGACGAAGTTCTCAGAAGAATGATAGTCAAGGCCTGAGCGCATTTTTCAGCACATAATATCAGGGGACAATAATGAATAAAGTATTTTTGATCGGCAACTTAACGCGCGATCCCGAACTTTCTGAAACACAGTCGGGCGTATCCGTATGCCGCTTCGGCATAGCGGTAAACCGCCGCAGCGGCTCTTCAGACGGCGAGCGCAAGGCCGACTTCTACAACATTACAGCTTGGCGCGGCCTTGGCGAAACTGTAGCCCGCTACGCCAAAAAGGGCAATAAAGTTGCCGTGCTCGGCAATATAGAGATCAGAACTTACGAAGACAGGGAGGGCGTAGAACGCACCTCGGTAGACGTCATCGCCTCCGATGTTGAATTCCTCACCCCCAGAGGCGCTTCTGAAGACAGCGGCGACTATTCCGCTCCCGCTGCCCACACCGAAAGAAAGAAGCCCGCTCTGCAGTCCTTTGACGACGACGAGGACATCCCTTTTTAAAAAAGTTCCTTTTTGCCCGTGTTGCGCGGCATGCGCCGCTTAAATTTTCAAGGAGTAAATTATGGAAGAGAATAAACCCGTAAGAAAGAATTTTAAAAAGTCTTCTCGCAGAAAGGTTTGCGTTTTCTGCCAGGAAAAGGTCGAAACCATCGACTATAAAGATGTTGCCCGCTTAAAGAAGTTCATCACCGAAGGCGGCAAAATTCTTCCCCGCCGCATGAGCGGCACCTGCGCAAAGCACCAGCGCGAGCTTGCAAAAGCTATCAAAAGGGCGCGCGTGGCTGCTCTGCTTCCCTTCAAAGGCGAATAATTGTTTAAAAAAATCCCATGCAAGCCGTTGCACGGGATTTTTTGTGAGCTTTGGGAGCTCCGCTCCCTTTGCCGCGACCTTTAAGTGCCCACAATTATATAGTTGCGGCAATTCCCTTCAGGTAAGCTCGCTTTGCGACAAATTGTGCCGCGGATAGACCGCAACATGCCGAGCAAAGCGTGAGGCGTTGCGGAGCCGACCAACGAGGCGCAAGGCGACCGCTTAACGGCGAACTAAATTCGCCTTGCGCACAATAATTATTTTTAATAATAATTGCCATTTACGTTATTGCACTTGCAGCGAATAATAGTCATTCCGTCGCTACGCTCCTTACGTTTGGGTGTCACTCTTCTGTCATTTCGACTAAGTGAGCATAGCGAACGCATGGAGAAATCTATTCTTTATTTGCAAGGTTTATAATAAAATTTATCTTTAAACGTATGCAACGGCATAGCGCAATGATTATCTAAGCAGAACGGGCGCCCGAATTATTCGGGAGCCCGCCGCGTTTTTAATTTGCAGTATTCAATAACAGTGCGCTTTTAAAATATTAAGTTGTTTAGTTGTAGCGCCGCGGACCGAAGATGGAGGTGCCAAGGCGAACCATGTTAGAGCCGCACTCCACGCACAGCCGCCAGTCGCCGCTCATGCCCATTGAAAGGTGCTGTATGTTGCCGTCTATTTCGCGCAGCTCGTCATAGAGTTTGCGCATTTTTTTTGCCAGCGGCCGCAAAACGCCTTCGTCGTCGGTAAAGGGCAGCATTGCCATAAGCCCCTTAACTTTAAGCGCGGGCAGCGCGCTTATTTTTTTGTAGGCTTCAGGCCCGTCGTCGTATTCAAAGCCGCCCTTGGTCTCTTCGTTGCCTATGTTTATCTGTATCAGGCAGTCGGATGTCACGCCCGCTCTCTCGCTGCGCTTTGAAAGTTCTTCGGCAAGCTCCATTCTGTCCACCGATTGGTACAGGTAAGTTCTGCCTATAAGGTACTTCACCTTGTTGGTCTGCAGGTGCCCTATAAAGTGGCGGCGGGGGTCGCCGGTAATGCCGTCGTACTTGTCCCTGAATTCCTGAACATGATTGTCACCTATGTCGGTTATGCCTGCGGCAATGGCGCGGTTAATGTCTTCAACCGTCTGCGTCTTTACGGCGGCAACAAGCGTCACCTTTTCGCCGAAGGGGTTTTCTCCCACTTCTTCAAGCAATTTTTTAACGTTCTCTTCTATCATGCAAACGCCTTCTGTTTTCCTTAATCTTTACACCCGCGCTGCATGGGTTGCTATGCGGTGTAAAATAATTTTTACAAGTTTTATTTATACTAACTATTTATTTTGCAATTATATATTGTCACAAACCAGCTTTGCCATCTGTTTGCAACCTACTTTTTTGCAGCCCTCGCTGTATATGTCTGCCGTTCTCCAGCCCTGTTCAAGCGTGCGCTCTATGGCGTTTATAACGGCGTCGTATTCAGCGGTAAGGCCAAAGCTGTCGCGCAGCATCATTGCGGCGGCAAGAATGGTGGCAATGGGGTTGGCAATGTCCTGCCCGGCAATGTCGGGCGCGGAGCCGTGTATCGGTTCGTACAGCCCGCACGTCGTGTCGCCCAGAGAGGAGGAGGCAAGCATGCCTATAGAGCCGGTCACCTGCGCCGCCTCGTCAGAGAGTATGTCGCCGAATATGTTGGACGTTACCACCACGTCGAACTGCGCGGGATTTTTGACTATCTGCATTGCCATGTTGTCAACAAGCACGTCGGTCACTTCCACTTCGGGGTAGTGTTTTGCGGCGTATTCGTGCACCGTCTTTCTCCACAGGCGCGAACTTTCAAGCACGTTGGCCTTGTCTACAGAGACGAGCTTTTTGCTGCGCTTTAAGGCAAGTTCGCAGGCTATGCGCGTTATGCGCTCTATCTCGGGCACGGAATATTTTTCGGTATCCCAGGCAAATTCGGCGCCGTTTTCTTTGCCGCGGCCGCGCTCGCCAAAGTAAATGCCGCCTATAAGCTCGCGCACTATAATTATCTCAATGCCGTCCTTAACCAGCTCGTGTTTTAAGGGCGAGGCGTCTGCAAGCTGTTTCCACAGTTTTGCGGGGCGTATGTTGGAATACAGCCCCATGGCCTTGCGTATGCCCAAAAGCCCCTTTTCGGGCCGCTTGTCGCCGGGCAGCTTGTCCCACTTGTAGCCGCCCACCGCGCCCAGCAGCACGCTGTCTGCCTTAAGGCACTTTTCCACGGTAAAATCGGGCAGCGGAGTGCCGTAATTGTCTATCGCCACGCCGCCTATGGGCAGGTGTTCAAACTCAAAGCTGTGTCCGAATTTTATTCCTATTTTTTCAAGAACTTTGGTGGCGCCCGCGCATATCTCGGGGCCTATCCCGTCGCCCGCAAGCACGGCAATTTTATAGTTCATTATCTGCTCCTCGGCGCGGCGCCTGTGCTGCCGCGCGGTAAGTTTTTGTATTTTTATAAATTTTGTGAAGCGGCGCGGTGGCATTTTGCCGCCGCGCCGCGCATATTTTCAGTACAATATTCCGTTTAACAAATTTATTGTTTTTAATCTTTTGTCAGGTGTTTCATCAGTCCGCCGTCGGCGATTATCTTCTGAATGAACTCGGGGAAGGGCTCTGCCTTAAAGCTCTTGCCCGTGGTAAGGTCGCAAATAACGCCCTCGCCCAAATCGCAGCTCACCGTGTCGCCCTCGGCTATCGCGGCAACGGCCTCGGGGCACTCCAAAATGGGCAGCCCTATGTTTATGCTGTTGCGGTAGAATATGCGCGCAAAGCTGTTGGCTATAACAAGGCTTACGCCGCTCGCCTTTATGGCGATGGGCGCGTGCTCGCGCGATGAGCCGCAGCCAAAGTTGTCGCCCGCCACAATAATGTCGCCCGCCTGCACCTTTTTTATAAAGTCGGGGTCTATATCCTCCATGCAGTGGGCCGCCAGCTCCTGGTGAGAGGTGGTGTTAAGGTACCTTGCGGGTATAATAACGTCGGTGTTTACGTCGTTGCCGAATTTAAAAACTTTGCCCTGTACTTTCATATGGCGCCTCCGCTTTAAATTTCGTCGGGTGTGGCAAGCCTGCCTGCCACCGCGCTTGCCGCGGCAACGTAGGGAGAGGCAAGGTAAACTTCGCTGCTCACGTGCCCCATTCTGCCCACAAAGTTGCGGTTGGTGGTAGAAACGCACTTCTCGTTTTCGGCAAGTATGCCCATATAGCCGCCCAGGCAGGGGCCGCAGGTGGGGGTGGAAACAACCGCGCCCGCTTTTATAAACGTTTCAACAAGCCCCTCTTTTACCGCCTGAAGATAAATTTCGTTGGTGGCGGGTATTATTATGGTGCGCACGCCCTTTTTAACGTGCCTGCCCTTGAGCACCTTTGCCGCCATGCGCAGGTCTGATATCCTGCCGTTGGTGCAGCTGCCTATGACCACCTGGTCTATCTGTATATTTCCCCACTCTTCGGGGGTACGCGTGTTTTCGGGCAGGTGGGGGAAGGCCACCGTGGGTTTAAGGGCTGAAAGGTCAATTTCGTACTCGTCGTCGTATTCGGCGTCGTTGTCCGCCATATAAATGCGCGGGCTGCGCTTAAAGCGGCCGTTCATGTATTCCAGCGTCTGCGCGTCCACGGGGAAAATTCCGTTCTTTGCGCCCGCCTCTATCGCCATGTTGCATATGGTGAACCTGTCGTCCATGGTAAGGTGCTTCACGCCGTCGCCGAAGAACTCCATAGATTTATACAGCGCGCCGTCTACGCCTATCATGCCTATTATGTGCAGAATAATGTCCTTGCCGCTTATGTACTTTGCCGGCTTGCCCTTAAACACAAATTTCAAAGCCGAAGGCACCTTGAACCAGCACCTGCCGCTCAGCATGCCCGCCGCCATGTCGGTGGAGCCTACGCCGGTGGAAAAGGCGCCCAGCGCGCCGTAGGTGCAGGTGTGGCTGTCTGCGCCTATCACAAGGTCGCCCGCGCCCACAAGCCCTTTTTCGGGCAGCAGGGCGTGTTCTATGCCCATCTCGCCCACGTCGAAAAAGTTCTCAAGGTTCTGCTCTGCGGCAAAGTCGCGGCACAGTTTGCACTGCTGCGCGCTCTTTATATCTTTGTTGGGCACAAAGTGATCCATTACAAGGGCAACCTTGCCCTTATCTTTCACCTTTTTGCCGCCCGCCTTTTCAAATTCCTTTATGCCGACGGGGCCGGTGATGTCGTTTGCAAGCACAAGGTCAAGCTCCGCGTCTATAAGCTGGCCTGCCTTTACCTGTTCAAGGCCCGCATGCGCTGCCAGAATTTTCTGCGACATTGTCATTGCCATAACTTTACCTCCCCGTGCGCCGCGCACAGTTTTCATTTCATGTGGCCGCGCCGTTTGCGTGTTGTATTATTTTCAGGCGTGCAGCTCTTCGTACTCCCCAAGCTCTTCGGCTTCGTCAAAGCGAGGGGCGTGTTCAAAGTCCAGCACAATGTTGCCCTTTGCCGCGCGCGCCCTTATAAACTTATCTCCGCCGTACGTGTTGCCGCACCCGCTCACCGCGGCGGCGTCCAGCGCTATTGTGTAGTCGCTTTCGCTGCCCAGCATGTTGGCATATATGCTGCCGTCTTCCGAATTGAGCACGGCAAAGTCGCATGCCGCGCCGCACAGGCCTATGTTGCCCTTTTTAAGCCTACATTCCGCCTTTTTGCAGAAGGTTTTTTCTATCTCTACCCTGCCGTCGGCAGCAATGGTGTTGGCAAGGTTCTTTACCGTCATTCCGCCCGCGCAAACGTCAAGTTCGGCGGCCTCTATTCTCAGGTTTTCAAATATGGCGCCGTCTATCTTAACGCTCATCATGCCGCCCGTTATCGCGGCGTCGCCAAAAATGCCGCCGTCAATGTAAATATTGCCGCGCTCTGCGTCTATGCACAGGTCGGGCACGGTGCACTCGGGCACATATACGTTTATAACGGGGCGCCTGAGCTTTGCAAACAGCCCGCCGCGCTGTTTTACGGTCACGGCGCCGTCGCGCTCGCAAAATACGGGGCGCAGGCCCTTTGAATACTCTATATAAAGTTCGGGTTCGGCCGTGCTTGTTACCGTTACCGCCGCCCCCGTAAGGTCTATGTCTATCTTAGCTACGTCGCCGTTTGCGCGGAACGCCGCAAATTTTTTATTTTTCATTTATATTATATTTCACTCCATAGGTTGCGGCAAATGCCGCCGCGCGCATGCTTATTTTTTGCGCGCCGTTGCCCGCTTGAGTTCTGCGGGCGCGCCCTCCCTCGGGCTGTGCCTGATTAAAGATTTTCAGGTCTTGGTGTGGTGGTGCGGGTATGTACGCCTCGCTTTAAAAAACGCGTCGCTGCGCCCCTGTGGCGTGCGCCCTGTGTGGTCGCGTACTCTGCCTGCTTTAATGCCGCCTTAACTTATGGCAGCCCTCTCCCGATATACATTTTTATACACATGAATTTATGTGTACATTAATTATTATACATTATTTTTATGCAAAATTCAATCGTTGCGCATAAAAATAATGGTATTTTTATGGTAATTTATGCATTTGCGGCAATTTTTTGTGTATATTATGCACATATTTGACATTGTCTTCCGCGAGTGTTAAAGTATAAGCGTGAGGCTTAGCAATATACAGGCGGGCCGAGGGGAGAATATTTTTTTATGCTTGAAGTAAAAAACCTTGTCAAAACTTACCGCCCCAGGGGCGGGGTAGAGGTAAAGGCTCTTGACGACGTTTCGGTCACCTTTCCGGAAACGGGAATGGTGTTTCTGCTGGGCAAGTCGGGCAGCGGCAAATCTACGCTGTTGAACGTCTGCGGCGGGCTGGACACGCCAGACAGCGGCGAAATAGTCATCTTCGGCCGCAGCAGCAATACCTTTTCGGACGGCGACTTCGACAGCTACCGCAACACCTTTGTGGGCTTTATCTTTCAGGAATACAACATTTTAAACGAGTTCACCGTGGAAGAGAACCTTGCCCTGGCGCTGGAGCTGCAGGGCAAAAACAAGAATGCGCAGAAGGTGGAGGAGCTTTTAGAGCTGGTAGATTTAAAGGGCTTTGAAAAGCGCAAGCCCAACACCCTTTCGGGCGGGCAAAAACAGCGCATAGCCATTGCCCGCGCGCTTATAAAGGAACCCAAAATAATCATGGCGGACGAGCCCACGGGCGCATTGGACTCGGCTACGGGCAAACAGGTGCTGGACACCTTAAAAAAGCTTTCAAAGACGCGCCTTGTTATAATCGTTTCGCACGACGTGGAGTTTGCCGAAATTTACGGCGACCGCATAATAGAGCTCAAGGACGGCAAAATAATCTCCGACGTCACCAAGGAAAAGGTCGCCGCGCAGAGCTCGGGCGAAAATATATCGGTTATCGCCGGCGACACCCTGTCTTTAAAGAGCGGCAGCGGCGCCACCGAGGCCGACATGAAAAAGATAGAGCAGTTCATACGCTCTTCGGGCGGCAACGTAATAATTTCCAACGGCAGCCAAAGCATTGCCGCGTTCCGCCAGGCCAACCGCATAGACGAAAGCGGCTCTTCAGAGCGCTTTAAAAGGACGGAGGAGGACGATATCCCCGCGCGCACCTACGGCAAGGACGACTGCAAGCTGGTGCGCTCGCGCCTGCCCATACTAAAGGCGGCGCGCATAGGCGTATCCTCGCTCAAAGTAAAGCCCTTCAGGCTGTTTTTAACAATACTGCTCTCCTTTGCCGCATTTCTGCTGTTCGGCGTATTCACGTCCATGATGATGTATAACTCCACAGACGTGCTCATCCGCGGCTACACCGATTCAAATTACGACGGCGTAATGCTTACCAAAAAGTACTACACTACCGAACGCTATTACGACAGCGACGGTACCCTTTTATCCGAATACGAAAGCGAAAACGATACGCTGTTCACCCCTGAAGAATTAAAGGATTATTCGGCAAGGTACAACGGCGCGGCGGGGCTGTTCACGTTCGGCAGGCGATACGACGGCATAGATCCTGTCAATGTGCAGCTTGTAGAACAGCTTCCGCAGACTATGACGGAAAGAACAACACAGCTTAACTATTTCGGCTGCGTTGACAGTGAAAACGTGACCTTTGTTGCCGGCACTTACCCTGCAAACAGCGGCGAAGTGGCAATAAGCGAATATTATGTAGAAGTGTTAAAATATTGCTCGCTGAAAGGCGTGCAGGTTTCAGGTGGCTACCCGGACTATACGGCAGAATCTTTTACCATAAAGTCTGCGCAGGACGCCGTCGGCAAACAGCTGTATTTTGAAGTTTCCGGTCGCAACGGCAGCTATCCGCTTATATTGACGATATCGGGTGTGTTCGGCACGGGCGAAATGCCCGAGGAATTTTCTGGGTGGAACAGCGCGGAAGAGGTAAACGCTTGGCGGGAAGAAGATATAAGGGAGTTTTCTGACTACGTCGGCCAGTCGCTGCTGACTACGGGGCTGGTAACGCAGAACATGTATTCCGATTTCGTTGAAAAAACGGGCTGGACCAGCCAATACGAAAGCGTTGACTACGAAAAATATTTTAAGGGCGGCGACGGACTCGAGTATCAGAGTTCGTATAGCGAATATTATGTTTACAGCTATTCAGTTTACGATTCGTCCTCGTCCGATATGCAGCCTGTTTCATGGTTCGGCGAACCGCGTCAGACGCTTGCGGAAGACGAGATGATAATAAGTTCAGACGACGTTGAGCAGCTTATTTACAACTTTTACTATGGTTCGCAAGACCCCTCGTCTTACGATGAGCAGTGGAAGGAGAGCTACGGGCAGCTGTATACGCAAAAGTATCAGCAGGCGGAAGCTCTGCGCCTGAAATATGATGAACTCGCTAACCAGGCGTATAACGACGGCGACATTGAGCTTGGCGAAGAATATCAGCAGTATTCATATTACTACTCTGATCTTGCTAGTGTGTATCAGATTGCTTCGGAGTATGCCTTAGATGGCTATAATCAGGCACGGGATTTTCTTCAACAGCTGGAAGGCGGCTCGATTGTTCCGCCGCAGGGAGCGGATGACCCCACTGCCGATCTGCAGGGGATAATGTCTAACATTGCTAAAATGTTCTTTGCCGATACTGCCTATACCTTCACTATGGATAGGGATAACATAGTGTACACCTTCAGAATAGTTGGCGTATACGATTGCCGCCCGCTGCAGGATCAAGGTTACAACACGGGCGTGTATATTGCAAAAAGCGTATACGATGCCGTGCGTAAGCACTACGGCACCTCTGAAAGGGTCACAAATTACGTTGCCCCGGAAGACGCGGTGTATTCGGCAATATATCTTTCATACGACGGCACCCGTGCGGCCATAGCCGACGTTGCCGGCATGATAAATATAGTTGCGGCCGATGACAGCTTTGTAAGCATGTCAAGCCCGCTGTACGATTCCGTCATGAGCATAGACATGATGGTTTCGCAGATGAGCGCCATATTCCTGTATGTGGGCATAGGGCTTGCCGTATTTGCCGCGCTGTTGCTGTTCAACTTCATATCGGTGTCTATCTCAAGCAAAACGCACGAAATAGGCGTGCTCCGCGCCGTCGGTGCGCGCGGCTGGGACGTGTTCAAGATCTTTTTGGTGGAGGCGGTGGTAATTGCAGCCATCTGCCTTGTGCTTGCAATCGTGTGCAGCATAGTAGGGGTGCACTACCTCAACATTGCAATCACAGAGGGCATGGGCATAAACTTCACGCTGTTCTCGTTCAACATTCTCTCCGTGCTCATGATGCTCGGCGTGGCGGCGGTGGTGGCCTTCCTCGGCACCTTCCTGCCCGTGTTCAGGATCTCCCGCAAAAAGCCGGTGGAGTCCATGCGCACGCTGTGATGGTAATGCGCCCTGCAACTTAATAATTGTAATTTAAAGGCCTGCCGCAAAACACTTGCGGCAGGCCGTACTTTTGTTTGGTTCGTTTTGCAAGCAGGCTCGCTTTGCTTACCTTTGCGTAAAGGGGCCGCCCCACACCGTGCCCCCCTTGTGTAAAGGGGCCGCCCCACACCGTGCCCCCCTTGTGTAAAGGGGTCGCCCCACACCGTGCCCCCCTTGTGTAAAGGGGGGATAAGGGGGGATTGGCTACAACGATAAGTTTGCCTTACGGCAAACGTGATAAGCAATAAGCGGGCAATGTAAAGACTGTTATGTCATTGACGCGATTGCGCTTTCGGCGAACAAGACGCGATTGACGCTATGCGTAACAATCGCTATTCCGTCGCTTCGCTCCTTACGACTAAGCGAATGAAATGAGCGCATGGAGAAATCTCAAAAAGGTTATAATGCGTATTGCCCGCCCAAATCAGAACTTGCGGAACACCGCGCCCTCGGAGGCGGACGTCACGCTCGCGCGGTAGCGGGCAAGGTAGCCGCTCACCGGCTTTACAAGCGGTTTAAAGTTCTTTCTTCTGCGCGCTATCTCTTCGTCGCTTACGCGCAGGTTTATAAGGCAGTTTTCAATGTCAATGTCTATAATGTCGCCGTCCTCAACAAGGCCTATAAGCCCGCCTGCGGCCGCCTCGGGGCAAACGTGTCCTATCGCCGCGCCGCGCGTGGCGCCGGAAAATCTTCCGTCGGTTATCAGCGCGCACACCGCGCCCAGTCCCGCGCCCACAATGGCGGAGGTGGGGGTAAGCATCTCGCGCATGCCGGGGCCGCCCACGGGGCCTTCGTAGCGTATGACCACAACGTCGCCCGCAACTATCTTGCCCGAAGATATGGCCTTCATGGCGTCCTCTTCGCTGTCAAAGCACTTTGCGGGGCCGCTGTGTTTATACATGGCGGGGTCTACGGCAGATTTTTTTACCACCGAACCTTCGGGGGCAAGGTTGCCCTTTAAGATCACCAGCCCGCCCGTAGTTGAATAGGGCGCGCTTACGGGCTTTATTATCTCGCCGTCGGGCGCAGGCGCGTCCTTCACCGTTTCGGCAAGCGTAGTACAGCCCGCCGTCATAACGCCGCCGTCCAAAAGGCCCGCGCCAAGCAGTTCCTTCATCACGGCGGAAATTCCGCCCGCCTCGTTCAGCTCCTCAATGTAGTGCTCGCCCGCGGGCGCCAGCCTGCACAGGTTGGGCGTCTTTGCCGATATGCCGTTCATTATGTCTATGGAAACTTTGCCCTTAAGCCCCGCCTCGTTTGCTATCGCCAGCAGGTGCAGCACCGAGTTGGTGGAGGCGCCTATCGCCATGTCCACCGTTTCGGCGTTTTTAAAGGCCGCGGCAGTCATAATGTCGAGCGGCTTTATGTCCTTTTCCAACAGCTTCATCACGGCGGCGCCGCTCTCCTTTGCAAGGGCAAGCCTCTGCGAATACACCGCAGGTATGGTGCCGTTTCCCGGCAGCGCCATGCCCAGCGCCTCGCACAGGCAGTTCATGGAGTTTGCCGTGAACATGCCGCTGCAGCTGCCGCAGGTGGGGCACGCGCCGCACTCAAAGTCCTTCAGCGTGCGCTCGTCTATCTTGCCCGCGTTGTATGCGCCCACTTCCTCGAACATAGTGGAAAGCGAGGTCTTTCTGCCGTGAACGCGCCCCGCAAGCATCGGCCCGCCCGAAACGAATATGCTGGGTATGTTCACCCTTGCCGCCGCCATAAGCATGCCTGGTATTATCTTGTCGCAGTTGCCAATAAATGCCGCCGCCTGAAAGGCGTGTGCGCGTATGAGTATCTCTGCACTGTCGGCTATTATCTCGCGCGAGGGGAGGGAGTAGCGCATGCCCGCATGCCCCATGGCAATGCCGTCGCACACGCCTATGCTGGGCACTATCACGGGCTTGCCTCCCGCGGCTATAACGCCCTCGGCCGCCGCCCTTGCAATCTGGTCAAGGTGCATGTGGCCTGGTATTATCTCGCTCTGCGCGCATATTATGCCCACAAGGGGCTTTGCCATCTCTTCGTCCGTCCAGCCCAGCGCCCTTAAAAGCGAGCGCTGCGAGCTCATGTCGGTGCTGTCTGTAAATATATTGTTCATGATTGCTCCGTGCGGGCAATTCCCGCTAAAATCATAATGTTTTTATAAATATAACTGTGCAAAATTGCTTGGGGGGGGGGGTAGATTATTGCAAATCTTTCCGACACGCCCTCGCAACGCTCGTGCGTGTTACCTCTCCTGAAAGTGGAGGCTATATTGCGGTACAATCCCTCAGTCTTGCTCTCGCTTACGCTTTCGCAAGCCAGCTCCCTTAATGCTGTCGCATTAAAGGCGCCTATAGTGCGGAATTTTTCCCCGCAGGAAAGTTCAGCGCGGTAGCCCGCGCGTTAAGAACTTTACAAGGAATAAACTTCTCGCAACAGCAAATTTAAAAATACTTACGCCGAAAAAATGCAAGGCGGAATTTACTTCCGCTGTTAAGCATTTTTACGACTTACCATAATCTCACGGAAAAAGATTTTGACCGAAGGGCAAAAGATTTTTCGTGAATACTAAATGTTATCCCCATAGCAGTCCCTGTCTTTAAGGGTGTGGCGGCCGCGGGCAAGCACGGTCACGCCCGTGCGCTGCATTTCAATTATGCCGTACGGCTCTATCACCTTCAAAAATGCGTCAAGCTTGGTGGGTATGCCCGTGAGCTCCAGTATCATGGTGTCGGGCGAAAGGTCTACGACTTTTGCCTTGTAAATTTCCTTTATCTCAACTATCTGGCTGCGCGTTTCGGCCGTTGCGGGCACCTTAACAAGCAAAAGCTCCCTGTAAACGCAGTCCAGCTCGTCGGCGCAGCCTATCTTTTTTACGTCGTCAAGCTTATCCATCTGCTTTATCATCTGGTAAAGCATGTATTCGTCGCCGATCAGCACTATCGTCATGCGCGAAAGTTCGGGGTCTTCGGTGGCGCATACCGAAAGGCTTTCAATGTTGTAGCCGCGCCTTGCAAACAGGCCGCTTATCCTTGTAAGCACGCCGCTCTTGTTGGATACAAGCGCCGCTATGGTATTCTTTTTGGGGTCTTTTTTGTATTCGGCCATATCAGTTTTCCTCCATCTTCAAAAGCTGGGTGTCGTACGTCATGCCCGGCTTTATCATGGGCAGCACGTTTTCGTCGGGGGATATCCTGCAGTCCACCAGCACGGGGCCTTCGCCCTTTGCTATGTAGTCGAACGCCTCCTTCAAAACGCCCTGCACCTGGCTTTCGTTCTCTATCCTCAGCCCCTTGGCGCCAAAGCTTTCGGCAAATTTAACGTAGTCGGTCTTCTTTTCAAGCGTGGTCTGCGAAAAGCGCCTGCCGTAGAATATCTTCTGCCACTGGCGCACCATGCCCAACACGCCGTTGTCCATAAGCAGTATGGCAATTGGGGTGCCCTGGGTCACCGCGGTGGAGAGTTCGTTCATGTTCATGTTAAAGCAGCCGTCGCCCGTAACCAGCACCGCCGGTTTGCCCGTGCCGAAGCACGCGCCTATGGCCGCGCCCATGCCGTAGCCCATGGTGCCCAGCCCGCCCGAAGAGCAGAAGAGCCTGGGCTTGTTCACGTGGAAGTGTTGCGCCGTCCACATCTGGTGCTGGCCTACGTCGGTTACCACGGGTATGTCTTTGGGCGCCATTTCAGACGCCGTGCTTATTATTTTGTATGCAAGGAAGTTGGTGTCCTTTTTAAGTTTTTCCTCGTCTTTGTTCTTTTTGCAGAAGCCCAGCCACTCGTGCCTGTCCGCCCTTTCAAGCTCGGGCAGTATGGTGGTAAGCGCCTCGTAAAGGTCGCCCATAACGTGTATGTCGCTGCGCACGTTCTTGTCTATTTCGGCGTTGTCTATGTCTATGTGTATTACGGTCTTGTTCTTTGCAAACATGTCGCGGTTGAGTGCCACCCTGTCTGAAAAGCGCGTGCCCAGCGCTATTATAGTGTCTGCCTGCGTGAGCGCCTTTGCCGCCGCCACCGTGCCGTGCATGCCTATCATGCCCAGGCAGTGCGGGTCAGAATCGGGCACGCACCCCTTGCCCATCAGCGTGTATGCAACGGGGCAGTCCTGGCTTTCGTAAAGCTTTTTCAAAAGGGGAGAGGCGTTTGCCGAAATTATGCCGCCGCCTGCAATTATAAGCGGCTTTTTGCTCTGCTTTATCGCCTCTGTCGCCGCGGCAACTTTTTGCTTGCTCACGGGCAGCGGCTTGTAAACTTCGGGCTTTGCGGGGGTGTATTCGCACTCGTCGTTCTGCACGTTCTTGAGTATATCCACAAGCACGGGCCCTTTTCTGCCGCTGCCTGCAAGATAAAACGCCTTGCGCACCGTTTCGGCAAGGTCTTTAACGTCCTTTACTATAAAGTTGTGCTTGGTTATCGGCATGGTTATGCCGCATATGTCTATCTCCTGAAAGGAGTCCCTGCCCAAAAGGCTTAGCCCCACGTTGCCCGTTATGGCAACCATGGGTATGGAGTCCATGTATGCCGTGGCAATGCCCGTTACAAGGTTGGTCGCGCCCGGGCCGCTGGTGGCAAAGCATACGCCCGTCTTGCCCGTAACGCGCGCATAGCCGTCTGCGGCGTGCGCCGCGCCCTGTTCGTGCGCGGTGAGTATGTGGTTTATTTTGCCGTTTCTGTAAAGCGCGTCGTAAATATCAAGCACTGTGCCGCCTGGGTAGCCGAATATGGTGTCTACGCCCTGTTCCAGCAGGCAGTTTATAAGTATTTCCGCTCCCTTCATCTTCATATAAGAACTCCTTCCGCGCGCCCCCGTTGTAACGGCGCGCCGCGTTGCTTTTCTTCCGCCGCAGGCTGTATTGCGTTATGTATAAGCAGGCGCCGCGGCTCATATTCCTTATTTATAAAAGTTTATTATATCTATTTTAAAGTAATGCGCCCGCCGCTGTCAACAGAATTGAACAAAAAAATCTGGCAATAGGTGCATAAATTTGCAAAAAGTGGTATAAAAATACAGTTTACCGAACAAAAATCAATTTCTGCTCTGCAAAGCCGGCGACCGACGCTCGTTTTACAGCTTTGAATAGTCGGCGGCTATCGCGCAGCAGACCTCTCTTGTGCTCCCGTCCGTCTTCACCTTGTCAGAAATTTCCATGCCGAACACTATCAGCACGTCGTTGCCGCTACAGAGCAGGGGTATGGTCTTGCGCAGGCGCAGCGGTATCTTTTTATCTGTGAACCAGTCGCCTAAGTTTTTGGTGCCGCCGCCAAACTTGGTGAACCTGTCGCCCGCGCGCATGAAGCGCACTATGGCGCCCTGCGGTATCTTGCCGCCGTCGTAGCGCAGCACTTTGAAAGTCGTTTCGGGCCGGCAGGGCTGCACAACGTCCTTCATGTAGTCGTCGAGTTCGTAGTCAAAGCATATGGTAACAACCTGCCCGCAGTAGTTTGTTGCAAGCCGGCGGTAAAAGTGCCCGTAAGGCGCGCCCTCGTTTTCGTAGTGCAGAAGCTCGTCGTCGACAATGCATATTCTGCCCTCTTCCTTAAAGGCGGTAAGGCCTAAAAACTCAAACCTTTTTCCGTTTTCGGCAAATTGCAGGCCGTATAACCTTTCAAACTGTTCGCCGGTGTAGTCCTTCTTCCGGTGCCTGCCGGCTATGATCTTAAGCGCCGCGCGGCGGAAGATCAGCTTTTCTTCGCAGTGCGCAATGCAGTCGCCGTACGGCTCGCGGCGGGATAGCAGCGGCTCTGCCTGCCTTTCAAAATATTCTTCATCCTCGGCCGCCAGGCGCGAAAAGCGGTATATGGCCCTCGCCGCTCCCGGTACGGCATCTTCCAGGGCGGGCAGCACGTTGTGCCTTATTTTGTTGCGGGTGTAGTCGGTTTTAAAGTTGGTCTCGTCGTCCACATATGGAACGGAGTTGGCGGCAACATATTCGTCTATCTCCGTGCGCGAGCAGGCTATCAGCGGGCGGATCAGCCTGAACGGCTTGTCTGCAAGCGCCGAAAGGTCGCTGTCGGTTATGCCTTCCATGCCGTTTAAAGCTGCGCCGCGCGCAAGGTTGAACAGCACCGTCTCGGCATTGTCGTCCAAATGGTGCGCCGTCGCTATGCAGTCGCACTTTTTCGCCTCCTCAAGGTAACATTTCAACCTCCATAACCTGGCGGCGCCTTCGCTTGCAAGCGGCGTGTCGGCAACGTATGGGGAGAGGGGTACGCCTATTTTTTTGCAGTAGTCGGCAACGAACGCGCTGTCGCGCGCAGAAGTTTCGCCGCGCATCTTATGGTCGCAGTTTAAGGCGGTAAGGGTTATGTCATATTCGGCGGCATGCGCGTGCAGGTAGTGCAGCAGCGCCATGGAATCGCGCCCGCCGGAAACGGCGGCGCATATTTTAAGGCCGCAATACTTTTTAAGGTCAACGTTCATGCATACATTTTACCACTTTGCGCCCGCGTTTGCAATAGTTGAATGTATTATAGGTGTTTCCAAAGGCGTGTTATTTATTATCTGTCATTTCTCCATACGTCGCCGTATGTTTGGCGCAGCAGGCCTTATCGGCGGCTTTTTCAAATTTTTTAAAAAGCAAGGCGAAAAACGGTTGACAAAATCGCATTTATTTAATAATATAATAAGGCTTTAACAAAGCGGGTGGCTTTTAAGGCCGTCTGCAAAGCTTTTTATCGCGGGGTAGAGCAGCCAGGTAGCTCGTCGGGCTCATAACCCGGAGGTCGTAGGTTCGAATCCTGCCCCCGCAACCAATTCGGAACGCGGCTGCCTTTGCATTGGTTTTGGCACGCCAAAATCAATTGCTTTCGCGCCGGTTCCTCATTTTCGCCAAAAGTTCTGCGATACTTTTGGGTGAGTATCTGTAAAAAGGTCAGTGTTTTGTCATTTCGACCGAAGCGCAGCGGAGTTGAGAAATCTCTCTGTTTTGCGGGTGTCATGTGCTGAACCTTCACTTAAAATCAAAAAGCAAATGTGCGCTTAACGTGCGGCGTAAAAACGCCGTCATTAAACGCACTTTTTAATGGCGACGTAGCTTAGTTGGTCTATAGCGGCCGGTTCATACCCGGCAGGTCGGCGGTTCGAATCCACCCGTCGCTACCAACAAAAAAAACCGTGCAATAATCGGTTTTACATAACTGAGCGGATAAAACCGCAAAGTACTTTGGCCCCATGGTCAAGCGGCCTAAGACATCGCCCTTTCACGGCGGTAACCCGGGTTCGAGTCCCGGTGGGGTCACCACGAAACGGACAGCAGTTTGCTGTCCGTTTTTTCGTGGTGACCCCACCGGGCGATGTACTACGCGTGGTTCGTGTGAGGAGCGAAGCGACGAAACTCTGCCGAGGGGTTCCCTATGGGAAACGGCAGATACCCGGTGGACTTTTGCTGTCCGTTTTTTCGTGGTGACCCCACCGGGCGATGTACTACGCGTGGGGTGCGCGAGGCGCAGCCGCTGTCCTGCCGCGCGAGGAGTGAAGCGACGAAACCCTGCCGAGGGGCTCCCGCTTGCGGGAAACGGCAGATGGTTCCCTATGGGAAACGGCAGATACCCGGTGAAATTTTGCTGTCCGTTTTTTTGTGTTTCTACCTAAGTTGTGTTGCCCGGCGCGGCGTATTTTGGTTTGGTTAGCGGCGCATACTTGTGTATGGCGCTGTTTTGCGTTTTGTTGTTGACATTGCCGCCGCGGCGTGCTAAAATACTATTAAACATATGTTTGTTAAGGAGGACGCGAGGTTGAAGGGGCGCACTTACATCGCAATAGACTTAAAATCGTTTTACGCCTCGGTGGAGTGCGCGGACAGGGGGCTCGACCCCATGGATACCAACCTTGTCGTAGCCGACGAAAGCCGCACGGAAAAGACCATCTGCCTTGCCGTTTCTCCGTCGCTCAAGGCGTACGGCATACCGGGCCGCGCCCGCCTTTTCGAGGTGGTGCAGAAGGCGAGTGAGGTGAACAGGGCGCGCAGGCGTTCCGCCCCGGGGCGTACTTTTACGGGCAGTTCGTACTCAGACCGTCTGCTCAAAGACGACCCATCGCTTGAACTTTCGTATATCGTGGCGCCGCCGCGCATGGCGCACTACATGGAGGTCAGCGCGCAGATATACAAGATCTACCTTGAATATGTCGCCCCCGAAGACATCCATGTGTATTCCATAGACGAGGTGTTCATGGACGTGACCGACTATTTAAAGCCTGCCGGCTGCACCGCGCGCGAATATGCGCGGCGCATGATAAAGCGCGTTCTGCGCCAGACGGGAATAACCGCCACGGCGGGCATAGGCACAAACCTGTACCTTTGCAAGGTGGCAATGGACATAGTGGCAAAGCACGTTTCTGCCGATGAGGACGGGGTGCGCATTGCCGAGCTCGACGAGATGAGCTACCGCCGCACGCTGTGGGAGCACCGCCCGCTGACCGACTTCTGGCGCGTAGGCGCAGGCTACCGGCGAAAGCTTGAAGACCACGGGCTGTATACCATGGGCGACATTGCAAAGTGCTCCGTCGGCACGGGCAGCCTGTATAACGAGGACTTGCTGTACCGCATGTTCGGCATAAATGCCGAGCTGCTCATCGACCACGCGTGGGGCTGGGAACCGTGCACCATTGCAGACATAAAGGCATACAGGCCCCAATCGAACAGTGTGGGCTCGGGGCAGGTGCTGCAGGAGCCTTACCCCTACAAAAAGGCAAAGCTTGTGGTGAGCGAAATGGCCGACTCGCTGGCGCTCGACCTTGTTGCCAAGGGGCTTGTAACAAATCAGCTGGTCATGACGGTGGGTTACGATATAGATAACGCTGGCTACAGCGGTGAGTACGTGACCGACAGGTACGGCAGAAAGCTCCCCAAGCACGCCCACGGCACATATAACCTTGATGCGCAGACCTCTTCGGGCAGGCTGTTGCGGAAGGCCGCGGCGGAGCTGTTCGACAGGATAGTCGACAGGGGCCTGAATATACGCCGCCTTTACATCACCGCCGCAAAGGTGGTGGGTGAGGACTGCGCGGCCGCCAATTCAGACGAACAGCTCGACCTTTTCACCGACTACGGGCAGCAGCAGAAAGAGCGCGAAGAGCTTGCAGCCGACAGCGAAAAGGAGAAAAAGCGGCAAAAGGCCGTGCTCGCCATAAGGGAAAAGTACGGCAAAAACGCCGTTTTAAAGGGCGTCAGCCTTGAAGAGGGCGCCACCGCAAAGAGCCGCAACGAGCAGATAGGCGGACACAAGGCATGACAAGCTTTATTGTTGTATGGTAAAGTTTTATTTGCATTGTTTGTCGAATATTGACTAATTTTATATGCATAACGGTGATTTATGGGTAAATACGACGATATTATAGACCTGCCGCACCATCAGTCGGCAAAGCGGCCGCACATGTCTGTATACGACCGCGCCGCGCAGTTTGCCCCCTTTGCCGCGCTCACGGGCTACGGCGACGTTATAGCCGAAACCGGGCGCCTTACCGAGGGCATGGCGGTGCTTGACGAGGACGCGCTGGCCGAACTCGACTTTGCCCTGTCCGAACTTGCCGTGCGTGCGGGAGAGAGGCGGAAGATAAAGGTGACGTATTTTGTTCCCGACGGCAAAAAGTCGGGCGGGGCGTATGCGGAGTACTGCGGGGTGCTCAGGCGTGCAGACGGCGCAAACAGGCGGCTTTTGTTCGAGGACGGAACTGAAATACCGCTCGCGCGCATAGTGCGGCTTGAAGGCGCCGATTGATCTCATATTTTGTATACGCATTTTTTGTATGTGCGGGGCGGCTATGCCGCCCCTCTTTTTTGTTATGACAAAATCAAACAGCCGGCTGTTGCACAAAAATTTTTTCCTTGCGGGCAGGCGGGTAAAAATTTATTGCAAAGGCGCCCCGCGGGTGGTAAAATTATAAAAAAAGTATGGCACGGCAGTGCAAGGGAGGGAGTGTATGCAACTTAAAATAGAAGTGGCGTCTGAGGCGGAAGGGGTGGAATACGGCGGCACACAGATAATGGAAGCAGCTCGCGGCGAATATATCCTGGATGAAATTTTCAAACTCAACTTCTTCAGGATTATTATAGACGACATTATAGACGGCGCGCTGTGCTTCAGGCTTATGGAGGGCGCCACGCCCCATTTTTACGTTCTGGAAGGCAGCGGCGATAACGCCGTATTTGAGCGCGAAACGCCCGTAGGCAGCGACTTTTTCCGCTTTACGCTCATATAAAAGCGTGGCTGGTTTTATGTATGCATAAATGCCGTTGATCGGCGCATATTATGGCCCCATTTTAATTTTTTCGGTGATTTTATGAATGTTGAAGACGTTGAAAATTATGCATATTCGCTGGGCGGCGTTTTATGCGACTTCCCGTTTGAAAACGATTTTCAAAGCCGGGTGCTGCGCCACAAGGCAAGCAAAAAGTGGTTCGGCGTCTATCTGCTTGCACCTGTAAAGAGCATTTTAAAGTGGGAGCAGGGCGAAAAGCTTGCCGCCCTGCAAAAGCTGTTGTGCGGCATGGCAGAAGTACCTGTGCTCAACTTGAAGTGCGACCCCGCTCTGTCGCTGATATTGCAGAACAACTTTACGGGAATAGTGCCCGCATATCACATGAACAAGCGCAACTGGATATCTGTAATTTTCGGCGCGGACGTCCCGCCGGATCAGTGGGAACAGCTGATAAGGCTGAGCTACGATATGACCCTCGCCGCGGCGGATAAAATTTAAACAAAGGCGTTGAATGGCGCATATGTGCCCTTCAATTGATGAAATACGAGGTATTTTTTATGGCTGAAGAACATATAAAAACGGGTAGGCGCGCGGTGCCGCCGCTGAAAATAGTTGTTGTGGATACAAATACCCTTACTGCGGGGGATATAGACTTTTCGCCCATAGAGCGGCTGGGGCAGGTCACTTTTTACGACCGCCTAGCCCCCGAAGAGCTGATGACTGCTGCCGAATTTGCAGATATTCTGCTTATAAACAAGGCTGAGATCACCAGGCAGCTTGTGGAGCACTGTAAAAATTTAAAGTACGTGGGCACCTTTTCCACGGGGTACAACAATGTTGACCTTGCCGCCCTGAAAGAACGGGGCATACCCTGCTGCAACGTACCCGGGTATTCCACGCAGGCGGTGTGCCAGCACGTGTTTGCAATGCTGCTCATGCTGGAGGGCAATGCGGATAAATACGTTGCCTCGGTGCAGTCGGGCGACTGGGTAAAAAGCCGTTCGTTCTGCTATATGCCGTGGGCAATGCACGAACTCAGCGGCAAAACGTTTGGCGTTTACGGCTACGGCAGCATAGGCAGGGCGGTGGCAAAGGTGGCGGACGCCTTCGGCATGAACGTTGTGGTGCATACCCGCACCACGCCCAAAGATTGCCCCTACCAACTCGTCGGCGCGGATGAAATTTTTGCCCTGAGCGACTATCTTTCGCTGCACTGCCCGCTGAATGGCGCCACTGCCGGCATGGTGAACGGGCGCACGCTTTCGCTGATGAAGCCTTCGGCGGTGCTCATAAATACTGCGCGCGGCGGGCTTGTGGATGAAGTTACGCTTGCCGCTGCGCTCAACGGCGGCAGGCTGCGCGCCGCCTGCCTGGATGTGCTCACCGAAGAGCCGATGAATGCGGACTGCGCCCTTCGTACCGCCAAAAACTGCCTTATCACGCCGCACATAGCGTGGTGCCCGCGCGAAACGCGCGCCCGCCTTGTGGAGCTTGTCGCCAAAAATTTAAGCGCCTTTCTTGCCGGCAGGCCGCAGAACGTGGTCAACCGCTGAAAAGATTCTGTAAACAAAGCTGATTTATATAGTAAGGCCGCCGCGGCACATGATATGCACCCCAAAAGTTGGACAGACTTTTGGAGGTGCATATTTTCATGTCAAGAGGAAAGAAGTTTAACACAA
>CALVLV010000004.1 GCA_944341075.1 uncultured Clostridia bacterium
CGCAAAATGCGCTATTTAAAGGTGCAAAGCAATTTAAAGCGGGCAGATTGCGGCAAAAGCAAGGCAAAGCCCGCAGGGCGTGCCCGGTGGCACGTTCAAGGGATTTAACGTAGCTGTTGCTGTGATATCCCTGCTTTAAATCGGGTTCGTATTAATCCCTTACAGTATTGCATAGGTGACCGAATACTTATCAATTGATAACTGTTTAAACATTTTAGCGGTCGTTCAAACGCTTGTCAACGCAATAGGCGCATAAAAAATTTATATTCATCAACATTTCATATTGTTCACACTGCGGTAATTTTTTTATATGTTGCCGCCGCGGTATTGCACAAAGGGGAGGGGCGGCGCTATGCGCCGCCCCCTTTTTGGTTTTGCATTCAGTCAGGCACCTGACCGCCGCTCTGTTTTTTTTGCTTCGTCCTCCGCGCGCAGCGCGGCAATGTATTCGCTGTATTGCTTGTCGGTCAGCTTTTTGATCTTGTTCTTTTTATGCTTTTTGTGCGGCATGGCTGCCTCCTGCGGAATGCTTCATAAAATAAAAAACCTCCGTGTTTTTAATTAATTATGCCCACGGCGGCGCGTTTTATTCGGCCGACGGCAACGCAAAAAGCGGGCGCAACGCTAAAACGCCGTAATGCAAAGCGCGGCCGCAACGCAAAAAGCGCCGCCGCGCAAAAAGCGCCGCCGCGCAAAAACTGCGCGGCGGCGTGCTTCAAACAGGAATATCGTTTTTTTAATAAATTTTTCTGCCTTTACAGAGCGCGCACCCTCAGCACGCCTTCTACGGCGGCTATGTCTGCAACCGTCTTTTCGGCGACGCTTCCGTCTATCTCTAAAATGGAGCAGGCGTATTCGCCGCGGCTGGAGCTTGCCATGTGGGCAATGTTTATGCCCTGGTTGGATATGGCGGAGGTGAATTTGGTTATTATGTTCTTCACGTTGCGGTGAAGTATGCATATCCTGCCCTTGCCCTCGTCGCGTGCAAGGCTTACGGAGGGGTAGTTCACGCTGTTTGTTATGTTGCCGTTTTCAATGTAGTCCACCAGCTGGTGCGCAGCCATAACGGCGCAGTTGTCTTCGGCCTCGGGCGTGCTTGCTCCGAGGTGGGGCACGCATATGCAGTTTTTAACGCCTATAAGCTTGTCGTTGGGGAAGTCGGTTATGTAGCGCGAAACCTTTCCGCTCTCAAGCGCGGCTATCATGTCGTCTGTGTCAACAAGTTCGCCGCGGCTGTTGTTTATTATCACCACGCCGTCCTTCATCTGCGCCAAAGACCTTGCGTTTATCATGCCGCGCGTGTCCGAATTGAGCGGCACGTGCAGCGTTATAAAGTCGGCCTTCTTGTATATGTCCTCGCGCTCGGGCACAACGTTTATGTGCGGCGAAAGCGCAAGCGCGTTCATGGTGGAAAGGTAGGGGTCGGTGCCCATCACTTCCATGTTCAGCCCGTATGCCGCGTTTGCAACGGCCACGCCTATGGCGCCCAGGCCTATCACGCCCAGCATCTTGCCGGTTATCTCGTGGCCCACGAATTTGCTCTTGCCCTTTTCAACCAGCTTGCCTACGTTTTCGCCCTCGCCCTTCAGCGTCTTTACCCAGTCTATGGCGTCGGTTATCTTCCTTCCGCCCAGAAACAGCTCGCATATCACAAGCTCTTTTACGGCGTTGGCGTTTGCGCCGGGGGTGTTGAATACAACTATGCCCTGTTCGGCGTAGTCGGCCACGGGTATGTTGTTGGTGCCCGCGCCCGCGCGCGCCACGGCCACAAGGTTTTTGCCCGGCTTATAGTCTGCCATCTGCGCCGAGCGCACCATTATTCCGTCGGGGTCTTCGCAGCTGTCGCTGTAGCCGTAACCGGCGAATATGGCGTCGGCAAGCGGGCTTATGGCGTTTAGTTTGAGTATCTTTTTAGACATATCTTTGTCCCCCTTGTTTTATTTATTTGTTTTCAAGTTCAAACTTCTTCATGAAGTCGATGAGCGCCTTAACGCCCTCAACGGGCATTGCGTTGTATATAGAGGCCCTCATGCCGCCCACAAGCCTGTGGCCCTTCAGCGAAACAAGCCCGGCGGCCTTTGCCTCGGCTATGAACTTTGCGTCCAGCTCGGCAGAGGGGGTCACAAAGGGCACGTTCATTATCGAACGGAACTGCTTTTCCACGTTGTTTTTGAACAGCTTTGAGTTGTCTATAAATTCGTATAAAAGCCCTGCCTTGTATTCGCCTACCTCGTTCATCGCCTTCACGCCGCCCTTTGCCTTCAGGTCGCGCAGCACAAGGTCTGCCATGTATATGGAAAAGCAGGGGGGAGTGTTGTACAGCGAACCGTTTTCGTCCTGCACCTTCCACTTAAGCATGGTGGGGCATATGGGCAGGGGATCCTGTATAAGGCTGCGCTTTGCTATCACTATGGTAACGCCCGCGGGCGCAAGGTTCTTCTGCGCGCCGGCATATATCACGCCGAATCTGGAAACGTCTACCTCGCGGGAGAATATCTCGGAGGACATGTCTGCAACAAGCGGGGCATTGCATTCGGGGAACTTTATGTATCTGGTGCCGAATATGGTGTTGTTGGACGTTATGTGAACGTAGTCGGCGCCCTCGGTGTATTCAAGCTTGTCAACGTCGGGTATATATGTGTACGTCTTGTCGGAGCTGTCGCCTATCTTTACCGCCTCGCCGTATATCTCGCCCTCCTGCCATGCCTTTTTGGCAAAGTTGCCCGTTACTATATAGTCGGCCTTGCCGCCGTGCATCATGTTCAGCGGTATTGCGGCAAACTGAGTGGAGGCGCCGCCCTGCACAAACAGCACGGCATAATCTTCGGGCACGTTCAAAAGCTCGCGCACCAGAGCTTCGGCCTCGCTGACAACTGTGGCGAATGCCTTGTCGCGGTGGGAAATCTCGGTTACAGACATTCCCGTGCCCGCAAAGTCCAAAAATTCCTTCTGCGCCTGCTCGAGCACGTTCAAGGGCAGGGTGGAAGGGCCTGCAGAAAAGTTGTAAACTCTCATAACTTATCTCCCTTTGAAATTATTTACGAAAAAGCCCCGGAGCTGCCGCCCCCGGACGCCGCCGCAAGCGGCTTTGACAAAGCCGCGCCCATTGCGATGACCCGTATAATGTGTTTATTATACTACACTTTTGTGTGAATTTCAACCTTACGGGCAAAATTAATTGTGATTTTTTTATCAATTGCGTGAAAATCTGCCGCATCCCGCCCATGCTTCGCGCTCCGTCCCGCGCCGCGCGCCTTGACCGGGCGCGCGGCGCCTGTAATGCCGCCGCGGGGCATACGCGGGGCCGTCCCTGTGCCTCTTTAGGGCGGCAAAATACGGTTTTTGGGGCATATTAGGCGGGCAATCAAAAAAAAATTGCGTAATTTGACAAAAAATTTCGGCAATTATATTTACAATTTTCATTTTTTGTTGTAGAATGATTTTGTAAGCAAAATGCGGAGGCATATTATTATTGTATTATACGGTGCCGACGCTTAAGAAAAGGGGTGCATTATGGCAGGTATCTTCAACAAGAAAAAAGCAGAGGCGCAGACCCAGCAGCCGTCGTACGCCACCAAGGCCGACGTTATACTGCAGCGCCAGGCGGAAATAGCGGCCAAGCTCGACCGGCTCCTCGCCGCCCAGGGCCAGCCTTCGGCAGAGGCGGCCTCCGTGGCAAACCAGGTTGCCGCCGTTGCAAACGACGTTGCGGCCGTTGCCGGCAAGACCGATTCCGTCGTGCAGAAAATCTCCACAGAGGCAAGCTATCTCGGCAAGCAGACCAGCGCTATCTTCGATAAGCTGTCTGCCGAAAATTCCGGTCTCCGCCAGGAGATGGGTTACCTTGCCCTTCAGTGCGAAAATGTGTTCAACCGCCTTTCGGGCATGATAAGCGCTCTTGAAGAAAAAGTCGAAGCTAATGCCGTCGACTACGAAAAGCTCGCCGATATGCTGCGCGAGCAGTTCGCTTCCGCGGAAGAGCCCGAAGAAGAGATCACGTTCGACGACGAGGTGGCTCCCGCAGCCGTCACCGAAGAGGCCGACGACGAGCAGCTGACCATAGAAGACGGTTACATAGACTACGACCTCATAGCCGAAAAGCTTGCCGACAAGCTCGAAGAGCGCGGCACGCTCCGCACGGCAGAGATCGACTGCGACGAGCTGGCAAAGAAGGTTGCCGACAGCCTTCCTCCCCAGGAAGTCATTTCGCCCGACTATATTGCATCCAAGGTCGCCGAGCAGATCGTCGTTCCCCAGGTTGTGGTGGGCGAAAGCGGCGAAGCTCAGCCCATAGAAGTGCACGCCACCGCCGAAGTAGACTACGAGGCGCTCGCCGATAAGATAGCCGAAAGGCTTGTTCCCCTTGAAGACGAGGAAGATTACGAAGAATATGAAGACGCCGAGGCAGAGGACGAAGAGACTGCCGAAGGCGAAGAGATAACCGAAGCCGCCGCAGAGAGCACCGTGGCCGATACCGATGCGCTCGCCGACGAAATAGCACGCAAGGTCAGCGCGCTTTCGCCCAACGACTTCGACATAATTGTAGACGACGAGGGCTGCCGTTCGCTTGCCGAAGCAGTTATAGACAGCCTCGACTACGACCTTATAATTCAGAAGATAGCCGAAAAGAGCGCCGAAAAGGCAGCGGAAGAGACGGCTGCAGAAGAAGTTGCCGTTGCCGACGCCGCCGCCGAAGAGACAGAGGGTGCAGACAGCGAGGAGCTTGCTCAGCTCATCTCCGAAAAGCTTGCCGTCAACGAAGACGCCATTGCCGATAAGACGGCCGCCGCCGTTTCCAACTACCTGCCCGACATTGACGCCGAAGATATCGCAGACAAGGTGGCAGCGGCAGTGCTCGCCTCAATACCCGCTACGGAGATCGACTACGACGCCATAATCAACGGCGTAGTTGAAAAGCTCCGCGGCGAAGAGGCCGGGGAAGAGAGCGCCGAAGAGGTTGCTCCCGCCGCCGCAGAGGAGACTGCAGAAGAACCTGTTGAAGACGATTACGACATAGTTATCGACGAAGAGGGGCTTCAGAAGATAACCGAAAGCGTTTCGTGGAAGGTCACCGCCTCTACCAACGCAATGTTCGAAAGCGTGAACGACAAGCTTGCAGCCCTCAAGGGCGAGCTTGAAGAGCTCAAGGAACAGCTCAAAGAGGAGCAGCCCGCCGAAGAGGCCGCCGAAGTAATAGACGAAAGCGCCGAGGCCGTTGAAGAAGAGACTGCCGCGGAAGAGGCCGCAGAGACCAACGAAGAGATAGCCGAACTCGGCCGCAAGATAGACGAGCTTGCCGCCAAGTTCGAAGAGCTGCTCACCCCCGACGAAGAGGAGCTTGCCGAAGGCGAGGACGAGGCTGAAGCAGCCGAAGAGCAGAAGCCGCTTGCCACGGCGGAGGAAGTGGACGCCCTTGCCCGCAAGATAGACGAACTCACCGCCAAACTCGAAGAACTTCTCACTCCCGATGAAGAGCTTGAAGAGGCATCTTCCGAGGAAGAGACCGAAGAGGAAGACCAGGCTGCGGTAACTGCAGAAGAGGTTGCCGAGATCAACCGCAAGATAGACGAACTCACCGCCAAGATAGAGGAACTTCTCACGCCCGACGAGGAGCTTGAAGAGGTTGAAGAGAGCGCCGAAGAGGCTGCTCCCTCCGCCGAAGACGAACTCAGGGCAGAGCTTGAAAACATCAAGACAACGCTCGAAGAGATAAAGCACGATCCCGCAATACAGGATCTCAAGGGCGAAGTCGCCGAGCTCACCTCAAGGATAGACGAACTGTTCGCTCCCGAAGAAGAGGAAGGCGAAGAGGGCGAAACCGTATACGAAGAGCCCGATCCCGTCCAGGCCGAATTCGACGACATCAAGCAGAAGCTTGAGGATATGAAGAACGACCCTGCAATACAGGATCTCAAGGGCGAAGTTGCCGAACTCACCTCAAGGATAGACGAGCTTATGGCCCGCTCGGCAAGCGCCGAAGAACAGCCCGAGGCCGCCGCAGAAGAAGATAAGTCGGCGGAAGACATCGCCGAGATCAGGCAGGATATAGCCGAAATCAACAGGCAGCTCGACCAGATAAAGGCAATGATAGTTGCCGGCGCCGTAGTCACCACGGTGGCAGCGGCAAGCGACGGCGATTCAAATGAAGAGCCCGAACCCGTTGAAGAAACTGCCGCCGAGGAGGCCCCTGCAGAGGAAGAACCCGCAGAGGAACCTTCGGAAGAGGCTGAAGAAGTTGCCGAAGAGCCCGTTGAAGAGCAGCTTGCCGAGGAACAGCCCGAAGAAGCAGCCGAAGAGGCTGTTGAAGAGGCTGCGGAAGAACCCGTAGCAGAAGTTGAAGAGATTGCCGAAGAGCCCGTTGAAGAGCCCGCTGAAGAAGTTGAAGAGGCTGCGGAGGAGGCCCCCGCGGAAGAACCCGCTGAGGAGCCCGCAGAGGAACCTTCGGAAGAGGCTGAAGAGGCCGAAGAGGAAGGCGAGCTTGTTACCGTAAGCGACATAGTGGACGAAAGCGAGGTGGACGACGAACCTGTAGACGAGGTTATGGAGAACATCTTCGACGACGTAGACGAAGAGACGGCGGAAGGCGAGGCCCAGCCCGACGGAATACCCGGCATAAGCAACGGCGGCGTAGACTTCGCCAACATGATGAAGTATAACCGCAGCTTTATTGCAAGGATAATCCAGAGCAGCGACGACGTAAAGCGCTACTATGGCCAGATAAAGAACGCCATGCTTGCATACAGAAAGGTCAACTCGTCCATAGCATGGGGTGCCGAGCGCTTCAACAAGGGCAGGGAGACCATTGCAAAGCTGAAGATACGCGGCAAGACGCTGTGCCTGTACCTCAACCTCGACCCTAACGAATTCAAGACTTCCGTTTACCACCAGGTGGACGTATCCGACAACAAGTCGATGCACGGCACGCCCATGATGGTCAAGATCAAGAGCCCTCTCGGCGTTAAAAAGGCCATCCGCCTTATAGACGAAATGTTAAGGCGCCGCAACGGCGAAAAGCGCCCCATACAGGAAAGGGACTACGCCGCCATGTATCCTTACGAAACGATAGAAGAGCTTATCGAAGACGGACTTGTTAAGGACGTGAGGAAGATAAAGTAACTTCAGCCGCGGCATAACGCACGGCGTTAAAACAACATTTACTTAAGGGGGTTGATAAGGTGTTTTTATCAACCCCCGAATTATACTGTAAGGGATCAAAACGGGGATATCATGGTTCAACTACGTTAAGCCCTTTGCAGTATCGGCTGCGGGAACGCGTGCGCAGCATGCGGCTGCCTGCGGTAAGCATATTTTTAGCGCCGGTGCGGGCACAATACGCCGGCCCGCCCGCGGCGCATGGGAGAAGTAATTTGGACAAAGAAAACAAACCTAAAACAACTAAAAGACTGAGGATCGGCCGCGTGGGCAAGCCTTCGCAGGGCACGCCCATGGGCGGCAGCATGGGGCTTTCAAACTTTTTATACCTTGGCAACTCGGCCTCGGCAAACCGCTCCGCCGAAGAGGGGAACGATCGGGATCCTGCAGAAAAAAAGGCGGCAAAGCCCCGCAAAACGGCGGGCAAGGGCGACGGCACAGTATTTTCTGCCGCCCCGCTGGATGAAAAGTATCACGTAGACCCCGCCGAACAGGAGGAGCGCAAAAAGAAGGCCGCTGCAGATTCAAAAAAGAAGACTGCCGCCCAGATAATGGATGAAATAAAAAAGTCCGCCGCAGAGAGCGTACAGGGCAAGGAGCGCGCCAAAAAGTCGGGCGGGCAGTCCGCGGAAAATAAGGGCAAAAAGGCGCGCTCTTCAAAGGGTACGCCCGGTGAAAGGGGCGCCGAAGATGCCCGCACGCCCGTTCAGGCAGAAAAGCCCGCAAAAAAATCGCGCTCCAAAAAGGAAAAGCAGGTAAAGATAATATTCCTCGGCGGCGTGGGCGAGATAGGCAAGAACATGACCGCCATAGAGTACGGCGACGACATAATTATAATAGACGCC
Source organism: uncultured Clostridia bacterium (assembly GCA_944341075.1). GTDB lineage: Bacteria > Bacillota > Clostridia > Christensenellales > Borkfalkiaceae > Coproplasma. Next base: position 7,998 of record CALVLV010000004.1, read on the forward strand.
GGCATAATCTTCCCCTCGGAGGAGTTGCCCGGCATAGACCTTGTTGCGCCCGACATCTCTTACCTTGTGGCAAATAAGCAAAAGGTGCGCGGCCTGCTTTTAACGCACGGGCACGAAGACCATATAGGCGGCGTTCCCTACTTTCTGCGCGAAATCAAGGCGCCCGTAATAGGCACCCGCCTGACGCTGGCGCTCGTAGACAACAAGCTGCGCGAACACCGCATAAACGACGCGGAGGAGATACTCGTAAAACCGGGCGACAAAATAAAGCTCGGCTGTTTCAGCGTACAGTTTGTAAACGTAAACCACTCCATAGCGGGCGCGCTGGCGCTTGCCATAGATACGCCGCAGGGCCTTATATTCCACAGCGGCGACTTTAAAATAGACCTCACCCCTGTTGCGGGCGAGCCCATAGATTTAAAGACGATAGCCGACATCGGCGAGCGGGGCGTGCTCTGTTACCTTGGCGAAAGCACCAACATAGAGCGCCCCGGCTACACCATGAGCGAAAAGACTGTGGGTATTACCTTAGACAGGCTTTTCAACGAAAACCGCACCCGCAGGCTTATAATAGCCACGTTCGCCTCCAACGTGCACAGGCTGCAGCAGATAGTCGACCTTGCGGTAAAATACGGCCGCAAGGTGGCGCTTTCGGGCAGGAGCATGCTCAACGTTGTAGACGCCGCCGAAAAGCTTGGCGACCTTAAGATACCCGAAGGCACCCTTGTCGACGTAGCCAAGACCAAAAAACTTGCCGATAAGGAGCTTGTAATAGTTTCAACGGGCAGCCAGGGCGAGCCGATGAGCGCGCTCACCCGCATGGCCAACGGCGAAAACCCCTCTGTCACCGTCGGCGAAAACGACACCATAATCATATCCGCCTCGCCCATACCTGGCAACGAGCGCGATATATACCGCGTAATAGACAACCTCTACCGCAAGGGCGCATATGTGGTATACAAGAGCCTGGAAAACATTCACGTTTCCGGCCACGCCTGCCGCGAAGAGCACAAAATAATGCACAGGCTTTTAAAGCCTAAATTCTTTATACCGGTGCACGGCGAATACCGCCACTTAAAGGAGCACGCCGAACTCGCGCATGAACTCGGCATGAACGAAAGCAACATCTTCCTGCCCGATATAGGCAACTGCGTGATGCTCACGTCAAGCACCATGCGCCGCGGCGACAACGTGCCCGCAGGTTCGCGCCTTATAGACGGAGAGGGCATCGAGGACGAAAAGGCCAGCACGGTAATGCAGGACAGGCGCCAGCTGGCGGCCGACGGGTTGTTTATAGTGTCTGTAGTCGTCTCTGGCGGCGAAGTTATAGGCGAGCCCGCCGTAAACAGCCGCGGCTTTATATTCGGTTTCCACAAGGACTATATCGCCGAGGTTCGCGAGGTCATCAAAAACGCCATCGAAGGTTACGACCTCTCCGTCGGCAGCGTAGACGAGCTCAAGCGCGCCATCAAGCGCACGCTCAAAAATTATCTGCTTAAAAAGACAAAGCAGTCGCCTATGATAGTGCCCGTGGTGGTGGAGCTATAAGTGTTCACGAAATTTTAGTTTTGGCCGAAAACTAAAATTTCCGTGAGCTTGAGAAACCAGGGTCTCGTGCGGCGTGCGGTAAATTACCGCCGCACTCGGTCACCGCTCGCACTTTGCACTTTGTGCTCGCTCATTTCACAACACGCAAACAGCGCGTATGTGCTGTTTGCAGAAATGTGTTGTTCAACTCTTCGCGCGACTTTTAAGGGCCCACGAATATATAGTCGCGCGAATTCCCTTCCGGTGCGCGAGGGCTTTTGCCCGCTGCCCTGCCGAGGGTTCCCTTCGGGAAACGGCAGAACTCGCTTGCGCGACAAATTGGGTCGCGCTGGCGCAGGGGAACCCTGCTTGCGCCGTAATTTATTTAATATAATTTCACACTTTCCGCACGCGCCCTTGCCTCCCTTGCCAAAGGAAGGTGGCTTAACTGAACAAAGTGAAGTTAAGTCGGTGGGATTTTTTGTGTTGCTATGTTTTTCAAACTATTGTTCATATAATAATATATGGAAAATTTTTCTTACGCGCACCGCGATACTTCGGGCATGGCAAGGTGGAACACGCCGCGCATACCCGAAAGCCTTCAGGCCGTGCGCCAAAGCGCTTTCGGGCGCGAGATACCCATATCGGGCGATGAAACGCTGTCGTTTTTAATGGCTCAGGCGGCGGCGATAAAGCCTGATAGCATACTCGAACTTGGCACGGCGGTGGGCGTAACTTCTGCCGCAATGCTGCTTGCATGCCCTGCGGCGCAGCTTACCACCGTAGAGCGCGACCATGCATTTTTTGAAGAGGCAAAAAATACCTACCATATGTGCGGCCTGCAGAGCAGGGTGCGCGCAATAGAGGGCGACGCGGGCGAAGTTATATATGCGCTCAGCGGCCCCTTCGATATGATATTTTTAGACTGCGCCAAGGTGCAGTACGTAAAGTACCTGCCCCGCTTAAAGCAGCTGTTAAGTGCTGGCGGCGTGCTGATCGCAGACGACGTGCTGCTGTACGGCTGGGCGAGCGGCGAGGCCGAAGTGCCCAAAAAGCGCCGCATGCTGGCAAAGCACATAGAGGAGTACCTTGTTGCAGTCACGTCCGATCCCGAACTTTTCACCTCGGTGATAAAGGTGGGCGACGGCATTGCCCTTTCGGTAAAGCGCTGAGCGCATATTATTTTGTATGTGGCGCATGCGCCTGCCTTTCGCGGCTTTGCCTATACAACTGTATTTTTGAACATGAAGAACGTTGAACTACTTGCCCCCGCGGGCAACTTTTCAAAACTTAAAACTGCCGTATATTTCGGCGCGGACGCCGTATACTTAGGAGGAAAAGACTTTTCCCTTCGCTCGTTTGCCGACAACTTTTCGCGCGAGGAGCTTGTGCAGGCGGTAGAGTACGCGCATGCGCTGGGCAAAAAGGTGTATGTCACCGTGAACATATACGCCCGCAACGCCGACCTTGCAAATATGGAGGACTATTTTGCCTTTCTGCAGTCGGCGGGGGCAGACGCGGCGCTCATCTCCGACCCCGGCGTGCTGTATGCCGCAAAAAAGGCGGCGCCCGAACTTGCCGTGCATATCTCCACCCAGGCCAACGTAACCAACAAGTACGCCGTAAAATTCTGGCATGAACAGGGCGCAGAGCGCGCCGTGCTCGCCCGCGAACTTTCGCTTGCAGAGATTGCAGAAATACACGACTTTGTGCCCGAAATGCAGCTTGAGGCCTTTGTTCACGGCGCAATGTGCATATCTTATTCGGGCAGGTGCCTGCTTTCCGACTATCTTGCGGGCAGGCCCTCCAACCGCGGCGAGTGTGCGCAGGCGTGCCGCTGGAACTATGCCGTGAGAAAGAGCGACGATAAGAGCGACAGCGGCTGGCTGCCGCTGGAAGAGGACGAAAGGGGCGCATATATATTCAATTCAAAGGATCTGAATATGTCTGCCCACCTTGAAGATATGGCCGCCGCGGGCGTGTGCTCCTTCAAGATAGAGGGGCGCATGAAGAGCGAATATTACCTTGCCACCGTTATAAACGCCTACCGCAGGTGCATAGACGGCGGCTTTACGTCCGAGGTCGAGCGCGAGCTTTTGACCGCCGCCCACCGCGACTATACCACGGCCTACGCCCTCGGCGAAAATCATGCCACGGTAAACTATTCCAACAGCCAGACCAAGGGCGACTGCGACTACATAGGCAACGTTCTCGGCTATAAAGGCGGCTTTGCAAAGATAGAGATGCGCGGCCGCTTCTATGCGGGCGATACGCTGGAAGTGCTCTCCCCTACAGATAACTTTGGCAAGAGCTTTAAGGTGGAGGAGGTGTACGACTCGGAGGGAGTGCCCGTTTCCGACTGCAAGCGCGTGCAGGAGATATACTCAGTGCGCTGTCCCTATGCGCTTTCGGCAGGCGATATCGTCCGCCGAAGAAAACAGGCGTAAGCTTTGGCAATTTTTTAATCGGGTGTGCGCGCACACATGTGCACGCATGCGCATTTATGCAAAAGGGCGGCACATATGCCGCAAATAACGTTGGTTTATGCCGCGTTCAGACCAATAAAAGGTGTGTTATGGACTATGCCGTACCCTGCATTTACAACAAAATAAGGCACAGGTCGGCGCGCGTTAAGGTGCCCGGCTCCAAGAGCATAACTGCGCGCGCCCTGTTTATGGCGGCGCTTGCAAGGGGCACTTCGGTGCTGTATGGCGCGGGGCTTTCAGATGACTGCCTCACCTTTATAGATTGCCTTAAAAGCCTTAAAATAGGCGTCTTTGTAAGCGGCACGACTGTCACAGTCGAAGGCTGCGGCGGCAGGCTGCCCGTAACCGAAGGCGATGTGTACGTGGGCAGCGCGGGCACGGCGGCGCGCTTTATCACCGCACTGCTGGCGCTTTCGCCCGGCAAGTTCATCGTGCGCTCCTCCGCACAGATGGAGCGGCGGCCCATGGGCGCGCTTATCTCGGCGCTCAGGTCGGCGGGCGCGCAGTTTACGTTTGAAGGGCGGCAGGACTGCTTTCCGTTCATCGTGTGCGGCGCGGCACATCCCGCGGGCAGATTGTGCGTAGATATTGGCAGCAGCAGCCAGTTCCTTTCGGCCCTGCTCATGGTGGGCGCGTGCCTGCCGGGCGGGCTTGAGGTGGCCGTTCGGGGCAGCCACGGCATGAAGTACGTGGAAATGACTGCCGACATGATGTGGTCGTTCGGCGCCTCGGCGGAAAAAAGAGATGACGTTTACTATGTGGGCGGCGGCTACTCCGCGCGCAGGTACGATATAGAGCCCGATGTATCCGCGGCGTGCTATTTTTATGCCATGAACAGGGTGCTCGGCACAGATATCGCCGTAAACGGGCTTATGCCCCGCTCTTTACAGAGCGACATGCAGTTCATAGAGTTGATGAGGGCGGGGTTCGACGGCGGCGAAACAGATATGGGCGCCTTTTCCGACCAGGCCCTTACCATGGCGGCCATAGCCCCCTATTTTTCAAAACCCACGCGCATATGCGGCGTTGAACACATACGCGGGCAGGAGTGCGACAGGATTTATGCCATGGTAAAAAATCTTGCCGCCATGGGCGTCAGGTGCGAAGAGCACGCCGACGGAATCACAATATACCCCTCGCAGCCGCGCCCCGCTATTATAGATACCTTTGGCGACCACCGCGTTGCCATGAGCTTTGCCGTAACGGGACTGCGCGCGGAGGGCATAGTGATACAGCACGCGGAGGTGTGCTCTAAAACGTTCGCCGAATACTTCGGCGTGCTGACTGAGCTTGTAAAACAGCTCATCTAATAGTTCGGGCATATTGCGCCCCATTTTACTGCAATCATCATACACGGCGCCGCTTTTGCGGCGCCTTTTTATGTTGCGCCCGGTTCATAAACAGGCAATTTTTTAAAACGCCCTTGCGCGGCGCGGCGTAAAGTGGTATACTATAGGGGTAAAATTGTGCGCGTGGGCACGGCACAGGCGATCCCCGCCTGTATATGCAAAAATTAACGCCTGTATATGCCTGAAACGGCGCAGATATATGACCTGATTAACAAGGTGAAGATATGACGGTAGATTTTAAAGACCCGTATTATTACCTCTTCCCGCTTATGGGGGCGGCGGTATTTATAATTCTGTATTTCCTGCTGCGCAAAAGAAGCGCCCGCACGCAGAGCGTAGTGCTGTTTTTGCTGCTTGCGGCCAACTTTGCGCTGCACTTTTTAAAGTTGCTGTTCCCGCCCTATTCCACGCAGGAATTTGCAGACGCCATTCAGACTATAACGCCCGAAAACGTGTGCGCAATAAACACCATGCTGTTCCCCTTCCTGTTTTTAAAGCGGGGCGGCGCGGCGCGCGACTACATGTTCTATATAGGCGCAATAAGCGGCATAGCCGCGTGCTGGCTGCCCATGAGCATAGAGGAGGCGCAGCCCTTCGACTTCGACTGCATGCGCTATTACTTCTGCCACACCGTGCTGTGGGTGGTGCCTGTGCTCATGGTGGTGCTGCGACTGCATCGCCTTGACTACCGCCGCATAATATTCACTCCGCTGATATATATCCTCGACCTGGTGGTCATAGTATTCAACGAGGTAATGCTCGTCGCCCTCGGCTTTGAAGAGGCGCGCTACATTCTTTCGGTCAACAGAGGCAACGGCGGGCTGGCGTTCGGCCCGTACACCGACCTTGAGGGAACGGGCGCGCTCAACTTTCTGCTTACATTCGTGCCGCCCTTCTTCAAGCCCACGGCAGAAAACCCCTACTATGCGCCCGCGCTGTGGCAGCTGTTCCCCGCCGTAATTCTCGGCTGCCCGCTCGGCTTTTTAATGTGCCTGTACTGGGAGCACAGGCACTTCATATCCGACTGCAAACGGCTTTTTGGCCGCGTAAAATGCCTCTTTACAAAATACCGCTTCGGCCGCGGCCGCATAAAGTTCAACGGCGCACGGCGCTTCTGCGTGCGCGGCGTGCGCTACGGCGCGCGCAGGCGGTGACGGCATGGACAGAATAGTCATACACTCCGACCTGAATAACTTCTTTGCCTCGGTAGAGCGCAAACTGCACCCCGAACTTGTCGGCGTGCCCCTCGCCGTGGGCGGCAACAGCGAGGAGCGCAAGGGCATAGTGCTGGCAAAGAGCGAAGAGGCCAAACGCTTCGGCGTAAAGACGGGCGAAACGCTGTGGCAGGCAAAGCGCAAGTGCCCCGGCCTTGTGGTGGTGCCCACGTCCTTCCCCGAATACACAAAATATTCGCGCATGGCGCGCGCAATATATGCCGAATATACCGACCTTCTGGAACCGTTCGGCATAGACGAATGTTGGCTGGACGTAACGCACAGCACCAAAATATTCCCCGCATATGCGGGCGAAATGTACAGCGGCAAGGGGGAACAAACCTATTCGGAAGGCTTTCTGCGCTTTCTCGGCGACACTTTGCGCGAGCGGGTCAAGCGCGAGCTCGGCCTCACCGTGTCGGTGGGCGTGTCCTTCAACAAGGTGTTCGCAAAGCTCGGCTCCGACCTCAAAAAGCCTGACGGCACCACGGTGATATCGCGCGCGGGGTATAAAAAGATAGTGTGGCCGCTGCCCGTGGACGACCTGCTGTTCGTAGGCAGCGCCACCGCACAAAAGCTTAAACGCAGCGGAATAAGCACCATAGGCGCGCTGGCGGCGCTGGACGGCGACCACGCCCGCCGTCTGCTGGGCAAAACCGGCGCAACGCTTTTAAAGTACGCCCGCGGGGAGGACGACGATCCCGTGCGCGGCATAGGCGAGCGGGAGGAGCTTAAGTCTGTGGGCAATTCGCTTACATACGCGCACGACCTTGTCACGCCCGAAGAGGTAAAGACCAACATATACGTATTGTGCGAAAGCGTGGCGTCAAGGCTGCGCGAGGCCGAAGTCGGCAGGGCGGATACCGTGCACCTGTGGGTGCGTTCAAACGACATGACCACCGTCAGCATGCAAAAAAAGGTGCGCCCCACCGTGCTGTGCGGCGAAATAGCCGAACACGCCTTTGCGCTGTTCTGCGAAAAGATAAAGCCGCCATTTAAGGTGCGCGCCATGGGCGTCACTGTTTCGGGCTTTGATAAAAACCTTTCTCAGCTTACAATGGATCAGCTTGACGGCAGGTACGAAAAGCGCGAGCGCGCCGAGCGGGCGGTGGACGAAATACGCAAAAAATACGGCTACAGTTTTGTGCAACGCGGCATAACCGCTGCCGACCCGGAGGCGGCGCACACCGATATAAAGGGCGCCCGCCTTAAAAAGCCCGGAGATACAGATAAGTAAACATTGTCTTCAGCCGAGCTTAAAACCGCCGCGCGTATAAATATGCATTTGTGTAAAAAACTCAGTAAAATTAAATTAATAAAAGTCGCAAGGCGGGTTTCCCGCCGCAGCAGGCCCCCATTTGCGCATACCTGCGCCTCAGCAGGGTGAATGGCGAAGATTATATAATCGTAGGCCCTTAAGTATCTTCGCCAGAGGGGCTGGCCCTTAAAAGTCACGAAATTTTTCGTTTTCGGCCAAAACGAAAAATTTGTGAATAATATTAAATGGTCGCGCGCGAGTGCAAACAAAGGGCGGAATATGTATAACTTCTGCTTATACCAAGCATAAAAAGTTGCTAAATTCAATGGTGTTCATATCGTTTGACAGGCACGGTTATTTATTTTATAATTTCAATATAAATTAAATACGGGCGCGGCAACAGTGCCGCAGTCCCTACGGGGGAGAATGTGAGAGAGCCCCGCAAAAAGAAAAATCTGATTTTGCAAAGGAGATAAAGTTATGAATCTGCCCGAAAAGTTCGGCGAAAACGTATTCAACGACGCCGTCCAGAAGGAAAGGCTCCCCAAGGAAGTTTACAAGTCGCTCCGCGCCACCATAGAGGCGGGCACGCAGCTGGATGTTTCCATTGCAGGCGCGGTTGCCGCCGCAATGAAGGACTGGGCGGTTTCAAAGGGCGCCACGCACTACACCCACTGGTTCCAGCCGCTCACCGGCCTGACTGCGGAAAAGCACGACAGCTTTATAGAGCCTGAAGGCGACAAGGTAATAATGCGCCTCACCGGCAAGAGCCTTATAGTGGGCGAACCCGACGCGTCCAGCTTCCCCTCGGGCGGTTCAAGGGCAACCTACATGGCGCGCGGCTACACCGCGTGGGATCCAACTTCTCCCGCATTCGTAAAGGGCACCACGCTGTACATACCCTCTATATTCGTATCGTACACGGGCGAAACGCTCGATAAAAAGTCGCCCGTTTTAAAATCAATGAAGGCGCTGGATATGCAGGCCAAGAGGATACTCAAACTCTTCGGCATAGAGTGTAAAAAGGTGACCACCACCGTCGGCCCCGAGCAGGAGTACTTCCTTATCTCCGAAGAGGAGTACTTCAAGCGCATAGACCTGAGAATGACGGGCAGAACGCTTTACGGCGCGCCCGTGCTGCGCGGGCAGGAGCTTGAAGACCATTACTTCGGCACCATAAAGCCCGCCATTGCAGAGTTCATGGCCGACCTGGACGAAACGCTGTGGTCGTTCGGCATCCCCTCAAAGACCAGGCACAACGAGGTTGCCCCCGCCCAGCACGAAATGGCCCCCGTATATGCCACAACCAACGTGGCTATAGACGAAAATATGCTCACCATGGAGCTGATGAAAAAGGTCGCCCAGAAGCACGGCCTCATCTGCCTCCTTCACGAAAAACCCTTCGAGGGAATAAACGGCTCGGGCAAGCACAACAACTGGTCTATGTCTACAGATACCGGCCTCAACCTGCTCGACCCCGGGCCCAACCCCGAAAAGAACACCTTGTTCATGCTCGTGCTCGCCGCAGTAATTCAGGCTGTGGATGAGTATCAGGGCATACTGCGCGGCGCCGTGGCCTCGGCAGGCAACGACCACCGCCTTGGCGCAAACGAAGCTCCTCCCGCGATCATCTCGGTATACCTCGGCGACCAGCTCGGCGCGCTGGTAGACAGCATAGCAAACGGCAAGGACTACGTTCCCTTCAGGGCGCAGGAAGGTTCTATCGGCGTTCCCGAATCGCCCATCTTCCCCAAGGACGCGTCCGACCGCAACAGGACTTCGCCCTTTGCGTTCACGGGCAACAAGTTCGAGTTCCGCATGCTCGGTTCGCAGGCAAACGTGGCCGACGCAAACATAGTGCTCAACACCATAATAGCAAAGACGTTCGCCGAATTTGCCGATAAGCTGGAGGGTGTAAAAGACATCGAAGCTGCCGCCCGCGAGCTTATAACCTCTACCATAAAGGCGCATAAGCGCATAATATTCAATCTGGACGGCTACGGCCCCGCATGGGAGCCCGAGGCCGCAAGAAGGGGCCTTTTGAACAATAAGGACACGGCGGACGCCACCGAAGTATTCTTTGAAAAGAAGAATATAGACGTGTTCGTAAGCCAGGGCGTGTACACAGAGGAAGAGGCCGTTGCCCGCGCAATGGTAAGGCTGGAAAACTATGTAAAGATAATCAATATAGAGGCGCTTACCATGCTTAAAATGGCAAAGCAGGATATCATCCCCGCCGTTTCAGACTACGTTGCCGAGTTGTGCTCTAACGTGGCAGCCAAAAAGGCTATATCGGAGAACATCCCCTGCGAAACGGAAAAGGGCCTTATCACCCGCCTTTCCGCCCTCAACGACAGCTTTGCCAAGGAAGTCGCCAAGCTCGAAAGCCTGCTTGCAGGCATAGACAAGGAGGATGTGCGCCCCGCTTCAAAGGCTATGGCCCATGAAGTACTGCCCCGGATGCAGGCCATGAGGAGGATAGCCGACGAAATGGAGACGCTCACCGCCGAAGATTACTGGCCCTATCCTTCGTATACCGAGCTGCTTTACAGCGTAAAGTAAGTCGGGCAACGTAGGTTCGGTCATGGCTTTGCGGGCGCTTGCCGCCCGCCCCGCCGCTGCCTGCAGGGGCAGGTAAAAACGCAATAATATCCCGCGGTGCGCGGCAAAAAGCGCGCCGCGGTATTAAATCAACATATATTACAACAAAAACTAATTATTTACAACAATAAAATATAATTTTCTAACTTTATATTCAATGTCGGAAGAGAGAGCGAATAGGTGACAGAAGATATAAAGCATCAACCATCGGCTGACAAAAATTTTCCATGGAGGAATAAATTTTATGGAGTTAACATGGACTACATGGCTGCTGATCGGCGCGGCGTTCGTATTCTTCATGCAGTGCGGCTTTGCAATGGTGGAAACCGGCTTTACGCGCGCAAAGAACACGGGCAACATTCTGTTCAAAAACTTCGTCGATTTCTGCATCGGCTGCGTATGCTTTCTCTTTCTGGGCTTCGGCCTGATGATGGGTACCGACTACGTTGCCGGATTTATCGGGGCGCCCAACCTTGACATCTTCGGGTGCTTCAACACACTGTTTTCCGGCGCCGAGGCTGCGGGGCAGGAGGCGTACGACGCTGCAATAAACACTGCGGCGAGCTTCACCTTCAACCTGGTGTTCTGCGCCACGGCGGCGACTATAGTTTCGGGCGCCATGGCAGAGCGCACCCGTTTTATGGCCTACTGCATCTATTCGGCAATGATCTCGCTGATAGTGTATCCGATAGAGGCCGGCTGGGTATGGAATCCCGAAGGCTGGCTTGCAAACCTGGGCGTAGGGTTTGTCGACTTTGCTGGCTCGGGCGCCATTCATTCGGTGGGCGGCACTGCATCGCTGATAGGCATAATGTTCGTGGGCGCGCGCATCGGCAAATTCGAGCGCGACGAAAGCGGCAAAGTAATAAAGGTGAACGCCATTCAGGGCCACAACATGACGATAGGCGCGCTGGGCGTGCTTATACTGTGGTTCGGCTGGTACGGATTCAACGGCGCCGCCGCTACCGAAACGGGCCAGCTTGCCCGCATATTCGTCACCACAACTATCGCCCCCTCGGTTGCATTGCTCGTGGCAATGATATACACGTGGATACGCAACAAAAAGCCCGACCTTGTGATGAGCATGAACGCCTCGCTTGCAGGCCTTGTGGGCGTAACGGCGGGTTGCTCTAACGTAGATATAATCGGTTCGCTGTGCATAGGCATAGTATCGGGCTTCCTTGTAATGGGCGCAACATGGCTTTTAGAGCACGTTCTGCACCTCGATGACTGCGTGGGCGCCGTTCCCGTGCACTTTGCAAACGGCGTATGGGGCATAATCGCAGTCGGTCTGTTCGATGTGGAAAACGGCCTGTTCTACACAGGCAGGTTCGAACTGCTCGGCATACAGCTGCTCGGCATACTTACAATAGTTGCATGGACGACCGTATGGATGACCATCTTCTTTGCAGCTATAAAGTACATACCCGTAATGGTAAAGTACAAGACGGTAAAGCCTGCCGAAGTATTTGCCTATGCCAAAACGTGGAACGGCCTGCGCGCCAACGTGGAGGAGGAGCTGATCGGTCTGGATATATCCGAACACGGCCTTACCTCTTCCTACCCCGACTTTGTGGCATCCGTACCCTCGTACGACGGCGAGGGTGAGGACATTGATATTTCGGGTGTGGCTCCCGCAGATATCGACCTCGCTCCCGCACATGCGGGCAGGTATACCAAAATTACCATAGTCACCGGCCAGGATAAGTTCCTCACGTTAAAGGACGCAATGGCCAAGATAGGCGTTACCGGCATGACCGTTACCAACGTAATGGGCTGCGGCACGCAGGCGGGCAAGACCGGCCAGTACAGGGGCGTTAAAACTACCATGCACCTCATCCCTAAGGTTCAGGTGGATATAGTGGTCAGCACGGTAGATCCCAAGCTGGTGGTTGCCGTTGCACAGCATGTGCTTGACGACGGCAAGTACGGCGCGGGCAAGATATTCGTTGCCGACGTTGAAAACGTCATGCGCGTGCGCACCGGCGAAACGGGCGTGAGCGCGCTCACCAACGAGCCCGAACCTTCACCCGCCAAATAAAATGTTTTTAATACTTGTTCACACCGCTCTCTCATAGATACCGAAGGGCCCCGCGCGCTTTACAGTGCGCGGGGCCTTTCGCGCTTATATTGCGCGTTTCTCTCAGGCCGCCCGCGCGCCGCGCGCTTAAATTGCTCATTTTTTATATGCCGTTTTGCGGACACTTTTTTGACATAACCCTTTAAATGGGGTATAATTTACCTGTAGCCGAGTGCTAATAGCTTTAACACTCGGCTACCGTCGGGCGCATGCAAAATGCGCGTAATAGCGGCGGCATTAACCTGCGGCGGGGCGCTGCCGCAAGGGCAATTTTCAGGGGAATTTTTATGGCTGAAAAACACGGCGGCAGGGGCCGCCTGCGCGCCCTGCGCGAATACGGCTTGAACCTTATTGTTTTAAGCATACTCACGGGCCTTTTTTCGGGCACGGTGGTAACTTTATACAACATTGTCACCTATTACGGGGAGCATCTTTCGGTAAAATTATATGCGCTGGTGCGCGATAACCCCGCGTTTGTTCCGCTGCTGTTTTCAGGGCTTGCGGCGGGCGCAATAGTTATCGGCACGTTCACGCGGCTGGTACCCATGATACGCGGCAGCGGCGTTCCGCAGACCGAGGGCGCGGCGCGCGGGCTACTGCGCTTCAAATGGTATACGGTAATGTGCTCCATGTTCGCCGCCTCGGTGGCGTGCGTGTTCATGGGGCTGCCCGCCGGCAGCGAGGGGCCTTCCCTGCAGATAGGCGGGTGCGCGGGCGACGGCGTGGCGTCTGTCTTCAGGCGTTCGCTCATGGTGCGCAGGCTTCAGACGGCCGCGGGCGCCTCGGCAGGCCTTGCGGCGGCATTCAACGCCCCCGTCACCGGCCTTGTGTTCGCCATGGAGGAGGCCTTCCGCTCGTTTTCGGCGCAGGTGTTCACCTGCTCGGCGGTCAGCGTGCTCATATCGCTCACGGTGCGCAACCTCATGCGCACTGCCATGGGCTTTTCCACGGGCTTTACGTTCACAACGTTCACGTTTGCCGATATGCCCGCCATGGGCTATCTGTATACCGCCATAGCCGCGCTTGTTGCGGCGCTGCTGGGCGTGGCGTTCTACCATCTCATGCTGCTGTGCAGAAGGGGCTTTTCAAAGCTCACCTTTTTAAAGGGCGCGGGCAGGTATATAATACCCTTCCTTGTTGCGGGCGCATTCGGGCTGGTTTCGGCGTACTCCATGGGCGGCGGGCACGAGTTTATTCAGTCGCTCGGCTCGGGCAGCGAAGGGCTGCAGACGATATTCGGCATATCCGTTGCCGCCACGCTTGCAATAGTGGTGATATTCCGCTTTATTTCCTGCATACTCGCCGTGGGATGCGGCATGCCGTACGGCATATTCGTGCCGCTGCTCGCCACGGGCGCGGGGCTGGGCGCACTGCTGTGCGTCGGCTTCGAAGGGCTGGGAATGGAGGCTGCCGCCGCCGACTATATAATAATCATAACCATGGCGGCGTATTTTGCCACCGTGGTGCGCGCGCCCATAACTTCGCTTGTGCTCGTGTTTGAATTTACCGGGCAGTTTGCTAACCTTCTGCCCGCCCTGCTCGGCGTGGGCATAGGTTTTATAGTCGGCGAGCTGTTCCGCACGCAGTCTGTATTTGAAAAGTGCCTCGACCTTATGGTGGAGGAGGGCAACATAAATACGGGCGCAACAAAGCGCCGCGTCACGCTTGAGGTAGAGCGGCACAGCTACGCCGCGGGCAGGGCCATCCGCTCGGTGCTGTGGCCGGCGGGCGGCATGGTAACGCAGGTGCTCCCCTCGGGCGGGCAGGCGTTCGTGCCGGACGGCAAAACGGTGCTCTCCGCGGGCGATAGAATAACCTTTGAATGTGTGGCCGCCTCTGAAGAGGACGTGAAAAAATACCTTGCGGACATAGTCTGCGCGCCCGACGGCAAATGACGGGCCGCCGCGCATATATGCGTTGATCGGGGCATATATGCCGCCCTTTTGCAAGGGATGCAAGTGCTCTTAAGCGCTTTATACGGCAGTGCGTAATGTTTATCTGTCGTTCCGTGCGGAGAAATCTCATTGCGCCGTGGCGTGTTCAGCGGCCAATTTTTTTTGGTTAATTATGCATTGCGGCTTATAATTATAAGCTCAGGTTATATTCACTATTAATAATAGCAAATGCCGCGCAGGCGCATAATTGCCTTATGGCAAATTTAACCGCTTGACTTAAAAGGGCGTTTTTTATATAATATCATAGAACTGTAATTTTTCCCGTTTGAGGCGTGTCGGGGCGCCGACGGCCTGAACGGGCCGCAAATTGCGGCTACTCGATCAATTTTGGCGGAGCTTCCGCCACGGAACAAAAGTTATGTTTACTGATACCAACAATTTTCCCCTTGAAGGGGAGGTGCGCATACCTTCGGGCTGCGCCGTAAGCGCCATTATAGACCGCAGCGGCGGCAGAATGACGGGCGAAAAGATAATACGCTCCATCGCCACCATGCACGACAGGTCAAACGGCCTGGGCGGCGGCTTTGCAGGCTACGGCATATACCCCGACTATAAGGACTATTACGCCTTTCACTTGTTCTTCGACGACCGCATTGCGCGCAAGGAGACGGAAGATTACCTTGCCGCCCACTTCGAGGTGGTGTATTCCTCGGAGATGAAGACCAGAAAGGTGGCGGGCATAAAGGGCGAACCGCTTATATTCCGTTACTTTTTATACCCTCTTTCAAAGCGCCTTGCCAACTCCCTGCTCGATGAAGAGCAGTATGTGGTGCGCTGCGTAAACAGAATAAATACCGACATAAAGGGTGCCTTTGTATTTTCCAGCGGCAAAAACATGGGCATATTCAAGGGCGTGGGCTACCCGGAAGATATAGGCAGGTTTTACCTTTTGGACGAGGAGTACGAAGGTTACATGTGGACTGCCCACGGCAGGTACCCCACAAACACCCCCGGCTGGTGGGGCGGCGCGCACCCCTTCGGGCTTTTAAGCTATTCGGTGGTGCACAACGGCGAGATCTCCTCTTACGACGCCAACAGGCGCTATATAGAGATGTTCGGCTACAAGTGCAACCTGCAGACCGATACCGAGGTAATAACCTACATAATCGACTTTTTGCTGCGCGTTAAAAAGCTGACGCTGGAAGAGGTGGCAAAGGTGATTTCCGCCTCGTTCTGGTCTACCATAGAGGACAAGAGCGAAGACGACAGGCGGCAGGAGACATTCCTGCGCAAGGCCTTCCCTTCGCTGCTCATAAACGGCCCGTTCTCCATAATCTTCGGGTACGAAGGCGGCATGATGGCGCTCAACGACAGGCTCAAGCTGCGCTCTATGGTGTGCGCCGAAAAGGGCGACCTTGCCTTTGTATCTTCTGAAGAGTGCGGCATAAGGGTGATCCAGCCCGAACTTGACAGCATTTTTGCGCCTGCGGGCGGGCAGCCCGTAATATATACCCTGCGGGAGGGCGCCGAAATATGAAAGATATGTTTATACCCGCCGAGTACGAGGTGGTGCGCAACCCCGACCTGTGCATAGCGTGCAGGGTATGCGAAAGGCAGTGCGCCAACGAGGTGCATAAGTTCGACAGCGACCTCGGCAAGATGATAGCCGACAGCACAAAGTGCGTAAACTGCCACAGGTGCGTATGCATGTGTCCCACGCACGCTTTAAAGATAGTCAAGAGCGACGATACCTACAAACTCAACGGCAACTGGCCGATGAGGACTATGAACGAGGTATACAGGCAGGCCGCAACGGGCGGCGTGCTGCTCTCGTCCATGGGCAACCCCACCGAAAACCCCATATATTTCAGCAAGATACTTTTAAATGCCTCGCAGGTGACCAACCCGCCCATAGACCCGCTGCGCGAGCCCATGGAAACGGCGGTATACCTGGGCAAAAAGGACGTGGAGATAAAGAGGGACGCCCGCGGCATGCTGGTGGATAACCTTCCCCCTCAGCTCAAGCTTACCACGCCCATAATGTTCTCCGCCATGAGCTACGGCTCCATATCCTACAACGCGCACGAATCTCTCGCCCGCGCCGCGGAGGAGCTGGGCATATACTACAACACGGGCGAAGGCGGACTGCACAGCGACTTTTATAAATACGGCAAAAACACCATAGTTCAGGTGGCATCGGGCAGGTTCGGCGTGCACGAACAGTATTTAAAGACCGCCGCCGCCATAGAAATAAAGATGGGCCAGGGCGCCAAGCCCGGCATAGGCGGGCACCTGCCCGGAATGAAGATCTCGGACGACGTTTCAAAGACGCGCATGATCCCCAAGGGCGTAGACGCCATTTCACCCGCGCCCCATCACGACATATATTCCATAGAAGACCTCCGCCAGCTTATATACAGCCTTAAGGAGGCAACGGCATATACAAAGCCCGTAATAGTAAAGGTTGCCGCCGTTCATAACGTTGCGGCCATCGCCTCGGGCATAGCGCGCAGCGGCGCCGATATCATCGCCATAGACGGCTACCGCGGCGGCACGGGCGCGGCTCCCACGCGCATACGCGACAACGTGGGCATTCCCATAGAGCTTGCGCTCGCCCAGGTAGATGAACGCCTCCGCCAGGAGGGCATACGCGACAACGTCTCCGTGGTGGTGGGCGGCTCTATACACTCCAGCGCAGATGTGGTAAAGGCAATAGCGCTCGGCGCCGACGCCTGCTACATAGCCACAGCGGCAGTGCTTGCACTCGGCTGCCACCTCTGCCGCAGCTGCCATTCGGGCAAGTGCAACTGGGGCATAGCAACCCAGCGCCCCGACCTTGTAAAAAGGCTCAACCCCGACGTGGGCAAACAGCGCCTTGTAAACCTCGTCCACGCCTGGACGCACGAGATCCAGGAGATGATGGGCGGCATGGGCATCAACTCTATAGAGGCCCTTCGCGGCAACAGGCTCATGCTCCGCGGCGTCGGCCTGAACGAGACGGAGTTGAGGATACTCGGCATCAAGCACGCCGGCGAATAAAAAAAGTTTTCACAAATTTTTCGTGCGGGCCGCGCCCGAAAAATTTCGTGAGTTTGGGAGAGCCAGCTCTCCCTTGCCACGATTTTTTAAGGGCCCCCGATAATATAATCGGGGCAATTCCCTCTTTGGTGAGCCTGCTGACCGCAGCAAATTGGGTCTTGCGGCGGCGGGAAACCCGCCTTGCAAACGTAAATTGTTCTATGTAATAATTGTCATTTCGACCGAGCGACAGCGAGTGGAGAAATCTATTCCGCAATACAGTCTCCTCTGATAGGAGAGGTGGGTAGCACGAACTTTAGCGAGGGCTACCTGGTGGGATTTGTGCTCGCATCTCCAAATTTTTTGCGCCGTGTTTTCATTGTTGCAAAAATACAAACGGTTACGGCTTATTGCCGCGTAAATTGCAATCAAACCCTCGTTAGAGAGCCGAGGGGAAAAATATAATCATAAGGATTTTTAACTATGCTTACAAGTATCTGTGGTATCAACTGGGGCGACGAAGGCAAGGGCAGAATGGTTGACCTGCTTTCGCGCGATTTCGACATAGTCTGCCGCTATCAGGGCGGCAACAACGCCGGGCACACCGTAATCAACGAAAGGGGTAAGTTTATTTTAAATCTGCTCCCTTCGGGCATCCTGCGCGAAGAGGTGGTAAACATTCTCGGCTGCGGCATGGTCATCGACCTCAAGCACCTGTGCGGCGAAATTGAAAAGCTGCGCAGCGCAGGCATAAAGATCACGCCCGAAAATCTGAAGATAAGCGACAAGGCTGTAATCACCATGCCCTACAACGTGCTGCAGGACGTTATGGAAGAAGACAGGCTTTCAAAGGCGACGGGCAAGCCCTACGGTTCTACGCGCCGCGGCATTGCGCCCGTATATGCCGATAAGTACATGAAAAAGGCCTTCCGCATGGGCGAACTTTTAAACACCAAGCTCATGTTCAGGCGTCTGCCCGATATAGTCGCATGGAAAAACCTCACCGTCACCGCATACGGCTACGACCCCGTAAAGGTGGAGGACATGGAGGACTATTTCCGCACCTACGGCGAACCTTTAAAGGAATTTATAACAGATACGGGCGTATACCTCAACGAGGCGCACAAGGCGGGCAAAAAGATAATGTTCGAAGCCCAGCTGGGTGCCCTGCGCGATATCGACTACGGCATCGTTCCCTATACTTCAAGCTCCTCTACCATAGCCGCTTACGCGCCCATAGGCGCGGGCGTGCCCAACTTAAAGCTGGATAAGTCCATAGGCATAATGAAGGCTTATTCAAGCTGCGTGGGCGCCGGCCCCTTCACATGCGAATACTTCGGCGAGCAGGCCGAAAGGCTGCGCGAACTGGGCGGAGAATATGGCGCCGCTACGGGCAGGCCCCGCAGGGTGGGCCCCTTCGACGTAGTTGCCTCGCGCTACGGCATACGCTGCCAGGGAGCGGACGAGATAGCGCTCACCAAGCTGGACGTGCTCGACGACTATGAAGAGATAGAGATCTGCACGCACTACGAGCTGGACGGCAAAAGGCTGGACGAGTTCCCCTTCACCGATGTGCTCGACTACTGCAAGCCCGTGTTTGAAAAGGTCAAGGGCTGGCACTGCGACATAAGCAAGTGCAGAAAGCCCGAAGACCTTCCCAAAGAGGCGCTCGACTACATAAAACTGCTTGAAAAGCTGTGCGATTGCCGCATACGCTATGTTTCGGTGGGCGCCGAACGCGAAGCGTGCATAAAGATGTATTGATAAATCAGCGCGGCACTTATGCGCCGCGCTGAGCGTAATAACTTTGGCGCGTGCGCCGCGGCGGCGCGCAAGGACTTTTTAATGAAAAGGATCTATGTCAACGAAGAATGGTGCCTCGGCTGCCACCTGTGCGAATACGAGTGCATGTATGCCAACTCCGGGCTGGACGCAATGTTCAAGCTCAAGGGCAGGCTGGGCGAGTTTATCCCCCGCATAAAGGTGGAGGGAGAGGACGGCGCCGATGTACATTTTGCCGTCAACTGCCGCCAGTGCTCAGACCCCGTATGCGTTAAAAGCTGCATAGCGGGCGCCCTTTCAAAGGACGAAGGCGGCATTGTGCGCATAGATAAAAACAAGTGCGTGGGCTGCTATACCTGCGTGCTCGTCTGCCCCTACGGCGCAATAATGCCCGCGCCCGACGGCAAGGCCGCGCAAAAGTGCGCCCTGTGCACGGATAATATGATGGGCGAGCCCAACTGCGTAAAAAACTGCCCCAACAACGCCATCGTCTTTGAAGAGAGGTGAAAATATATGTTCACAATTTTTTCGGTCGGGCCGCGGCCGAAAAAATTCGTGAGTTTAAGAAACCAAGTTTCTCTTCGCGCGACCTCTAAGTGCCCACGATTGTATAGTCGCGCGAATTCACTTCCGGTGAGCCCGCTTGCGCGGCAAATTGTGTCGCGCTGGCGCAGGGGAACCCTGCTTGCGCACATAATTTATTTGAAAAATCTATTCCTTAATCGTGCCTCCCTTAATAAGGGAGGTGCCTTAAGTGAATAAAATGAAGTTAAGGCGGTGGGATTTAAATCCCCCTTTGTCATTTCCCCCTTAGTAAGGGGGACTTGACCGCGTCTTTGGCGCCCTTGTGTAAAGACGAACAAGCCATTTCATAGCACAGCGGACACCCGCTGTTCGTGTGCCGTGGAGACACCTTGCTTGAAACGTTATTTATTTGAGAATAGTGGCTGCGGGGGGGGTGCGGTAAATTGCCGCCGCGCGCAACTAAATAAAGGTAACAGACCATGAAATACGTGATAATAGGCAATTCAATAGCCGCCACCGCTTGCATAGAGGGCATACGCTGTGCAGATAAAAAGGGTGAAATAACGGTAATTTCGGCAGAAGACCACCCGGTATACGGTAGGCCGCTCATATCATATTGCCTGCTCGGCAGGGTAAAGCGGGAGAACATGAACTACCGCCCCGCAGACTTTTACCAAAAGAACGGCGTAAATGTGCTGTACGGCGTGCGCGCCGAAAAGATAGACGCCGCCGCAAAGACAGTTTTTCTGGGCAGCGGCGAAAAGGTGCCCTACGACAGGTTGCTCGTGGCAACTGGTTCCAGGCCGTTCGTGCCGCCCATGCAGGGGCTTGAAGGCGTAAAGGACTGTTTTTCGTTCATGACCATGGACGACATGCTCGCCCTCGAAGGCGCGCTTTCGCCCGAAAAGAATGTGCTGGTGATAGGCGCGGGCCTGATCGGGCTCAAGTGCGTTGAGGGAATACTTGCAAGGGTAAAGTCTGTCACCGTGGTAGACATGGCGGACAGGATATTGCCCTCTATACTCGATAAGGAGGGCGCCGCCCTCGTTCAGCGCGGGCTGGAGGCAAAGGGCGTAAAGTTCGTGCTTGCAGACAGCGCCGCCCGCTTTGAAGGCAACACTGCCTATCTTAAAAACAGCGGCGCGGCAATAAATTTCGATATTCTGGTAGTGGCGGTGGGCGTGCGCGCCAACACCGAACTCGTCAAGGAGGCGGGCGGCGAAGTAAACCGCGGAATAGTGGTGGATAAGGGCATGCATACCACGCTTGCAGACGTGTATGCCGCGGGCGACTGCGCAGAGGGGTACGATAGCTCCATAGGCGCCAACCGCGTGCTGGCACTGCTGCCCAACGCATATTTCCAGGGATATACCGCCGGCGTGAACATGGCGGGCGGCATGGCCGTCCACGACGACGCCATACCCATGAACGCCATAGGCTTTTTTGAAACGCATGTGCTTACGGCGGGGACGTATGAGGGCGAAGTCATCGCCGAAATAACCCCCGATAAATACAAAAAATTATTTATAAAGGACGGCAGGCTGGCAGGATTTATTCTTATAAACGACTTTTTGCGCGCGGGGATATACACCTCGCTCGTCAGGGAAAAGACCCCGCTTGAAGAGGTCGATCTTGAACTGCTTGAACACTGCCCGCAGCTGCTTGCATTCGGCAAGGACGCGCGCAAACACAAGCTTGCGCGAAGGGTGTAAGTTTGTTGTTGCATAAGGGGCAGACTTTTCCCCTTACCTTACAAAATTTTACGGCGATACCTGCCCGCAGAATTTTGTGAAAGGAGTTTTATATGGAAATAAAGGTAGACGAAAACGTCCACTTTCAGGCGCTCAACCGCATTGTGCGCGAAAGTAAGGATGCCGATATAACCCTGAACGGGGTGGTGGGCCAGCGCTATATAGCCGACGGGCTTTCGGGCAAGCGCATAGTAATAAACGGCGTGCCCGGCAACGCGCTGGGAGCGTATATGAACGGCTGCGAGGTGATAGTGCACGGCAACGTGCAGGAGGCCACGGGCGACACAATGAACAGCGGCAAAATAGTCGTCTACGGCAACGCAGGCGACGCCACGGGGTACGCCATGCGCGGCGGAAGAATATATATCCGCGACAACACAGGCTACCGCGCGGGCATCCACATGAAGGCGTATATGGACTTCAAGCCCGCAATCGTGATAGGCGGCAGGGCGGGGTCATTCCTCGGCGAATACCAGGCGGGCGGCACGATCGTCGTGCTCGGCCAGAACAAGGACGGGCTGCCCATAATAAACAACTTCTGCGGCACGGGCATGCACGGCGGAACTATATATCTCCGCTGCAACAAGATCCCCCGCTCGCTGCCCGCACAGGTGGCTGCCGAAGGCAAATGGGGCGCAGATATGCCCGAATTATGCGAGCTGGTGCGCGACTGGTGCAACTTCTTCCCCGAATACAATGCCGACGAATTGCTTGGGCATAACTTCTTTGTGCTTACCCCCAACAGCGCCAATCCGTATAAGCAGATGTATACGAATAACTGAAAGAGGTTCACGAAATTTTACGCCTGGCCGAGTCGTAAAATTTCCGTGATTTGAGGGGCCTTCTCGCGCGGCGTGCGGTAAATTACCGCCGCGCTCGGTCACCGCAAATGCCTTGAATATGCATTTGCTCATCTCGCACCACGCAAACAGCGCGTATGTGCTGTTTGCAGAAATGTGTTGCGTCCCTCTTTGCGCAATCTTTAGTGCCCACGAAGTGTATAATTGCGCAAATTCACCCTGCTGCGCGAGGGCTTTGCCCGCTGCCCTGCCGAGGGTTCCCTTTGGGAAACGGCAGATGCGCAGGTATGCGCAAATTGTGTCCTGCTGCGGCGGCATAGCCGCCTTGCGACATTATTTATTTCAGAAAAATAATTGTCATTTCGAGCGGAGCGAAGCGTAGTCGAGAAATCTCATCCGCATTTGGAGCGCCTTTAATGCGACAAGCATCAAGGGGCCTGGCTGCGCTCAATTGCTTTAAAATACAACAAAAATTCAAAAGGGCGGCATATATGCCGCTATTGCTTTAATAAAATAAGGGCGGTGTATCTATGCTGAGAAAATTTTATAAGATGCAGGGAATAGGCAACGACTATATCTATTTCGACTGCATGCACGAGGACTTACCCAACCCGGGAGAGCTGTCTATAAGGCTTTCAGACAGGCACTTCGGCATAGGCGGCGACGGCGTTATTCTGCTGCGCCCCTCGCAGGTTGCCGACTGCCGCATGAGCATGTTCAACCGCGACGGCTCCGAAGGCAAAATGTGCGGCAACGGAATAAGGTGCGTGGGCAAGCTTGCGCACGATTTGGGCTACGTAAAGGGCGACAGCGTGTGCATTGAAACGCTGTCGGGCATAAAGATGCTGGCGCTCAACAAGGACGCAAGCGGCAAGGTGTGCTCTGCAAAGGTGGATATGGGCGCGCCCGTGCTTGAAGGCAGCGCCATTCCCAGCCTTATTCAGGGCAAAACGGTGGTAAACGTTCCCGTGGAGGCGGACGGGAGGACTTTTGGCGCCACCCTCGTTTCCATGGGCAACCCGCACTGCGTCATATTCGAAAACCCCGACTCGGTGGGGCTTGAGCACTACGGCCCGCTCCTTGAAAATCACAAGATCTTCCCGGAGCGCATAAACGTTGAATTTGTGCGCGTTATCGACCGCTACAGGCTTAAAATGCGCGTGTGGGAGCGCGGCAGCGGCGAAACGCTCGCCTGCGGCACGGGCGCGTGCGCCTCGGCGGTGGCGGCCGTACTCAACGGCTTCTGCGATAAGAATACCGAAATTTCGGTATACCTCCTCGGCGGCGAACTGCGCATAACATATACCGACCAGACTGTGTATATGGAGGGCCCCGCAACGCTTGTATTCACGGGCGAAGTGGAAATTTAGCCTGCAGTATAGCGCAGACAGGCAGGCTGAATTTTGGCTTGATAGGCGCATATGTGCGCCTCAATTAATTGCCGAGCACTGAAATTAATTTATATTTAAAGCGCGCCGCGCGGGGCAACAGCCCGCGCGGCGCGCTTGCTTTTATATATCTGCAAACAATTGATATTCAGGCTTTGATTGAATATAAATATCGTTTTAACGGTAAAATTATTCCCGCTATACTGTAAGGGCTCAATGAGAACCCGGTTTAAAACAGGGATATCACGGCACCAACTGCAAAAAGTCAGCTCTCGGCAACATCGCCGCCTTCGGCAGGCCCTGCGTCGCAACCGTCGTCGCCGCCTTCGGCTGCACATGGCCCGTCGGTTCCTTCGGCCGCGCCGGCTGTTTCCGCGCCTTCGCCCCCGTGCTTTGCAAGATAGCGAGTGTACGTCTTTTTAAATATTGTCCGCCTGAACAGCAGAATGTTCAGCACAACAAAGCATACGCCCACGACTATACACGTTATAAGCGCCGCAAGGTTGCTCGTCGCCGCATACGGCGCAAGGAACATGAGCGGGAAGCCGAACACTATTGCGGGCAGGCTTTGGTAAACAAGGTTTTCGCTGGCGGGCGTGCGGTAACTGCCGTCTACCTCGCGCAGCAGTATCATGCCCGTGCTCGCCGTGCCCGTAAGCATGCCGAAGAATGCAAGGAACTGCTCGTGCCTGTACGAAGGGAACAGCTTTTTGCTTACAAAGTTTACGTACACAAAGGTGACTATTGTGCCATATACGGCCATTATCAGCAGCACCGCCCAATACTCTGCAATTAGTGGAAGTTTAATTGCGGCAACGCCCGCAACTATCATTATGTCGAAGGCAAGGCCGCTTATCCTGTCCATCATGTAGTTGTTTATTATGCGCTTTTTAACTATTCCCTTGTCGTACAGCTTGTTGAGTATGGCCTTTGCGGGCACCGTAAGCAGTACGCCTATAAGGAAGTTGAAGCCGAACAGCGTGTCTGCAAGCGAGGGTATCAGCGCCGAAAGCCCGTACATTATGCCGAAGGATATGGCGTATACGACCAGCACTATGGCAAACTGAACGGTCATTTTGTCTATGGAAGAAACGGATGGCAGCTCGTTTTCGTCCTCGTAGTCGGCAAGGGTGTTGCGGCGCTGGGTGGTATCTATCTTTATAAGCCCCTTGCGGCGCATTACGTTTATGTATATAACGCCGCCTATGCAGGCTACCAGAAAGCCGAGTGCGGCTATCGTCAGGCCGAAGTGGTCGCCGCCTTCAAAACCATAGGTTTCTTTGTATATATTGCCGTAGTTGAGCGCCTGTCCCGTGCCCTGGCCGAAGCCGAAGGCGAGCAGTATGCCCGCGGCCGAAATCATTCCGTCGGTGTGCAGCGCCCACACGGCTATTATCGTTATAATAAGCCCGCCGAACGCCTGTATCAGGTAGCCGTTAACCGTCACCACGCCCGAATCGAATATCTCGGCGGCGCGCTTTTTGGTGAACTTCTTTTTTGAATTGCGCATGCCGGACGCCACAAAGCCAAGTCCCAGGCAGTGGTAGGTTATCATCTCCAGCATATCCATGCCAGAGACGCCTTCGGAACCGTCGCCGAACACCGGCAGTTCAAACAGATAATTTCCCGCGGCAAAGTAAACAATGGTAGAAATAATAAGCAGCAGTATGCCGCCGAGCACCGAAACGGGTATAAGCGTCTTTTGTAAAAAGGGTATAAAGTGTTTCAGCGCGGCGGCCACAAGCATGCTTGCAAGCAGTGCGGCGAACACCATTATGAACGTCCACACTCCAAGCTCGGCAAAACTCATAGCTTGTCCTCCATACAAAATTATTTGGTTTTAATCTATATATTCGTCATCAGGCGTTGTTTTCCTGCGCCTGTGCTACGGCGTTGCCGCTTCGCAATTTTCTTCGGCTGCAGTATGTTCTGCCGCCCTCTCTGCGGCGCGCAGCCCGTCAAAGGCGTGCACATACTTTATCGCGCAGAAGCGCTCGTCTCCCTTGACCTGCAATATCTTGCCGTTGCAGTAAAAATTGAACTTCTTTTTGCCTACCGCGGTGATCGCGTCTATATCTTCAAGCGGGTAAACGTATTCCGTCCCGCCGCCGCTTATCTTCAGTTCGCGGGCGTTCATCTCCACGCGGTCGCCGCCAAGCTTTATTTTGTTTTTCAGCTTTACGCTCTCGCGGAAGAGTATGCCGTCGTCGGCTATCGTTTCGCCTGCGGCAACGCGGCGGACTATCTCTTTCCGCTCCCATTCAAACCAGCCGTAAACTTCGTCGTAGCCGCATATGGGCGGGTCAATTTTAAGTTTTTCGGTATATTCGGCCTCGGCGCCGCACTTGGTGCAGCCGAAATTTGCCCCGTGCGAACGTATGGTGCCTATGGCCCCGCATTTGGGGCACATGTAAAGGGCGCGCTCTATGTATTCCGCCCTGCGCGGGCTGAAGTAGCTTTCGCCCGAGGCGACGTCGTTCACGTCAAGCTCGCGCTTTATAATTTCAAACAGCTCGGCAACGGACATGTTTTTGTATTCGTCGGGGTATATTATGCGCTTAACGTGCCCCACATATTTTGTGCCTTTGCGTATTTTGGCGCCCCACCTGGGGTCGGTGCCGTAGCCGCCGCACAGGTTGTATAAAACAAGCGGCACCTTAGAAAGTTTTACAAGCTTTGCTGCGGAATCTGCCATTTCCCACTGCCTGCCGCTCAAAGTGCGGTTGCCTTCGGGCGCTATGCACACCGCGCCGCCCTCTTTGAATACGCGCAGCGCTATTCTCACGGCCTCCATGTCTGAAACCGATTTGCTCTTGGGTATGGGGTTCACAAGGTAGCGTATCAGCGGCGATACCTTAAGGTTGAACAGGTCGTCTGAGGCAAAAAAGTACAGGGGGAATTTAAAGGAATCTGCCACAAAGAAGGGATCCATCGTCGCCTGATGGTTGTGCAGTATCAGGCAGGGGCCGCTTTTTATGGGTGCGGGTTCTGCCACATAGTTGTAGCGCAGTTTAAAAAAGGGTGTCATTACGGCGCGCAGAAAGGCAAATACCCTTCTGTGTCTGCCGCAAGTCCACCCTTTGCGTTTCTTTTCAGTTTTTTGTTTTCCGTCATCCGTCTGTTTCATTTATTTCTCCGATCACCTCACGGGCACATGCTCCCGCGCCCTTATATGTTATAACAGAATTATTATAGCAAAAATTTTGCGCAATGTCAACGGCGGCGGGGCATACACGCGCCGCAGGGGCGCCTGCGCGTGTATTTTTTTGCATGTTGAACAAGCCGTCCGCGCTTTCGTCCGCAGTACCTTCTCGCCGCGGCGGGCGACGCGGGCGGCAATGTAAAAAATAAGTAAAAATTAATGTCGATTTGCGGTTGCCTTAAGGCAAGGCGTGTGGTATAATGTACGCAGATTATACAAGCAGATTATACATACAGCGCGCAGGCCCGCGGGTCGCGGGCGGGGAGAAAGGTTTATGACAAAGTACATTTTCGTTACGGGCGGCGTAGTTTCCGGCCTCGGCAAGGGCATCACGGCGGCATCACTCGGCAGGCTTTTAAAGTGCAGGGGGTATAAGGTGGCTTCGCAGAAGCTCGACCCCTACATAAACATAGACCCCGGCACGATGAGCCCCTATCAGCACGGCGAGGTGTTCGTAACCGACGACGGCGCCGAAACCGACCTCGACCTCGGCCACTACGAAAGGTTCATAGACGAAAATCTGAATAAATACTCCAACCTTACCACGGGCAAGGTGTATTGGAACGTTCTCAACAAGGAGCGCAACGGCGAATACCTCGGCCAGACGGTGCAGGTAATTCCCCACATAACCGACGAAATAAAGACCTTTATATACAACGTTGGCAAGACCACGGGCGCAGACGTGGTGATAACCGAAATAGGCGGCACCATCGGCGACATCGAAAGCCAGCCCTTCATAGAGGCGATAAGGCAGGTCGCGCGCGAAGTAGGCAGGGACAACTGCTGCTTTATACACGTAACGCTGGTGCCCTATATATCGGGCTCGGAAGAGTTCAAGTCCAAGCCCACCCAGCACTCGGTAAAGGAGCTGCAGGGCATGGGCATCTCGCCCGACATAATAATCGCGCGCGTAGACAAGCACCTGCCCAAGGACGTGCGCGCAAAGATTTCAATGTTCTGCAACGTCGCCCCCGAGTGCTGCATAGAAAACCTCACCCTTCCCGTGCTCTACCAGGCGCCCATAATGCTGGAAAAGAGCAACTTTTCAAAGATAGTCTGCCAGCGGCTGAAGCTTGACCCCAGGGTGATAGATCTTACCGAATGGAACAAGATGCTCGCCCGCATAGACGCGCGCGACAAGACTGTTAAAATAGCGCTGTGCGGCAAGTATGTGCAGCTGCACGACGCATACCTCTCCGTGGCGGAAGCGCTGGCGCACGCCGGCTACGAAAACGCCGCCAAGGTGCAGATAAAGTGGGTGGACAGCGAAACCGTCACCGAAGATAACGCCGCCGAAGTGCTCGGCGACTGCGACGGCGTGCTCGTCCCCGGCGGGTTCGGCAACCGCGGCATAGAGGGCAAAATAGCGTGCGCAAAGTACGCGCGCGAAAACAACGTGCCCTACCTCGGCATCTGTCTGGGCATGCAGACGGCGGTGGTGGAATTTGCCCGCAACGTGCTCGGTTATAATGACGCAAACTCTTCGGAGTTCGACCCCGAAAGCGCGCACTGCGTTATAGACCTGATGCCCGACCAGCACGGGGTCAAGATGGGCGGCACCATGCGCCTGGGCGCATATCCCTGCAAGGTGCTGGGCGAAAAGATGAAAAAGGCGTACGGCAAGGACGAAATTTCCGAACGCCACCGCCACAGATACGAATTCAACAACGAATACCGCGAACAGGTGGAAAAGGCCGGCATGAAGATTGCCGGCACTTCCCCTTCGGGCCTTCTGGTGGAGGCGGTGGAGATACCCGCAAACGACTTTTATGTGGGCGTGCAGTTCCACCCCGAATTCAAGTCGCGCCCCCAGTCGGCGCACCCGCTGTTCCGCGACTTTATAGCCGCGGCGGTAAAGTACAATAAAAAGAAGCGCTGAAAAGATCCATGCGGTGAAGTTGTATGTTTAAAACCCGTGGTTTTACAACCTGACATCTTTGCCTGTATAACGGAATAAAATGATAGTACCAAAGGGTACGTTGCGGCGCGAAACACCTTCGCGCCGCCTTTTTTAAATATGCGCGCACGCGGTGTAAAATAAAAATTGCCCCGCACATATGCCGCAAACAACGCAATAAATTTTAAAGGTGTACATATGAAGCTGAACACAAATTATTCAAACGTAAGCGACAGCTACCTCTTTTCCACGATAGCAAAAAAGGTTGCGGCATATCAGGCCGCCAACCCGGGTAAAAAGGTGTTGCGCCTGGGCATAGGCGACGTAACGTTGCCGCTCGCGCCCGCGGTCATCTCTGCAATGCATGCCGCCGTAGACGAAATGGCATCTGCCGCCACGTTCCGCGGCTACGGCCCCGAACAGGGCTACGGCTTTTTAAAGGACGCCATCGCGGCGTACTATTTAGAGCGCGGAGTAAAGCTTGACAGCGAGGAGATTTTCATCTCCGACGGCGCCAAGTCCGACCTCGGCAACATACTCGACATCTTCTCGCAGGACAACACGGTGCTCATTCCCGACCCGGTATATCCCGTATATGTGGACACCAACGTGATGGCGGGCAGAAAGATAGTGTACATGAACGCCACGGCTGAAAACGGTTTTTTGCCCATGCCCGACTATTCGGTGGATGCAGACATAATCTACCTGTGCTCGCCCAACAACCCCACGGGCGCGGCGTACACCGTGGCACAGCTTGAAGAGTGGGTGAAGTACGCGCTTGAAAAGGACGCGGTCATCTTGTACGACGCCGCCTACGAATGTTTTATAGAGGGAAACTCCGCCGCCCGCTCGATATACCTTGTAAAGGGGGCGGAAAAGTGCGCAATAGAGTTCTGCTCGTTTTCAAAAATGGCGGGCTTTACGGGAACGCGCTGCGGCTGGACGGTAGTCCCCGCGCAGCTTGTAAGCGGCGGCCTTTCGGCGCACAAAATGTGGCTCAGGCGCCAGACCACCAAGTTCAACGGCGTGCCCTATATAGTACAGCGGGGCGCGGCGGCCGTGTTCACGCCCGAAGGGCGCGCGCAGACAGCCGAAAACCTGAACTATTACAAACAGAATGCAAAGATTATAGCCGAAGGCCTCAAACAGCTGGGCATAACCTTTTTCGGCGGCGAAAGTTCGCCCTATATCTGGATGCAGTGCCCGCACGGCATGACCAGCTGGCAGTTCTTCGACTACCTGCTTGAAAACGCTCAGGTGGTGGGAACGCCCGGCGCGGGCTTCGGCGTAAACGGCGAGGGCTTTTTCCGCCTTACGGCGTTCGGCAGCAGGCAGACCACGCAGGAAGCCGTGGAGAGGATCAAGGCCCTGCTCGGCAAATAATGCCCGCATCTACTCTCAGGGAGAAAATAATGGATAAACGCAGGTTTAAGCGCGGCGCAGGCGTGCTGTGCCACATATCGTCGCTGCCCGGCCCCTACGGCATAGGTTCGCTCGGCAGCGCGGCTTATAAATTTGTCGATTTCCTTGCAAAAAGCAGGGTAAAGTATTGGCAGATACTTCCGCTCGTGCAGACGGGCTACGGCGATTCGCCCTACCAGTCGGTGTGCTGCAATTCTGGCAACCCCTATTTTATCGACCTTGAAAGGCTGGCAAGGGAGGGGCTGCTCACCGAAGAGGAGCTTGAAGGCGCCCGCATGCCCGCGGGCAGGGTAAATTACGGTGAGCTGTATAAAAGCAGGTACGCCACCCTGCGCACGGCCTTTTCGCGCTTCGATATCTCAACGCCCGAATTCAAAGAGTTTGTAAACAGCGGGCTGTTTGACGACTACGCGCTGTTCATGTCGCTCAAAACGCGCTACGGCGGCACCTTCAGGGACTTCCCCAGGGCATACAAGCACAGGGAGGGGCTTGCCGTATCGGAGTTCAGGCGCAACAACTATGCAAACGAATACTGCTTCTGGCAGTTTTTGCAGTTTGAATTTATGCGGCAGTGGAAGGCGCTCAAAACATACGCAAACGCCAACGGCATACAGCTTATAGGCGATATTCCGCTGTATGTGGCCGCCGATTCGTCGGACGTATGGGCGCACCCCGAGCTGTTCTTAGTGGATGAAGACCTGAACCCCACCGCCGTTGCGGGCGTGCCGCCCGACTATTTTTCCGCCACGGGCCAGCTGTGGGGCAACCCGCTCTATGATTGGGACTATGCCAAAAGTACGGGCTACAGGTGGTGGATAGACCGCTTTGCGCACGCCTACGAACTTTACGATATTGTCCGCTTAGACCATTTCCGCGGATTCGACAGGTACTATGCCGTGCCTGCGGGCGCGCCCACGGCCGAAAGCGGCGAGTGGCGCAACGGCCCCGGGCTTGAGTTGTTCGAGGCCGCCGAACGCGCGCTCGGCCACCTGAACATAATTGCCGAAGACCTCGGCGTGATAGACGACGGCGTTGTGGCGCTGCGTTCGGCAACGGGCTTCCCCGGCATGAAGATAATGCTGTTCGCCTTCGACGGAAACGAGGGCAACGACTACCTGCCGCAGCACATAACCGAAAATTCGGTTACATATACGGGCACGCACGATAACGACACCGCCTACGGCTTTGTAAAGGATATGCCGCACGAACGGTTCGAACACTTTAAAAAGCTGGTGCGCGCCGCGCTCAGGTACGAAGGGGTCAGCTATCCGCTCGTCACCCGTACAGAGGCCGCCCGCGCCCTGGTAAAGTGCGCTTTGGGCTCGCGGTCAGATATATGCATAATTCCCATACAGGATGTGCTGGGGCTTGATAATTCCGCCCGCATGAATGTGCCCTCGGTGCCCTCGGGCAACTGGCAGTTCAGGCTGGAAGAAGTCCCCGGCAGGCAGGTTGCCGCATGGCTGCGCAACGCCGTAAAATCAAGCGCCAGGCTTTAATATAATTCGTAAACCCTTTTTATTGAAATAATATTGTGAAATATATAATCGGCCGCCGCGGAAAATTTTCCGCGGCGGCACTTATTGCGTTTAGTTGCCTTTCTTTTGTCATTTCGACCGAGCGATAGCGAGCGGAGAAATCTCTGCCCAATTCTTGTCCCCCTTGTGTAAAGGGGGAATTGAAGGGGGATTGTGCCTTGTTTTGAGATTTCTCCGCAGTTTCCACGCTATGCGGGAATCATCTGCCGTTTCCCATATGGAACCCCACGGCAGGGCAGCGGCTACGCCTCGCGCGGCAGGGGGCGTCGGCTATATCTCCTCGCGCGTGTAAATGACAATATGCCAATAAAAAACTTGTTAAGCGGTGGCAGCCCTGCTATCTGCCTGCAGGCGGGCGTCCGTGGCAAAAATACGCGTGCACAGAACGGTCATGTCGTCCTCGGCCCTGCCGCCCGTGCGGGCAAGCGCCGCCGCAAGCAGTTTTTCGGCAAGCTCCTGCGGGTTCAGTGGCTTTATCGGCTGCAGGTAGGCAAGCAGTTCGGGCGTGGAGCTGAAGGCCGAGGTTATGCCGTCGCTCATGAACACCAGCATGTCGCCGTCCTCAAGCCTCTCCTGCATCACGGTGGGGCGCAGGCTGTCGAGTATGCCCAGCGGCAGGCTTTGGCTTTCAAGCACCTTCACCTTGCCGCCGCGCAGAATGGCCGCCACGGGCGAACCTATCTTAACAAATTCCGCGCCGCCCGTGTTCAGATTTACCGAGCATATGTCTATGCATGCAAACCGCTCCTCCTGCGAAAATGCGAGCAGTTTGTTTATTGTTTCAAGCACCGTTGCTTCGGGCATATCCGCGCGGTAAAAGGCCTCTATCAGCGATATCGCCGTGCGCGAGACTTTGCGCGCGTATTCGCCGCTGCCCATTCCGTCTGAAAGCGCCATTAAAAAGCGGTGTTCGTTTATGCGTATCACCGAGTGGGTGTCGCCCGAGGCCCTTTCGCCCGCTTTTTTTGCACTTGCCACCCCGAAAACGGCGTCGAACCTGGGCGGGCGGCAGAATGTGTAGCACGCCTTTTCGCCGCCGTAGTCTGTCTTTTCGCGCAGGCTGAATTTTTCGCCGGTGGCGCGCTCGAGCGCGGCGGATATGGTATGCGCGTCCGCCCTGCCCACGGTGACTGTGCTTATCTCTTCGCCGTCCTCGCCGCTTGTGCAAACCTCGGGGCAGGCTATGCCGCAATCTGCCAGCGTGCGCACTATTTCGCGGCCCTCTTCGCCGCTGTCCCTGCGCTGCCTGCACAGCTCCGCGGCGTTGTTTTTCAGCACGGCGGCAATGCCGTGCGCCTGGTCGGCAAGCATGCTCCTGCCCGCGCGCACGTTCTCCGATTCGGTCATGAACCGCCTGTAGTCGCCCAGCAGCGCGTTCAGCTCCTTTATCACCTCGGCGGGGCGGGTGCAGTTCTGCGTTATGGCGGGCGGCAGGTCGATAAGGTTAACTTTTCCCTTCACGGTGCCCGTCTCCGTAAGCGCGTTGAATCCTACATATACCACGCTCTTTTCGCATTTTTGCCTGCGTTCGCAGTTTGAACACAACCGCTCCTTCAGCTCGGCGGCAACGCGCTTTTTTGCGCCCTTTTCGTCGGCGGCGTCGTCCATTTCGCGGAAGGCGCACTCAACCTCGCGGAACACCTCGCTCACTCTGAACAGCTTTTCCGCCGCCCGTTCGCGCTCGCGGTTTATGGCGGTGTTTTCAAGCACGCCGCGCACGGCTAACCTGTCGCACACGCCCGCAAGCTGTTTTGCCGAGGGGATCATGGCTATGGCGCAGCAGATGGCCGCAGCGCATACCCGCACGGCTATAACTGCCGCGCCCGAAAAGTACCAGCCCTCAAAGTAGCCGTATACGCAGAAGGCCGCAAATACCGCCGCGGGCGCCGCCCTGCCCGTCCGCGCGAACAACAGCCCGAATATGGCGGTGAGCACAAACGCCGTTACGGGGGTGAGTTCAAACCGCATGATGGCGGAGGGAGCTGCGCATGCTACCGCAACGGCAATGGCGGCGGGGCTCTTCAGCGCGCGCACGGCAAGCGAAATTATAAGCGCGCCTACGGCGCACAGCGCAAAGTCGCCCGCAAGGTCGTATATGCCCGCGCCCGCGCCTGCGTACAGCACGGCAAGGCTGAACAGCTCGTCTTCGGCAAGCCTGCACCGCCCAAGGCGGAATATGCAGGCGTATACGCTTTTATAGCAGAAGATGAAGAACAGCAGCACGGCCGCGGCGGCAATTGCCCGCACTATATAGCCGTTTTGTATAAAGTATATCGCCCCGCCCGCGTCCCAGCCCGAAAAGGCTATAAACGGCGCCAGCGCCACGGCTGCAAACGCCGCGCTTTCAAGCTTCATCTTCCTCTCCGTGCGGCGGTATATCGCCGTTATTCCCAATAGGAAGGCGGCCTCGAACAGTGCGCACAGAAAGGCCGTCAGGCTGACATGCACCGCCGAGCTGGCTATGTATATCAGCGGTGAGGCTATCATGCTGCCGCCGCATATAAGCAGTGCAAAGTACAGCCCCAGCGAAAGGGGTACGCCCGCCGTGGCGCGGTTCAAAAATATGCACAGCGCCGCATAGCCGAGGTACAAAAGGGCGCTTTTTATGTTTATTCTCATAGGCATACAGCCATTTTAATGCCTGCCGCCGCGCGTTATTTTGGTGTTCGGGTCGTTTATTCGCATGTTCTGCCGCATGCCGCCGCGCGCATATGTTTTGCGGTCGAGCGGAATAAACGGGCGTCAAAAAACATGCGGGCGGCGCACATAGAAATGTGCGCCGCCCGCAAACCGCATATAAAAATCTATGTCATTTTAAATAGAGTATGAGAACGGCTATGTCCGCGGGGTTCACCCCGGGTATGCGCGAAGCCTGCCCCAGCGAGGCGGGGCGCACCTTGTTCAGCTTTTCGCGCGCCTCCAGCCTCAGTCCGCCTATCTGCATGTAGTCCAAGTCCTGCGGCAGCTTGCGTTCCTCCAGCTTGCGCGCCCGCGCTATCTGCTCCAGCCCCTTCTTTAAATAACCCTCGTACTTTACGTATATCTCTGCCGACTGTGCCGCGCTCTCGTCGCCCGCGCACACCTCACCAAAGGCGCCGCGTATCTGTTTCAAGGTCGCCCCGCGGCGAATAAAATCGGCATATGTTAGGGGCTTTTCCGTTCCGTCCATGCCAAGGCCACTTAAAAATTCGTCCGCCTCGCCCTGCGGAACGCGCGTTTCAAGCTCGCTTAAAAAGCCCTCGTAGTGCGCCTTCCTCTCAAGGTAGCGGGCGTATCTTTCCTCCGTCACCAGCCCGCAGTCGTAGCCCTTCTGCGTAAGGCGGAAGTCGGCGTTATCCTGCCGTATCTCCAGCCTGTGTTCCGCGCGCGAGGTCATCATGCGGTACGGCTCGTCCGTGCCCTTGGTCACAAGGTCGTCTATCAGCACGCCTATATACGCCTCTTCGCGGCCGAGTATCAGCGGCGGCATACCGCGCAGCTTAAGGCTTGCGTTCAGCCCCGCCATCAGCCCCTGCGCCGCGGCCTCTTCGTAGCCCGAAGTGCCGTTTATCTGCCCCGCCGTGTACAGCCCTTCCACCTTTTTAAACTCAAGGGTGGGGTAAACGTCAAGCGTGTCTATGCAATCGTACTCTATTGCATAGGCATAGCGCATTATTTCGCACTCCTCCAGCCCCGCAACGGTGCGGTACATTTCCCTCTGTACGTCGTGGGGGAGGGAGGACGACATGCCCTGCACATACACCTCAAGCGTGTCCCTTCCCTCGGGTTCAAGGAACAGCTGGTGGCGCTCCTTGTCGGCAAAGCGCACCACCTTGGTCTCTATCGAAGGGCAGTAGCGCGGCCCCGTGGAGAGTATGGTACCGTTGTACAGCGGCGAACGGTCAAGGTTGGAAAGTATCACCTCGTGGGTGGCTGCGTTTGTATAGGTCAGGTAGCAGGGCAGCTCGTTCTTAACAGGCCCCCCTGCCATGTACGAAAAGGGCAGCACATCGTCGTCGCCGCGCTGCTCTTCGCAGCGCTCAAAGTGCACGGTGCGCCCGTCCAGCCTTGCGGGCGTGCCCGTCTTGAAGCGGCGCACGCTGTAGCCCAGCCCGATAAGGTTTTTGGTAAGGGCGGTGGCGGGGGCAAATCCGCTCGGGCCGCTGCTCTGCTTAACGTCGCCCGTTATCGTTTCGGCGTTCAGGTATACGCCCGTGCAAAGTATCGCCGCCCTGCACCCCAGCACGCCGCCATACGTAGTTTTAACGCCGCATACTTTGCCGTCTTTTGTAAGTATTTCGGCCGCTTCGCCCTGCAATATGCGCAGGTTATCGGTGTGCTCAAGCGTGCGCTTCATCTCGGTGTGGTAGGCGTGTTTGTCGCTCTGGCAGCGTA
The DNA here is from genome assembly GCA_944341075.1 of uncultured Clostridia bacterium. Lineage (GTDB taxonomy): Bacteria > Bacillota > Clostridia > Christensenellales > Borkfalkiaceae > Coproplasma. The sequence continues at coordinate 44,105 of CALVLV010000004.1, forward strand.
GTGACTGCACCGCAGCGCCCTTTCCTACGTTAAGCATGCGCATCTGCAGGGCGGTCTTATCGGCGTTTATTCCCATCTCGCCGCCCAAAGCGTCTATCTCGCGCACAAGCTGACCCTTTGCCGTGCCGCCCACCGAGGGGTTGCACGCCATAAAGGCTATGCTGTCTAAGTTCAGCGTAAGCATGCACGTCTTAAGCCCGGTGCGCGCGCAGGCAAGCGCGGCCTCGCACCCGGCGTGACCCGCGCCCACGACTACTGCGTCGAATTGTCCTTCAAAAAATTCAGTCATATTTCACCTCACAAAAATTCCCGCCTTGTGTGACGGGAATTGTTTGTGGATAACTTTTTTAAATGTTGTTTTATATGTTGTTTTATGTATTATTTAAGGCATATATGCGGGGCAATTTTAAAAGTGATGAGTGATGAGCGGGCTGCGTCCGTTGTCATTTCGACTAAGCGAATGTAATGAGCGCATGGAGAAATCTCTTTGCTTTGCCGCATTTCTTGAGATTTCTCCACTCGCTGATGCTCGGTCGAAATGACAGTGAAAGAGATTTTTGTAAATCCCACCGACACGCCCTCGCTACGCTCGTGCGTATCACCTCCCTTAATAAGGGAGGCACGATTAAGGAAAAATTTTTTAAATAATCAATGTTTCAAGCAAGGTTTCCTTGCGCAGAAAGACACAATTTGTCGCGTGAGCGAGTTCTGCCGTTTCCCGAAGGGAACCCTCGGCAGGGCAGCGGGCAAAAGCCCTCGCGCACCGGAAGTGAATTCGCGCGACTATATATTCGTGGGCTCTTAAAAGTCGCGCGAAGAGTTGAACAACACATTTCTGCAAACAGCACATACGCGCTGTTTGCGTGTTGTGAAATGAGCGAGCACAAAGTGCAAAGTGCGAGCGGTGACCGAGTGCGGCGGTAATTTACCGCACGCCGCACGAGACCTTGGTTTCTCAAAATCACGAATTTTTTCGGGCGCGGCCCGAACGAAAAAATTGTGAAAAATTTTAAAATAATTAATGCCGAAAAAATGCAAAGCGGAATTTACTTCCGCTGTTAAGCATTTTTACGACTTACCTAAACCTCACGGCGGAAGATTTTTGCATCGCAAAAAGATTTCGCGTGAACTCACTTCTTCAGTATTATATTCTTTATATCGTCCACGTCCTTGGCTATGCGGTCGTTTATGCGGCACATCTCTTCAACCTTGTCGCGCGAATACAGCACGGTGGTGTGGTCTCTGCCGCCCAGCTCCTTGCCTATGGAAACAAGGGGGAGGGATAGCAGTTCGCACATAAGGTAGCAGCATATCTGGCGGGGTATGACAACTTCCTTCTTCTTGCTCTTGCCGGTAATGTCTGCCTTGTTTATGTGGTAAAAGGACGTAACTGCCGAAATCACCGTTTCGGGCGTTATCTCTTCCTTGCCGCCTTCGGACACGGCCTCGTTCAGCGCGCTGCGCGCAAGGGCTATGGTTATGGGCTCTTCGTGCAGGCGCGAGGCGAATATCACCTTTGTCAGCCTGCCCTCAAGCGTGCGCACGTCGTCGCCGCTGTCCTTTGCCAAAAAGGCCAGCACCTCTTCGGGCACGGCGCACTTCTTTTCAAACGCCTTGCGCTTTAAAATGGCTATCTTCGTGTCGTAGTCGGGCGGAAGTATGTCAAACAGCAGCCCGCCCGAAAAGCGCGTGCGCAGCCTCTCTTCAAGCGCCGCAAGCTCCCTGGGGGAGTGGTCGGAGGAGATGACTATCTGCTTGCCCTTGGAGACAAGCTCGTTGAAGGTGTGGAAAAATTCCTCCTGCACGGCCTTTTTGTTCTCTATAAACTGTATGTCGTCTATAATAAGCACGTCGGCGGTGCGGTAGTGCTGCCTCAGCTTGTTGCTCTTGTCGCGAGTGTCCGCCCCGCGCGTTGCAAACATTGTGTCTATTATTTCGTTTACAAACTTCTCGCAGGTGATGTATATTACCTTTAAATAGGGCTTTTCGCGCACTATTTTATTTGCAATGGCCTGCATAAGGTGGGTCTTGCCCAGGCCTGTGCCGCCGTATATAAACAGCGGGTTGTATGTGCCCGCGGGGTCTGCCGCAACCGACTGCGCCGCGGCGTACACGTATTCGTTGTTGGGGCCTACCACAAAACTTTCAAAGGTGTATTTGGGGTCAAGATTTTCCGGCGCGGAAAAAGCGGCCTCCTCGCCGGGGGCGTTGTATGCGTAGCCGTCCGCCCCCTCTATCTTTAAGCGGAAGTCGGTTATGCCCGTGCCCGTTTCGGCTATGGCCTCGCGCATTTTGTCGGCTATTTTGCCCGTTATCATCTTGGCAAAGCTCTCCGTGGGCGCTTCAAGCACAATATACCTTCCGTCCACGTCAACGGGCACCAGCCTCTCTATAAAGGTGGTGTAGGTTATCGGCGAAACAAGTTCGCGCAGCTTTTCCTTTATCGGGTTGTACAAAAAGTCGAAGTTTCCGTTAGATGCCATAAGTTTTGCAAAAAGTTCCTTTGTAATTAAAAAATATTGTGGTATAATGCGTATAAAATAAAAAGTCAACGCAGATAGTATGCGGTAAGCCTCTGCGCAACTGTGGTAAAATCAACTGCCTTTGTTTTTCAATTATACTACAACGCGCGGCAAAATGAAAGAGTTTTTACAAAAAAATGCAGATAAAAAATTTGACGCTTAAAAATTTCAGAAACTACGCCGATGAAAATTTTGAGTTTACCGAAGGGCTCAACGTGCTCTACGGCAAAAACGCGCAGGGCAAAACCAACTGTGCGGAGGCGGTGTTTTACCTCTGCACGGGCGTTTCTCCGCGCGCCCGCCGCGAAAAACAGCTGATAATGCACGGCAAGCAGCGCGCCGACATATCTGCCACCGCCTGCGGCAGGTACGGCGACGTGAACATTGCCGCCACCATCTTTGAAAACGGGCGCGAGATCCGCATAAACGGCAACCGCATAGCGCGCAACGCCGACCTTTTGGGCAACATATTCAGCATCTTTTTTTCGCCTTCGGAACTGCGCCTTATCCAGGACGGGCCCGACGAGCGCAGGCGGTTTTTGAACATATCCATATCGCAGCTGTCAAAGCCATACTACACGGCGCTGTTGCGCTATAACAAGATACTGGAACAGCGCAACAACCTGTTAAAGGACAGGGATACCGGCCTCATCTACGACACCCTGCCCGTGTGGGACGAACAGCTTGCAAAGTATGCCGCCATAGTCGTGCGCCACCGCGCCGACTATATCGCCCGCCTGGCGCCCGTTGCGGAGGAGGAGCACTACCGCCTTACCGACGGCGCCGAAAAACTTGTCGTCCGCCCAGAAAAGAGGTACGATGGCGACGACGAGGAGCTTAAGGAGCAGCTGTTTGAAGAGCTGCGGCGCAATTACGAGCGCGACGTGCGGCTGGGCTACACGAGCATCGGCCCCCACCGCGACGACCTCGACTTTCTCATCAACGGGCAAGACGCCAAAAATTTTGCCTCGCAGGGGCAGACGCGCACGGCCGCCCTTTCGGTAAAGCTTGCCGAAATGGAGATATTCAAACAGCTTTCGGGCGAATATCCCGTGCTCATCCTCGACGACGTGATGAGCGAGCTCGACCTTCCCCGCCGCAAAAAGCTGGTGGAGCGCGCCCAGGGCATGCAGACCATACTCACCTGCACGCACGCCGAGCGCGTGCTGTACGGCAGGCAGACCAACAAAATACGCATAGAGGGGGGTGCCATAAAGCGATGAAGGCAGACATGCACATACATTCATATTATTCCGACGGCGTAATGTCGCCCGCTGAGATTGCCGCCCTCTGCATGCGCAACGGGCTGGGATTTGCCGTGCTCACCGACCACGACAACATGAACGGCAGCGCGCAGTTTGCCGCCGAGTGCAAAAAAGCGGGCATAAAATGCGTAAGCGGCATGGAAATTTCGGCCTACACGCAGGTAAAGGTGCACATTTTGGGCTACGGCATGAACGCTGCCTGCGATGCATATAAAAAATTTCTCTCCTTCGTGTGCGAAGGCGCCGTGGCGCGCACTGCAGACATACTTTCAAAACTTAAAAAGCGCGGCCTTGCCCTCAGCTTTGAAGAGGTCATGCGCGAACGCCGCTGCGCGGCTTCGCCCCTGCACACCATGTATATAGCCCGCGCCGCCGCCCGCAAGGGCTTTGCACCCTCCCCCGGTGCGTTCTATATTGATATGCTCGCGCCCGGCAGGCCCGCATATTCCGACGTCGGCCGCCCCTCTCCCGAACACGCGCTTGAGGTGATAGCCGCGTGCGGCGGAATATCGTCGCTCGCCCACCCCGGCAGGATAACTCTGCCCGCCGATGAAGAATATGCCCTCATAGAGCGGTTGCGCTCGTGCGGGCTTGCGGGAATAGAGGCGGTGTATTCGGGGCATACTGAGGAAGAGACGGCTTACTTTAAGGGGGTCGCCGCAAAGCTTTCGCTGTTGGTCACGGGCGGTTCCGATACTCACTACCCCGAAGGTTCGCGCGCCATAGGCACGCCCGACTTTCATCCCTCGGCGCAGCTGTTGTCGGCGCTTGGAATAAATTGAAAAATTGCCTTAAAAAAATACTGTATGTATCTATTGCAGTGCCCGCTCTCATGGCGGGCACTTTTGCTTGCGGCGGCGCGGGACGCCTTCCGCGCGGCACTCTCATCCAAGGGGTCAATGTGGGCGGCCTGCTGCCCGCGCAGGCCGTGCAGGTCGTGCGCGAGGCCATCAGGGCCGACCTCAGGCCCCGCAGCCTGAACATTTCGGCGCCGTGCGGGGACTATTGTTTCCGCTACCCCGAAATATCTTTCAGGGATGACCTTAATTCTGTGGTCGGCGGCATAAAAAGGGCGGGGGAATACGGCTGCGCGGTGCAGTACTACCTCAACGGCTTTAACGACGTTGTTTCGGGCATATGTGACGCCCAATTCAGGCAGGCGCAGCCGCCTTACGCGCAATTCAACGGGGGAGAAGGCGAGGCGTTTGAATATTTTGAAGGCGTTTCGGGCGCCGTTGCCGACGAGGGCGCTTTGCGGCAGGATATCCTCGCTTCGCTCTCTTCGCGGACTTTCGGCGGAGAGTTCGAGCCCGTCGCGGTCAATGTTAAAAAGGTGCCCGCTGAAATATCTATGGAACAGGTCAGGGAGAACACTGCGCGGCTTTCGGCGTTCACCACCTATTTCGACTGCGAAAATTCTCCCCGCGTTTCAAACATAAGGCTTGCAGGCGACAAGATCAGCGGCACAGTGATTGAGCCGGGCGAAAGCTTTTCCTTCAATGGCACCGTAGGGCCGCGCACCGTTAAAAACGGGTTCAAAAATGCAAAAGTGATCGAAAACGGCCGCTTTGTTTGCGGCATAGGCGGCGGGGTATGCCAGGTATCCACCACGCTTTACAACGCCGCGCTGCTCGCCGGACTCAAGGTCACCGAATATCACCCGCACAGCCTTGCGGTGAGCTACGTAAAACCTTCGCGCGATGCAATGGTAAGCGGCGAATACTGCGACCTGAAATTCTGCAACACTACTGATTGCCCCGTATATATACGCGTTTTAACAGGCCTGTATTACACCCGCTGCGAAATTTACGGCAAGAGCGACGGGGTGGAATATTCGCTGGAATCGGTGCTGCTCGGCGAAGAGAACGGCGGAGTGCAGAGCGAGTGTTACATGCTTGCCTCGTCTGACAGGGGCACCAGCCGCACCCTTCTGCGCAGGGACAGGTACAAGCCCGCCGCCGCGGAGGTTCCGCCCGAACAGTAGTATGTATGTGTTTTTAAGGCCGCGGGGCGCGCCTGCATTGTTGCAGGCGCGCCCCGCGGCTTTGTGCCGCCTTTGCCTGTATACGCGCCTGCAAGGGCGTATACAGGCGCATATAAATGTATAAAATTTGTCGGGCTTTTTTATTGAAATTTTGGTAAAAATATGTTACAATTTAACGTGGACATATAATTTAAAATTTTCGGGGCGCCGCCGCAGAAGTTTTTCGCGCGGCAACGGCGCGGCAAAATACCGCCGTTTCCGTCGGCCCGCCCCGCAAAGAGGCTTTATGGAAAGAACTTACGTAAAAAGCATGTATGCCGACCCTTCGGCTTTCGGCGAAAAAAAGGTGACCGTCCGCGGCTGGGCGCGCACCGTGCGCGACGGCAAAAACTTCGGCTTTATAGAGCTGAACGACGGCACCTGCCAAAAGAACTGCCAGGTCGTGCTGGAAAGGGAAAAACTTTCCGACTACGAGCAGATAGTGCACTGCGGCGTAGGCGCCGCGCTCACCGTTACGGGCACGGTGGTGCTCACGCCCGAAATGCGCCAGCCCTTTGAACTGCACGCCGAGGAGGTGGTTGTAGACGGCGCGTCGCTGCCTTCGTACCCCCTGCAAAAAAAGCGCCATTCGCCCGAATTTTTGCGTGAAATTGCCCACCTGCGCCCCAGGACAAACCTGTTCGGCGCGGTGTTCCGCATACGCTCGCAGGCGGCGTTCGCCATTCATAAATTTTTCAACGACCGCGGCTTTGTCTACGTTCACACACCCATAATCACCGGTTCGGACTGCGAGGGCGCTGGCGCAATGTTCAGGGTGACCACGCTGGAGCCGGGCGAAACCGACCTTTCAAAGGACTTCTTCGGCAAGCGCGCCGCGCTCACCGTATCCGGCCAGCTCGACGTGGAAACGTTCGCCATGGCATTTTCGAACGTATATACCTTCGGCCCCACGTTCCGCGCCGAAAACTCCAACACCGCGCGCCACGCCGCCGAATTCTGGATGATAGAGCCTGAAATGGCCTTCTGCGACCTCTCGGGCGATATGGACGTCGCCGAGGCCATGGTAAAATCCGTTGCCGAATATGTGCACGAAACGTGCGCGTTCGAGGTGGAGTTCCTCGCAGAGAGGGTGTGCCCCGAGCTCGTGTCGCGCTATGAAGCGCTCAAGGGCGGCGACTTTGTCCGCCTGCCATACACTCAGGCCATAGACATACTCAAAAAGGCGGCAGAGGGCGGCCACAAGTTCGAATATCCCGTAGAGTGGGGGTGCGACCTGCAGAGCGAGCACGAGCGCTACCTCACCGAAACGGTGTATAAAAAGCCGGTGTTCCTTACCGACTACCCCAAGGAGATCAAGGCCTTCTATATGCGCCTCAACGACGATAAAAAGACGGTCGCCGCGGCAGACCTGCTCGTGCCCGGCATAGGCGAACTCGTCGGCGGCAGCCAGAGGGAGGAGAGGCTTGAAGTGCTTGAACAGCGCATGGCCGAGTGCGGCCTTAAAGCCGAAGACTACGAATTCTACACCGATTTAAGGCGGTACGGCGGCTGCGTTCACTCCGGCTTCGGCCTGGGCTTTGAAAGGCTTATCATGTACCTGACGGGCGTGGCGAATATAAGGGATGTAATACCCTTCCCCCGCACAGTGGGCCACCTGGAGTACTGATTACTTACAAACGCTTTTGATAAGCGGCGCAATACTGTGTCGCGTTTACGGGTATGTTCGGTCACTTACCTCAAAGTAAGCTTCCTCACATCTTCCGCACGCTCCTTGTCTTGCTTGCTTCTGAAAAGCGTATATTTGTGTGTGTGGTGGTTTTGTGTACTGCTCGCATCTCCAAGGTCATTATGTTCGTAGGCGTTGCGGTATATAAGCAAAAATTAATAAAATTAAATTAATCTAATTTGCGCAAGCAGGGTGAATTTGCCCCAATTATACTATATGAGAGCCCTTAAGATTGGGGCAAGGGGGAGCTGGCTCCCCAAAATCACGAAGATTTTACGGCGGCACCAGCCGCAAAATCTGTGAGGTATTTTGATGATTAAAATTTTAGTTGACGCAATGGGCGGCGACAATGCGCCCGCCGCGCCTGTAGAGGGCGCCGTAAAGGCCCTTGAGGCCGATAATGAAGTTTACCTCATTCTTGCAGGAAAGCAGGAAGTAATTGAGGAAGAGCTGAAAAAATACACGTACGATAAGTCCCGCATAGAGATAATGGACTGCCGCGACGTGATAGACATGAACGATATCCCCACCGAGGCCATACGCAAGAGCGAATCGTCGCTCGTAAAGGCTTTCCGTGCGCTCAAGGCGCAGGAAGATATCGCAGGCCTGGTCACGGCAGGTTCCACGGGTGCCACAATAGCCGCAGGCCAGCTGCTTCTGGGCAGAATACGCGGCATAAAGCGCCCCGCGCTCTGCCCCGCCATACCAAACATACGCGGCGGGTATACTCTGCTGTGCGACTGCGGCGCCAATGCCGAGTGCAAGCCCTCTATGCTCTGCCAGTTTGCAGTGCTCGCCTCTGCCTATGCCGAGGCAGGTTTCGGCATAAAGAACGCCAAAGTGGGCCTTTTGAATAACGGCACCGAAGAGCACAAGGGCGACCCCCTGCACCAGCAGACATACCAGCTGTTGAAGAAGATGGACGTTATAAACTTCGGCGGCAACATCGAAGGGCGCGACATAATGATAGGCGACTGCGACGTTGCCGTGGCCGACGGCTTTTCGGGCAATATCGCCCTCAAGTCTATCGAGGGGTGCGGCAAGCTGATACTCTCCGTGCTCAAAAAGGAGGCTACAAGTTCGCTCTCCTCAAAGATAGGCAGCCTGTTTTTAATGAAGGGCTTCAAGCGCATGCGCTCCCGCCTCGATTTCGAGGCCGTGGGCGGCGCCCTTCTCCTCGGCGTAAAAAAGGTGGTAATAAAGAGCCACGGCTCCTCAAAGGCGCGCACTATAACCGCCGCCGTGCAGAATGCCGCCGCCATATACCGCGGCAACCTTATAGGCAAGGTGGAAAGCATGCTCGCCTCTGTCGACTGGAACAACCTCATACCCAAAGATGAGTGAAATAAGCGCAAAAGAGCTTGCCATTATCGAAAGGGAGCTCGGCTACAAATTTAAAGACAGGCAGCTTCTGGCGCTTGCGCTCACCCATTCGTCGGCGTCCCATTCGCGCAACTACGAGCAGCTGGAGTTTTTGGGCGACTCGGTAATTCAGCTTATAGTCACGCACTTTTTATACAAAAAGGGCGGCAGCGAGGGCGAAATGACGGCGCAGCGGCAAAAACTTGTGTCGCACGCTCCGCTCAAGTGCGCGTCGGAAGAACTGCACCTGCCCGAACACATAGTAAAGGGCGTGCCCGACGTGGGCGAAAAGGCGCTGTCTTCTGTATACGAGGCGGTGTGCGGCGCGGTGTTTTCAGATGGCGGCTATGCCGCCGCAGAGCAGTTCGTTACGCGTACGCTGCTCGCCGCGCACATCTCTGCGCCCCGCAACTACAAGGGCGACCTGCAGGAGTATGTGCAGGGCAAGGGAGAGGATCTGCCCGAATACAACACAGGCCGCAGCGGCGGCACTTCAAACAAGCCCGAATTTGTGTGTAACGTAATAGTGTGCGGCAAGAGCTTTACGGGCACGGGAGGAAGCAAGGCCGAGGCCGAGCGCAACGCCGCTAAAAGCGCCCTAAAAAGCCTTAAAAAGTGATAATTTTCGCGGCGCGTACCGCGTTATTTGCCGCATATATGCGTGGCAATTTTAAAAGTTACGGGTTTGCCGTCCGGCAAACGTGATAAGTGATGAGTGATAAGTTTGCCCTGTCGGGCAAACGTGGTGGGGGGGATTTGCCCTATGTGGAGCAATGTGCTTTTGTCATTTCAGCTTGGCGCATTTATATGTCATTGACGCTATTGCGCCTACGGCGAACAATAGCTATTCCGTCGCTTCGCTCCTTACGACCGAGCGGCAGCGAGTGGAGAAATCTCAAAATAAGAGATCTCTCCATGCGCTCATTACATTCGCTTAGTCGAGATGATAGGGGTCATTTTTTTAATAATCTACGTACGCGCGAATAGTTTCCCGCAGTAAAGTTCAGCGAGCCGGCGCGAGCGCCCGGAACTTTACAAGAAATAACTTTTTTGCGACAACGAATTTAAAATTACTTATGTGCGCAAGGCGAATTTAGTTCGCCGTTAAGCGGTCGCCTCGTGCCTCGTTGGTCGGCTCCGCAACGCCTCACGCTTTGCTCGGCATGTTGCGGTTTCTCCGCGGCACACGAACAGCGGGTATCCGCTGTTCTACAGAACGTGCCGCTCGTCCCTATTTGCTGCGGTCAGCAGGCTCACCAAATGGGGAATTGCCCCAATTATAATATAAGAGAGCCCCTGAAATTGGGGCAAGGGGGAGCTGGCTCCCCTAAATCACGGAAAAAGATTTGCGTCACCAGCAAAGATTTTTCGTGAACAAGGTCATTTTATGGTTACATTCAAACAAATCGAACTCGTCGGGTTCAAGTCCTTTGCGGACAAAACGGTGATCCCCTTTACAGACGGCGTCACCTGCATAGTCGGCCCCAACGGGTGCGGCAAGTCAAACGTTGCCGACGCCATCCGCTGGGTTCTGGGCGAACAGTCCGCCAAGATGATGCGCGGCTCCCAGATGCTCGACGTCATCTTCAATGGCACCGAAAAGCGCCGTCCCACAGGCTTTTGCGAGGTAACTCTGTCGTTCGACAACACCTCGCGCATATTCAACATAGACTGCGACGAGGTAGAGATGACCCGCCGCCTGTACCGCAACGGCGACAGCGAATATCTTCTGAACCGCCAGCCTTCGAGGATGAAGGTGCTGACGGGCCTTTTGCATGGCGCGGGCGCCGCGAAAGAGGGCTACTCCATAATCGGCCAGGGCCGTATAGAGATGATAATGAACGCCAAGCCCGAGGACAGGCGCTCTATATTTGAAGAGGCTACGGGCATTTCGGTGTTCAAGGAGCGCAAGGCCGACGCCGAACGCAAGCTTGCCGCCGCGCGCGACAACCTGTATGTGTTCCTGCAGCGCATGCACGAGGTAGAGCGCCAGCTCGCCCCTGCCGAAAAGGCTGCAGAGAGCGCCATAAAGTACGAAGAACTGTACGCAAAACTGCGCACGTCAGAAATAAACACCTACATATACCAGCACGACACCAGCGCCGAGCGCAAGCAGAAGATAAACGACAAGATAGAGGCGTTTTCCGCCGAGCTTGAAAAACTTGCCGCCCGCCTTGAAGAGGTGCAGAGCGAATACGAGCGCTGCCGCGACGAGCTGAACGGCGCCGACGCCGAGCTTGCCGAACTCAACGAAAGGCGCCTGCGCTACACGGTGGGCATACAGCAGAAGACGGGCGAAGGCAAGGTGTTGCAGGAAAAGGCCAATTCGGTAAAGGAAAAACTGCGCGCCGCGCACGAGGACGTGGCCTTTTCTACCCAGCGCATAGACGAGATAGAAAAGGAGATACGCCGCACCGAGGCGTACGCCGCCAAAAACACCGAGCGCGCCGAAAAACTCGCCGCACAGTGCGCCGCCGCTGAGACCGAACTTTCGGAACTCTCCCGCGAGATAGGCCAGTTCGAGGCCATGAACGACGAGAACAGAAAGAAGGTGATGGATACCTTCCGCGACCTTTCCGACCTGAACAAAAACATGGGCTCTATAGAGGCCCAGCGCGAACTTTTAAACGAGCGCCTTGCCGAAGTGCAGGCCACGCTTGCCGAAATACGCGCCCTGCGCGAAGGTTACAAGGCCGACTACGACGCCAGCTTGCAAAAGCACGGCGAAATTTCCGACTTCATCGCCTCGGAAAACGAGACCATGGAGCGCGCGCAAAAGGCCGTGCACGAGGCCGAGGAGGCCGTGCAGAACTATACCCGCCGCGCCTACGACGCACGCTCGCAGATAGCCAGCTTGAACGACAGCCTCTCCACCGTAAAGGCGCTGCGCGACAGGTTCGACGGCTACATATATTCCGTAAAACGCCTTATGACCGACGCCAAGGCGTACCCGGAAATTTCCTCAAAGATACAGGGCCTCATCGCCGACATAGTTTCAACTTCCGGCGATTATGAGGTAGCCATAGAGACGGCGTTCGGCGGCGCCATGCAGAACGTAGTCACCCGCACGCGCGAGGACGCGAAGTTCCTCATCGAACACTTAAAGCGCACGCGCGGCGGCCAGGTCACCTTCCTGCCAGTGGAGGCGCTCGCTCCCCGCACCGAGGGGCCCAGTATACGCTCCGCCATAAAGGAAAAGGGCGCCATAGGCTTTGCCGTGGAGCTTGTGGAATACGATAAAAAGTACGATAATGTAATAAGATACCTCTTGGGCAACACGCTCGTCTGCGACAATATAGAGAGCGCCACAATAATCTCCCGCAGGTATCCCCGCGCGTTCAAAATAGTTACGCTTGACGGCGACGTTATAAACAGCTCTGGCTCTATGACGGGCGGCTCGCGCAAGGACAACGCGGGCAACCTGCTTGCAAACGAGCGCAGGATAAAGGAGATAGAGGAGAACATCTCCGAAAAGAAGGGCGCGCTCACCCGCGCCGAAAACATGCGCGAAAAGTCGCAGCGCGAACTTGAAGAGCGCACCGCCGAGCTTGACAGCCTGCGCGAACGCTTCCATAACTCGCGCGCAGAACTCGCCGCCAACGAGCAGCTGTCCGACAGCCTGTTAAAGCAGCTCTCTTCTGAAGAGAGCAGGCTTTCGGTATTTTCGCAGACCGAACAGATGATAACCTCAAGGCTTGCCGCGCTCGATGACAAGTACAGCGAAACCACCCGCGGCGCAAGCGACCTGAACGAGCGCTCTACCGAGGCTTCCACCGCCATAGAGAGCATTTCCACCCAGTACGACGTGTTGGTAAAACAGCGCAACGACAAGCTTGAGGCGCTGAATGCCGCCCGCGTGGAAAAGGCGTCTTTGGACGCGGCAGTCAAGTCGAATAAGGAGAACACCGAAAGGCTGAGCGCCGAAAAGGAAGACCTGATCAAAAAGATAGCGCGCATCCGCGCAAGCATACCCGACATAGAGCGCGAGCTGGAGGAACTCAACCGCCAGGCGGAAAATTCCGTGCTCACCGCCGAGGAACAGGCCGTGGTGGACGACATCCGCGACCGCATAACCAAGGTAACGGAGAGCAAAACGGCGCTCAACGAGCGCATCAAGCAGCTGGATATAGAGCGCTTCGACATAGGCAAGCGCACGCAGGAGCTCACCGACAGGCGCAACGGCCAGCAGATAGCGCTCACAAAGCTGGAGGCCGACCTCGAAAATATGCAGCAGCGCATACTTGAGGAGTACGGCGAGGAGTACGAAGGCTGCCTCAAGTACAAGGTGGACGACTTCGACATAGCCTCCGCGCCCGCGCAGACTGCCTCGTTAAAGCGCCAGATAACCATGCTCGGCTCAATAAACCCCAACGCTGTTGCCGAATACAGGGAGATAAAGGAGCGCTACGACAAGATGGCCGAGGACAAGGCCGATATGGAAAAGGCCATAGACGACCTCAACAAGGCGCTTGACGAAATAAGGCAGGAGATGCTGCGCATCTTCAACGAGGGCTTCGATAAAATAAACGAAAACTTCAAGCTCACCTTCAAGGAGCTGTTCGGCGGCGGCAGGGCAGAACTTCAGCTCGACTACACCGACTGCGAAGATCCCCTTGACGCGGGCGTTGAAATAGTTGCCTGCCCGCCCGGCAAAAAGCTTACCAAAATTTCCCTTCTTTCGGGCGGCGAACGCGCGCTCACGGCAATTGCCATTCTGTTTGCAATAATAGGCATGCGCCCCATGCCCTTCTGCGTGCTGGACGAAATTGAGGCCGCGCTCGACGAGGCAAACGTAGGCAGGTATGCAAAGTACCTTAAAAAGTTCTCGTCGGAAACGCAGTTCATAGTAATTACCCACCGCAAGCCCACAATGGAAAATGCCGACAACCTGTTCGGCGTAACCATGGAGGAAAAGGGCGTTTCAAAGATAGTATCTGTAAAACTTTCCGAGGTTGAAAGCAGGCTCGGCGGCGACACTGTTATGTAAAATGGTGCGCACCTTGATTGCGGTGCGCTGCCTTCCCCAGCCAAGGGGAGGCTTCCGTCGCCTGCGGCTCCTTACGACCGAGCGATAGCGAGTGGAGAAATCTTGAAAAATCCCTCAGTCAGGCTGTTGCCTGTCAGTCGTCATTTCGACTGTAGCGAACGAAGTGAGCGGAATGGAGAAATCTCGTTGTTTTTTATTGAGATTTCTCCGCGCGGGCTTTGCCCTTGGTCGAAATGACAGGTAATATAACCGGTACGAAAAAATTTTAAAACAAATAATGCTGAAAATTGCAAAGCGGAATTTACTTCCGTTGTTAAGCAATTTTACGGCTTACCGTAAAATCACGGCGGAAGATTTTTGCAAATCCCACCGCCGCGGCCTGCGGTCGCGTCACCTCCCTTTGACAAGGGAGGCACGAATAAGGAAAGATTTAAAATAATTTATGTTTGCAAGGCGGGGTCTTGCCGCCATCAAGGTAAAACATGGCGGTTTTGCGGTTTCCCAAAGGGAACCCTCCGCAAAGTAGCGTCGCTTGCGCTCCTCACGCGGTCACCGCAAACGCAAGTCATATGCGTTTGCTCATCTCACTTCACCACGCACAACGGGTGTCCGTTGTGCTATGAAATGGCTCGTTCGTCCCGCCGCCGCAAGTTCGCCTCGTATCCTCGTTGGTCGGCTCCGCAACGCCTCACGCTTTGCTCGGCATGTTGCGGTCTCTCCGCGGCACACGAACAGCGGGTGTCCGCTGTTCTATTGGGCGTGCCGCTCGTCTCAATTTGCTGCGGCCAGCAGGCTCACCAAGGGTGAATTTGCGCAATTATATAACCGAGGGCATTTAAGATTGCGCAAAGAGGGGCTGGCCCCTTAACATCACGAAATTTTTCGCGCTCGGCCAGCACGAAAAAATTGTGAAAAAGGTATATTGTATGGGTTTCTTTTCAAAAATCGCAAATGCTTTAAAAAAGACTAAAGAAAAGCTTGGCGGGGCTATAAAATCGCTGTTTTCGCGCGGCAAGCTCGGCGACGACTTCTACGAAGATCTTGAAGAAATTCTCATCTCCGCAGATATCTCGGTGACCACCGCAGAGGAGACGGTAGACCAGCTGCGCGCCGAGGTCAAAAAGGAAAAACTTAAGGATGAGGAGTATGTTGTGGGCCTTTTAAAGGACATTCTCGAAGATACCCTCACCCGCGCGGAGGTGCCCGAGATAGAGTACCCCGCCGTTATAATGCTGATAGGCGTAAACGGCGTGGGCAAGACCACCACGGTGGGCAAGCTTGCCGATTACTTTTTGCGCAACAAAAAGACGGTCACCGTTGCGGCGGCCGATACATTCCGTGCGGCGGCCGCAGACCAGCTTACCATCTGGGCGGAGCGCGCGGGCGTGCGCATAGTCAAGCACGAAGAGGGCAGCGACCCCTCTGCCGTGGTGTTCGACGCCATATCTTCGGTAAAGGCAAAGGGCACCGACGTGTTGCTTGTGGATACCGCAGGCCGCCTGCACGTAAAGGCCAACCTGATGGAGGAGCTAAAAAAGATATCCCGCGTTATATCGCGCGAATATCCCCGGGCGCACGTGTATAAACTGCTCGTGCTCGACGCAACCACGGGCAACAATGCCGTAAACCAGGCGCGCCTCTTCGACGAGGCCGTGGAGCTCGACGGCATAGTGCTCACCAAGCTCGATTCCACCGCAAAGGGCGGGTTTGTAATATCGCTGTGCGGCGAGCTTGAAATACCCGTCATCTACGTGGGCACGGGCGAAAAGATAGGCGACCTTGAAAAATTCGACCCCGAAGAATTTATAGATAACATTCTGTGACTGTAAAACAGTAGCTTAAAGGAATTACATTGCATGACTGAAAAGCAAAAAATGCTGGCGGGCGAACTTTATATAGCCGAAGAACCCGAACTTGCCGCGGCGCACGCCCGCGCAATAGCGCTGTGCGAAAAGCTCAACTACGGCGGGCTTGACGAAAAGGAGCGCGACGAGGTAACCAGGCAGCTTTTAGGCAGGTGCGGCAAAAGGGTGGTGCTCGGCCGCAACTTCTGGTGCGACTATGGCGAAAATATCGAAGTGGGCGAAAATTTTTATGTGAACTACGGCGTGGTAATACTCGATGTCTGCAAGGTGAAAATAGGCGATAACTGCCTTATCGCGCCGCAGGCGGGCATATATACCGCCGCGCACCCGCTGGACGCCGGAGTAAGGCGCTCGGGGCTGGAATACGGCAAGCCGATAACTATAGGCAACGATGTGTGGATAGGCGGAGGGGCAAGGATCCTCCCCGGCGTTAACCTCGGCAACAATGTGGTGGTCGGCGCGGGCGCGGTAGTCACCAAAAGCTTTGGCGACAACGTTGTCATCGCTGGCAACCCCGCCGTTATAATAAAAAGACTGTGATTTTTATTTGAAATTTGTTTTGTTGCAGTTAAAGTATATGGCTGTATAGATTATAAAAAGTGAGTGCGGGCGGCGCAGTTGCGCCGCCCGCACTTTTCGGACATATCAAACCCTTTAACGGCAATAGTTTTTTCTGTTTTAACTAAATAAAACATAAGTGTTATCGCCAAAGTTTGCATGTCCTTCGGTAAATGATTGGTTTTTTACAACTTTGCTGCCCCGTTGCAGAAACAGTTTCACAAACTCACGAAATTTTTCGGGCGCGGCCCGCACGAAAAATTTGTGAACCCTTTTTCCCGCCGTAAAGTTCAGCGCGGCAGCCCGCGCATAAAGAACTTTACAAGGAATAACTTTTCGCAACAGCAAGTTTAAAACAAATTGTGCCGAAAAAGTGCAAGGACGAGCAACACATTTCTGCAAACAGCACATACGCGCTGTTTGCGTGTTGCGAGATGAGCAAAAGCATATTAAAAGCTTTTGCGGTGACCGAATGCGGCGGCAATATACCGCATGCCGCATGAGAAGATTTAGTTCAACCGTTAAGCACTTTTACGACTTACCGTAAAATCACGGAAAAAGATTTTTGCGTAGCAAAAAGATTTTTCGTGAACGTTTAAAATAATTAATGTGCGCAAGCAGGGTTTCCCTGCGATAGCGCGACTACATTTGCGGCGAAAGCCGGCTCACCGGAAGTGAATTCGCGCGACTGCATAATCGTGGGCCCTTAAAGGTCGCGCGAAGAGAAACTTGGTTTCTCAAACTCACGAAATTTTTCGGGCGCGGCCCGCACGAAAAATTTGTGAACCCTTTTTTACAAATCATCCGCATCTTGCCGGGGCATTCCGCCGTCTGCCGCTACACCCGTGTAGCTGCCGTCGGGGTCTGATTTGCTGAAAAAGTCCGGCTTACTTGCAGTTTTTGGGCTGCTTGTTGTTGCCGCAGTTTTTCTGCTTGTTGTTTTCACCTGAATTACCATTAGTCTTTTTCATATTTTCTCCTTTTCAAAGGGCAAATGCAGCTCAACATAGCCCTGCGAACTCTTGCACAACGGGCATACGTCCCATGCCTTTGTGCCCGTGTGCATATAGCCGCATTCGCTGCAGATATACACCATGGGCGACTCGTTTGAAAACAGTGTGCCCGTCTTAAACGCTTCGTACAGATAGTTGAAGATCATTTCGTGCCGCTTTTCAACATTGGCTATCATTCTGAACAGTGCCGCAACGTCGGCATAGCCTTCGGCTTCGGCCTCATCCGCAAATGCGGGATATATTCTGCTGTGTTCGGCGTGCTCGTCTAAAGCCGCCACCCGCAGACATTCCTGCAGGTCGCCGCCGTGAAAGGGGTAGCCTGCGTCCAGCACTATGTTGTCAAGCTGTTTTCCGCGCTTTGAAAGTTCTTCAAAAAATCGGCGCGCGTGCACCGTTTCGTTCTTTGCAAGCGTGCGTATGGTCTCTGCCAGCGTGGCGTAGCCCTGCTGAGTGGCAAGCCTTGCCGCCAGCTGATACCTCATGCCCGCCTGCGATTCGCCTGCAAAGCTTCTTGCAAGGTTCACATAAGTCTTTGTTTCGTCAAATTGCATATCTGCCCTCCGTAAAAGTATTTTGGGCAGCTTTGCGTGCATTATTCGGTCTAACAGTGCCTTATTTTTCCTTTTTTGGCGTCCGTGCTTGCCCGTCGGCGTGCAGTGTGGTATAATGGCGGTAAGGGAGGGGATGTGTCATGGATAAAAGGGGCTTTAAGGGCGCTTCGATATTCCAGACGGCGTGCTTTTTTATCGTTGCGCTCGTGTGGTCGATAGCCGAAAACCGGGCAGACGTAGTCGCGTTCATCGTCATCGGCTGGCTGCTGTTCGCGCTCGGCGCAATACAGACGGTGCTGTGTTTTGCAATGCCCGAGGCAAAGAATACGGCGGCCGTTTGCGGGCTGGCCGTGGCGGCGGACATGGC
Organism: uncultured Clostridia bacterium; assembly: GCA_944341075.1. Lineage (GTDB taxonomy): Bacteria > Bacillota > Clostridia > Christensenellales > Borkfalkiaceae > Coproplasma. Next base: position 62,305 of record CALVLV010000004.1, read on the forward strand.
GCTCGGCGGCGCGCTCATCGCGCTGTTCGTAACGCAGATAGGCTTTTCTCAGGGCGGCGTTTCGCTTTTCAACGATGTGTTCACTATCGTCCTGTTTGTCGTGATTTTAGTGGCCGTTGCGGCCACCTATGTGTGCGGCGTGACCGACCGCAAGGGGTGATTGCCCCGCACATATGCCTTAAATAATGTACATTTTTTATAATATAGAAATGCGCGCAGTGCGGCATTTTGCCGCGCTGCGCGCACTTTAAAAGATTATTGTTTTTTAAAGAGCGGCACATATGCCGCAACGATTCGTTTTATGCGGCAAGATACAGGTAGGCAAGCACCAGTGCAAAGCCCTGCCATGCCAGGCCGGCTACGTTGGCGGCGATAAACGCGGGCTTGCGGAATTTGTGATGGAATATCATCATGCCGAGTATTCCGCCCACAGCCCCGCCGAGCAAGGAGAGGAGTATCAGCGTTATTTCGGGCACGCGCCATGTGCCCTTTATTGCGGCAAACTTGTCTTTGCCGTACAGTATAAAGTTTATAAGCGATATGGCGCCCGCTATGGCGCAGATAATTATAAATGCAGTCATCGGATTCTGCCCCCCTGTCCGGCTGAAATAACAAAGGCGCTCAAAATGCGGAAAGATTTTCGCAAATCCCACCGGGTAGCCCTCGCTAAAGTTCGTGCTACCCACCTCCCTTTGGCAAGGGAGGCACGATTGCGGTGACAATTCCTCAGTCTTGCTGTCGCTTACGCTTTCGCAAGATAGCTCCCTTAATGCTCGCGCATTAAAGGAGCCTTTAGTGTGGAATAGATTTCTCCGTTCGCTTCGCTCGGTCGTAAGGAGCGAAGCGACGGAATAGCGATTGTTCGCACGAAGTGCGCAATCGCGTCAATGACAAATTTTTTTAAATAATGAACGTTTCAAGCAGGGTTCCCCTGCGCAGAAAGACCCAATTTGTCGCGTAAGCGAGCTCACCAAAGGGGGAATGACTGCAATTGTATAATAAGTGAGCACTTAAAAATTGCAGTCAGGGGGAGCTGGCTCCCCCAAAGTCACGAAGATTTTACGGCGGCACCAGCCGTAAAATCTGTGAGACCCTATTTGAACAGGCTCTTTATCATAGTGCCCACGTACAGCACGGGCACTATGTCTATTTTATCCATGAATTTTGTCATCGACTTCATGTTCTTTGCGGGCACAAGCACCTTTTTAAAGCCCATTTTAACGCACTCGGCAACGCGCTTTTCGGCGTAGGATACGGCGCGCACCTCGCCCGTAAGGCCCACTTCGCCGAAGGCGGCGGTGAATTTGTCCACGGGCCTGTCGTAAAAGGAGGAGGCCAGCGCCGCGCACACGGCAAGGTCGGCGGCAGGTTCGTTCAGGCGTATGCCGCCCATCACGTTCACATACACGTCAAAGCCGCCAAGGTTCACGCCGCAGCGCTTTTCAAGCACTGCCAAAAGCAGCACCAGCTTGTTGTAGTCCACCCCCAGCGGCATCCTGCGCGGCTGGCCGAAACTCGTCTTGGATATCAGCGTCTGCACCTCAACGTTCATGCAGCGGTTGCCCGTGCGCGCGGGGGTGACTATCGCGCCCGCCTCTTCGCCGCGGCTTTCGGATAGGAATATGCCCGAATAATCGGTGACGGGTATAATTCCGCGGTCGGTCATCTCGAACACGCCCACTTCGGAAACGTTGCCGAACCTGTTCTTCACCGAGCGCAGTATGCGGTAATTTTCCTGGTTTTCGCCCTCAAAGTACAACACGGTGTCCATTATGTGTTCAAGCACCTTGGGGCCTGCCAGCGCGCCCTCCTTTGTTACGTGGCCGATTATAAAAAAGGTTATGCCGCGGCTCTTGGCTATGCGCATAAGTCGGGAGGCGCACTCGCGCACCTGCCCCACAGACCCCGCGGAGGAGGTAAGCTCTTCGGTATATACCGCCTGAATGGAGTCTATCACGCAGAACTCCACGCCGTCCAGCTCGGCCTCAAGCCCGTCTATGCACGTCTCGTTTATAAGCAGAAGGTTGTCGGAAGACAGCCCCAGCCTCTCGGTGCGCAGCTTTACCTGCGAACAGCTCTCCTCGGCCGAAAAGTAAAGCACCCTGTGCTCCTGCGAAAGGTGCGCGGCTATCTGGGTGAGCAACGTAGATTTGCCTATGCCCGGGTCGCCGCCCAGAAGTATCAGCGAGCCCTTTACTATGCCGCCGCCTATCACGTTGTCGAATTCGGAGATGCCCGAAGGGGTGCGCTCGTATGTGCGGTATTCCACCTGCGAAAGGGGAGTGGCGCGGGGCGCGGAATATGCCGGCTTTTTTGCCTGTTTTGCCGCGGGCGCGGGGGCAACCGGTTCCTCCGCCATGGTATTGAATTTTCCGCACGAAGGGCACCTGCCCAGCCAGCGCGGGCTGGTGGCGCCACATTCGCTGCATACAAAAACTGTAGTCTGTTTAGCCATGATAATAAGCCTTAAAAGTATAATTGCCCCGCATATATGGGGCAATCAATGTATTTTTATGTTTTTGCGGCAAGGCTTTTAAAGTCTTTGCCGCTTTTAACACTCGGTTAAATTTCCTTCATCATAACGGCGGAATAGGCCGTTATTCCCAGCCCCTCGCCCACAAAGCCGAGGCGTTCGCACGTGCCCGCGGCTATCGCCACGCGGCTTTCGTCCAGCCCGCATAATTTAGCGAGAGTGGCTACCATTTCGTCTATGTAAGGGGCAAGCTTCGGCTTTTCGGCCTGTATCGTCACCGAAACGTTCACGGGGGCAAGGCCCTTTCCGCGCACCAGGGCAAGCACCTCTTCAAGCAGCTTTGCGCTGTTTGCGCCCTTGTAGCGCCTGTCGCTGTCGGGGAAGTAGTGGCCTATGTCCTTGAGCCCCGCCGCCGAGAGCATGGCGTCCATAACGGCGTGCAGCACCACGTCGCCGTCGCTGTGCGCAACAAGCGAACTGTCGCACGGTATCTTCACGCCCGAAAGCACCACAAAGTCGTTCAGCCCGCCGAATGCGTGCGTGTCGGCGCCTATGCCTGTGCGGCAGCCGTCAACGGGCGCCGGCGCGGGCAGATCCTTCAAAAAGTCCTCGCGGTAGGTTAGCTTTAAATTGTGCCTGTCGCCTTCAAAAATGTGCGGCAGGCCTATGTAGTTTGCGTATACCGCGCTGTCGTCGGTGTAGGCGATGCCGTCGTCGCTGGCAAGCTCATATGCCTTTTTCAGGTCGTCGGTGCGGAAGCCCTGCGGGGTCTGCACGGCATACACCGTCTCGCGCTTGGGTACGTCGGTTATCACGCCGTAATACACGGTTGCCATAGTGTCGGTAACGGGGGTGGCGCACACGGCGCTGCCGTAGGTGTTTACCGTATCTATGCAGTCGCGTATTATCTTTTCGGTAACATAGGGGCGCGCGCCGTCGTGAATGAGCACTATGTCGCCCGTCACCTTGGCAAGTGCCTTGCGCACGCCAAGGTAGCGCGTCTTTCCGCCCAGCACCACCTCGTAGCCCAAGGGGGCGCACAGCGCCTTTATCTCCTTATAGTCGGCGGCGGAGGAGGTGACTATCACCTCGTCTATGCCCGAAATATCAAATTTTTTCAGCGTGTGATATAGCGCGGGGGCGCCGCCTAGCGGGGCAAGCAGCTTGTTTATGCCGAAGCCGGCGCGCTCGCCTGTGCCCGCTGCGCAGATTATAACGCTAACTTTCATATCGTGTACCCCTTTCGCGCCGTCAGGAGATCACTTCGTAAAGCCCCTGGGCGTCGTCCTTTTTAACAACTTCCTTTACGGCCAGCACCCTGAATTTAAGTGTGCCGCTGCTGTAGAGCACCTCTACAACGTCGCCCTCCTTCACCTCGTGCGAGGGCTTTGCCTCTTTTCCGTTTATAACAACTTTGCCCGCCGCGCATGCCTCCTGCGCCACGGTGCGCCTTTTAAGTATGCGCGAAACCTTTAAAAATTTGTCTATCCTCATGTCTTTTAAGGCGGCTTTTTTACGCATGGCGGGCAAAAAAGCCTGTGTTTATAATAAAATTGAATAAAAAACCGCGAAAATGCTTGACTTGCGCGCGTTTAACTTCTATAATGTTAGAATGTATTAAAATGCGGTAATTGCCACATTTTGCTTTTTCCGATGTTTTTTCCGCACAAAATCTGCCGCAAAACGCGCGCTTTTTTGCGCCTTTTCTGCGGCCGACAAAGCAATTATATACCAAACCCGTGCGTTTGTAAAGTATGGCAGCGGAAAAATAATCATTTTTAAAAAATTTTTTTAGGGGCGCGGCCCCCGCGTGCGTGTGTGCATGCGGGCGTGTTTTACCCTTAATAAACAATCCGCACGCCTTTGACTTTATCTGTGCGGACTTGAAAAAATTTTAAAGCGGCGGCGCCCGCCGCAGGCACAAAAAAGATGCAAACCGATTTTTTCCGGTGAAAAGATATATACGGATAATCGCTCATGTATAGACCAATAAAACGGCTGCAGCCAAAGGAGTAATTATCTTTCAATGAATTTACCTGTTCACAAGTACGGCAAAACGGAAAGAAGAAAATTCGGCAAGATAAACGAAGTCATAGACATACCCGACCTCGTTGAGATCCAGAAAGCCAGCTATGCCTCGTTTATAAACGAGGGCATATCGGAGGTGTTCGAAGATTTCTCGCCCATTACCGACTATTCCGACCACTATGAGCTCTATTTCCTCAATCACTGGTTCGACGAAAAGCCCAAGTACGACGAAAAGGAGTGCCGCAACCGCGACGCAACTTACGCGCTTCCGCTGCACGTCACCGTGAGGCTGGTCAACAAGGTAAAGGACGAAGTTATCGACCAGCCCGTGTTCATGGGCGAATTCCCGCTGATGACCGACAGCGGTTCCTTCATCATAAACGGCGCCGAGCGCGTAATAGTTTCGCAGCTGGTGCGCTCGCCCGGCGTATACAACGCCTCCACGCGCGACAAGACGGGCAAGGAGATGTTCGGCACCACCGTCATCCCCAACCGCGGCGCATGGCTGGAGTTTGAACAGGACGCCCAGGGCGTTTTATGGGTACACGTGGACAGGAAGCGCAAGATATGCGCCACCGTGCTTCTGCGCGCCCTCGGCTTCGGCTCCGACAGGGCAATACTCGACCTGTTCGACGACGACAAGATGATAAAGGACACCATCGAAAGGGATACCACCAAGTCGGAATCGGACGGCCTTATAGAGCTGTACCGCAGGCTGCGTCCCGGCGAGATACCCACCGAGGCCTCCGTGCGCCAGCACCTCAACAACCTTTTCTTCGACCCCAGAAGGTACGACGTGGTAAAGGTGGGCAGGTATAAGTTCAATAAAAAGCTCAACCTTGCGTACCGCCTTCCCGGCTGCAAGCTTGCCGACGACATATTCAACCCCGAAACGGGCGAAATAATGGCAAAGGCGGGCGAAGTTGTCACCGAAGAGCAGGCCGTGGCCATTCAGGACGCTGGCGTGAACGAGGTGTTCGTGCTCGTCTCCGACCCCGAGCGCGGCGAGATAAGGCACAAGATAATAGCCAACAACACGGTAAACTTTAAGGCAGTTTCGGACAAGAACCCCAAGATGTTCGGCCTGCTGCCCACCATATATTACCCCAACTTCCGCTTTATGAAGGCGCTGGCAGAAGAGTGCCGCACCCAGGCGGTGGAGGACGTTGCCGCCAAGTATATGGACGATATAAACGCCATATACTACACGCGCGAAGTGGACGAAGTTGAGGACGAAAAGCCCGAAGAAAAGAAGAACAGGGAAAAGCGCAAAGACACGCGCATAAAGTTCGTTGCCGCGTGCAAGCTGTTCAACGCGCTGCTCTCCTCCGACAAGACCGAACTCGACGAAGACGAAAAGAAGGCCATAAAGCCCATAGTTGAAAAGCTCAACCACAAGCACATCACCGTGGACGACATAGTGGCCTCCATTTCCACCAACATAGACCTTCAGTACGGCATAGGCACCATAGACAACATCGACCACCTCGGCAACCGCCGCGTGCGCTCGGTGGGCGAACTGCTGCAGAATCAGTTGCGCATAGGCATTGCGCGCCTTGAAAAGCTTATCAAGGAGCGCATGGCCACGCAGGACGCAATGGAAGTTACGCCTTCGGCGCTTGTAAACGTGCGCCCCGTATCTGCGGTAATCCGCGAATTCTTCGGCTCTTCGCAGCTGTCGCAGTTCATGGACCAGACCAACCCCGCGGCAGAACTCACGCACAAGCGCAAGCTCTCCGCCCTCGGCCCCGGCGGCCTCAACCGCGACAGGGCTACGTTCGAAGTGCGCGACGTTCACCACTCGCACTACGGCAGAATGTGCCCCATAGAGACGCCCGAAGGCCAGAACATAGGCCTCATCTCCTCGCTTGCCACCTTTGCAAAGGTAAACGAATACGGCTTTATAATGAGCCCTTACCGCAAGGTGGTAAAAGACGAAAACGGTATACCCACCGTAACCGACCACGTTGACTACCTCACCGCGGACGAGGAGGACAAGTATATAGTTGCGCAGGCCAACGAACCGCTCGACGAGCACAACCACTTCGTCAACGGCCACGTGGGCTGCCGCCACCAGGATCTTATAACGCAGTACCCTCCCGAAAGAATGGACTACATGGACGTTTCGCCCAAGCAGCTCGTTTCGGTAGCTACCGCGCTGATACCCTTCCTTGAAAACGATGATACCAACCGCGCGCTGATGGGTTCCAACATGCAGCGACAGGCCGTGCCCCTCATGAAGACGGAATCCGCCATAGTTGCAACCGGCATAGAGGACGCCATCGCCCGCGACTCGGGCGTGCTCGTCACCGCCAAGAATGCCGGCGTGGCAGTGGGCGTAGCCTCCGACTGCATACAGATAAAGACGGACAGCGGCTTTATAGACGAATACAAGCTTAAAAAGTTCGAACGCTCCAACCAGGGCACCTGCCTCAACCAGCGCCCCATAATCAACACCGGCGACCGCGTTGAAGCGGGCGAAATAATCGCCGACGGCCCCGCCACCAACAACGGCGAGCTCGCGCTCGGCAAAAACATTCTCATAGGCTACATGGAGTGGGAGGGCTATAACTACGAAGACGCCATACTCATCTCCGAAAAGATAGTGCAGGACGACGTGTTCACCTCTATACACATAGAGGAGCACGAAACCGAAGCGCGCGACACCAAGCTCGGCGAAGAGGAGATCACGCGCGACATACCCAACGTTTCGGACGACGCCCTCAAAGACCTGGACGAAAACGGCATCATCCGCATCGGCGCCGAGGTGCAGACGGGCGACATACTCGTAGGCAAGGTGACGCCCAAGGGCGAGACCGAGCTCACCCCCGAAGAGCGCCTGCTGCGCGCCATATTCGGCGAAAAGGCCAGGGAGGTGCGCGATACCTCGCTCAAAGTTCCTCACGGCGAGGGCGGCATAGTTGTGGACGTAAAGGTGTTCACCCGCGAAAACAAGGACGAACTTTCCCCCGGCGTAAACAAATTGGTGCGCGTATATATCGCGCAGAAGCGTAAAATACAGGTCGGCGACAAAATGGCCGGCCGCCACGGCAACAAGGGCGTTATCTCCCGCGTGCTTCCCCAGGCAGACATGCCCTTCCTTGCAGACGGCACACCCCTTCAGATAGTGCTCAACCCCCTGGGCGTGCCTTCCCGAATGAACATCGGCCAGGTGCTTGAAGTGCACTTAGGTTTGGTGTGCAAGCAGCTCGGCTGGAAGATAGCCACCCCCGTATTCGACGGCGCCACCGAACAGGATATAAAGCAGCTGTTCAAGGAGAATAACATCCTCAACCCCGAAGGCGAGGTAGACGGCAAGATACAGGTATACGACGGCCGCACCGGCGAACCCTTTGAAAACAGGGTCACCGTGGGCGTGCAGTACATGATAAAGCTCATCCACCTTGTAGACGACAAGATACACGCCCGTTCCATCGGCCCCTACAGTCTGGTTACGCAGCAGCCCCTGGGCGGCAAGGCTCAGTTCGGCGGCCAGCGCTTCGGCGAAATGGAAGTGTGGGCGCTGGAAGCTTACGGCGCCGCGCACATTCTGCAGGAGATCCTCACCGTAAAATCGGACGATATCGTCGGCCGCGTAAAGACGTACGAATCCATAGTAAAGGGCAACAACATCTCCGAACCGGGCATTCCCGAGGCGTTCAAGGTGCTGCTCAAAGAATTGCAGTCGCTTGCGCTCGACGTCAAGGTGCTCACCGAAAACAACGACGAGCTCATCATTCACGAACTCGACGAGGACGACGAGGCCCTTCCCACCGCGGCAGCCCGCGAGGCGGAGGAGCGCGACAGGCAGACCCCCGTGGAGGAATACGACATCTCCGGCGCGGACGAAGACGAGGACGAGGATATCGAACTCGGCTCCATCTTCGAATCGGACGACGACGAAGACGGCTTCAACGGCAGGGATCTGTTCTCCGGCGAAGAGGATGAAGATGACGACGATGACTTCGGCGAAAAGTTCACCCTGTTCGACGACAGCGACGATGACGACGACGGCAAGGACGAATAATCTCAGGGAGGTTGCAGGTACAGTATGTTTGAATTAAACGATTTTTGCTCCATAAAGATAGGCGTTGCTTCCCCCGAGAAAATAAGGGAACTTTCCAGGGGCGAGGTCACAAAGCCCGAAACTATAAACTACAGAACGCAGAAGCCCGAACGCGACGGCCTGTTCTGCGAAAGAATATTCGGCCCGATGAAGGACTGGGAGTGCCACTGCGGCAAGTACAAGCGCATACGCTATAAGGGCGTGGTGTGCGAAAAGTGCGGCGTAGAGGTAACGCGCTCCAAGGTAAGAAGGGAGCGCATGGGCCACATAGAGCTGGCAGCTCCCGTTTCGCACATCTGGTATTTCCGCGGCGTGCCTTCGCGCATAGGCCTTGTGCTGGATATGAGCCCCAAGGCGCTTGAACAGGTAATATACTTTGCCGCATATGTCGTGCTCGATCCCGGTTCGGTGCCCATACTCGAATACAAGCAGGTCATAAACGACAAGGAACTTTTAGATATAGAGGAAAAATACGGCGACAGCTCCAGGACCGGCCTCAAGGTGGGCATGGGCGCAGAGGCCATCCGCGAACTTTTGATGGCGGTAGACCTTGAAAAGGAGTGCGCCGAGTGCAGGCAGATAATAGAGAACAACCAGGCCGGCCAGAAGAGGGTAAAGGCGGTAAAGCGCAGCGAAGTGCTCGAGGCCTTCCGCAAGAGCGGCCAGCGCCCCGAATGGATGGTACTCACCGTGCTGCCCGTGCTTCCCCCAGAGATCCGCCCCATGGTTCAGCTGGACGGCGGCAGGTTTGCCTCGTCCGACCTCAACGACCTGTACCGCAGGGTAATAAACCGCAACAACAGGCTGAAGAGGATGATGGAGCTGGGCGCTCCCGACATGATAGTCAAAAACGAAAAGCGCATGCTGCAGGAGGCGGTCGACGCCCTCATAGACAACGGCAGGCGCGGCAAGCCGCTCGCAGGCCCCTCCAACAGGGAACTCAAGTCGCTCTCCGGCATGCTCCGCGGCAAGCAGGGCCGTTTCCGCCAGAACCTTCTGGGCAAGCGCGTAGACTATTCCGGCCGTTCGGTTATAGTCGTAGGCCCCGAGCTCAAGCTCTACCAGTGCGGCCTGCCCAAGGAGATGGCAATAGAGCTGTTCAAGCCCTTCGTTATGAAGAGGCTGGTAGAGAGCGGCCAGTGCCACAACATAAAGAGCGCAAAGCGCACCGTTGAAAAGGCCAAACCCTTTGTATGGGACGTGCTTGAGGACGTAATAAAGGAACATCCCGTTCTTCTGAACCGCGCGCCCACGCTGCACAGGCTGTCCATTCAGGCATTCGAGCCGGTGCTCATCGAAGGCCGCGCCATCAAGATACACCCGCTGGTATGTACGGCGTTCAACGCCGACTTCGACGGCGACCAGATGGCAGTTCACGTTCCCCTCTCTATCGAGGCGCAGGCAGAGGCAAGGTTCCTCATGCTGTCCTCCAACAACATCTTAAAGCTTTCAGACGGCAAGCCCGTAATGCAGCCCTCGCAGGATATGGTAATGGGCGCTTACTACCTTACCATAATCAGGCGCGAAGAGGGCAAGTTCTACCGCTGGACGGGCGCAAGGTATGTTGAGTGCGCCGAAGGCGAAGAGGGCGCCGAAAAGTATATAGCCAACGCCTACATCTCCGAAGACGAGGCGCTCATGGCTTACCAGACCAAGTATATACACATGCAGGACGAGATCTACGTCCGCAGGACTGTAAAGATAGCCGACGAAAAGTCGCCCTACAACGGCGAGACTGTCACCGGCATAGTAAAGACTACCGTCGGCCGCATAATCTTCAACAACGAAATGCCCCAGGATCTCGGTTTTGTTGCAAGGAAGGAGAAGGAAGATTACCTCAAGTACGAAATTTCTTACGACTTCCTCGGCTCCAACGTTGCCGTGGGCAAAAAGCAGCTGGGCAAGATAGTTGAGCGCTGCTTTAAAACGGGCGGCGCGCCCAGGGCGGCAGACGTGCTCGATAAGATTAAGACGCTCGGCTATAAATACTCCACCGTAGGCGCCATCACCACGTCGGTATTCGATATGCACATCCCCGACGAAAAGCAGCAGATAGTTGCCGAAACCGAGCAGAATGTGTTCCAGATAGAGCGCAAGTACCAGCGTGGCCTTTTAAGGGAGGAGGAACGCTACAACGCCGTTATAGACGCGTGGGACGCCGCCACCGACGCCGTTACCGACGCGCTCAAAAAGTCGCTCGATAAGTTCAACCCCATATGGATGATGGCTAACTCGGGCGCGCGCGGCTCCATCGACCAGATGAAGCAGCTCTCCGGCATGCGCGGCCTGATGGTTAACCCCCAAGGTAAAAAGATAGAAGTACCCGTAAAATCGTGCTTCCGCCAGGGCCTTTCCGTTCTGGAATACTTCATCTCCTCGCACGGCGGCCGCAAGGGCCTTGCCGATACCGCGCTTAAAACGGCGGACTCGGGCTACCTTACCCGCCGTCTCGTCGACGTATCTCAGGACGTCATCGTGCGCGAAGAGGACTGCATGGCGGGTTCTAAAAAGCCCCGCGGCATGGTGGTAAGGGCAATAATCGGCCCCAACGGCGAAGTGATAGAAGGCCTTGAAGACAGGATCCAGGGCAGGTTCGTCTCCGAAGACGTGCGCGATAGCGCGGGCAACCTCATCATCGCCCAGAACGAATTCGTCACCGACGAAATAGCCAAGAAGATAGTGGACGCCGGCATAGAGCAGGTTTCCATCCGCTCTATATTCAGCTGCAACTCGCGCTACGGTGTGTGCGCAAAGTGCTACGGAAAGAACATGGCCACCAACACCCCCGTAAAGGTGGGCGAGGCCGTGGGCGTAATCGCCGCGCAGTCCATAGGCGAGCCGGGCACCCAGCTTACCATGCGTACCTTCCATACGGGCGGCATAGCCGCCACGGGCGACATCACCCAGGGTCTTCCCCGCGTAGAGGAGCTGTTCGAAGCGCGCAAGCCCAAGGGCTGCTCTACCCTGTGCGAAGTTTCGGGTGTGGTTTCAATAGACGACAGCGACAACTTAAAGCACGTTTTGGTGCGCGACCCCGTCACCAATGAGGTCAAAAAGGAATATACCCTTCCCTTCAATGCCGAACTCAAGGTCAAGTCGGGCGACAGGGTAGAGCCGGGCACCGTGCTCAACGCAGGTTCGGTATATCCCCAGGATATCCTCCGTATTTCGGGCGTAAAGGGCGTGCAGGACTACATTCTTGAGCAGGTTCAGTCTGTTTACCGTTCGCAGGGCGTTGACATCAACGACAAGCACGTTGAAATCATCGTCCGCCAGATGCTCCGCAAGGTAAGGATAGAGAGCGCGGGTTCCACCGACCTCCTTCCCGGCGAAACGGTAGATATGTTTGCCGTTGAAGAGGCAAACCAGAAGGCTATCGAAAACGGCGGCACACCCGCCCTTCAGAAGCGCGTTCTCCTCGGCATAACCAAGGCGGCGCTCTCCACCGATTCCTTCCTTTCGGCTGCCTCCTTCCAGGAGACGGCGCGCGTGCTCACCGATGCCGCCATCAAGAACAAGGTAGACCCCCTCATGGGCCTCAAGGAAAACGTTATAATCGGCAAGCTCATCCCCGCAGGCACGGGCGTAAAGGAGTACAAGAATATGTCCCCCGTAATAAACCCCGGCTTCAACAGCGTGGTGAACAACCCCGCCGACGAAATAACCAACAAATAAGCGATACGCTGTAAGCGAACTGTAAATGGCTTATAGTATGGGGTGAATGTACCCCTTAAGCTTAAAATCTGACCCGCCGCACTTTTAAGTGCGGCGGGATTTTTTATTGTAGAGAGGGGCATGAATATTTATTTAATGCGATATCTAAAATTAATTTTAGTGTAATGTAAAATTAATCAAAGTAAAAAGCCGTTATACAGAAAAATCTGTATAACGGCTCTCTGAATGTGCATTTTCTTTGTATTATAAGAAAAGTTTAAGTTGCGGGGCTGTACCGTCAAACGACCATATTTGGCTATCCCAAAGCAACTGAAGTTGGGTTTTTACGCCTTCCGGAGTCATGCGGGTAATCTGAGCGCTGTAGTCCAGATTGTAAAAGTCAAGGCTTTCGGAATACCTGATAAACGTCTGCGTATCCATGCTGAAACAGTTTTCAAAATCTTTATCTTTGCGCGCGGCAATACTTCCTATGTTCAAATATTTTTTCTGCTCTTTTCCGCTTATTGTTATGTTGCAGTCAGTGGCACAACCGGAAATGTTTCCGATGTCCATATCGCCGACTACTCCGCCGACTTTTATAAGGGAATTGGTGGTGAACATGTTTTCACCCTTCGTTTTCACCTCTATGCCGCCGCCTGAAAAGCAATTTTCAATGATCGCTCCCGTTCGGGTACCGGCAGAAGCCCCTGCGATTCCGCCGCAATCCACTTCGCTGCCGTCACCGTACTGTTCGCAGAAGATATCTGTATCGGCGTAAATATTATTAAGTTTTGTCGCGGCGGAAATCCTTCCCACACAGCCGCCGGTGTATAAAACACCCATAGAAGCGGTTATAAACAGGCGGCCTTCTTCTATAGAGCAACCGGTGATTTCTGCGCTTCCTGCCGAACCGGCAAGTCCGCCGCTGCAAGCCATTGTTGTGCTGCCCAGAATTGATGTGTCGGCTATGTTATAGCCTATAAAAAAGTTTTCTACTTTCAAGTTGCTTACGCTGCCGCTGATTGAACCGAAAAGGCCGGTATATGCAGTGGGGTTTGTTATTTTGAATGAGGATACCGTATGGCCGGCACCGTCAAAATTGCCTGCAAATGCAGAGTCGTTTCCTATTGGCATCCATTCCATTCCGTTCAGGTCAATATTGGCGTTAAGCTTTATATATTGCCCGCTGAAACTTACATTTTCGGCTGTTTTTGCAAAAAAAGCAAGTTGTTCGGCATTTGCTATTATGTACGGATCTTCGGAAGTGCCTGTACCTGATTCAAAATTGTAAGCTGCTTCGCCGTTCCATAAGCTTGCAACGTAGCCGCAGTCGGTGCATTTGCCGTCTTCGTACACGTGTTCTGATCTGATATCGGCCGAAGGGATTTCGGTGCCCTTTGCCAGGCCGTCTCCACATCCCGCGAGAGCGGCCGAGGAGCAGAATAATATTGTTGAAATGCCAATGAATAATATTTTGTTTTTCATAGTCTATTCCTTAGTTGATATGCCATATAAGTTCAGGATAATCATTTTGCACAGTTTGCCAGACGCCCGTATCCCATTTCATTGTTGCGGTAAGCCATTGGGTTGAACTTAAGGTGTTTGCAAACATTTCTTCTTTTGAGGAATACTCTTCTGCCATATCGGCAACCGAAAAACAGTTGCTGAATTCTCCCTGTTTTGTTGTGTCGCCGAATGAATCAAGGCTTTCAGACTCGTATATACAATTTTTTACGGTGAAAGTTGTGTTGCCGCAAAGCCCGCCTTTATGCACTTTACCTGTAAAACTGTTTATCTGTATATCGGCTATGCTGTAGCAGTTTGACAGTGTATAAGCGTTCCAGCCAACAAGCCCGCCGGCATAAAGTTCGCTGCCGGCATTCGTGCGCGCGGCCACCTGTACGATTGCATAGCTGTTGGTTATGCTGCCGCCGTTGGAACCTGCAAGTCCTCCGGTATGGCCTGTGACGCTGTCTGCGCTGAGGATGACGTCACATTCTTTTGCAAAGCAAGAGATAATAGTGCCCCCGTTATCGCCTGCAATCGCGCCGGACTTCAGCGTGCCTTCTATTGATGCTGATATAACGGCGCAGTTTTCAATTGTGCCGTTATTTGAGGCGGCTATGCCCCCGGCTTCCGATGATTTTCCGCAGCTGAAGTTGCTCAGCGTAAGATTTTTTACCGTTCCGTTCAAAGCTTCAAATAATCCGCAACGATCAGATTCGCATGTATCGCAGCCGGCTAACGTAAAGTTCGAAATTGTGTAGCCGTTGCCTTCGAATGTGCCGCTGAAGTTATGAATGGCGTGCACTTCGGCTTTATTCATATCTATATCGTCTTTTAACTGTATTGTGCCTTTGTATGATTCCGGTATATTTAAAACATCGTCGGCGGTTTCGATCGTATATGTATGCCCCACGCTTTCTTCAGGGGTAGGTTTTATCGGGAATCCCGGGCCCCATATAAAAGCGACGGCCTGTACGGCGGCATAAATTATTGCAATGACAATGGTTATATATAAAAATATTCTTTTCTTTAAGAAATCTTCGTCTTCCTGTTTGATCAGTTCGTGTACCGTTTTATGCGAAGGAGTATCGTTTATCCCGTACAGGCTGTAAGAAGCTTCGTTGCACATCATTCCGAACGCAACGGAAATCAAGGCAATGGGCAGTATGGCTATAAGGCTTTCGGGGAAGTGTGCAAAGTATTTTATCCATCCGACCGCATATTTATCGGCGTTATGGAATACATATTGCGAAAGTATCGTAAGCGTGAGCATTGCAAGCAATAGAACCAGAGTTGCGGCAAAAACGGCAGCGGCGCGGTTGCGCTTTTTCTTAAGCGCTATTTTTACTTTGACCGCTTTGTCTGCCGCCTCATCAAGTGCTTCCTGCGAGTATTTTACGGGTATTTCGGAAAAATCGTCAAAATATGTAGCAAAGTAGTCTTCACCGTTATATCTTACGCCGATTGTGTATATTTCGTTGAACACAATGTCATAGTCGGCAAGATAGGGGCTTATGGAGCTGAGTATACTGATTTTTGAGCACTCTATCGATTTTACTTCAGCATTACCGTGCTCGATGCGCCTTTTAGCTTCATAAATTTCGTCCGAATATAAATCTCTGTTCTGTGTAGCCGAATCAAGTTTGTCGAAGAACTTACCTTCGTCTGTAAAACCCGCTTGTTTGAACAGCTCGTCTATTTTGTCCCAGTTGTCCATGTCATCGCGGTCTATTTCCGTGCAGTTTCTTATATCTACCGTATTGTTTGCGGGAGTAATGTTTCCTGCCACGCCTAAAAAGCTTTTTCTTACGGCAATGTCGAAAGCTTTGAAACTGTCGCTCCAGTACGAGCTTGTCTCTTTATCTTCGGTTATGTAGAGGTCGTCTGAGCGGGCTTCAACTTTATAGCCCTTTGTGCGTGTATAATAGCTTTTTTCGCGGTAGTTCATGTGGAGACTGATGTTATACGACAGGCTTATCTTGCAACCCATGCTTTTTCTGATTATTATATTTGCCGGGTCAGTGGCATGAGCAAGAAAGTCTTTGTCCAAAAAGTCTGCTTTTTCGGTTATGGCCGAAATAAACTTCCGCTTTAATGCCTCGGTGTTTTTCTTTTGTCCTAAATAGTACATAAAAATTCTCCCGTTATTTTTATATCATGTCTATATAAAAATCAAATCAATTATAGCATATAAATTTTCTAATTGCAACATGTAAATTTAAAAGTGAAAATTTCTGGTATTGCCGTAAGTTTTAGTTTGCCCCGGCAATATGTCGCAACTAATGTACATTTTTGCAAAAGATTAAAAAAAATAAGGCGCCGCGCGGCTTTTGAAAAAAGCCGCGCGGCGCTTAAATTTTATGTAGAATTTATTTACTTTTTGTTCTGCAGCGGCAGGGCGGCCTTTCGCTGCATGCGCACAAACATGTATGCGCATACAATGCCTGCGATAAACAGCACGGAGCCCATGGCGATGTCGGGGCCGAACCGCGCGCCCTCTGCCCAGCGGGCATATTCTTCATACATCTCCGGGTTGAAGAACATGGTGAATACCGAACCTATCGCAAGCCCCGCAACGCAGAAAAAGGTTTCGGCGCGGAACTTTTTAAGCAGCAGGCTTATAAGTTTGGCAAAGCACAGCAGCCCGGCAACAAAGCCGGCGGCAAGGCAGGCATATACCGCAAAAATCGCGGGGTTGTTCTGCCAGTATGTCAGCGACACCGAATCTACCAGCGGCACATAGTGGCCGGTTGTCATAAGCAGCGCGGTCGCGCTCAGTCCCGGAACAAGCTGCGTAAGCGCTACGGCAAAGCCTATCAGCACGAACAGCACATATTCGTATGCCTCAACATTGCCCAGATCTTTAGTGGCGTCGCTTTCGGCAAACACTGCGGCAAGCGTTATTGCCACGGGAATAAGCAGGCCCAGCACGAACAGTATCCCCCTTACGGGCTTTATCTTTTCTCCCGCAACCTCGTCCTTTATGGCGGGCAGCGCGCCGACCATCAGCCCGGCAAACAGCGCCACCACCGCGAACATGGCTATTTCAAGCAGCGCCTTTACCGCAAAGAATCCCAGCACAAAGCCCAGCACGGCGCCTATGCCTATAGGCAGCAGGAATATAAGGCACTTTTTAAAGCTTTTAAAGATATTGCTTATGGCGTACAGAAGCTTTTCGTAAAGCTTCATTACAATTGCCACCGCCGAACCGCTTACACCGGGTATTATTATGGCAAGCCCTATAAAAAGCCCGAGTACCCCGCCTTTGGCGGCGTCTTTTGCTCCGGAGTACTTCAGGCCGTCGGCGGTAAGCTCTGCTGGCGGCTGCAGGTCTACGGTATTTCCTGCCGCAGGATTATCTGCCGTGCCGCCCTGCGGCACATCCGAAGGCTGCTGCTCGTCCGGCCTGTTATTGTCTATATCATCGTTCATTATTTCACCGTGCGGCAAAGCCGCCAATCTTGCGCCTTTGCGGCGCTTCAATGCTCTCCCGTATGTCGTGTGCGCGTGCATGCGGCACACCCTGCAGTTTGATTGTAACACAACGGGCGCATGCATGTCAATTTAATGCGCCGCGGTGTGGCGCTGGCGTTTTGCTTGACAAAAAATAACGTATTATATAAAATAATTAAAATTAAATGTCACGCAGGCACGCCCTGACAAGATAGGGGCGTTTAATAGGGAAGTCTGGGCCGATTGCCCCGCAGCCCCCGCTGCCGTTACGGCGGTGCCGCTCTTCACTGCGCAAGCGGGAAGGAGAGTGCGCGTTTTGCAGCCGCCTATTTAAGCCGGAAGACCTGCCTGCATGGCACTTTGGTTTGCTTTCCGAGGGGACGCGGAAAGGCGGCCCTGTTTTCTGTCCGAAGGCTATGCCTGCGGCGTTTTGGCTATGTTTTTTGCCGCGCCGCTTAAGGCACGCTTTTGCGGACGGTATTTCGGTGCGCTTTTTTCCTCGGGAAAGGCGCTTTTTTTGTTGTATGACCGTAAATATATATGCACATATGCCCATATATATGTTCTGCATACCTACATGCCGTACAGGGCGGGTCGGTTTTAAATTTCATTCTTTTGCAAATAAATATATGCATAATATGATATATATTGAATAGTTATATTTACAAATTACGGCGCGGTGTAAAATATTTAAAAGGAGAATTGTTTTGAAAAAGTTGCTTTTTTCAGTTGCGGCCGCAGCGGCTGCAATGCTTTCGGCGGCGCTTTTGCCTGCCTGTGCGGAGGGCACGGAGAATGGTGGCGACGGCGTTACATATCCCCCTGCGGGAGGGAACGTTGAGTTTACCTCTTCGGTGGTATTCACGGCCTCTTCGGATGTGATCGAACTCACGGCCGAAACTTCGCTCAAGAACTACCTCGACGCGCTTGTGGCTAAGGGCGAGCTTGTTTATGATGGTACCGAGGGCGCCTATGGCTACTTCATCACCTCGGTGTTCGGCATTGCCGGGCAGAGCAGCGACGATGGCTCGAGCGGCTATTCGTGGATGATATACACCGACTACACCGGTGAAGGGGACGAGGTGTACGCAGACCCGGCTTACGGCACCTTTGTGTACGGCGACAAGACGCTTGCAAGCGCCTCTTACGGCGTTTCGCTGCTCCCGTGCGAGGAGGGCTATACCTACGCGCTCGTGTACGAGGCGTGGAGCTACTGAACTTACTTTGTGTAACATATTATAGGCGGCCGCGGCTGAAGTTTTTCTTGCGGAAAACGCATGTGCCCGTGTACACATAAAATTTTAAGGAGGTGCGTCTTGGCTGAACTTAATAAAAACGGGCGCCCTCCCCGCAATTTTTCGGCAAGGCATATCGCCGCTGCCGCGGTAATGACGGCGCTGCTCATCGGCGCGCAGGTCGCGCTCTCCCCCGTGGCTGGGGTAGAGGTGGTAACGGTGTTGCTCGCCGCGTTTGCATTTTCCTGCGGCGCGGGTGCGGGTGCGCTGGTGGCGGTAGCATTCAGCCTGCTTCGCTGCTTCATATGGGGCTTTTATCCCTCGGCAATAGTGCTCTACCTTGTCTACTATCCGCTGTTTGCGCTAATTTTCGGCGCGCTCGGCAGGGTGAAGGAGGGGGCGTGGGCAAGCTTTCCGCCGCTTGCGGCGGCAGTGGTAAACCTTGTGGTTCTGGCGGTGGGCGGCGGCAGCGCAGTGCTTGCCGCAACAGATATTTTAAAAATTTCCCGTCTCGCCGTCGCCATGGTAAAAACCTTGCTTTGGGTGGTCTTTGCCCTGTGCTGTGCGCTGTTTGCAGTATTCAACGTGTTTGTCGTTTTGCAAAAGTTTGGCAAACTTAGGTCGCCCGCCACGCTTAAGCTGGCTGTGGCCGCCGCCGTAGCCGCGCTCTGCACAATATCTTTCACCCTTTTAGACGACGTAATTACTCCGCTTTTTATGGGGTGGGGGCTTTTTTCGGCCACGTCGGCCACATATTTTTATGCGTCCTTTCTCGCGCTCGCCCCGCAGACGGTGTGTGCAATAGTGTCTGTTTCGGTGCTCTTTCTGCCGCTTGCAGTGCTGTTTAAAAAGGTTGTAAAAAGGTGATCCTGCCCGCGTTGTTTTGCGCATATGTGCAGGCCGATTTTATTGGTTTGGCCATATATGGCATGCAATTATATATTTTATTGTTTCAGACATATATGCGGGCCAATTTTAGTAATTTGCGCATATATGCGGGGTAATTTGCTGTTGCGGCGACTGCAGGCAAAATATTGCATTATTGCCGCCGCCGTTATTGTGTTGACAATTTTTACTTTTCCTATTAAAATATAATGGTCTTTAACGTGCAGGCAGCTTTTGCGGTAAAATCGGGTGACTGCGCGGCAAAATCTAACGCGGCTATGGCGGAACTGGCAGACGCGCAGGACTTAGAATCCTGTGCATATGCAAAAATATACAAATACAGAATAAATATACAAATTGTATGCCCGAGTGGCGGAATTGGCAGACGCGCAGGACTTAGAATTCTGTGGACTAACATCCGTATCGGTTCAAGTCCGATCTCGGGCACCAAAAAAGTGGGAGAAATTTACAAAAATTTCTCCCACTTTTCCTGTTTTAATGAATTGGAGAATGATTGGGGAATAGAATATGGATAAACAATATGCATAAATGGTTGATATGCTTTGCGGGAGATAGTATGGCAAAGGTATATAAGTGTGTGCAATGTACTGCTCGGGGCGGGTGAAAAACAAAATCGAGTTATCGGGTTATTGTTAAGCATATTGACTAAAAATTGTGTAAAATATGCAAGATTTGCAATGAAATTTATAAAAAGTAAGATGTTTTGGTAATTGCATTTATATTTATTGTGTGTTAAAATTACAGTACGTGAAAGAATATTACAAATTTTAGGGGTGCACCCCTATTTGGCGCTCACGCGCCAAATAAAAACGTTTCCCCAAACAAAAAATTTGTGTGCCTCTTGGTTTGTTTTGTTCTATGGCGAAAAACAAGGAGGAATTTTGCATGAAGGCAAAAACAAAAAGCACAGCCAGAAGGCTTGGCGGTATTGCGGTTGCCGTGGCCCTTACAATGAGCCTGGGCGCCACCAGCCTTGTTGCTTCGGCAGAAAACTGGGTCACCGACTTCGACTCCCGCGAAGAGGCATGGAATGCCGCTGAAGAGCTTAACAAAGAGATCGCGGGCGAAGGCATGGTTCTTTTAAAGAACGACGGCACCCTGCCCGTTGAAAAGGGCGCAAGGGTGAGCGTTCTCGGCGTTGCTCAGGACAACATTGTAGAAACTTCGGGCAGCGTTACCGAAAGCCTTAAAAATGCCGGCTACAAGGTAAACCCCACTCTTGAAAACTTCTACGCAAACGACAGCTCGGCTTACATGAGCGAGGCGGAACTTACTGCCGCCGCAGAAAATTCAATGGATCTTTACAGCGACGTTGCAGTCATCGTTATCGGCCGCGGCGCCGCAGGCGAGGCAAGGGACAGGCAGATAGACACCAGGTACGATGTCAACGGCGACGCCTTTACCCTTGAAGGCGAGGTCGAGGACGAAAAGTACCTCGGCGAAGATACCGGCTGGACGCACGAAAACCATTTCAAAGAATTTGATGAAAGTGGCAAAGAGAATGAAGAAAGCGCGGTAGAATACAAGCATGAGCTTCAGCTGATGCACAGCGAAGAAGAGCTTATTAAGCTCGCAAAGGAAAAGTGCGATAAAATAGTCGTTCTGTACAGTTCTGCCAACCAGTTCGAAATGGGCAACCTGCAGGACGACGAAGACATTAACGCCATCCTTTGGATAGGCAGGCCGGGTGACGGCGGCATGGACGCCATAGGCGAAGTGCTCAACGGCACCATAAATCCTTCGGGCAAGTTGGTAGACGAGTGGACGCGCGACCTCACCAACGACCCCACATATGCAAACATAAGGCTTACCCGCTATTCAAACGGCACGCTCACCGAAAATGATATATTCGGCGACCTGCCCTCGCAGTTTACATATTACGACTATGAAGAGAGCATCTACCTCGGCTACAAGTACTACGAAACTTACTGGTACGAGGCAAGCCAGCCTGAAAGCCAGCTTAACCCCACAGTGAGCGGCGAAGCTGCCACCGCTGATGAGTGGTATGCACACAACGTGGTATATCCCTTCGGCTACGGCCTTTCGTACACAGACTTCTCGTTCAAGCTTGAGGGCATAACCGATAACAACGGCGAGGCGCTCGGCGCAACCGTTGCGGCTGCCGACCTTTCATCTTCGGCAGGCAGCCCCGCAAAGATAGAGACTCTGACCGCAAAGGTTGCCGTTACCAATACGGGCGATGTTGCGGGCAAGGAAGTTGTTCAGGCATACGTTACCATGCCCTACACCTCCGGCGAGACCGAAAAGGCATACCTCAACCTTGTGGGCTTTGCCAAGACCGATACGCTTGCCCCTGGCGAAACCCAGGTAGTGGAAGTTACCTTCAACGTTCAGGACTTCGCCTCCTACGACAACACCGACGCCGATGAAGACGGACACAAGGGCTACGAGCTCGACGCGGGCGACTATACCATACACTTTATGACCTCGTCGTCGCACACGAACTTTGGTGAAGACGACTACGCTTCGTTTGAGTTTAACCTTGCCGAAGACGCCAACCTCGACCTCGACGACTATTCCGGCAACGCTATAGAGAACAGGTTCTCCGAAGAGAACGGCGACTACTACGGCCTGCTCCTTTCGGAAGGCTCAAACGACAAAATGGTTGAACTTTCCCGCTCTGACTTCGACGGCACTCAGCCTACAAGCCCCACATATGCCAGCGAAGAGACGAGCATCAACTCTACCACGACCCTTTCGAAAGAAGCTATCAGCACTCTCAACAAGTACAGGTATATAGACGCCGATAACTTTGGTGAAGAGGGCTATTTTGAAGCAGACGACTTCATGACCCCTTACGACTACTTCCTTGAGAGCAATCCCAACGGCATACCCGATACCTGGACGCAGGGCGCGGGCGTAGTAGGCGAAGACGGCATGTACGCAACCGTTCTTGCAGACATGGCAGGCAAGGCATGGGATTCGGCAGATTGGGATACATTCCTCAACCAGATGACGTGGGAAGAGTTTGCAGTCATTCTCAACTACGGCTACCACGGCACGCTTGCAATAGACACTATAGGCAAGCTTGAAACCAGCGACGAAAACGGCCCCAACCACATGTTCAACAACTTCTTCTGGGCATTCGAACCGATGATCGCCTCTACATGGAACGTTGAACTTGCCGAACGCCAGGGCATAATGGCAGGCAACATGCTGCTCATGCTCGACTGCACGGGTTGGTACGGCCCCGGCGCAAACATTCACCGCAGCGCATTCTCCGGCCGTTCTGCAGAGTACTACTCGCAGGATAGTCTGCTCAGCGGCTACATCGGCGCGGCAGTAGTAAGCGGCGCCCAGTCGCGCGGCATAGCGGTATATATCAAGCACTTCGGCCTGTACGATCAGGCTCCCAACAGCGCAACCTGGCACGGCGTAAACGCCTCTGAACAGGTCATCCGCGAAACTTACATGCCCGCATTCCGCATGACCATGCAGGAGGGCGGCGCATCTGCAACCATGAACGAATACGGCCGTATCGGCGCCGTATATGCAGGCCACAACTATCAGCTCATGAGCGGTCTTGCACGCGAAGAGTGGGGCTGGGAAGGCTTCACCGTAACCGACATGATCCGCAACCAGGAATCGGCAGACGGCCTTATCCGTGCGGGCGCAGTACTTGAAGACGGCGACCTTGCAAACGGCTGGGGCGGCGGCTGGATCTCCGGCACGTACACCCTCAACAGCTATGGCAAAACCGATTTCACAGGCTCAAGGGGCCTCTCCGGCACATGGGACGAAGAGAGCAACAGCGTGCTTATAAACGGCGAAAGCGACGACGAGCAGTGGTACTGCGCGCGCCTTGCCGTAAAGCGTTACCTGTATGAGCTTGCAAACAGCGCCGGCACATATAACGGCATAACCGACAGGGATATAGAAGAGACCATAGATGCAACCCAGGGCACGGCACTTGCCGAAACCAGGATACTTGCAGATTCTTACTATACCGACCACGACATAACTACGGAGATCACGGCGGGCACCCTTCCCCAGGGCATGACCCTTGCGGACGGCGTTCTCTCCGGCACTCCCGTTGAAAGCGGCACGTTCAACGTAACCGTTTCGATAACGGCAGACGGCTGGATAGCAATGACCGTTGACCTGACTATAGAAGTTGACTCTGTAATGAGCATGAGCAGCGATATTTCGGCCATAGACACGGGCGAATCGGTAAACGCTTACGTTCTTTTACCTGAAAGCATCACCGAATTCTCTATGGAAATAGTCGATGGCGCCCTGCCCGAAGGCCTTTCGTTCGCAGCGGACGGCAGAATAACCGGCACGGCCACCACGGCGGGCACATATTCGTTCACCGTAAAGGCGACGGCAGGCGAATCTGTATATCTGTTCGACTATACCATAACGGTAACGGGTGAAAATGTTGTTGCAAACAACGTAACCAAGGTAGAGCTTGTTGAAGGCGACATAGTTGTCACCTATACAGACGGCACCACTACCACGATAGAGCTGCCCGAAGCCGAGGCAGGCAAGACCGTTGAAAACGTGACCATCAACGAAGCGGGCGACACCATAACCGTAACCTATACAGACGGCACCACTTCAACGCTCGCCATATCGGCTCCCGCCGCTGAAGAATCGGGCTGCGGCTCTGCGGTAAACGGCCTTATAGGCTTTGCCGTTGCCGTTCCCGTGATAGCCGTTGCAGCGGTAGTTGTAAACAGAAAGCGCACAAATAAGTAATGCATAACGCATAAAGTCAGCTCAGGGCATTACCGCGCGTTGCCGCGCGGTAATGCCTAACTGATTAAATAAAACATAACAGGAGCTTTTTATTTTTTATGAAGAAAATCTGGTTAAAAAGAATAGCTGCCGTAACGGCATCGTTCGCCCTGCTTTCGGGCGTGGCAATAGCCGCAGCCTGCTCGGACGACGCTGCAACATACACCGTAACATACAACTATAACTACGAGGGCGCCCCCGCCGCAACCACGCAGCAGGTGCGCGAGGGCGGCACCGCCACAAAACCTGCCGACCCCACCCGCGACGGCTACACCTTTGACGACTGGTTTACAGATGCCGCCTGCACCGAGGGCAACGAGGTAGACTTTACCGCCGCAATAACTTCAAACGTAACCTATTATGCCGGTTGGACGCAGAATATGCTTGATGTAACGTTTGTATTGTACGGCACCGAAACCGAAGTTGTTCAGGTGGCTCCCGGCGGAACGGTGGAAATGCCCGAAGAGCCCACCCGCAGCGGATACCTGTTCGAAGGCTGGTATGCCGACAGCAATTTTGAAGAGACATTCGACTTTTCTGCTCCCATAACCGAAGATACCACCGTATATGCAAACTGGATAGAGGTGGATGAAAATTCGGTGATAGTTACCTATATGTGGAACTATGACGGCGCAGGCATATTCAGGCGCGAATCGCTTGATAAGGGCAGCATGCTCGTCACCCTTCCCGGTTCTTCTGCCGCCGTAAGGGACGGATATCTGCTCAACGGCTGGTACCTTGACGAAGAGTGCACTCAGGCATATTCGCGCACCACGCTGAACGAAAACCTCACTCTGTATGCAGGTTGGGATAAGGGATATGTATTCGAAGCCGAATATACAGACCTCACCGACCCGGAAACCGGCGAGGATAGGCACTTCTTCGGCTATTCGGACGACTCGTACGGCCCCGACGCCATCACTCCCGACACAACGGGCACGGCAAGCAACGGCTACTTTATGGGCAGCCTGTATATGCAGGGCGAATATCTGTATTTTGAAATAAATGCCACAGAGGCCGTGACCGACGCTACGCTCACCATAAGCCTCGGCCTGTACGACGGCTTTGTAAGCCGCGGCGAAACGCTCACCCTCACCCCCGAAGATTTCGCCGTAACGGTAAACGGCACCGCCATAAACTATAGCGACATAAATATACTGTTCAACGCCACGGGCACTACCCAATACGGTACCTTTACGGAATTTACTCTGGGCAACATTTCGCTCGATAAGGGTGAAAACGTCATCCGCCTTGAAGTTACCAACGACAACAGGGGTACGGGCGGCTCGCAGAATGCAACGGCGCCCCTTGTGGACTGCATAACCATATATTCGGGCACCGAACTCACATGGGAGCCCGTTACCTCTAACATACGCTGATAAAAGAGGTGGCAAATGGATAAAATAAAGGCGTTTTTCAAGGGCAAGGGGGTAGGTTACTACCTCATGCTCGGCGCGTTCGCCTGCGGGCTTGCCGCGCTGATAATCTACCTCAGCACAGGCGTAACCGAGTTCACGCCCGAACTCGACGGGGCCGTTACCGCAAGTTACATAATTTACCTTGTAATATGCGTTGCGGCGCTTGTAGTTGACCTTCGCATTGTCAAATATCTTGCGGCGGCAGTGGGGCTGTTCGCTGTTCTGCGCTTTATAGTTTTTGATATCAACTACATAACCAACCTTCTCGTAAGCATAGACCCCACGCCTGTAACTGCGGGCTTTGTGCTCAGCATAATCTTCGGCGTGCTCTGCTTCGGCATATCGCTTGCGGCTGGCATACTTACAAAATCGGGACTTTCTCCCCTGATAAAGGAGGATAACGCATGAAATTCCCCTTTACACACAAATTCGGCGAAACGGCTTTCGCCATATCATCTTCCGTGCTTGCGCTGTTTGTTGCAGTAAGCATAGCCGGCTGGCAGAACGCCTCTATGGTGAACAGCGCGCTGAATATAGTGCCTTACAGGACTGTTGAAATAGAGGGCGGCGAAGAGGTGGATACCGAATACTTTGCCAAGACGTATTCGACAGAGGCCGAACTCAAATCTGCCTACGAGCAGCTGTGCGAAGAGGTGGAGAGCGAGGGCATAGTGCTCCTCAAAAACGAAGGCGGCGCGCTTCCGCTTGCAAGCGGCAGCAACGTAAGCCTGTTTGCGCAGGGTTCTGCCAACCTCAATTATGCAACTTCCGGCTCGTCGTCGGCGGGTTCCACGTCCTCGTATGCAACGCTCAAAGACGCGCTCGAAAGGGACGGCGCCCTCAACGTAAACGAAACGCTGTGGAACTTTTACCGCTCGGATACCTATCAGGAATACAGCCGCGGGGTAAACATCAACGGATATGTTCAGAACGAGGCCCCCTACAGCATATACCCCGACAATGTAAAGGATAGCTATGCAAACTTCGGCGACGCCGCCATAGTCACCATTGCCAGAAACAGCGGCGAGGGTACGGACTCCACCGCGCAGGGCAGCGACGGCATAGACGGCAGCTACATTTCGCTCACCGCCACCGAAGTGGATCTTTTAGAGGAACTCACCGACCTGAAGGAGGCGGGCACGTTCGATAAAATAATCGTGCTGGTAAACACCGCCCTGGGGCTGCAGATGGACTTCATGTTCAGCGACGCCATAGATGTAGACGCCTGCCTGTGGATAGGCAATACCGGTTCGCACGGCGCCTACGCCATAGGCGAAGTGCTCACGGGCGAAGTAAATCCCTCTGGCAGAACGGTGGATACCTTTGCAAAGGACAACTTCTCCTCCCCCGCAATGGCAACGTGGGCGGCAAATTCGGGCAAGAGATTTACCCAGCAGTATACCAACTATAGGGAATTTGACTTTATAAATACCACAAACCGCTACTATGCCGTATATGCAGAGGGCATATATGTGGGCTACAGGTATTACGAGACCCGCTACGAAGACGTCGTTATGGACAGGGACAAGGTCGGCGATTACGACTATTCGGCAGACGTTGCCTACCCGTTCGGCTACGGCCTTTCGTACAGCACGTTTGAATACAGCAACTTCAACGTGGCCGAAAGCGAAGACGGCAACAGCTACACCGTTACGCTCAACGTAAAAAACACCTCGCAGGTTCCCGGCAAGGAGGTAGTGCAGATATACCTTCAGAAGCCCTATACCGATGGCGGTGTGGAAAAGGCCTCGGTAGAGCTTGTGGGCTACGATAAGACGGATACCATAGCCGCCGGCGCCGATGCAGACGTAACCATTACCATATCCAAGGAACAGCTGAGAAGCTACGATTCCGAGGACGCGCAGACGTATATCCTCGATAAGGGCGACTATTACCTGACCGCGGCAAAGGACTCGCACGACGCGGTAAACAACATACTCGCCGCAAAGGGATATGATGAGGACGACGGCATGGACGCTGCCGGCAATGCAGAACTTGCCGCAGTCATACTCAGGCAGAGCGATGTTGACACCGAGATCTTCAGCAAATCGTCCGAAACGGGCAACCCCATAACCAACCAGCTCGACTTTGCCGACGTAAACAGGTACGAAGGCAGCGGCACCAACAGCGTTACATACCTTTCGCGCAGCGACTGGGAGGGCACGTTCCCCGACGAGGCCATCACTCTTTCCATTGCAACAGAGACCATGCAGCGCGACCTTCAGAGCAATAACGCGCTTGAAGAGGACGGCTCAACCATGCCCGACTATGGCGTAAACACCGGCACCCAGCTTATCAGCATGCGCGGCTTAGACTACGATGACGAAAGGTGGGAACTGGTGCTTGACCAGATGACCTATGCCGAACAGGCCAAGCTTGTGGCGGACGGCTATCACAAGACCAACGAGGTCACCAGCATAACCAAGCCCGCCACCGTGGACGAAAACGGCCCCACCAGCGTGGTTGGTTCGGTCACGGGCTACTGCCTGCCCAGCGAGGGCGTGTGGGCGGCGACCTTCAACGACGACATCATAGAGCGCATAGGCAAACTGCTCGGCGACGACGCGATATTCTCCGATATAGAGGGCCTGTACGCCCCCGGCGTGAATATTCACCGCACGCCCTTCGGCGGCCGCGCGCACGAATATTTCTCTGAAGACCCCTATCTGTCGGGCATGGCCGCCGTGGCAGAAATAAAGGGCATGCAGTCTGTGGGCGTTGTGGCATACGTAAAGCACTATGCCTTCAACAACGAGGAAACCAACCGCAACGGCGTGGGAATATGGCTCAACGAACAGTCTGCAAGGGAAATTTACCTGCTTCCCTTCGAGCTGGCAATGCGCCCCTCTATAGGCAACGCGCACGCGACAATGACGTCCTTCAACCGCGCAGGCTGCGTGTGGACGAGCGCAAGTTCTGAACTTATGAAGAACATTCTGCGCGACGAATGGGACTTCGACGGCTTTGCCATAACCGACGCATCATCGGGCAACGGCGCCTCTTACATGACCTATTACGACGGCATAATGAACGGCACCAACCTGTACGACGGCACCGGCACCGAAAGCTCGCTCGACAGTTACAGAACGAGCGCACGGTTTGCAAACAACCTGCGCGAATCCTGCCACCGCATACTGTACGTTGTGTGCAACTTCAGCGCCGGCATGAACGGATATTCGGCAAATACCCGCCAGATCCCCTACATGCCCTGGTGGCAGGGAATGCTCATCGCGCTCGACGTGATAGCCGGCGTGGCAGTGCTTGCCTCGGCGGGCCTGTACGTAACGGCGCTCGTGCTCGAGCGGAAAAAGAAGGCTCAGGCAGACGGCGAGTAACACGCCAGCTTACCCGTTCTGCGCCGCGGCTTGCGGGCCGCGGCGCATAAAATGCTCATACGCGATATATAACACAGGGACATCCTGCTTATATGTTTCACCTTCCTCATTGCCCGCCGCGATTTTGCGGCGGGCAATAAATTTGTTCCCATAGTAAAATAAGTTGCAAAGCCGGCGCGGACGGGCAAAACTCGCCCGCGCCGGCTATTTTTACGCACTGCGGAGCGGCAAACGCGCAAATGTGTGACGGCTGCTCATTTTTGCCTTTAAAAAAGAAAACCGCAAACGTAAAATGAAAGCTTGGTGCATTGCTTCGTTTTACCCTTTTCGTAAATATTTTGACCACTTACGAAAAAACCCTGTAAAAAATCGGCAGGCGTTGTTAATGTTGTGTCGATAAGATTTGCAAGGAGGTGGGGCGCAGAATGTAGAGCTGAACAATTACCTTTAAAATGTATCTTTGCAGGCAAAACAACTGCGGCAGCCGCATTAAAAGAGCAACTGCGGCATGCCGGATGGGGAAATTATCAGAGAGGAATGATATGAGAAAAACCCGAGTTAAAAACTGACCGGGGCGGCCAAGTTTGCAGGCGCAGCCGCTTTGGCTTCTCTGGTCTTCATAACATCGCTGGCGGGCGCGACCGCGGTCGACGCATCGTCAACCAAGAACTGGAAGTTCATGTCCGATTACTCCAACCGTGACGACGCCTTCGCCGCTGCAGAGGCGGTGGAAGTGGAGATGAACGAAGAGGGCATGATCCTTTTCAAAAACCAGGGCAATGCGCTGCCTATTTCCAAAGAAAGCAATATCACAATTTTCGGCGAAGACGGGGCCGACTACCGCGAAGCCCTTGTAGAGGGCGGCTTTACCAGCGTAAACCCCTCGGTTCTGTCGCCCGACGCAGTCACGTCGTCTGCATATGGCGTGACCTCTATAACTAAGGAACAGGAACAGAGCCTTGATTTCTACGGCGATGTGGGCATAATCTGCATCGACCGCGACGGCATTTCCGAAGGCCAGGACGCCAAGGAGCAGTGGGACTACGAGGCCGATAAAATTTTCACCGAGGGCGGCGACTACGAACACGAGGCGCTCGTCACGGTGGACGGCAAAGTATACCAGCATCAGCTGATGCCCACCAGCACCGAACTTGACCTTGTGGCCTATGCCATCAAGCACTGCGATAAGATAATCATACTCATCGGCGCGGCCAACACCATGGAGCTTGAAGCGTTTGAAGAGAACGCAGACGTAGACGCCATAATGTGGTGCGGGCAGTACGGCGACAACGGCCTCAAGGCCCTGCCCAAGCTGCTCAGCGGCGAAGTAAGCCCCTCCGCAAGGACTTCAGACTTCTTCGAAGCCGACTTCACGTCAGACCCCACGTGGTACAACTACGGCGACTACAGCCAGATATTCGACTCCGACGCCTACAAGGCTTCGGCAGGTTCGGGCAAGACTGCGCTTGAAAACAACTGGCTGTACGAACAGGAAGGCAGCGGCTGGCAGACGCACGTATGGGAGCGCAAGGCCGGCAAAACTTCAGGCCCTCCGGGACAGACGACTTCCAGCGAAGACGGACTTCCCATTGTAATGTATGAAGAGGGCATATACGTAGGCTACAAGTACTGGGAGACCGCCTATGCTGACGGATACCTTCAGGATGTCTACGGCGGCACCAGCGAAGAGGCGTGGGATAAGGCAGTTACATACCCGTTCGGCTACGGCCTTTCGTACACCACGTTCAGCTGGGAGCTTGTAGAAGTGGACGATTCGCAGTGGGAAGAATGGGCTTCGCAGACGGGTGAAACCTACGCCCCCGAGTGGACGGGCACCAACTGCTGGACTATAACGGCAAAAATCAAAGTGACCAACACCGGTTCGGTTGCCGGCAAGGACGTGGTAGAGGCATACTTCCATGCTCCCTACTTTACGGGCGGCGTGGATAAGTCTGAAGTAAGCCTTGTGGCATTTGAAAAGACGCGCACGCTTAACCCCGGCTTCGGCACCAAGTCTATAAAGATGATAGTGGAAAAGTACGGCGGCGAAGTCACATTCGGGCAGAGCGGCGAAATATTCAGAACAAACATCATCCTGCCCTGCGCTGCCTGATGCGGCGCAGGCGCGCATTTGTTTCCTTCCCTTTCAGGGGCGGCGCCGGCTGTTGCACGGCGCCGCCCCTTGGCATTGCGCCGCTTTATTTTTGCACGGACAGGCTGTAATTTTTGCACATAAAATATTGATTTAAAGCAAAAACAATGGTATACTGTAAGGGATTGATACGAACACGATTTAAAGCGGGGATATCACGGCACCGGCTATGTTAAATCTCTTGAACGTGCCGCCGGGCATGCACGGCATGCTTATTCCGCCGCGCGTTTTGCGGGGCGGCCTTACACAATAAAATATAAACTATGCAAAGGAGTATATATGTCCGAAAAAAAGAGCAACGGGCAGGCGCGCTACGATGAGCTTGCCTACGAAAAAAAGAATTACTTTGAAGAGGCCTCCGAGGCAGAGCGCACCGCAATGTTCGACTATGCCGAAGGCTACAAGGCCTTTTTGGACGAGGCCAAGACCGAGCGAGAGGCGTGCGACGCAGCCGTGCGCATGGCAAAGGAAAAGGGCTTTACCGAATATAAGTTCGGCGACAAGCTTGCCGCAGGCGATAAAAAATATTTTGTAAACCGCGGCAAGAGCGTGGTGGTGTTCCGCGTGGGCACCGAAGACCTTGAAAAGGACGGCCTGCGCATAATCGCCTCGCACATAGACGCCCCCAGGGTGGATATAAAGCAGAATCCCCTGTACGAGCAGTCGGGCATGTGCTTTTTAAAGACCCACTACTATGGCGGAATTAAAAAGTATCAGTGGACTGCCATTCCCCTTGCGCTGCACGGCGTTGTGGTGCTTAAAAACGGGCAGAAGGTGGAAATCAAAGTGGGCGAAAGCGAGGACGACCCCGTGTTCTACATCAACGACCTGCTTCCCCACCTCGGCGCCGAGCAGATGTCGCACAACGGTACAAAGATAATAGAGGGCGAGCAGCTCAACGTGGTTGTGGGCGGCATGCCGTATGCCGACAAGGACGTAAAAAAGAAGATCAAGCTCACCGTTTTGAACTATCTGAACAGGGAATACGGAATGTGCGAAGAGGACTTCCTTTCGGCAGAGCTGTGCGCGGTGCCCGCCTTCAGGGCGCGCGACATAGGCTTTGACCGCGCCCTGATAGGCGCCTACGGCCACGACGACAGGGTGTGCGCATATCCCGCGCTTACGGCCGTTCTCAATAACGAAAGCAGGCACACCGTGCTTGCAATGCTGGTGGACAAGGAGGAGATTGGCAGCGAGGGCAACACCGGCATGCAGAGCAAGATATACGAAGACCTGATGGAGGAAATTTGCATAGCCCTGGGCGCAAGTTTCCGCAAGGTGCGCTATGCCTCCAAGTGCCTTTCATCCGACGTAACGGCGGCATACGACCCCAACTTTGACACCGTGTATGAAAAGATGAACGCCGCAATGCTCTCATGCGGCACCTGCATGAGCAAATTCACCGGCTCGCGCGGCAAGAGCGGCTCTAACGACGCCAACGCCGAATTTGTGGGTGAAGTGCGCGCCATGTTCGACAGGGCGGGCGTGGTATGGCAGACTGCCGAACTCGGCAAAGTGGACGCGGGCGGCGGCGGAACGGTGGCAAAATACCTTGCCAACCTGAACATAGACACCGTTGACCTCGGCGTGCCCGTCATCTCCATGCACGCGCCCTGGGAGCTGATATCCAAGGCCGACCTGTACAGCAACTACAGGGCATTCATAGCCTTCATGGCGTAATACTGTGCGCCCTTTTTGTGTTTCCTGCGCGCACGCGCGGCGTGTGCGGCGGACACCGAACTGTGGTTTTATGTATCGGCGGGTCGGCTTTTTATGCGCATAAATGTATACAGATGCCGCAAAATTACTGTATATGCAGCAAAAACGGCATTTTGTGCCGAAAATATTGAAAACGCAGATATGCCGTGATATAATCGCAGTGCTTACGGCAGCGGGGGGGCTTTCACCGCTCAGGGCACGCGAAAAAAAATAAGTTAAACGGAACAAAAATGAAACTTATAAGCTTTGTGGTGCCCTGCTATAACTCGCAGGCGTACATGAAAAAATGTGTAGACAGCCTGCTTGTGGCCGGCGAGGACGCCGAAATAATAATAGTCAACGACGGCTCTACCGATATAACGCTTAAAATAGCCAAGACCTACCGCGCCAACTTCCCCTCTATAGTCAGGGTGATAGATAAGCCCAACGGCGGGCACGGCTCGGGCGTAAATGCCGGCTTAAAGGTGGCAGAGGGGCTGTATTTCAAGGTCGTCGACTCAGACGACTGGCTGGACAAAGCCGCCCTTTTAAAGCTGATAGAAACTATTAAATCGCATATATCTGCGGGTCAATCGCCCGATCTTTACGTTGCCAACTTTGTGTACGACAAGCCTTCGGAAAACGGAAAGTTCCTTTCGCACTACCGCAAGCAGATGCCCGCGGGCGAAATAATCGGGTGGGATAGGGTAAGGCCATTCCACTTTTCAAAGATGATGCTCATGCACGCCCTGCTCTACAAGCGCGAAAAGCTTATTGCAAGCGGCACGGTGCTCCCCGAGCACACCTTTTATGTGGATAACCTGTTCGCGTACAAGCCGTTGCCCTTCATGCAGACGGTGTGCTACCTCGACCTCGATCTGTACCACTACTTTATCGGCAGAAGCGACCAGTCGGTAAACATTGCAAACATAGTAAGGCGCTACGCCCAGCAGCAGCTGGTAATGCGCGAGATGACCGACTCGTATACCTGGGCGCAGATAAAGGCCATGCCCAAGGGGCTTAAAAGGTATATGTGGCACAACCTTATGGTAATAATGGTGAATACCGTGTTCTTTACCTGCGCCGAATGTTCCAAAGAGCGCAAGCAGAGCCTTAAGGAGCTGTGGCGGCACATAAAGGCAAAGGACGCCGCCTTATACCGCAAATTGCGCTGGTTTTCGTATGTATCGCTGCCCATGCTGCTGCCCTGGCGGCCGCGCGGGTGGGTGATGACAAAGGGCTATATGTATTTCCGCAAAAAACTAAAACTCGGCTGAGGAAAATAAAGCTGTGGCCGCGTTTTAGGTGCGGCGGAACGTGTGGCTTGCGCGGCGGAGCCTGCCGCGCGCTGAATATGTTCATAAGTTCCTTCTTTATTTTTCTCCTTATACACGCGGCGGCGGGAAGTTTTTCCCGCCGCCGCGAATTTTTATAAAAGTGATTATTGGATACTGTATGTAAATGTCGCCATTATATTTCGTGCTGCTTTGTTTGCTTTAAAATGTATTATTTGTGGCATATATGGCGGTCAATTAACGTGTTGATTGTGCCGTGCTGTCTTTTTTGAAGCTGCCCTCAGCGCCGCATATACCGCTGCGCCGGCCAATGCCGCTGCTATCATCAGTATATGATAGGCGCCGGACAGAAAATAAGTTACAGACGCGGTGCCCGAAGTTTGCACAAGTTCGGGAAAGACAATGTTGAGCACTGCAAGCGCAATAAATATCGCCGTGCATACCGTTGCAATTATGGCAAGCGTCTTATTTTCGCGCTTTGCGCGGACGGTATACCCTTTAGGATATATTGCCATGCCGTTTTCTACGCACTTTCTGCGTATCGTTTTGCAGTAGATTAGGTATGCAAGGCAAACGGCTATGCCGGCAATATTCAATCCTATGCCGGGCCACATCAGCGGGGCGGTCTGCAAAATGCGGCTGTCTATGGCAAGCAGGGGCAGGCAGAAGAATAATACGGCTGTTTCAATAAATATGGCTGCGGAAGAAAGCGCCAGAACGCGGGCGTTGTGTTGCGCAAACTTAATGCGGTAGTCGTCAAATTCCTCATCCGGTCGCTGAAAGGCGTTAAGCGCAAGGCATACTTCACATATTATGCCTCCTGCACACAGCACGCAGGCTATAATAAAACCAAGCCAGCTTACCTCTGTGTGATAGCCGTATTCGTCTGTACAGTTTACCGTGACCAATGCGCATATCACCGCGGCGATCACGCCTGCGAGCGCAAGCCCGAGCGGAATGAATGAAAGGGAACGCAATTTACTGAACTTGCCTGCAAGTATTGCCTTTATCTGCTTTTCCGTGCGGGCGGCGGTATAGGGCGTTTCGGACGCGTCGCCGGCCGCATTTCTCTCTCCGCGTATAAGTTCGTCGGCAGATATGCCGAAAATATCGGCTATCGCCGGCACAAGGTACAGGTCGGGCGCGCACTCGTCGTTTTCCCAGCGGCTTATAGTCTTGTCGGAAACATACAGCATGTCGCCCAGCTCTTTCTGCGTAAGCCCCTTTGCCCTTCGCAGGGCGGAAATAAACTTTCATATACTGTAAGGGAATAAAACGAACCCGCCTTTAAATGCGTCTTTTGTATGCCTTGGCGTTCTCGTCACTGCTCCGCAGTTTTTCTGTAATGTTGTGCAGGCACAACATTACAACTTTAACGCGGGCAGCTCCTCTTTCCAAAAAAACTTTGCTTTGCAAATCTTTTTCGGGAACCCTATACTGCAATACCTCAGTGGGTATTGCTGCTTCGTCTGTCGCGCCAATCCACCGCAAAATGCGCTATTTAAAGGTGCAGAGCAATTTAAAGCGGGCAGATTGCGGCAAGAGCAAGGCAAAGCCTGCAGGGCGTGCCCGGTGGCACGTTCAAGGGATTTAACGCAGCTGGTGCCGTGATATCCCCGCTTTAAATCGTGTTCGTATTAATCCCTTACAGTATAGTCTTTTTTTCCATATTTTACCTCTTTTATCCGTTTTTATAAAGCGCGCTTGCAGTCGGGCCAAGGCGGTGCCTTTTTGCCCCCTGCGCTTTTATTTTATAAAGCAATTAAGTTTGCAAGGCGGGTTTCCCGCCGCTGCAAGCCCCTATTTGTCGCGCAAGCGAGTTCTGCCGTTTCCCGAAGGGAACCCTCGGCAGGGCAGCGGGCAAAAGCCCTCGCGCACC
>CALVLV010000005.1 GCA_944341075.1 uncultured Clostridia bacterium
CCTCGTCGGCGAGCCTGAACCAGTCCATGTACTTCTTCAAGTCGTCTATGAGCGCATCCGTCAAAGGAATGTCGCGGCCGGACGTCTTTGTCTTGGGCATAAAGGATATTCCTTTTCCATTCTTTGAGCTATGTTTCTTTTTATTTCAAGCAGCTCATCATTAAGCAAATCATACTTATTGTTATAGTGCTTATAAAAAGTCATGCGGTTGACCATCGCCTCTTTACAAATTTCATTGACATTGATTTTATCAAAATTATTTGTTTCCATTAAGTGCATAAGCGCCGCGCGGAGATCGCGGCGCGTTTTTATAATTCGGGCATCTTCTCTTTTGGAGTTATCCATACAATTTTACCTCTCTGTATGGAAAATTTAACCGGGTTTGGTAAACTTTGCAGGTAAAAAGAAAAGGAATGACTGTTACGGTCATTCCTTTTTATTTTTAACGGCTGGCGGTTGTACGCGGCTCCTTGCGGTAGAAAATATAGTACCTGAAGCGGTACAGCAGGATAGCGGCGACAGCTGCCACAATTATTACGGCTACAATAACTACTGTGGTAACGGGTATGTCGTTGATGTCAAGGCAGCGCACGTTTATCCACATCTGGTTTATGTTGGCAAGGTCGTCGCCGAAATCGAGCATGACTACACTCCTCGATATAACGTCTGCGGTGGGATATTGCCCGAACGCCTGCCTGCCCTTGTATATGGTTCCGCCCTCGTATACGGTATAATCTGCAACGTTTTCATATACATATGTACGCGTTGCGCCCTCTACATTCAGCGTGCTCATGTCAAGGTAGATGTAACTGTCCTCGCCGAAGAAGTAGCTCACGTCGTATACGTAAATTTCAAGATCTTCGCCTTCGTCTTCGGGAACCACGCCGTAGCACCAGTCAAAATAGTTGAAAACTTCTTCCGCGGCGATAGACGAGGTGTAGCCTATATAATACATGTTGCGCACCGCAATGTCGGGGCGGGAGAGGAAGTTTACAAAGGCTTCTGCTGCGATCTGTCTGTTCCTGTTGCCGTTTATGCCGTCTTTTAACATAACCCAGCCGTCGAACCACAGATTTGTGTTGGACTGAGGCACCGAATACCAAAGTTCGGTGTCTTCTTCGTCGGCCTGGTCTAGGATGTAAACGGCGTCGCCCGACCACTGCAGGTTGCCTATCACCTTGCCTGTCACCATGTCTGTCTTGCCGCTATCCGTTTCAAAGGAGTAAACGTTTTCCTTGATATCCTTGAGTATGTCTTCTGCGGCGGCCACAGTCTCTTCATCGGTGGCATTCAGAAGTTCGCTGCGCGCGGCGGCTTTGTCGTCTTCGGTCATGCTGTCGTCGGCGTTTATTGCATTGAGTTCGTCTTCATACAGTATGGAGAGGGCGGTGAAGTATGCGTCGCGCACGTTGTCCTTTATTGTCACCGATTTATAGTAGTCTGTGTTGGTAAGCATGTCCCACGAGGAAACGTCGTTTGCCTCATCGTCCACCCTGTCGGGGTTGTATACAAGGCCTGTGGTTCCCCACATGTAGCAGGCCGCAATGCCGTTCCAGCCGTGCTCGTAGAATATGCTGCCCTCGGCGCCGTCTATATATTTCGATACGCCGTTTATATAATAATTTTCGGGATTACTTTTGTCCATGAATTCCTCTGAGAAGGGAAGAATGGCGTCTTCGTCTTCATCGAGCAATTTCATTATCATGTAGTCGGAGGGGCACACCAGGTCGTAGACGTCGCCCAGGTTGAGCTGGTTATACAGGTCTTCATTAGTGCCGAAGGTGGAGTATTCCACGCGCACTTTAAAGCCGTAGTCCTGAGAGTTGAACCATTCGGTGAAGTCGTCTATTACGCTGTTTTCGCCGAAAATGGTCGTTCCGTCCTCAAACTCTATCAGCTCGTCCTCGCCCCATTCGCCCAGGTCTATATATTCTTCCCAGTTCGAAACGCGCAGCACCACCGTTTCGTCTGCCGTTGTGCAGCCTGCCGCCGCAAAAACGGGCAGGGCGAATACGCACGCGGCGGCGACTGCCGCTATCTTTTTCATCTTCATATGCGCTCCTCCGTCGTCTTTTTCTTGCGCGAAGCAACGTTCATCAGCACTACCACGATCACCACAATAAGGAATATTATCGTTGACAGCGCCCACAGCGCCGTCTTTATTTCGGTCTGGCCGCCCTTTGTGGCGTTCACCACATAGGTGCTTATCGTGTCGAATGTGGCGGGCTTTGTGTAGGTGGTTATAAAGTAATCGTCCAGCGAAAGGGTGATTGCCAGCATAAAGCCCGAAAATATGCCGGGCAGCAGTTGGGGTATGACTACCTTGAACAGCGCCTGTGCGGGCGTGGCGCCCAGGTCGAGCGCCGCCTCGTAGAGGTTGTTGTCCATCTGCCTTAAACGGGGCATTACCGAAAGGTATACAAAGGGAGTGCACAGCACAACATGTCCTATCACGAGGGGCACGAACGTGTCCTTCCCTATGCCGAGCAGCACTATTAGCAGCACGCACAGCGAAAAGCCCGTCACTACGTCTGCATTGACCACGGGGATCTGGTTTGCGTAGTTTATAAGGTGCTTTGCCGTTCTCTTTGAATAGAACGAGCCTATGGCTCCTATTGTGCCGAGTACTGCAGAAATGAGCGCCGCGCCTACTGCAAGCAGTATGGTGCCGCCTATCATGCCGCGCAGGTCTTCGTTTTTAAACAGCGTTAAATAGTTCTGAAAGGAAAATCCGCCTACGGGGCCGCCGACCATAGTTGCGTCGGTAAAGCTGTATACGGCGAGCAACAGAATGGGCACATATATGAATGCGAGCACGAGGACGAGCCATACCGCGCTTATCACTTTTTTTGTTATTTTCACAGTACCGTCCTCCCGCTTGACTGGTCGTCGTTGAATTTGTTAGTGGCCAGCGTTATTATAAAGATTATTATAAGCAGTATCAGCGATATCATAGAGCCGTTGTTCCAGTCGTATGCCGCAAAATAACTGCCTATCAGGCTGCCCATGATGTATGTGCTGTTATAAAGCATGTCTAAAACTACGTAGTTGGTCATTGAGGGCAGCAATACCATTGTCACGCCCGAAATTATTCCGGGCACCGAAAGGGGGAGCACAACGCGCATAAACACGGTAAAACTGCTTGCTCCCAGGTCTTCCGCGGCCTCGAAAAGGCTCTTGTCCAGCTTGGAGAGCGCGGTGTACAGCGGCAGTATCATAAATGGTAAAAAGTCGTAAGTCATGCCTATTACGGTGTTCAGAAAGGGATACATGGCAAGGTTGCCCTCTATGAACGAAAGTATCTCTTTCAGCGCCGTTATTCTCAGCGTGAAGTTGATCCACATCGGCAGCACAAACAGCATCAGAAGCACATATTTTCTTCTGAATTTGCTGCGCGCGAGGATATAGGCTACGGGGTACGCTATCACAAGGCACACAATGGTGGTTACGCACGCTATGGCGATGCTGTTTAAAAGCGTGCCCAGGGTGTTTGTGTTGGAAAAGAAGTTCACCAGGTTGTCAAAGGTAAACTGCCCTGTGCCGTTTGTAAAGGCGTAGTAGATTATCACCAGCAGCGGGCATATGACAAACAGTATAAGAAAGGCTGCGTACGGTATGCACAGCTGCTTGCGGTTGAACCGCAGTTTAAGCGTCTTTGTCATTTCTTTTCACCTGCCGCGGGTTTTAATGTAAGTTTTATCTTATCTGCAGGTATTATAAGGCTTACCTTGTCGCCCGTATTCCAAAGGTCGGGGCAGGCGAGCACGTAATCTTCCTCGTTTTCCTCGGTGCGCACAATGTAGCGGTAGTGGTCGCCCTTGTATATCATGGAAATTATGCTGCCTTCGGCGCCGCCAGCGTCCTTTTCGTCGCTCATGGTTATGTCGCGGAAGCCCACTTCGACTGTAACCTCCGTGCCCGTGAGGTCTAATTTTTCGCCTGCGGCGGTTATAAGGTAGCCCTCTTCGTCGAGGTGGGAACCGGGGTAAAGCTGGGTAACGTCGCACTCGAATTCGCCGTCACCGAATTCAACGGTGTTCTTTTTGGTGATGACGCCGTCGTATTTGTTTTCGGTGTATACTTTTTCCATTATGTGGATGCCGTCGGGCTCTATGCGCATGCCGATGACGGAGTCGGGCGCCGCATAGGCGGTGGACTGGATAACTATCTCGAACCTGCCGACCTCTACGGTTATTTCGTAGTGTACGCCCTTGAACACTGTGGAAAGTACTTTGCCTTTCAGCTGGCCTTCGCCCGGCTTGCATATTATTATATCTTCGGGGCGGACAACTACGTCTACGTACTGGTTTATCTCGTAGTCGTCAAGGCAGTCGAATTCGGCTCCGCAGAACTTTACCTTCAGCTTGCCCGTCATCATTCCGTTGAATATGTTGCTTTCGCCTATAAAGTCTGCAACAAAGGTGTTTACGGGCTCGTTGTAAATGTCGGTGGGGGTGCCTATCTGCTGGATCTCGCCGTCGTTTATAACGACTATCTTGTCGCTCATGGTAAGCGCCTCTTCCTGGTCGTGCGTAACGTATATGAACGTTATGCCCAGCCTGCGGTGCATTTCCTTGAGCTCTATCTGCATCTCTTTGCGCATTTTAAGGTCGAGCGCGCCCAGAGGCTCGTCCAGAAGGAGAATTTCGGGCTCGTTTACTATGGCGCGCGCAATGGCAACACGCTGCTGCTGTCCACCCGAAAGTGTGGCTACAGAGCGCTTTTCAAAGCCTTCAAGGTCTACAATGTCAAGCACGCGCTTTACCTTTTCGTCTATCTCCCTGCGCGAAAGGTGGGTCAGTTTTTTAACCTTTTCGCCCTTGCGGTTGGTTACTTCCGTTTCTATTTTTTTCAGTTTGAGCCCGAACGCGATATTTTCGTATACGTTCAGGTGGGGGAAGAGGGCGTAGCGCTGGAATACGGTGTTTACGGGGCGCTTGTTGGGCGGCAGGTTGCTTATATCCTCGCCGTTTAAAAGTATCTGCCCCGAAGTAGGCAGGTCGAAGCCCGCGATCATGCGCAGGGTGGTCGTCTTGCCGCAGCCCGACGGGCCGAGGAAGGTCACAAATTCGCCTTTCTGTACCGTAAGGTTGAAGTTTTCGACCGCAACGGTGT
This sequence comes from uncultured Clostridia bacterium, assembly GCA_944341075.1. Classification (GTDB taxonomy): domain Bacteria; phylum Bacillota; class Clostridia; order Christensenellales; family Borkfalkiaceae; genus Coproplasma. Next base: position 5,116 of record CALVLV010000005.1, read on the forward strand.
CGTCGAACGACTTGCACACGTTTTTCAGCTCGATGATAGTGCTTGTCTGGTTCATTGTATTTCTCTCCTTGAAATGCATGGTGTGCGCTTATTTATATTTATGTCGCGCGCAGTGCCGTGACCGGCAGGTTTTATCAGAAGTTAGGCGGGGAAGATATCCAAAGTATCTTTGCTATCGTCTTTCCCGCGTTGCTTACGGTGTGGGTGGTGTTTGCCCTGTAGTAAAAAGTTTCGCCGCGCTTGCACAGGTATGTCTTTTTACCCAGCGTTATGCGCACTTTGCCCTCCAGCACATAGCCGAATTCTTCGCCGTCGTGCGGAAAATCTTCCGCCGATGAAGCTCCCGGCAAAAGCTCGAGTATTATCGGCTCCATCACGTTTTTCTGTGCGTTGGGTATTATCCACTTCAGCGTCATGCCGTCGTCTTTCTTTTCGATGAAGTCGTCCGCGCTGAACACCACGCGTTCGTCGTCCTCTTTTTTGAAGAATTCGGCAAGGTCGGTGCCAAGGGCGGCAAGTATGTCGCACAGCGTGGAAATGGAGGGGGAAGTTATGTCGTTTTCCAGCTGCGATATATAGCCCTTTGTAAGTTCGCACCTGTCGGCAAGTTCGGCCTGCGAAAGGTTGAGCTGCTGGCGCAGCCGCTTGATTTTGCTGCCTATTTCCATTGATTCACCTTATTTAGGTAAACATTTTGTTTAAAATGGGTAAACGCCCGGTTAAACGCTGCGTTTAAAATTATTAAACGGTTAGCATTTTTAAACAAAAAGTTTAGTATTTTATAACCGATACAAATTATAAGCATATTTTCTTATACATGTCAATCAATTGTAAGCATTTTGTATATGTGTAAATTTTTGTCAGCTTTGTGTCGGTTTTGTGAAAAAATGACACGTCTGAATACGTATAATTCTGTTATCGGGCGCGTTGGTGTGTGTTTCGGTGCGGCTTTGCCAATGTGTGTTCGGTTATACCGCGCGGCGCGGTAGGGGTTTACGCAACAAAAAAAGGCACGGGCGCCGCGGCGCCCGTGCCTTTTTGCTGTATGTAAAACGTGAGCCGTTTATTTATATTTTGTCGCAGAAGAGGTGCAAAACAACCGTCTGTCGGCCTGTTCCGCTGCACGAAAAAAAGTCGGACGCGCGGCGTCCGACCGAATACACTTTTATGGAGTTAGTATTATTCCATTTCGTTGAGCTTCTTTGCAAGTCCGCTCTTTTTGTTTGCGGCGGTGTTCTTCTTGAGAACGCCCTTGGAAACTGCGCCGTCGATAACCGAGCAGGTGGAGGGGAACATCGCCTTTGCGGCTTCCTTATCGCCCTCGGCAACAACTGCAAGGAACTTCTTTATGGCGTTTTTTACCTGGGTCTTTACTACCCTGTTCCTTATTGTCTTCTTTTCGGTTACAAGAACGCGTTTCTTGGCTGACTTTATGTTAGGCACTTGAAATTCTCCTTTAAGCGTATCATTGAAATTCTTGAGTAATTCTATCATAAAAAACAGAGGTTGTAAACTATTTTTTAAGGTCTTTAGCAATTTTTTCATATATTTTTTGAGGTCAAATATAAATAAAAGTGTATGAAACCGTTAAATGGCCGTCGCCGCCCGCTTGTGTGCATGTTCGACAGCGGAATAGGCGGCATAAACCTTCTCATAGGCTGCAGCCGCGCCGCTCCGTGGGCTGATTACTGCTATTTTGCCGATAACTATAATGTGCCTTACGGCAACCTGACCGAAGGCGAGATAGCCTCGCGCGTGTTCTCTGTATTTGAAAATATCGCGGCTCTGCGGCCCGACGCGGCAGTCGTCGCGTGCAATACGGTCACGGCCAGCTGCGTAGGTGCCCTGAGAAAAAAATTTTCCTTTCCTGTGGTCGGGGTGGAACCTGCCGTAAAACAGGCATGGGAAAGAGAGGGCAGGTATCTTGTTCTGGCCACCGAAGCGACCTGTTCGAGCGAGTCGTTTGCAAGGCTCATCCGCCTGTACGGAAAGGGTGCTGTCATCTGCCCGTGCCCGTCGCTTGCCGTGCAGATAGAAAATAATATATTTTCTATCTGTAAAAACGGCCCCGAAGACATGCCTGCTCCGCTTGAAAAACAGATAGTAAGCAGCCTGCCGAAGGGAAAGTTTTCTTCGGTCGTGCTCGGCTGCACTCACTACGTGTTTATTAAAAAATTCATAGAAAACTTGTATTCTTGTCCTGTTTTTGATGGAATTTCAGGGACAGCTGACCACTTGCGAACACTTTTAGGGAAAAATGACCACAAACTGCCCGGTAAGGGCAAAATACGGTTTTTTTGCGGTGATTTTTCAAAAAATAAGGCGGTTTTTGAAAAATTCAGACATTTTTACTGAAAATTCGTGTTTGACAAAGGTTTTCAAAAACATAGCAAAACGCAAAAAATTTAAAATTTTCTTAATTTTTTATTCTTCAGTGGTTGACAGTGGTCAATTTTCATGCTACTATAGTGTTACAGTTTATTTTAAGGTAGTGAAAATGTTTTTTCTCACGGGTGAGTACAATCATCAGCTCGATGCCAAAAACAGAATACGCATACCTTCGAAAATGAAGAAGGAGCTTGGCGAAAAATATTACTTTGCCAAGGGCACCGACAGGTGCCTGTTTGTATTCCCCGAAGAGATAGCAAGAGAACAGTTCGCAAAAATCGAAGAGGTCAAAATTTCCGATGCGGAAAAGCGCCGCGGAATAAGGGCCTTTACCAAATCGTTCGTGCTCGCCGAAGAAGACAACCAGGGCAGGGTGGTGCTCCCCGCTAACTTAAGGGAGTTCGCCGGCATCAAAAAGGACATCGTCTTCTGCGGCGTGGGCAACAGGGCCGAGATCTGGGCGAAGGAAGTGTTCGACGAATACTTCGCCGACGACGACAGCAACTACAACGAATATTTCGATTCGCTCGGTATTTAAAGATGTCAGGTTTTTCACACTACCCCGTAATGCTTGAAGAGTGCATGCAAGGGCTGCGGCCCGAGCGCGGTGGTATATACTTCGACGGTACACTCGGCGGCGGAAGTCACTCCTTTGAAATACTTAAAAGATCATCGCCTTCCGGCAGGCTGATAGCCACCGACCTCGACGACGAGGCCATAGCGGCGGCGACAAGCAAACTTTCGTGCTTTGAAGGGCGGTTTTCCGTACATAAGTCAAACTTTAAAAATTACAGTCAGGTGCTGGAGGAAGAAGGGGTAGACGCCCTGGACGGGGTGATGCTCGACTTCGGTATCTCCAGCCATCAGATAGACGAACCGAGCCGTGGTTTTTCGTACATGCAGGCGGACGCTCCGCTGGATATGCGCATGGACGCCTCGGCGCCGCTCACCGCGGAAGATGTGCTGAACGACTACTCCCAACAGGAACTTACCCGAATCCTCAAGGAGTACGGCGAAGAAAAATTTGCGTCGGCCATTGCGGCAAACGTCGTAAAGGCGCGCCAACGGTCGCGGCTGAAGACGTGCGGCGAGTTCGTAAAAATAATAGAAGAGAGTATCCCTAAAAAGTTCCAGCAGAACGGGCCTGCCGCCCGTAAAAGTTTTCAGGCAGTCCGCATAGAGGTAAACGGAGAACTTACAGGGCTTTACGATGCCGTTTTAGGCCTTACCCGAAGGCTTAAAAAGGGCGGAAGGATAGCCATTCTCACCTTTCATTCGCTGGAAGACAGGATAGTAAAAAACGCATTTAAATTTCTGGAAATGGACTGTATCTGCCCGAAGGAACTGCCCGTTTGCGTATGCGGAAAGAAGAAGGAAATTGAAATACTCACCAAAAAGCCGACTGTGGCTTCTCCGAAAGAGATGACGGTAAATTCCCGCTCGCGTTCGGCAAAACTCAGGGTGGCGGAAAAAATTATTTAGGTGATTTAAGGCAAGTTTTAAGGAGTGGAAACATGGCAGTAGCAACCCCTGTAATCGAAAGACGTATTTCACAACTGACATCCGAAAGAGAAAATAACGCCGGCATGAATGCCGACGAGCTTCACAATGCGCGCATGGGCAACAACCTTGCCCGCCTTCTTAATCCCGAATATAAGATAAAGGACGTAGTGGCAAGCATAGACGCAGACGGTTCGCAGATAGTACAGCAGGTTGCGCCCGTTCAGACCGTTGCAGAAAGCGCGCCCGTACAGACATATCAGGCAGACGGCATAATCGCCCGCCGCGCGCCCGCGCAGCCCGTTTATACGGTTACAGGCGCACGCGCAGACGCCGACATATTCAGGGCAGACAGTCCCGTCAACCGCCAGGTTCAGGCATACGCTCCCGCACAGGCCTATGCGGCCGCCCCTGCAATAACTGCTCCCGTTTCGGCTCCCGCCGAGGAAGAGAACGAAGACCTGCGTCCCACGCCCACGACCATACAGTACCAGACTATAGGTGCCGACGGAACGGCGATAGTCGGCAGGGCGCGCACGATGCAGGAGGGTGAAATAACCCGTCCCGAGGAGAACGAGCACAGCTCTAAACTGACGTTCTCGAAGCGCGACAAGATAATAATGGGTGTGATACTCAGCCTTATACTTGCCGTATTTGTGCTCATAATCGTAAACTCGGCCATAATTTCCGGCCTCAACGCCGAGATCGCCGTTCTTGAAGACAGGGGCGCTGAAATTGCTTCGCAGTACGGCGCCGTTGCAGGCGAACTGGAAGAGCTCACCTCTTACGATAACGTTTACAACGTTGCCGTAGAGCAGGGTTGGATACTTGCAGACTGAGCAAACGGGGAGAGACTGTTATAAAAAATTCAATAAAAACTGATAAAAAGGGATTTTCCCTCACTGTTTTACAAAAGAGGTTATTGTCGGTAAGTCTGGCAATAGCCTTTATTTTTTGCGTTATTGCGGGCAGGTTCTTCTATCTTCAGGTGGTCAGCGGCAGCAGGCTGGTGCTGCGCGCTGAAGACCAGTGGAACAGGGAGATACCGGTGATAGCCGCCCGCGGGGCTATAACCGATCGCAACGGAAAGGTGCTTGCGGGTAACAGGAATACATACAGCGTGTTTGTCCGCCCGGCCGCCGTAGAAGATAAACTGTTTACGGCAACCGCGCTTGCCGCCGCGCTCAGGCTGGACGCCAAAGAGCTGCATGCAAAAATATCTGTAAGCGGCGTTTCTGAAGTTACGGTAGCCAAACACGCCGAAGGGGAAAATGTACAAAAACTTGCCGGGCTGCAGCTGGACGGGGTGTACTTCGCGCGCGACAATACCCGCGTCTACACATACGGCGAGGCGCTCTGCCAGGTGCTCGGCTTTACGTCCACAGACGGCACGGGCATATCGGGGCTGGAAAAATATTACAATACCCTGCTCGCGGGCGAAAACGGGGAGGTACTCTACGGCACCGACATAATAGGCGTCGAGCGCGAAGATGCCGCCGTTGTGTACAGTCCCGCGCAGGACGGCAGTTCCGTGAGTCTGACGATAGACGCCGAGATCCAGCTTGCCGTTGAAGAGGCGGCCCGCAGCGTGTATGCGTCGTCGCAGGCCAAGGCAGTATCGTGCATAGTGCTCGACCCGCAGAACTTCGATATTCTGGCGCTGGTAAATTACCCTTCGTACGACCTGAACGACGTGCCGAGGGATGATGCCGAACAGCTGAACAGCCTTTCGCGCAACAGAATGGTGGTGGACATATACGAACCCGGCTCCACTTTCAAAGTGGTGACTGCCGCGGCAAATCTGCAGGAGTATGTGAACGGCAATCCCTCGGCGTACTCGCCCGAGCGCGTATTCAACTCATCGCGCACCCGCACGGTAGACGGCACCCGCATAAAGTGCTGGTCAGATCACAAAAACGGCAAACATGCCAATCAGACCCTCGCGCAGGCGCTGAACAACAGCTGTAACCCGTGTTTTACAGATATCGCCCTTTCGCTCGGAAAGGAAAAGTTCTATGAATACCTCTCCGCATTCGGGTTCGGCTCTGCTACTGGCATAGATTTTTCGGGCGAAGCGGTGGGCATGCTTTTGCCGCAGTCCGTGGTAAGAAACTGCGACCTTGCCCGCATAGGGTTCGGGCAGACGGTCGCGGTGACCGGCCTGCAGCTTGCGTGCGCCGTCGCCGCGGCGGTGAACGGCGGAAACTATTACTTGCCGCACCTTGTCAAAGCTATAACCTCGCCCGAAGGCGGTACTGAAAAAATAATGCCCGTACTCAAAACCAAAGTCATCGGCGAGCGCGCCTCGCAGATGCTTGCGGAGATGCTTGAAGGGGTGGTCACCGAGGGCAGCGGCAAAAAAGCCTATATAGAGGGCTACAGGGTAGGCGGCAAGACGGGCACGGCGCAGAAGTATGAGGACGGAAAGATAGCCGCAGGTAAATATGTATCCTCCTTTGTGGGCTTCTTCCCCGCCGATAAGCCGCGCTATCTTGCGCTTGTAACTGTAGACGAGCCGCAGGGCGCCTATTACGGCAGCGTTGTGGCCGCTCCCGTCGCAAAAGAAATTTTTGAAGATATCATAGCTATAAAAAACATTCAACCATACATCTAAGGGGTGAAAAATGAAATTCGGTCAGCTTGTAAACGCGCTCGGCGGCGTCGCCGAGGGGGATACCGACGAGGAGATAACCGGGCTGTGCACGTCGAGTGCGGCCGTAGGCAAGGGGAATGCATTCTTCTGTTACAGGGGCGAAAAATATGACTCTCACAGCTGTGCGGCGCAGGTCAGGCAGGCGGGTGCGGCCGTGCTCGTCTGCGAAAGAAAACTTGACTGCCCGCTTCCGCAGATAATCGTTCCCGACGGCAGGGCGGCGGTGGCAAAGGCGGCGCGTGCGTTTTACGGCGAGGCCGACAGAAAACTTAAAATAGTGGGAGTGACCGGCACCAACGGAAAGACTACCGTAACTTACATGCTTGACAGCATATTCCGCGCGGCGGGCAAAAGTACGGGCGTCATCGGTACGCTCGGCGTAAAATTTGCCGGCAGGGATATCGCGCCCGAACTCACCACTCCCGATCCGATATATCTTCATTCGGTTTTCAAAGATATGGCCGACTGCGGGGTGGAATACGTATTCATGGAGGTATCGGCGCATGCGCTGTACTTCGACAAAGTGGCGGGCATACGGTTTGCGGCAGGCGTATTCACCAACTGCACGCAGGATCACCTCGATTTTTTCCGTAATATGCAGGAGTATGCCGACTGTAAAGCAAAGTTGTTCCGGGGCGGCAGGTGTGCGGCGGCGATACTTAATTCCGACGACGAGCTGGGCAGAAGCATTGCAACGGAGTGCCGCGGCTGCATCACATACGGCCTGAACAATCCCGCCGACGTGTTTGCCGTAGACGTGGAGGAGAGCCTGGACGGCACGCGCTTTGTGCTCAACCTCTGCGACGAACTGTACGAAATAAAACTCAAACTGCCCGCGCTGCACAACGTGTACAACGCAATGGCGGCAGCGGCGTGTGCAAAGTCGCTCGGCATAAACTGCGACGTGATAGCTAAGGGGCTGTATTCGCTCGGCTGTGTGCCGGGCAGGTTGGAGCATATCGGCGAATACAACGGCGCCCATATATTTGTGGACTTTGCGCACACTCCCGACGGGTTGGAAAAATCGCTGCAGTCGCTGAAAAAGCTCTGCGTGGGCAAACTGTACTGTCTGTTCGGCTGCGGCGGCAACCGTGACAGGGCAAAGCGGCCGCTCATGGGCGCCGTTGCGGCAAAATATGCCGACTTCTGCATAGTCACGTCAGACAACCCCAGGTTTGAAGATCCGTACGACATAATTCTGCAGATAGAGGAGGGCCTCCGCCCCACGGGCAAGGCGTATGTCACCGTGACCGACAGGGAAACGGCCACCGAATACGCCGTTGGCCTGCTTTCGGCGGGCGACATACTGCTTGTTGCCGGTAAGGGCGGGGAAAACTACCAGGAGATAATGGGTATAAAGCACTGCTATAACGATGGCGAAATAATAAAAGATATCATAGCAAAGTGTTAAATATCATAGCAAAGCGTTAAAGCGGCGTCATGCCGAGTAAAATGATAGTCGGACGGTATTTTTGAGGCAAAGTTACATAAACTTAAAATTAATGAAGACGGCAATCGCCGCCGCGCTTGCGGCTTTCTCTCTCTCATTTTTGCTCTGCCTTGCGGCGATACCCCTTTTAAGGCGCCTCAAGGCGGGGCAGTATATTCTCGGCTACGTAAAGCAGCACAAAGATAAAGGCGGTACGCCCACAATGGGCGGACTGGCCTTTGTGTGCGCGGCGCTTATAGTCTGCCTGTGTTTTTGCGGCGTGCGGTCGGCTACGGTCAATCTTGCGCTCGTAATCATTGCAGGCTATTGCCTCGTCGGCTTTCTGGACGACTTTTTAAAAATTTACCGCAAAGACAACCTCGGCCTCAGACCTTACCAGAAGATAATCTTCCAGTGTGCCATAGCCGCCATAGCCGCCGCTTACTGCTATGTCAACGGGCTTACGGAAATCAACATTCCGTTTGCAGGCATGTCTGTGGATGTGAGCTGGGGCATAATACCGCTTGTGGTGCTCGCCTTTCTGTCTACCGTCAACTGCGTCAACCTCACCGACGGGCTTGACGGGCTTGCCGGCGGCACAACGCTTGCCTGCCTGGCTTCGTTCGGCTTGCTCATAATTTCTTCCTCGGGCGGACTTTCGCTGGTATGTTTCTGCCTGTGCGGCGCGGTGGCAGCCTTTCTCATCTTCAATACAAACCGCGCGACTGTGTTCATGGGCGATACGGGCTCTCTCGCTCTCGGCGCGGCCGTCGCCTCCGTTTCTGTATTTTCCGGCAACGTGCTGTATATCCCCGTTATCGGCATAATGTTCGTTATTTCGGGAATATCTGTAATAGTTCAGGTAATATACTATAAACGGACAAGGCGCAGAGTGTTTTTAATGGCGCCTATCCACCATCATTTTCAGATGAAGGGCTATTCGGAGAGTAAAATTTCCTTTGTTTACTTTGCCGTAACCGCAGTTGTGGGGCTGATTTGTCTGCTGTTTGCGTGAGGTGAGCGTTGTATTTCAAAAATCAGAAATTTCTTGTGGCGGGCATGTCGAAGTCGGGCGAAAGCGCCGCCCGCTTTCTTTTGAGGAGGGGTGCCGTAGTGTACCTGTACGACGACGTTTCAAGCGATAAGATAACCGCCCTTATGGCGGAACTTTCCGCGCTTGGCGCCTGTCCCGTAGACGCCGAAGGGCTCGACCGCGCGGTAAATTGCTGCGACGTGCTTGTTCTCAGTCCGGGCATACCTATCGACAATTCGCTGCCCGTCGCCTTCAGGCGGCAGGGCAAAAATATAATCGGGGAGGAAGAGCTGGGCGCACTGTTCCTCCGCGCAACGGCCGTCGCCGTCACCGGCACAAACGGCAAAACGACCACCGTTTCGATGATAGACGAGATCCTCAAAGCGGCGGGCAAACATTCCGTGCTGTGCGGCAACATCGGCAATCCTCTCGCGGGCGAGGTGGAAAACCTCGGGTTCGACGATTTTGCGGTGATAGAGATATCTTCTTTTCAGCTGGAAACGCTCTCCAGCCTGCGCCCGCATGTTGCGGTGATAACCAACATAACCGAAGATCACCTCAACAGGCACTACAACATGGAAAATTACATCTTTTTGAAGGGCAAACTTCTGCGTAACCTGCGCGGAAGCGAATATGCCGTGCTAAACTATGACGACCCCACGGTGCGCGCCTTTTCTGAAAAGACCCGCTGCCGCGTGATATTCTTTTCCATGGAACCGCGCGAAGACGGGGTGTGGTGCGAAAACGGCGCGGTGTACTGCAACGGCGAACGGCTGTTCGCGTTTACCGATATGAAAGCGCAGGGAACTCACAACATATACAATGCCCTCGCCGCAGTTGCCGTAGCAAGCGCCCTGGGGCTTGACCTCAAGGCCGCCGCCGCGGCGGTATGCGCTTTCAAGGGCGTGCGGCACAGGATAGAAACGGTGTGCGAGCGCGACGGAAAGACGTACATAGACGACAGCAAGGGCACCAATGTGGACGCCGCCATAAAGGCTGTGGACAGCATGCGCAGGGATACCGTAATACTGCTCGGCGGCAAGGATAAGGGCTATGAATACTATCCCCTGTTCAAAAAGCTGAAAGAGAGCAGGGTGGTGCATGCTGTTCTGTACGGGGAAAACAGGATGAGGCTGCTTGCCGCCGCGCAGGAGGCAGGTTTTGCCGACATTTCGCTGTGCGCCGACTTTGACATGGCGGTGAAGATCGCCGATTCCGTGGCGCATGCGGGGCAGAACGTGCTGTTAAGTCCGGCAAGTTCAAGTTTCGACCAGTTTTCCGGTTACGAAGAGCGCGGCGACAGGTTCGCCGAGCTTGTAAAGTGCGGCTGATGAAGACGCTGACTGTTTTTTCAAAGGGCGGGCGGCGCGCGGAGGCGCGCGGCGATATTCCCCTGCTTGCATGCGTCTGCCTTATGGTGTGTTTCGGCTGCCTCATGGTCTATTCTGCAAGCTGTTATGTGGGCAAGGTGCAGTACGGGGACGCCTTCTTTTTTGTAAAAAAGCAGATACTCGGCGCCGTGGCCGGCGGTGCGGTCATGGTGTTTTTCTGCTTTTTCCCTTACCGCAGGCTGTATAAATTCAGATACGCCGCCGTCATAATATCGGTCGTATTGCTGCTGCTTGTTTTTGTGCCCGGGGTGGGCGTCACAAATTACGGCGCAACGCGGTGGATAGGCTTCGGGCCGCTCACCATCCAGCCGTCCGAAGTGGCAAAGTATTCCTTTGCGCTGTTTGCCGCGGCATACTTTGCAAAAAATTATAAAAAGGTGGCCACGGTAAGGGGAGTGCTGCCCGTTCTGGGCGTAGGGGTGCTGTTCTGCGTGCTGGTGATACTTGAGCCGAATATGTCCATAACCATGTGCATAGGCATACTCATGCTCGCCATAGTGTTCCTCAGCGGAACAAACCTGAAGACGTTTGCCTTTCTGCTTATACCGTGCGTTCTGGTCGTTCCCGTGCTCATCATAGCCGAACCATACAGGCTGAAAAGACTTTCGGCCTTTCTCGACCCGTGGTCGTCGCCGCAGGGGGAGGGGTACCAGCTCATTCAGTCGCTGTATGCCCTCGGCAACGGCGGGCTGTTCGGCACGGGGCTGTTCAACTCCACCCAGAAGTACCGCTTTCTGCCCTTTGCCGAAAGTGATTTTATTCTCTCTGTAATGGGCGAAGAGCTTGGTTTTATAGGTCTTTTATTCTTTTTTGCGGCCTGTGCGTTCATTGTGTGGCGCGGGCTTCGCATTGCCCGCAGGTGCGGCGACCGGTTCGGATACCTGCTTGCGGCCGGGTTCACGCTGGTGTACGGCATACAGGTCGTAGTCAACGCGCTCGTCGTCAGCGGCACAATTCCGCCCACCGGCCTGCCGCTGCCGCTTGTTTCCAGCGGCAACACATCGCTTATAATAACCATGGCATCCATGGGCGTGCTGTTCAATATTTCGCGTTCGGAAGGCGTTGAAAAGCCCGTCGTAACCGGCTTCGTTAACAATAAAAACCTCCGTCCCGTATAATAAAATATCAAAGAATGTTGTCGTTTGCCCGCACTACCCGTGCGTGCGGCGCCGCGCTGCCGCGGCGCAGGCAACAAAATGGCCGGGCGGAACTATGTTGCCGCCCGTTGCGGTTTACTTACCCACTATACTGACGGGAGAAGATATGGAAAAATATATCATCAACGGAGGGAATAAACTTTATGGCGGCGTAAAGATACAGACGGCAAAAAATTCCGTGCTGCCCATACTCGCCGCGGCGGTGCTCACCGACGAAAAGGTGAGAATAAAAAACGCGCCGTGCATATCCGACGTAAAAAACATGGTGCGCATACTCGGCAGTCTCGGCTGCAGGGCGGCGTACGAGGGGGACGACATAGTGATCGACAGTTCTGCCGCCGACTGCCACGAAGTGCCCAGAACGCTTGCTCACGAACTGCGCTCTTCGGTATTTCTGCTCGGGCCGCTCATAGCGCGGTTCGGCAGGGCAAAAATAGCCTACCCCGGCGGCTGCGACATAGGCCTGCGCCCTGTAGATCTGCACCTGAACGGCCTGAAGCGCCTGGGCGTGAAGATACGCGAGAGCAACGGCTACATACTGTGTGAGTGCCCCGGGCTGCGCGGCAACGAGATAATGCTCGACTGCCCCAGCGTGGGGGCAACCGAAAATATAATGCTTGCCGCCGTCAGGGCCGAGGGCGAAACGGTGATAAAGAATGCCGCGCGCGAACCGGAGATAGAGGATCTGCAGAAATTTTTAAATTCCATGGGCTGCAAGGTGCGTGGTGCGGGCAGCGGAACTATAGCCGTGCAGGGCACGGCGGCAAAACTCCGCGGCGGGGATTACCAGCCCATGGCAGACAGAATAGAGGCGGGCACCTTTCTTATAGCCGCCGCCATGTGCGGCGGGGAGATAGTTGCCGAGGGCATAAGCAGCGAAAATATAAGTTCGCTTTTACATAAACTCAGGGAAAACGGTTGCAAAATACATACTAAAAATGATAAAATAATCTTAAAGAGGGATGGGCCGCTTATTTCGGTAAAATCTATCGAAACACAGCCCTACCCGGGTTTTCCCACCGACCTACAGGCGCAGATGACGGCGCTCTGCTGCATATGCCGCGGCCAGTCCATAGTTACCGAAAACCTGTTTGAAACGCGGTTCAAATATGTACCCGAACTGTGTAAAATGGGGGCGGATATAACCGTTGCGGGCAGGAATGCCTTTGTCCGCGGCAGGGAAAAGTTCAACGGCGCTACAGTAGTTGCCTGCGATCTCCGCGGCGGAGCCGCCCTTGTGCTTGCCGCCCTCGCGGCCGAAGGAAGGAGCGAAGTGTTGGATATATCGCACACGGACAGGGGCTACGGAATGTTCGAATACAAACTGCGTTCCCTTGGCGCCGACATAGTAAGGGCGGCCGTGTAGGCTTGCCGCACACATAAACAACGGCCGCGCCGCGGCCGACGGAGCTTGATATGAAGTACATAAGAAAGGCCATTGTGGTTATACTTGCCGCGGTTTTCATTGCGGCGGTGGCTATAGGGCTGAGCGTGATATTTGCCGTCCGCAACATCAACGTATTCACTATAGCCTATACCGACGGCGGAGCAGTATCCGCACAGTTTTCGTCGGCGGTATCTTCTTTGGAAGACGCGCTGTCCTCATATAAGGGCAGAACGATAAACGCCGTGGATGAAGAAAAGGTAAGGCAGGCCGTTGAAGAGAGCGACTATGCCGAGTTCGTGTCTTACGAAAAAATTTACCCCTGCACCATAAACGTCACCGTGCGCGAACGGCTTGAAGTGTTCGCCGTGGCGGAGGAGGGCGGCTATACCATCCTCGACGGAAACTGCTCGGTAATAACGCAAAAGAGTGCAAACGTAAACAACCTCGACGGTTCGCCCAACGTTCTGCTCACAGACGTGACCGCGGAGGACTACCCGATAGTAACGGAGATAGCAGATCTTCTGAAAGAAAAGTTTTCTTCGGTGCGTGCCTTTGCCGAAAGCATTGGCATAGACCGCGCCTCGGTGTCTGTTGAACGCGACAGCCTTTCAATAAAACTTCGCTGCGGGCTTACCATGGTGATAACCGACTATAAGACTTCTGCGGCAGATAAGGCCGAGGCCTTGTGCAACGCCTTTTTGAAGATGCCCGACCACCTAAAACTTTCCGGTTCAATGCGTTGCGTTGCCGCAGCCGACGGCTCGCTTTCGGTGGTTTTGCCGGACGGTAGCGTATCGTAAAAATCCAAGTGTTGAATAATTAATGCTGCAACGCGGCGCCCGTTATGGGCGCCGCGCGCTTTATTTGCGGCATATGCGCCACTTTTTTTGTGCATTTCCTTGACTTTTGCGCGACACTATTATATAATCAATACATAGTGGTATAAAATAAAGCGGCCGCGCGGCGGTCTGAGTAGTTTTAACTTTTACGGAGAATGTATGCTTAACAAAAGCGTGGCTGTGATAGACGTCCGCTCTTCAGAGATAACGGCCGTCGTCGCCGAGAGGGGTGTCAACAAAACCTTTATAATCAAAAGCAGTTTTACGGCAAATTACGACGGATATGCCGAAGGACAGCTTCTCGACGCCCGCGGTTTCGGCGAAGCCCTTGCTTCTGTAATGAAGCGCACTCTTGCGGCATGCGGCGACAGGGCAGGCACCGTGTGGGTGGGCGTCCCCGGCGAATTTACCAGAATAGTCAATACCGATAACGTCCTCAGTTTTCAGGGTACAAGAAAGGTAAAACGCGCCGATATTGTCTCGCTTGAACGATCTTCTCTGCCGGAAGCCGGCAAGGGGTGGGAACTCGTCCGTTCGGGCTGCCTGTATTACGTCCTTTCGGACATGCGCAGGATAGTCGACCCCGTGGGTATGCTCACAGACAGTCTGCGCGGAAGGCTGTGCCACTACCTGTGCAGTTCTTCGTTCTGCGAATGTGTGCGCAACGCGCTCTCTCAGTTCCGCTCGGTATCGGCGGTCAACTTTATACCTGCCGTACACGCGGAGGCCATGTATCTGATACCGCCCGAACGGCGCGACGAATACGCCGTTCTGCTCGATCTCGGTTTTATATCGTCAAGCTACAGCGTGGCGTGTGGAAACGGCGTTGTATACAGCGAAAGTTTTTCGCTCGGCACCGGGCATATCGCCGTGTATCTTATGGAATCGCTCGGGGTGCCCTATCAGGTGGCGCTTGAACTGCTTGAAAAGGTCAACCTTAATTCAAAAGACAGTCCCGGGGCGGCTTTAGAAGAGCAGTTCGAGGGCAAGTTTTACCGCTTTACGGCGTCTGAAGTCAAAGAAAAGGTACGCGAAGCACTCGACGGCATATGCGAGACCATAGAGGAGTGCAGGCGCAATTTTACCGAAAAGAATACCGACTATAAAACGCTTTACCTTACGGGTGAAAGCGCCCTTGCGGTAAGGGGGGCGGCAGACCACATAAGCGGCAGGCTTGTGCAGACGGTCACGGTGATAGCGCCGCAGATACCTTACTACGACAAGCCGCAGTACAGTTCGCTTTTCAGCCTTGCCGATATGGCTCTTACGGACGCCGAAAAATCTTCTGTACTCAATAAGATAATATCTTTTTTCAAATAAAACAAATCCAAATCAAGCAAAAGGGACGTAACCAGTCGTACAACGGAGGTTAAAATGTTTAACGATAATGTCGGCAATATTGCAGGACGGGCAAAGATAAAGGTAATAGGCGTGGGCGGCGCCGGCAACAACGCCGTAAACAGGATGCTGGAGGCAGGCATCATGTGCGCCGATTACTACGTGGTGAACACAGACAGCCAGATACTTGCCCTTTCCCCCTGCGAAAATAAGATCCAGATAGGCGGGGCGCTTACTAAGGGGCTCGGCGCGGGCGCCGAACCTGAAGTGGGCAGGCAGGCAGCCGAAGAGAGCAAAGACGCGCTTACTGAAGCCGTAAGGGATACCGACCTGCTGTTTATAACTGCAGGCATGGGCGGCGGCACAGGTACAGGCGCCGCTCCCGTCATAGCAAAAATTGCGCGCGACATGAAGATACTCACCGTTGCCGTAGTTACCGAGCCGTTTGCCTTTGAAGGCAAAAAGCGCATGGAAAACACGGTAAAGGGGCTTGAAAATCTCAAAAAGTATGTAGATACGCTCATAGTTATACCCAACGATAAAATACGCACGGTCGTTGCTAAGAACACCCCCATGAAGGAGGCGCTCAGGGTTGCGGACGAAATTTTAAAGCAGGGCATAAAGGGCATTGCCGAACTTATCGTAAATCCCGCGCTCATCAACCTCGACTTTGCCGACGTAAAGACCATTCTCAAAGATAAGGGCGTGGCGCACCTTGGCGTGGGCGTCGCAAAGGGTGAAAACAGGATAATAGAGGCGGTGAGGGTAGCGGTAAACTGCCCGCTGCTTGAAACCACTATAGAGGGCGCGCGCGGCGTTATACTCAACGTTGTGGGCGGCGAAGACCTCACCTTCGACGAAGTAAACGACGCCGCCGAACTTGTCAAGAGCGTTGTAGACGCCTCTGCAAACATAATATTCGGCGCAAGGATAGACCCCAATGTTCAGGACGAGGTGGAGATAACGGTAATCGCCACCGGATTCCCGGGATTTGACGGAACAAAGCGCGAAGACGATGCGCAGAGCACGTACCGCAGAAACTATACGCAGCCGGCATACGGCGGCTCGCGCCTTTCTGTAACTGAACCTTTATACCAACAGCAGGGATATGCCCAGCCGCAGCAGCCTGTAAGGCAGGCGGCTCCCGTTCAACCTGCGCAGCCTGTTCAGCCCCAGCAGCCTCAATACGCGCAGCAGCCCGTTCAGCCGCAGTATGTGCAGCCTCAGCAGGCATATCCTCAGGCGCCCCAGGCTCAGCAGCCGCAGTATGTGCAGCAGCCCGTACCCCCTGTTCAGCAGGCGCAGCCTGTACGTCAGGCGGCTCCCCAGTCTGATGCGATAGAGCGTCCCGCCGAAAAGAATGTGCCCAGATTTGCACAGATGCTCAAAAACCTTGGAAGAAGGGGAGAGTAAGCACATTCCGGCAAAAGACAATAAACGTAAATTTAAACGGCGGCACATGCGTGCCGCCGTTCGTTTTATACATTCCTCGCAAATGAAAAAATACGACCGTTGATAACGGTCGTATTTTTCCCCTACAAATCAAATATGAAGTCGGTAAACCAAAGAAAGCTCATTTCTTGAGTGCGTCAAAGTAAGCCGTAAGGACTGCCTCTTTTATCTTATCTCGGGTCTCGGTGTTCAGCGGATGTGCAATATCCTTATACTCGCCATCGTTAGTTTTTCTGCTCGGCATGGCAATAAATACTCCGTCATTGCCTTCAATGATCTTTATATCGTGCACTGCAAAGCAGTCGTCGATAGTCATTGAGGCAACGGCCTTCAATTTATTGTCCTCCTTGCTGACTAATCTGATTCGTATGTCTGAGATTTTCATAGCGCTTACCTCCAGACTATACTTTTATGCAAAAATTGTACAATATATTTTTTAAAATTTCAATAGTTTTTTCGTGAATTTTTAATATTTTTTGAGTTTAAATTGAATAAATCGTGCTAATGAGGCAAAGTTTTTAATAAAATCTACTATGACAACCAATTTTTTCGCGCGATACAGCAGTTTTTACTTTATCGGGATATGCGGGGTGAGCATGAGTGCGCTCGCCCTGTTTTGCCTTTCGGCCAAAAAGCGGGTGGGCGGAAGCGACGTCAATCTTGCCGCGGCTTCAAAGCTTAAGTCGGCGGGCGCAAAAGTTGCCGAAAGCGGCGCGGGCGGGCTGGAGGATTACGACGTTGTGATCTATACCGACGCCGTGCAGAGGGACGATCCCGAACTTAAACTTGCCAGAAAACTCGGCAAACCCGTCATGTCCCGCGGAAGGTTTCTGGCCGAAGTCAGCGGTATGTTCGGCAGGGTGATCGCTGTCAGCGGCTGTCACGGCAAGACTACCTGCACGGCAATGCTCGCCAATATTTTCCGCGAGTCTGGCAGAAAATTCGCCGCGCATATCGGCGGCAATGCGACAGGCATGGGAAACTTTTATTCAAACGGCACAGATTGGTTTATTACCGAAGCCTGCGAATACAAGAAGAATTTTTTGTACCTGAAGCCCGATACTGCCGTAGTGCTCAGCACCGAGCCCGATCATCTTGAATGTTACGGCGACCGCGACGAGCTGCTTGCATGTTACCGCAAGTTTGCCTCGCGCGCGCAGACGGCGGTGCTGCCCGCCGAAAGCGGGCTGGCCGCAGATGTTGGCGGCATAACGTTCGGTTCGGCGTCATCCGATTTCAGCGCGCATAACCTGAAGGGCTGCGACGGCGTATACAGTTTTACCCTGTGCGCCTTCGGCAAAGTTCAGGGTGAGGTGCGGCTGAAGATCCCGGGGGTGTATAATGTGTTCAATGCGCTTGCCGCCGCTGCGGCGGCCTATGCCGAGGGTATCGGCTTCCGCGACGTAAAGCGCGGGCTGGAGGGGTTTGAGGGAGTGGAGAGGAGAATGCAACTGATAGGAAGGCTCAACGGCGCCAGGGCCGTTGCCGACTATGCCCATCACCCTACCGAGATCGCCGCCGCGCTGAAAACTGCGCGCTCGTTCACTTCTGGCAGGTTATTTGTGGTGTTTCAGCCGCATACCTACTCCAGAACGAAGATGTTGTTCAGGCAGTTTGTTTCGGCGCTGTCCGACATAAAAAAACTGCTCATTTACCGCACTTTTGCCGCACGCGAATATTTTGACGATGGCGGAAGCGCCCTCACGCTTGCCCGTGCCATAAAGGGGGCAAAGTACGGAGACTGTCCCGAAGATATAGTAAAGTTTGCCTCATCTGTGCGCGGCGGCGACACCGTGCTCTTTCTCGGCGCAGGAGATATCTACGATATTGCCCGCTCGCTTATACATAACATGTACGAGGGCATATGAACTAAATATTTTTTCGTAAATAATGTGGGCGCGGCCGGATGGCCGCGCCCTTTTCGACTTATGAAAGATTTGTGATTTGCCGTTTAATGCCGGCTTACTTATCAGAAATCTGGTTGCGTTCCGCGTTTTTTGCAGGCATACATGATATCCACGAATTGCTTTGCCCTTCGCGGCGATCTTCCGCCCTTTACAAGCGCCCAGCGCTCGGCCAGTGCAAAAAGTTTTTCATCTGCCTCTATGCCGCAGTCCGCGGCAAGGGCGCCCACTATTTCAAGGTACTGCGCCTTGTTCGTGGAAGAGAACAGCACGGTGATACCGAACCTGTCTGAAAGCGACAGCTGTTCCTGCATAGAATCGCTTACATGCACCGAATTTTCCCTGTCGGATAGGTTTTCCTTTATTATGTGCCTTCTGTTGGAAGTTGCAACTATCATCGTGTTTGCAGTGTTTCCGCTCACCGAACCTTCAAGCATGGCTTTGAGTCCCGAAATCTTGTCGTCGCCCTCGCCCAGCGAAAGGTCGTCTATGAATATGATGAATTTGAGCGGGTTTTTGCCCGTAAGCTGCCTTACTTTGGGCAGGTCGAGCATGTTTTCTTTGTTCAGCTCTATAAGCCGCAGGCCGTTCTGCCAATATTTGTTGAGCATGGCGTGAATGGTGGAGGACTTGCCTGTTCCCATGTCGCCGTAAAGCAGCATGTTGGCATAGGGCAGGCCGCGCATAAAGTTGACTATGTTGTCGTTTATAACTGCCTTTTCCTGCTCGTAACCTTTAAGTTCTTCAAGCGTCACGGGCGAAGGGTTTTCCACTGGAATAAGCTCGCCCTCGGGACCGCTCTCATAAGTGAATGCGCGGTTGTCTATAAACATGCCGCAGCCGTGCTTTCTGTAATATTTTTTCAGCCTTGCAATAAATTTATCGTCGCCATCCGACATGTCGAACGTGGCGGCGGGGCTGCCGACGGCGTAGAATTCGCCCTGCCCGTAAGACTTTTCGGCAATATAGTCAAGAATAAGTTTTACGTCGCGCACATATGCGTTTGCCAGAAAGGCAGAGGGCGTTTCCCCTGCCGCGCAACACAGCGAAAAGGCATTTTCGTCGTACAGCATTGCGTTGCATATATATTCGGCAAAATTTTGCTCCGCGCCCTTTTTATACAGCTTTTCAATAAAGTTTCCAAAGCATGAGCAGGCATATTCGTCGTCTTCGGCTTCGCGCTCCCTGAAATTGATGTAAGGCTCGAACACTTCGTCGTACAGCAGTCCGCGCAGAACGGTTAAAGAAAGTATTTTGTGTTGTTGCATTGCGTAAAGTTCCCTGAATGTATTGTTTTGCACCATTATATATCGTTCTGCATACTTATGCAAGATTTTGGCGGCAAATTTTTTATAACGCTTGACTTGAAAATCAACATGGTCTATAATTGAAAGCAATCAAAATTGCAACAAATTATGGAGGAATACTCATATGGCAAAAATATATTACCAGTCCGACTGCGATATAAAAGCCCTTAAAAATAAGACCGTGGCAATAATCGGCTACGGCAGTCAGGGGCATGCCCATGCGCTCAACCTGCGCGATAGCGGCGTAAAAGTAGTCATAGGCCTTCACGAAGGCGGAAAGTCATGGCCCAAGGCAGTTGCGGCGGGTTTTGAAGTGTATACCGTTGCCGAAGCCGTTAAAAAGGCCGATATCGTCATGATGCTCATAAACGACGAAAGGCAGGCAAAGGTGTATAAAGAGAGCGTTGAAGGCAACCTTAAAGATGGCGCCGCGCTTGCGTTTGCGCACGGCTTCAACATACATTTCAAGCAGATCGTTCCTCCCGCCAATATAGACGTGTTCATGATCGCGCCCAAGGGCCCCGGCCACACGGTGCGCTCTGAATATCAGGACGGCAAGGGCGTTCCCTGCCTTGTTGCCATACACCAGGATTATACCGGCAAGGCGCTCGATATAGCACTCGGCTACGCCGCAGGAATAGGCGGCGCGCGCGCAGGCGTGCTTGAAACGACATTCAAGTGCGAAACCGAGACCGACCTGTTCGGCGAACAGTGCGTGCTCTGCGGCGGCGTTACCGCGCTCATGAAGGCAGGTTTCGAAACGCTGGTAGAGGCAGGCTACGACCCCAAGAACGCATACTTCGAGTGCATACACGAGATGAAGCTGATAGTTGACCTTATCTACAAGGGCGGCTTCTCCATGATGCGCTACTCCATATCCGATACCGCCGAGTTTGGCGACTACGAGACGGGCAAGAGGCTCATCACCGACGAGACCAAGAAAGAGATGAAAAAGGTGCTCGAAGAGATCCAGGATGGCACGTTTGCTTCAAAGTGGATCGCCGAAAACAATAACGGCCGCGCTCACTTCAACGCAAAGCGCGCCCTTGAGGCAGAACAGCCCCTCGAAAAGGTGGGTGCCGAGATCCGCAAGATGTACAGCTGGAACGATGAAGGCAGCATAATCCAGGCAGAGGAAGGCAAAACCAAGCTTTAATGTTCATAATTTTCAGGCGGGCAAGTTTTTTTGCCCGCCTTGATTTTTTGCTGCATGTATATCGCGGGCGCGCACGCATAGCGCGCCCGCGATACTATTTATATAATTTCAAAAAAACAAGTGTTCATTTTGTTGTTATTTGCCGCGCGAAATGGTATAATTGATTTGATACGACAATGTGATGCGGGGGCAACCGTTCGTTGCCCTCATGGAGCTTAAAAGTTGAAAAATAAAAATTCAGGAAATAAAACTTCGTTGATCTTCACGCGCGAAACGCTCGGCATGACCATTCTGTTGTTCTGTGCCATAGTGCTTCTTTCGCTTTTCAGCGGAAGGGCGATATTTGCAGGTTTCGGCGCGGCTATATGTACGTTCATGTACGGCACTTTCGGTTACGGGTGCTTTCTTGTAATGGCGCTAGTGGCATACCCCGGCGTGTGGCTCGCCTTTGAAAAGAAATTAAAGCTCAAAGCGGTGCCCACCATACTTGCCGCGTTGACTGTATATGCATTGTTCCTGCTGTTCCATGCGGTTTCCACCCGCAACCAGCCGCTTGACGGCGGCTATATAGCATGGTGCTACAATATCGCTGCCGAAGGATTTCCCCACTACACGTTCGGCGGCGTGCTTTCGGCTATACTTGTATACCCGGTGGCGCTTGTGACCACCTATGTAGGGGCATACATAATTTTCTCAATTCTCGCCGTGCTCGGCGCCGTATATACGGTAAAGAGCATTTTCGGCATAAAGTGGAGGAGGCCTTCCGTAGCCGAAGTCGCCGCGCCCGAGGCCGAAGCCGCGCCCGCGAGCGGTGACGATTATCAGACTGCATACGCTGTGCAGCCCGAACAGCATAACGGTTCGGCATATGCTGACGCTGTGTATGCGCAGCCTGCATATCAGCAACCCGTGCAGCAGCAGTATGCCGCTCAGCCTGTACAGGAGCAGTATGCATACGGGCAGCAGCCCCCTTACGGTTACGCGCCCGCGCAACAGCCGGCCGCACAGCCCGTTCAGCCGCAGACTTACTTTACCACTCAGCACATGGCTCCCGACCAACACGTGCAGGAGAGCGACTCAGATAAATTCTCTCCCGAAAAGCTGGGCAGGAGAATACTTTTCGATAACGACGAATTTGCCGCCGAAAGCTACAGGCGCAACGGCATCTTCGACGAAAATTCCTATTTCAATCACCCCATAAACAACAGCGGCGACTATATGCGCGGCTTTTCGGACGGAAAGCCCAAGAGTTCGCAGCCTAAAACTTCCGTTACTTATTCGGAAGCTTACAGCGAAAGCGTGGAAAAAGCGCCTTCGCAGCCTCTCGGCGGAATGTTGTACGGCGATGCGCCCGCACAGAAACTTTCAGACGATGCGTGCAGTTATTCCGCGGAGGAAAAGTCTTCTTATACCGCGCCTTCGGCAAGTGACTGGACAGACTCTTCTGCGGGTTCGTTCGGATCGCCTTCATCTGGCAGCGATGACTATCGCGCCGCAGCCGAAAGCCCTTCGTTCCCGGGCTTCGGCAACGATGCCGATAATCGTGAAGAGGTGGATTTCGGCGCGCCCGAAACGGAGATTGACGGCAGGGATGAGTTGTCTTCCGATACGCGCGGCTTAGAGGTGACCCCCGATTTCGGATATCGCGGCGCAGACTTTTCAGGCAGTCGCGATATGGACAGGCAGACGCCTTCTTCGTTCGAATCGCGCAGGTTGGACGGCGCTCTGTTCGGAACGCCCGATCAGCCTTCACGCAGTGAAGATCCGGGACTTCGCTCCGATAATTTATCTCGCAGGGAAACTTCTTCCGACTATTTCGGTTCGTCCGACCTCGGGGTTTCGCGCCGCGGGGGCGAACAGCCTTCTTCGCCGCAGAGCGACCGCTCGGACGCAATTCCCGAGCGCGGACTGCCCGAGCGCGGGGAAGACCGCCGCATAGCAGGCTTTGGCGAAAGTCCGCTCAGGTCTTCACAGCCTGCAGAAAAGCCGGAAGACGGCGTTCCAGATATTTCGGCAATATTCTCATCTTCCAATCCCAGGTTCGGAGAGGGAAGGGTAGAGCCCGATATTTCAAGACTTACTTCGGGAAGGGACAGAAGCAACGCCAACCTGTTCGATGACGACCAGCCTGATGGCAGAAGGCCCGTTCTGCGTGGCGACGGGAGTATTCCGCAGACTCCCGAACAGCCCATAACGCGCGCTTCCTCGGAAGAAGAAAAGCCTTCGGATGGCCGCGAGATCGCTGCGCCCGGACAGCCTGTAACGCGCACTCCTTCGGAATTGCCTTCGCAGTCTTCCCGCACGGAGCCTTTTGTTGGCGCTTCTGAAAATGTGCCTTCCGGGGCCGTCCCGTCTGTTCCTTCGCGCACAGAGTCTTCGCAGCCTACCGCACAGGCGCCCGCGCCCGAAAAACAGGAGAGCAAGCCGCACGTGTGGAAGAGATACGTTCCGCCCACGCTCGACCTGCTTGAAGATTACCCTGAAAATACGGGCGACGATACCGCGGAAATCGAAGTCAGCAAGCGCATAATAACAGATACTCTGCGCAGTTTCAAGGTAGACTGCGAGGTAATGGACGTAATAGTTGCGCCCGCGCTCACGCGATACGATATCGCCATACTCGATAAAACCAGCATAAAGCCGGCGCTGCTCAAATATAAAGAGTCGATTGCAATGGCCCTGAGAAAGGAGAACGTAAACGCCTACCTCAACTTCAAAAAGGGCGCTCTCTCTGTAGAGGTGCCCAACTCCAAGAATGCAAAGGTGGGGCTCAAGGGCATGATGCTTTCGCCTGCGTTCACGCTGGCAAAGCCCAAGTCGCTCACATTTGCTCTCGGCAAAAATCTCGATGGCGCATGCGTGTGCCCCGATATAGCCAAAATGCCCCATCTGCTGGTTGCAGGTACTTCGGGCAGCGGTAAGTCGGTATGCCTCAACTCTCTGCTCGTCAGCCTGCTCTACAAGTACGGCCCCGAAGATCTGAGGCTCATTCTCGTAGACCCCAAGCAGGTGGAATTTATAAGTTACGACCGCCTTCCCCATCTGATGATAAACGAAATAATCATCGACATAGACAAGGCTATAAAGGCGCTCAACTGGGCAATAAAGGAGATGGAGCGCAGGTTCACACTGTTTAAGGACATGTCTGAATCGGGCGCAGGGGCAAGGGACGGCGCCAAGATAGCCACCAAGGAGATAGACGAGTTCAACGCCCACCGCGCCGACAACGTGGAAAAACTACCCAGGATAGTTATAGTGCTGGACGAGTTCGGCGACCTTATGCTTCAGGCAAAGAAGGATATAGAGGGGCGTATAATCAAGCTTGTTCAGAAGGGCCGCGCGGCGGGCATACACCTTATACTTGCAACGCAGCGCCCCTCGGTAGATTGCATAACAGGCCTTATCAAGTCCAACCTTGCCGCACGCATCGGCTTCAAAGTCGGCTCTATGGGCGACTCCATGACGATATTCGACAGGGGCGGCGCAGAAAAGCTGCTCGGCAGCGGCGATATGTATTACCGCGCCCCCGAACGGCCCGATCCCCTTCAGCGCATACAGGGCTGCTTTATAGACGGCATCGAGGTGCAGAGGGTCACCGAGTACATAAAGGAGCACAACGAATCTTACTTCGATCAGAGCGTTTCGGACTTTATAAACAGGGTGGAGGAGCCTGAAGCCGCCGCCGAACCTTCTTCCGAAGGCGGAGACGACACCAAGATAGACGACACCTTTATAAAGGCGCTCAAGTATTGCGTATTCTCCAACGCGGCATCCGTATCTATGATACAGCGCCGCTTCCCCATAGGCTACATAAAGGCCTGCAAGATAGTGGACTGGATGGAGAATATGAACTATATTACCAAGTCTGAAGGTTCAAAACCCAGAAAGGTTTTGCTTTCGCAGGAAGAATTCTTCAACACCTACGGTGACGTGGATGATTGATTTTACGCAAAAGAAGTTCGGGCTTATTTCGCTCGGGTGCGACAAAAACAGGGTGGATGCCGAAAAGTTGCTCTCGCGCATAGAGGAGCGCGGCTGCACCATAACAAACGACATAGATCAGGCCAATGTGCTGATCGTAAATACATGCTCCTTCCTTGAAGCTTCCAGGAGGGAGGCGATAGAAACTATAATCGACTGTGCGGCAAACCGTGGCGGCAATCTTGAAAAGATAGTTGTCACGGGGTGCCTTCCGCAGAAGTTTATAGACGAGGTATATCCCGCCCTGACCGAAGCCGACGTGTTTTTGGGCACGTATGACTATGAACTGTTCTTCGAGGCGCTTGAAAAGGCGTATGCCGATGGCAGAAGCAACATGACGGGCATGGGCAAAGACGCGTTTTACGGCGGCAGGGTGGTCACCACGCCGCTGCATTATGCCTACCTTAAAATTGCCGACGGCTGCAGCAACTGCTGCACGTACTGCCTGATACCCAAAATACGCGGCAGCTATTTCAGCTATCCCATGGAAAAGCTGGTGGAGGAGGCAGAGGGGCTGGGCGAACTTTCAGAGCTGATACTCGTTGCGCAGGACGTTACAAGGTACGGCATTGACCTTTACGGCAAAAAGTCGCTGTGCGAACTTGTCCGCAGGCTGACGGCGCTTGAAAATATCGCCTCGGTGCGGCTGCTGTATTGCTACCCCGAGATGATAGACGACGAGCTGATCGCCGAAGTGAGGGATAACCCCAAGGTGGTCAAGTATCTCGATATCCCCTTCCAGCACAGCGAGGACAGGGTGCTCAAACTCATGAACAGGCGCGGCACCCGTGCGGGCTACCTTGCGCTGATAGAAAAGTTGCGCAATAATATTCCGGGCATAGCCATACGCTCTACCTTTATATGCGGCTTTCCCACCGAAACGGAGGAGGAGAGCGCCGCCCTCGGCAGTTTTTTAAAGCAGGCAAAGCTTGACAACTGCGGCTTTTTTGCGTACTCGCGCGAAAAAGGCACGTTTGCATACTCCATGAAGGGTCAGGTGCCTGCGGCGGAAAAGCGCAGGCGCGTTAAAAACATGTATGCCATACAGCGCGGCATATCGCTTGAAAAGATGCGCTCTTACGCGGGCAAAAAACTGCGCGTGCTGTGCGACGGCATATCTGAAGAAAACGGCTGCTTTACCGGCAGGGCGTATTTTTCTGCGCCCGATATAGACGGCGAAGTGCTTTTCAACGCCTACGAAGCAGAGCAGGGAAAATTTTACGATATATACATAGAGGACTTTGACGAATACAACCTCTATGGCAGAACGGAGGATTTTGAAAGGTGAACCGGGACGAACTTAACAGCGTTCAGAAAGACGGGGAGAGCGCGGAAGAAAGCGCGGCCGCAACGGGCGCCGCAGATCGCGCGGGAAAGGCAGACGGGGAGTTTGCTAACGACAAGTTTTATAAATTTGCCAGGGGAAAGGGCATTTTAAACCTGCCCAACAAACTTACGATAAGCCGCATGGTAATGATACCCGTGTTCGTGCTGTTCTTTTATCTCAACTTCACGGCGCACTATTTTGTTGCGCTCGTCGTGTTTGCCGTCGCCTCATTAACCGACCTTTTCGACGGCAAAATAGCACGCAAATACAAGCTTGTCACCAATCTGGGAAAATTCCTCGACCCCATTGCGGATAAAGTGCTTGTGTCTACCGCGTTCATACTTCTTCTCACAACTCCGCAGGTATTTTCGCTCAACTTGGGCGGCTGGGCGGTCATAGTTGCAGGGTGTGGCGTGGCGCTGATACTTGCGCGCGAACTTATCATAAGCGGATTCCGCATGGTGGCGGCGTCTGCGGGCGAAGTTATAGCAGCCGATATGTTCGGCAAATATAAGACTGTATTTCAGGACGCCGCTATTGTAGTTCTCCTTGTAAGCGCAGGCATAAACGAGCTTGCTGCGGCAAGCCTGGGCGCGCAGATAGTAAACTATGTCGGCCTTGTGCTGTTTGCGGCCTCTATAGTTCTTACGGTGCTTTCGGGCATAAATTACATCGTTAAAAATATCGGCATACTCAAAAAGTAAAGCAATGAGTAACTGTCTTGTAGTTTTAAAAAATAAAAAGATACTCTCTGAAAATTGTGAATATTTTGCCTGTCTCAAGGCGTTTGCCTCCGAGGGACTGTATTTTGACAAGACGGCAGTCATCGGCTATGACTGCTCCAGGGATATAGCCGCGCAGCTTAAGGACTGCCGCGAAAATTATTCAAACAGCGTAGTGCTGTGTCCGCGCTCTATGGAGGGGGCCTTGAAGGAATACCTCCAGCCGCTGTACGGCGCCACGTTCGATACGGGCGGAGCCATAGAAGGGGCTGCCTCTGTGTATATCATCTTTGACGGCGACGCGCAGCAAAGGCTTGCCGCCGTTGCGCACAGAATAAGCGTAAGGCAGGGCAAACGGTACGGCAAGTCGTATATAAAAACGGTCAGTGCGCCGCGCTCTGCCGTTCTTAAGGCCGTTGAAAACGCAAAAAAGATCAATCCAGCCCTTGAGTGCAACATCTACGAAAGCTTTGGCGACTGTACCATAGAGGTGGTATATTCCGAAAGCGATACCAAGATGCAGGTGGACGAGGTAGTCCGCACATTCGTGACCGAGCTCGACGATTATATCTATGCGCTTGAAGATATTTCGCTTGCGCAGCGGCTGTTCCAGCTTTTAAAGCTCAGGCGGATGAAAATTTCGTGCGCGGAATCGTTTACGGGCGGCGGCGTAGGGCAGCGGCTGGTTGAAGTTCCGGGCATAAGCGAAGTCTACTTTGAAGGGCTGAACACCTACTCGAACGAGGCAAAGATAGCGCGCCTGGGTGTGGACGAAATGACGATAAAGTCTACGGGCGCCGTATCAGCCGAAACGGCTTTCGAGATGGCGGAGGGGCTTATAAAGCAGGGCAACTGCGACGTGAGCATTGCCACAACGGGAATAGCGGGGCCCAAATCTGACAACACCCGCAAACCGGTGGGGCTGTGTTATATAGCCATCGGCCTTAAGGAGGGCGTTTCCGTCTATAAGTTCAACCTTGCGGGCGACAGAAGGAATATAACAAATACCGCAATAAACCTTGCGCTCTTCCTTGCGTATAAGCGCATAAAATAGCGTGTGAAAATAAAGTAAAAAACCTTTACAGGAGAATATAATGAACGAAGAAAAACTCAAAGCGCTCAACTCTACCGTTGCAATGATAGAAAAGCAGTACGGTAAGGGCGCCATCATGAAGCTTGGCGACGCGTCTGTCAATACCGATCTTGAAGTAATTCCCACGGGCTGCCTTTCGCTCGACCTCGCGCTCGGCGTGGGCGGCGTGCCCCGCGGCAGGATAATGGAGATATACGGCCCCGAATCTTCGGGCAAGACTACCGTAGCCCTGCACATAATTGCCGAGGCGCAGCGCCTTGGCGGCGTAGCGGCATTTATAGACGCCGAGCACGCGCTCGACGCCGTGTATGCAAAGAACCTGGGCGTAAATACAGACGAGCTGTACATCTCTCAGCCAGATACGGGCGAGCAGGCGCTGGATATCTGTGAATCGCTCGTGCGCTCGAGCGCCGTTGACGTAATAGTTGTCGACTCTGTCGCCGCGCTCACTCCCAAGGCGGAGATAGAGGGCGATATGGGCGACTCGCACGTTGGCCTGCTTGCCCGCCTCATGTCGCAGGCATTGCGCAAGCTTACGGCGATAACAAGCCGCTCCAAAACGTGCGTCATCTTCATCAACCAGCTGCGCGAAAAGGTGGGCGTCATGTTCGGCAACCCCGAAACTACCCCCGGCGGCAGGGCGCTTAAGTACTTTGCCTCTGTAAGACTTGACATAAGAAAGGCCGACAGCCTGAAGGACGGCGACGGCATAATAGGTAATCGCACGAAGTGCAAGGTGGTCAAGAATAAGGTCGCACCTCCCTTCCGTGTAGCCGAATTCGATATCATCTACGGCAAGGGCATCTCGCAGGAGGGCTGCCTTATAGACCTGGGCGTGGAGTTCGGCGTGCTTAAAAAGAGCGGCGCATGGTTCAGCTACAAGGACGAAAAGGTTGCGCAGGGCAGAGAGAAGATGCGCGATTACCTTGTGAACAATCCCGAGGCAAGGGCGGAGATAGAGGCCGCCATACGCGAAGAATATAAACTCATCCAGGAGAAGAAGGCGTGAACCGTTACGGCTTTGTAAGGGTGTGCGCGGCCACCCCCGAAATAAGGGTCGCCGACGTAGATTTCAACGTAAAAAATATACTTTCCGCTGCAAATAAGGCGGCTGAAAAGGGCGCGCAGGTAATCGTGTTCCCCGAACTTTGCATAACGGGGTACACATGCGGTGACCTGTTCAATCAGCGTGCCCTTATCAAAGCTGTTGAAGACGCCATAGAATATCTGGCAAAAAAACTGCCCGAAGGCCCGCTCATCTTTGTGGGTGCGCCCGTAGAGGTGTACGGCAGGCTTTATAACTGCGCCGTAGTATATAACGGGGGGGAGATACAGGCGTTCATTCCCAAAAAGCATATACCTAACTACGGTGAATTTTACGAACAGCGCCACTTTTGTACGTGCGAAAAAATGGGGCGCAATTATGTTGAATCGTGGCGCGGTAAAACATATTATTTTACCGATAACGTCGTGTTTTACGATGCGGATATGCCCCGACTTACTGTATCTGCCGAAATTTGCGAAGACCTGTGGGTGCCCGATCCGCCCTCCGTGCACCAGGCGCTTGCGGGGGCAAATATCATAGTAAACCTTTCGTGCAGCGACGAGATAGCGGGAAAGGCGGAATACAGAAGAAATCTCGTTAAAATGCAGTCGGCAAAGCTGATGTGCGGCTATGTGTACTGCGACGCAGGCGACGGCGAAAGCACTACCGACATGGTATTTGCAGGGCACAACCTCATCTGCGAAAACGGCTCGGTGCTCGCCGAGAGCAAGCTGTTTGAAAACGGCCTTCTGTTCGCAGATATCGACGTTGACAAGCTCGACGGCGAGAGGAAGAGGTGCGCGAGCGCCTTTTACGAGGGCTATAAAAACAACGATGCCGCATTTATAAACGTGAATATATGCGGGTGCAAAGGCGAAACTGAAAGGACTTTTGAAAAGTATCCGTTTGTTCCCAAAGACGGCGCACGACTTGCGGGGCGCACCGAACTTATTTTAAACCTGCAGACTATGGGCCTTGTAAAAAGGCTTAAGCATACAAATGCAAAAACGGCAGTCTTAGGCATATCGGGCGGGCTTGATTCCGCCCTTGCGCTGCTTGTCACCTGCCGTGCTTTTAAAAAGCTCGGCAAGGACAGCAAGGACATTATCGCCATAACCATGCCCGGCTTCGGCACTACCGGCAAGACGCTCAAAAGCTCGGTAGACCTTGCCAAAGCGCTGGGCGTCACGCTGAGAAAGACCGACATAACGGCAAGCGTTTCAAAGCACTTTGAAGACATTGGCCACGACCCCGGCGTGCTTGACGTCACTTACGAGAACGCCCAGGCACGCATGCGCACCATGATACTCATGGATACTGCCAACAAGACGGGCGGCCTTGTGATAGGTACGGGCGATTTAAGCGAGCTTGCGCTGGGCTGGGCTACCTACAACGGCGACCACATGTCTATGTACGCGGTAAATTCCGGCGTGCCCAAAACGCTTGTAAAGCATCTTATAAAGTTTGAAGCCGACAGGCTGGGAGGCGATGCGGGCAAGACGCTTGAAGTAATCCTTTCCACAGAGATCAGCCCCGAGCTGCTCCCTCCGGATAAATCTGGCGAGATCGCCCAGAAGACTGAGGATATAGTCGGCCCCTATGTATTGCACGACTTTTTCCTGTACTACGCCGTGCGCTGGGGCTTCCCGCCCGAAAAGGTGCGCTATATCGCCCTCAGGACGTTTAAAGACATGTTTGCCGAAGAGACGATAGAAAAGTGGCTTAAAAACTTCTACCGCCGCTTTTTTGCGCAACAGTTCAAGCGCTCGTGCCTGCCCGACGGGGTAAAGGTGGGTACAGTAACGCTTTCACCGCGCGGTGATTGGCGCATGCCTTCGGACGCGTGTCCTGCCCTGTGGCTGAACGACCTTGAAGATTAAATAATTCTGCCCTTGCTTTTTAAATAAGCAAGGGCTTTTTACATATTTCTCGGCTGTGTTAATGGTTTTCGGGCTTATGTAAAGTATTTTTATAAAAAATTCACTATGCGTTGACTTTATTCTCATTTTGTTGTAAAATTAATAAGGATATTACTTACCCTGCCGATATTATGCGATTTGCAGGGTTCGGACATATTTACAAAACAATCAGGAGGCTTACATGAATTTACTCGGCATAAGCTCCCTGTTTCTTGCCAACGGAGCCGCGATCGGTCTGGGCGTAGCCCTCGGCGTGGTGGCTGTGGCAGCCGTAATACTTCTCGTGCTCTATATACGGCACGTGCAAAAAACCAAGAAGGCTGAACTCGAGCTCGGCGAAGCGTCTGAAAGGGCGCAGAAGATGGTTGCCGAAGCTCAGGCAGAGTGCAAGGCTTTGAAAAAGGAAGCCATTTTAGAGGCTAAGGAACAGGAGCTTAAATTAAGAAACGACTTTGAGCGTGAAAGCAAGGAAAAGCGCGCCGAACTTACTAAGCAGGAGCAGCGCCTTACCCAGAGGGAAGATAACCTTGACAAGAGGGAAGACTCCCTGACCAAAAAGTCAGACGCCCTTGAACAGCAGCAAAAGAAGCTTGCTGAAAGGGAACAGGAAATCAAAAAGACCCAGGACAAGATCAATCACCAGCACGAACTCATGGTGCAGGAGCTTGAAAAAGTCGCTCAGCTCACTAAAGACGAGGCAAAGACGCTTTTAACCAACGAGATACTCGACGAGACCCGCCACGATGTGGCGCTTCAGGTAAGAAATATCGAGCAGACGGCTAAGGAAGAGGCCACAAACGAGGCAAAGAAGATAATAACGCTTGCTATTCAGCGCTGTGCGGCCGACCATACTTCCGAGGTCACTGTTTCCACCGTTTCGCTCCCCAGCGACGACATGAAGGCGCGCATCATAGGCAGGGAGGGCAGGAATATCCGCGCCCTTGAAAACGCTACGGGCATAGAGTTCATCATAGACGATACACCCGAAGTGGTTATTCTCTCAGGCTTTGACCCCATACGCAGGGAAGTTGCAAGGCTTTCGCTTGAAAAGCTTATTGCCGACGGCAGGATTCACCCCGCGCGTATAGAGGAGACGGTAGAGAAAGTAAAAAAAGAGCTTGACAACGAGATAAAGCAGGCCGGTGAGAGCGCAATGTTCGAAGTGGGAATATTCGGCCTTCACCCCGAGCTTATCAAGCTTATAGGCAGGCTCAAGTACAGGACTAGCTATGGTCAGAACGTATACCGCCATTCCATAGAGGTAGCCCTGCTTGCAGGCCTTATGGCGCAGGAACTCGGGCTTGACGTAAATTTTGCAAAGCGCGCAGGCCTGCTCCACGATATAGGTAAGGCTGTCGACCATGAGCAGGAGGGCACGCACATCCGCCTCGGCGCAGACCTTGCAAAAAAATACAAGGAAAACGCAAATATCGTCAATGCGATAGAGGCACATCACGGCGACGTAGAGCCTAAGACCGTAGAGGCCGTGCTTGTTGCTGCGGCAGACGCTATTTCCGGCGCAAGGCCCGGCGCAAGAAGGGAGACCGGCACAAACTATGTAAAGCGCCTTGAAAAGCTTGAGGAGATAGCATCGGGTTTCAACGGTGTGGAAAAGAGCTATGCTATTCAGGCCGGCCGCGAAGTGCGCGTAGTGGTAAAACCCGACCAGATCGACGACGCCCAGGCACTGTTCCTTGCAAAGGATATTGCCAAGAAGATAGAATCGGAGCTGGAATATCCCGGCCAGATAAAGGTAAACGTGATACGCGAATTCAGAAGCGTAGAATACGCAAAGTAAATTAAAGTACAAAAAATGCGGAGAGAAACTCTCCGCATTTTTTATAATGAAAACTCTCGATGGGGGGATTACTTTTTGTCGGCGGCGACATGAAGAGCGGCGGAGAATTACTCTCCGCCGTGTTTTCAGTTATTTTTCAATTTTTCTATTTGCGTTTCAATATCTTTTATGAATTGCTGCGCCGCGTCAAAGTCGTCCATGTTCGGGCGGCCCTTGTTTATTCCGCCGAACAGCCCGAAGATGAAGAATGTGCACAATGCTTTGCAACCGAACGAGCCCAAAACATTGCTGCCCTTCGACTTGAGCAACCCGATAAGTTTTTGGTTATATTTCTTATAGTTGCCCGTAGCGCTCGTGGAAAACACAAACGAGTATTTCGGGGCCTTTTCAAAGCCTTCAACATATTTTAAAAGTTCCGGTTCGTGTCTGCCGGCGTTTATTCCGCTCGCAAAGCCCACGGCGTCGAACTGTTCAAGGTTATATTTTGCGGCATCCTTAAGTTCAGCTATGGTGAGCGGAGCGACCTCGGCCATGGCCTCGGCGATCTGCATGGTATTTCCCGTCTTTTCAGAAGATTGTACAATGGCAAGCAGTTTCATATATTTAACAGTAAGTTATTTGGTGAACAGATAAAAACTGAGCGTAAATACAGGGATGTTCAGCGCTACTATGCAAGGTATGACCACTTTGGCCATTACGTCTGTAGTGGACGACCAGTCTACCTGCAGAACAATAGCAAACAGTATTATTATACAGATGAGTATTACCGTGCAGATTACGGATGTAAGTATGTAGCGCAGGTTTGTGGGCTTGCGCATGTGGTGACCATATCTTGCGCCGTACAATATTCCGCATACAAGCGCTACCGAGCAACCTATTGCAAGTATGACGATGGGGTAGGCCACTGAAATGTGCAGATCCTGCCTGAAAAGCAGGGTAAGCGTAAATTCGAGCAGCATTATCACCCACACTATGAGCGAGCACTTGAACAGCGTGGCGCCCTTGTCGTAAGTGGTCTGCCTTGCGCTGCCTGCGGCGAATGCCTCGTCCGACGTGGTGATTTTAAGTCCGTCAGAAGCAGCCTTCGCGCTCGCGTCGTCGTAGCTGTACACAGTCGTTCTGACTGCCGCAACGGACTCCGCGGAGGTTACGCGCTCTGTCTGTGCGGGCGGTTCGGGGCTCGGCTGAACGGGAGGAGGGGCTACAGGTTCTGTACTCTTGAGCGCGTTTTCATACAGTCTGTCAATAAGGTTTTTATAGTCCCTCTCGGGTTCGGGCCTGTCGGTATAAATGTGTGCCGTTTCCCCGGCAGGCTCGGGGGCTTCGTCGCGCGGAGCGCCCTCGCCTATAAGTCTTAAATAGTTTTCGTGTGCGACCCTGCGCGCTTCTTCCTCTTCCGAGGTGTGCAGCTGCGAGGTATAGTCATTCTTTACCGTTCTTTCGGTTGCCTCTGTTTCGGTGTATGTGCTCTCCGAAGCATATGTGGCAGAACTTTCCGCTTTGGGCGTATCTGCGGGCGCGTCCGCCGTTTCAGTGGAGGTAGCGGCAGAAGTTTCGTCTGTTTTGGCGACTTCGTATACGGTTTCGGACTTGTCGTCAGATACTGTGCTCTCTGTGCTTTTTCCAGGTTCGCCGGCCGCGTCGTCTGCAACTTCAGTACCTTTCTCCGTTCCGCTTGAAAATACGCCCTCTGAATACCCGAGCGATTTTTCGGTAGTGCTGTCTGAAATTACTTCAGGTTCATTCTTTTCGGTTTTTTCTTCCGTATCGGCTTTTGCTGATTTTTCGGGGTCGTCCACATATACCGTTTCCGTCTGCCCTGTCACAGTATATGTGCGCGCCTCAAGTGCGGGAGGATTGGATGTCTCTTGCTTTTCTTCAGGTTGCTTTTTATCTTCCTCGCCGTTTTCGCCGCCGCCGGTCGGAACCCTTGTGGTGGCCTGTTTGAGCAGTTTGAAGTCTACGGCGGAGGGTGCGGGCTGGCTGAAATCGAAATTGCGGTCAGAAATAAGGCTGTCTATAACGGTACGGGAATATTCCCATTCGGCCTGATTATGCTCGGCTATTTCCCGTCCCGAGTCGGTCAGTCTGTAATATTTTCTTCTGCCGCCGGCAGAGACGTCGTTATATTTCCAGTAGGCCTGAATGTAGCCCTGGTTTTCCAGTCTTTTCAGGGCGCTGTAAAGGGTGGGCTGTTTAAGCGTGTATTGCCCGTGGCTCTTTTCGTTTATCTCTTCTATTATCTCGTAGCCGTATTTGTCTCTGTCGTACAGCGAGCGGAGGATTATGGTATTGATATGTCCCCTGATGATGTCTGCGCTTACAGAACTTTGGGCTTCAAATTCTTCGGTGTCTTTATCCATTGAAATTATCTCCCGTAATCTGCTTAAATTATATCAAATTGCGCGATTGATGTCAATAGTTTGATTGTATTTGTAGTACTATGTCATACATAAATGACTCGTGAGGCGCCTTGTCAGCGCTTTAGATGGCTCTTTACGTTCATAGAAACTCGTTTAAAGTAAATATGGCTATTTATTAGACTTTTTTTGTTGGTGATGGTATAATTAAAAGTGGTATAGTTTATAAAAGGTTTATTTCACAAGGTGAGGAAATGTACAGAAACATCCGCAAATACGATATAAGGTATACGGACGTTGATTTCAAAGACGATATTAAGCTTTCTTCTCTTATGTCTGTACTTGAAGAATCGGCATGCATTTCTGCCGACGAGCTTGGCTTCGGCTACGCCGATATTGCGCCGAGGGGCATAGGTTTTATTCTCGCAAACTGGTACATAAAGCTTGCGCGCCCCATAAAGCTTGGCGAACAGCTCACTGTCCACACGTGGCCGATGAAGCCTAAAAATACGATTTTTCTCAGAGAGTTCGAGGTCTATTCCGGCGAAGAAAAGGTGTGTGTTGCATCTACCCGCTGGTGCATGGTAGACCTTAAAACTTTTGCCGTACTGCCCACGAGCGCGTTCTTCGAGGGCGATACGCGTGAGTATAATGACTTCCGCGCAGTTGAATTCAATTCATGGCGCATTGCGCCCGTCAAAGACGGTGAAAAGAGATATGAAAAGATTGTTTCGGTATCAGACTACGACCATTATTTTCATATGAACAACACCAAGTATGCAGATGTGTGTCTGGACGCGTTCACGGTGGAAGAACTTGACGGAGTGTGCATAGAGGATGTGCAGATAACGTATGTAAAACAGTGCAAGCGCGGCGAAAAGCTGGAGATCTTCCGCTCTGTTGACGGCGATTTCTGTCTGCTCGAGGGCAGGGTCGGGGATGAACCCAGGGTGCGCATGAAGGTAAGGTTCAGAAAAACCCGCTGACTGTTGCGGGAGCTTGATTTGTTGCATGGTGATCTGTCTGCCCGCCAACGGCGGGCAGTTTGTGTATCGGTGTGGCGTTACCCTGCTTTATTGATCTTGATATGGCATTTTGTAAATACGAGCTTATCAGAAGTAAGCGAAAAACATATACGATTAAAGTGACTGAAGACAACCGGGTGGTGGTGCGCGCTCCGCTCAACGTATCTGCCGCCGAGGTAGATAAGATAGTGGACGAAAAGCGGGCGTGGATCGAGCGGGTGTTTGCCTTCAATAAAAATAACTCTTTAGACAGCGACGACGTCCGCGCCTACCGCTCGGCGTATGTAGGCGGTCAACTGTTGCCCGTTGTTCATTCCCAGAAAAATTATATCGGCGGTGGTGCTGTACATGTAACTGGCACGCGCGGTTTTAAGGCGGCGTATGTAAACACGCTTTCGCAGGCCTTTTTAAGCAGTTTTGCCGCACTTCAGCAGAAAACAGGCATGCGCGCCGCCACGGTCAGGTTACGTTCTTACAGAAGCATGTGGGGCTGTTGCGACGGCGGCTGCAATATATCTTTCAATTTTAAGTTGCTGATGTTGCCGGTGGAATTGCAGCGCTACGTAATGGTGCACGAGCTGTGCCATACGGTGCACCACGATCATTCTGCGGCATTCTGGGCGGCGGTCGGCGGACTGATCCCTGACTGGAAAACACTTAGGGCACAGCTTAAGAAATATAGTTTTCTGGTAAAACTGTACTGAGCTTCGATGTTTTTTGCCCAAGCGGCGGCCGAGGCTATTCAATTATAATACATGTATGCATAAATATGCAAAAATACAGTAATATTGCATAAATTATGCATAATTATACGAAATAATTTTAGAAATATTCAGATTGATTGCTGTAAATGCTTGACTAAAGACGGTGAGTGTTGTATAATTTTCACGATAAGGCACGAATGCCTTTAAAAAGTGAAATTCGGATGGTTTTTATGGAAAAGAAGATAAAAAAAGTTGTGCTTGCCTACTCGGGCGGCCTTGATACATCAATAATCATACCCTGGCTGAAGGAGAACTACGACAACTGCGAAGTAATCGCCGTTTCCGGCGACGTGGGGCAACAGTCTGAGCTTGACGGGCTTGAGGAAAAGGCCCTCAAGACGGGCGCATCCAAACTTTATATAGAGGATCTCCGCAAAGAGTTCATTGAAGATTACATATACCCCACCATGAAGGCAGGCGCCGTTTACGAGGGCAAATATCTTCTCGGAACGTCCTTTGCCCGCCCCGTTATCGCTAAACGGATAGTTGAGATAGCAAAAAAGGAAGGTGCGGACGCCATCTGCCACGGCTGCACGGGTAAGGGCAACGATCAGGTACGTTTTGAGCTGGCAATAAAGGCGTTTGCGCCCGATATGCCCATAATCGCCCCCTGGCGCATATGGAATATAAAGAGCCGCGACGAGGAGATAGACTATGCCGAGGCGCACAACGTGCCCCTCAAGATAAACAGGGAGACAAACTATTCCAAGGATAAGAATCTGTGGCACCTTTCGCACGAAGGGCTTGACCTTGAGGATCCCGCCAATGAACCTCAGTACGACAAGATACTCGAGCTTGGCGTTTCCCCCTGGAAGGCACCCGATAAGAGCGCTTAC
Organism: uncultured Clostridia bacterium; assembly: GCA_944341075.1. Classification (GTDB taxonomy): domain Bacteria; phylum Bacillota; class Clostridia; order Christensenellales; family Borkfalkiaceae; genus Coproplasma. The sequence continues at coordinate 42,920 of CALVLV010000005.1, forward strand.
ATAACCATTCATTTTGAAAAAGGCGTTCCCACGGCAATCGACGGCGAGGCTATGGACAGCGTTTCCATAATAGAAAAGCTCAACAAGGTCGGCGGCGAAAACGGCGTCGGGATAATAGATATGGTCGAAAACCGCCTTGTAGGCATGAAGAGCCGCGGCGTATACGAGACCCCCGGCGGCACGATACTCTATGCCGCGCATGAGATACTTGAATCCATCTGCCTTGACAAGGCAACGGCACACTACAAGCAGCTTATAGCCATAAAGTATGGTGAAATGGTTTATGACGGCCAGTGGTTTACGCCCCTCAGGGAGGCGTTCGACGCGTTTGTGGATAAGACGCAGGAGACGGTGACGGGCGATGTAAAGCTCCGCATCTACAAAGGCAATGTCATGCCCGCCGGCGTAACTTCGCCAAATTCGCTTTACAGCGAAGATATTGCAACATTCGGCGAGGATCATTGCTACGATCAGACAGATTCTGCGGGCTTTATCAATCTGTTCGGACTGCCCATAAAGATCAAGGCGCTTCTCTATCAGAAAAAGCTTAGGTAGTGTTTCCACCGCATTGCGGCGGTTCGGGAGAATATTGTCTTTTGTACAAAGCGGCGCTTTATGCCGCTTTGTGCTATGTTATCGGAGCTTGTATTATACAGGTTCTTTGACGGAAGGTGCGGCAACGCGCAACTTTTCCGCATAAAAAGTGAAGCTGAAATGAAGTACAATGTTTTTATAGACGGGCGCGAAGGGACTACCGGCCTGCAGATATTCGAAAGACTGGAAAAGCGCCCCGACATCAATATTATTGCCCTGCCGGAGGAGCAGCGTAAAGATGTTTCCGCGCGAAGGCAATGTATAAATTCGTCCGACATAACCTTTCTCTGTCTGCCTGACGATGCGGCCAGACAGTCCGTTTCGCTCATTGAGAGCGACAGGGTGAGGGTGATAGACGCGTCCACCGCGCACAGAACTGCCGAGGGCTGGGTCTACGGCCTGCCCGAAATATCGCCCGAAAGGAAGGGCCAGATAGAAAAGGCAAAGCGTGTTGCAAATCCGGGCTGCCATGCGACGGGATTTATAACCCTTGTGGCTCCGCTTGTAAAAGGCGGGATACTTGGCGCAGATTATCCGCTGACCGCGCACTCGGTTACGGGCTATTCAGGCGGTGGCAAAAAGATGATTGCCGAATACGAGGCAAAGGAGAGGAGTGCGGCCCTGTTTTCGCCAAGACAATACGGCCTTACGCTTGCGCATAAACACATCCCCGAGATGGTAAAGGAGTGCGGCCTTGCCCATGCCCCGATTTTTAACCCGATCGTAGCCGACTTTTATTGCGGCATGTGTGTAACTGTTCCGCTTTATCGCAAGCTTCTGTTGAAGAAATACGGCGCAGATGACATACGTGAATATTTTACAGAGTACTATGCGTCGCATAATTTTATAAAAGTTGCCCAAAAAGATGAAATTCCTTCCTATTTGCCCGCAAATGAACTTGCAGGCACAAATATGCTGAAGATATATGTTACGGGCAACGACGACATGATAAATATGTGCAGCGTGTTCGATAATCTCGGCAAGGGCGCTTCGGGCGCGGCCGTTCAGAACATGAATATAATGCTTGGGTTAGACGAAACTTTTTCGCTCATCTGAATGGTTTTAGCTTGACAATCGGACATTGCAGGTTTGCTTTAAGCTTTTTGTGGCGCTGCAATAACGGCGGAGCTGAAGGGCGGAACGGAAGAGGTTGTTTATACTTTTAATATTTTATATTAAAGTCGATTGACGGCGCGTTTTTTTTGCGTTATAATCTATAAAAAGCAACGCGCAAGAAGTGTTTTTGACGGATAATTTTTGGATGTATGAAATCTTTGCGTGAAATTAAAGGCGGTGTCTGCGCGCCCCTCGGGTTCAGGGCGGGCGGCATACATTGCGGCATAAGGAAAAATAAAGATAAAAAGGACTTTGCGCTTATTTTAAGCGACGTGCCATGTGCGGCGGCGGGCGTGTTTACTTCTAACCTTGTAAAGGGTGCGCCTGTGGTTGTAGCCGCGCGCAACCTGCAGAACGGTAAGGCGCAGGCCATTATCTGTAACAGCGGCAATGCAAATACCTGCAATAAAGACGGGATAGCGGTCGCCGAAAAAATGTGCGGACTTGCGGCTGATATTGCAGGCATACCGGCGGACGACGTAATAGTTGCCTCTACGGGCGTGATCGGCGTACCGCTTGATATCGCCCCAATGGAGGGCGCCATAGGCGATTTATATGCCTCCCTCGGCGACAACAGCGACGCGGCCGCCGAAGCCATAATGACTACGGACACCGTTCCAAAATCGGTTGCGGTGGAGTTTGAAGTCGGCGGCAAGGTCTGCCGCATGGGCGCCATAGCCAAGGGCGTGGGCATGATCTGCCCCAATATGGCAACAACGCTGATATTTATCACCACCGACGTTAAAATTTCTTCCGCAATGCTTAAAAAGGCGCTTTCGGAAGACGTAAAAAAATCGTTCAACATGGTGAGCATAGACGGCGACCAGTCGACTAACGATACCTGTTGCATACTTGCCAACGGCCTTGCGGGGAACGACTGCATAGAGGCGGACGGCGCAGATTTTACCGCCCTTAAAAGGGCGCTCGGCTATTGCACGGTAAAGCTTTCGCGCATGATCGCAAAGGACGGCGAGGGCGCAACAAAGCTTATAGAGTGCAACGTGAGTGGCGCAAGGTCTGTAAAGATGGCGCGCGGCGTGGCGAGGGCTGTGATAAAGTCTTCGCTGGTAAAGGCCGCCATGTTCGGGGCCGACGCCAATTGGGGCAGGGTGCTCTGCGCCATAGGGTACAGCGGCGAAGCCGTCGATCCCGACAAGATAGACGTAAGTTTCCGTTCTGCGGCAGGCGACCTGCCCGTATGCAAGGGCGGCAGCGGAGTGCCGTTCGACGAAGACTACGCAAAGAGCGTGCTTTCGTGCGACGAGGTGCAGATAAATATAAACCTCAACCTCGGGCGCAACAAGGCGTCGGCATGGGGGTGCGACCTCACTTACGACTACGTGAAAATAAACGGCGACTACCGCACCTGACCGCAGGCCATAGTTCTTAGCGGGCCTTCGGGAACATGCTTTGGGTGCGGGTTGCACAATATACAGATTTTTTATACCTGATCGGAGACATTTTGATGGATAAACAGGAACAGGCCGAGTTTCTGATAGAGGCTCTGCCGTACATAAAAAAATACTATAACAAGATAATAGTCATAAAGTACGGCGGCAGCGCGATGACGGACGAAAAGCTTAAGTCTTCCGTCATGAACGACGTCTCCGTTCTCAGCGCTCTGGGCATAAAAGTCGTGCTTGTGCACGGCGGCGGCCCTGAAATTTCGGATATCTCGAAAAAGATGGGTATTACGCCAAAGTTTATAAACGGGCTGCGCTACACTGACGCCGAAACGGCGGAGATCGCGCGCATGGCGCTTGCGGGCAAGGTCAACAAAACGCTTGTAGACTTGCTTGAATCGGCAGATTGTAAAGCTATAGGGCTGTGCGGCGAAGACGGACATATGCTTAAGTGCGAAATGATATCCGAAGAGCTCGGTTATGTGGGCAGGATAATCAGCGTAGATCCGCGCGTCATCAAGGATGTGCTCAGCCTTGGCTACGTGCCCGTGATATCGCCGATAGGCTTCGACGAGGCGGGCAATATCTATAACGTAAACGCCGATACGGCGGCCGCAGCCATTGCGGGGGCGATCGGCGCGGAGAGCCTTATTCTCATGACCGACATAAAGGGGCTTATGGAGAACAAGGACGACGAAAACAGCCTTATAAAAAAGGTATATGTTTCGGACATTTCCGCCCTGATAAAGCAGGGCATAATTTCCGGGGGCATGATACCCAAAATAGATTGCTGCAAGGAAGCCATCCGCCGCGGGGTAAACAAGGTGTTTATCACCGACGGAAGGGTTTACCATTCCATTTTGGTGGAAATTTTGTCTGAAGAGGGCAGCGGCACCATGTTTTACAGTTGACTGATTTATTGCGTTAAATCAGTCTTTATTTTAGTAAGGGCAACTTTCACGGGAGCGAAATTATGGACGGAAAATATATAATCGACGAAGATAAGCAGTTCATTGCCGGCACCTATGCGCGCTTTCCGGTAGCCTTTAAAGAGGGAAAGGGCTGCAGGCTTTACGACTACGACGGCAAGGAATATATCGACTGCGGCAGCGGCATTGCCGTAAACATTTTCGGCGTGAACGACGAAGAGTGGAAGAGCGCGGTAATTGCTCAACTGAACAACATTCAGCATACAAGCAATCTTTATTATACCGAGCCGCAGGCAAGGCTTGCGCGCATGCTCTGCGAAAAGACGGGTGCAGGCAAAGTTTTCTTTGGAAACAGCGGTGCCGAGGCCAACGAATGCGCCATAAAGGCAGCCAGAAAATACGGCGAGCTGCACGGCGGAGAGCATAAAAAACAGATAATAACGTTGAAAGATTCTTTCCACGGCAGAACTATTGCCACGCTTGCCGCAACGGGACAGGAGTCCTTTCATAAGTATTACGGCCCTTTTCCCGAAGGGTTCGTGTATGCAGAGCCGACTATAGAGGGCGTGGAGAGCTGCTTTAATGAAAACACCTGCGCTGTGATGATAGAGGTCATCCAGGGCGAGAGCGGCGTGAACGTCCTCGGAGAAGATTTTGTAAAGGGTGTGGAAGAGCTGTGCCGCAGGCTCGGGGCGCTTTTTATCTGCGACGAAGTGCAGACGGGCAACGGCAGGACGGGCCACCTGTATGCATACCAGGCATACGGTGTAAAGCCCGACATAGTGACTACCGCAAAGGGACTGGGCGGCGGGCTACCCATAGGCGCCTGCATGCTCTTCGGCGATGTCGCCGGCGTCTTCGGCGCGGGCGACCACGGTTCCACCTTCGGCGGCAATCCCGTCGTGTGCGCGGGCGCGTGCAGCATACTTTCGCGCATAGACGACAAGCTGCTCGCTTCCGTAAGGGAAAAGGGCAAATATTTTGTCGAACGGCTTAAAAAGATAAACGGTGTAAAATCGGTGAGCGGAATGGGGCTTATGATAGGCATAGATACTTCAAAGCCTGCTTCGCTTGTGGCAAAAGAGTGTCTTGATAAGGGGCTTTTAGTGCTGACGGCACATTCAAGGGTGCGCCTGCTGCCGCCGCTCACTATAGGCAAAGAGGATATCGACTTTGCTTTAAAAATTTTGAACGAGGTGATAAGTCAATGAAACATCTGCTTAAACTTGGCGATCTTACAAGGGAAGACATACTTTCTATACTCAATCTTGCCGACCAGCTCAAATTCGAAAGGATGAACGGCATACAGAAGGAGTATCTCAAGGGCAAAAAGCTCGGCATGATATTCCAGAAGTCGTCCACCCGAACAAGGGTGTCCTTCGAGGCGGGCATATATGAACTTGGCGGCACGGGCATGTTCCTTTCCAGCAACGACCTGCAGATAGGCAGGGGCGAACCGATAAAGGACACCGCGCGCGTGCTCTCGCGCTATCTGGACGGAATAATGATACGCACGTTCGCCCAGCAGGAAGTGGAAGACCTTGCAAAGTACGGCACGATACCCGTTATAAACGGGCTCACTGACTACTGCCACCCCTGCCAGGTGCTTGCCGACCTTATGACCATAAGGGAGTACAAGGGCACTTTCAAGGGGCTTAAAATGGCGTTCATCGGCGACGGCAACAATATGGCGAACAGCCTTATAGTCGGTGCGGTAAAGACGGGCATGAACTTCACGGTGGCCTGCCCCGAAGGGTATGAACCGGACGCCGAACTTGTAAAGTGGGGCACCGAGAGCGGGCTTTTGAAGATAACTTCAGACGTCGACGAGGCCATAGAGGGCGCAGACGTGCTGTATACCGATGTATGGGCGTCTATGGGCCAGGAGGGCGAAAAGAAGGAGCGTGAGCGCGTTTTCAAGGGTTTCCAGATAAACGAAAAGAACATAAAGGCTGCCAAGGAAGATGTTATGGTCATGCACTGCCTGCCCGCGCACCGCGGCGAAGAGATCACCGACGGGGTGTTCGAAGCGCACGCCAAAGAGATATTTGACGAAGCCGAAAACAGGCTGCACGCGCAGAAGGCGGTCATGGTAAAGCTAATGCGCTGAATAAATGGCGGGAAGAAAAAATTTTACCTTAAAATTATTGCCTTGATTCCGCGCTTTGTGGTAAAATGCCGCAGGGCCGCCGTGAGCGCGCATATACGCGCCGCGGCGTGAAAAGTTACTTTTGACATAAATTTTTATTGCATCCAGAAAACATTACCTCAGAAGGAAGGATAGATGAAAAACAGCAAAGTTTATTTAACGCTTGCAAACGGCAGACAATTTACGGGCTATTCCTTTGGCGCCGAAAAAGAAGTTGTGGGGGAGCTTGTGTTCACCACCGGCATGACCGGTTACATTGAAACGCTCACCGACCCCAGCTACTACGGGCAGATAGTTACGCAGACCTTTCCGCTCATAGGCAACTACGGTATGATAGAGGCCGACATGGAGAGCAAAAAGCCTTGGGTGACGGCCTATATAGTAAGGGAAAAGTGCGATAAGCCCTCCAACTTCAGGTGCGGGGGAACCATAGACGAGTTCCTCAAAAAGAACGGAATTCCCGGGATCTACGGCATAGACACGCGCGAGCTCACAAAAATAGTCAGAGAGGCGGGCGTGATGAATGCCGCGATAACCAGAAGGCCGCTCAAAGACCTTGCCGAGGTAAACGCCTACAGCATAAAAGATGCGGTAAAGTCGGTAACATGCGGCGAGGTGGAGTACCTCGGCGACAAAAACGGCCTTAAGGTAGCTGTATGGGACTTTGGTGCAAAGCGCAACATTGCGCGCGAGCTTGCAAAGCGCGGGTGCTACTGCATGGTAGTGCCTTCGTACTATACTGCCGAACAGATACTTGCGCTTGAGCCCAAGGGGCTTATGCTTACCAACGGCCCCGGCGATCCTTCCGAAAATTCAGAACTTATTGCCAACATACGCAAGCTTGTCGGCAAGCTGCCCATCTTCGGCATCTGCCTCGGACATCAGCTGTTTGCCCTTGCCATGGGAGGAAAGACAAAGAAGATGAAGTACGGGCACAGGGGATCTAACCAGCCTGTCAAGAACCTTGATACAGGCAGGGTGTATATATCCAGCCAGAACCACGGCTACGAAGTTATTTCGTCGAGCGTGGAGGGCGGCAAGCTCAGCTTTATCAACGCAAACGACGGCACCTGCGAAGGGTTCGAATATCCCGAACTCAACGCTTATACGGTGCAGTTCCATCCCGAGGCATGCGGCGGGCCTATGGATTGCTCGTTCCTGTTCGATAAATTCATACTCAACATGAAGGAGGGCAGATACCATGCCTAAGAGAGAGGACATAAAAAAGGTATTAGTTATAGGTTCGGGCCCCATAGTCATCGGCCAGGCAGCCGAGTTCGACTACGCCGGCGCGCAGGCGTGCCGCGTTCTCAAGGACGCCGGATTGGACGTAGTGCTCTGCAACTCCAACCCCGCTACGATAATGACCGACAAGGCGCTTGCAGATGAGATCTATCTGGAGCCCCTCACCGTCGATACTCTTAAACGAATAATCATAAAGGAGCGCCCCGACAGCCTGCTTGCCTCGCTCGGCGGGCAGACGGGCCTTACCCTCGGCTGTCAGCTGGCAAAAGAGGGCTTTCTCGATGAGTGGGGCGTAAAGCTCATAGGCGTAAATTTAAGCGCGATAGACAGGGCGGAGGACAGGGAACTCTTCAAAGAGACCATGCAGAAGATAAACCAGCCCGTCGTTCCCTCAGACATAGCTTACACCGTGGAAGAGTGCCTTGAAGTGGCAAAAAAGATAGGCGGCTACCCTGTGATAGTGCGCCCCGCGTATACGCTCGGCGGCGCGGGTGGCGGCGTTGCCCATGACGAGGAAGAGCTTAAAATAATCGCCCATAACGGCCTGATGCTCTCCCCCATAACGCAGGTGCTCATAGAAAAGTACATCGGCGGGTGGAAGGAGATAGAGTTCGAAGTTCTGCGCGACGGTGCGGGCAACGTGCTCACCGTCTGCTCCATGGAGAATTTCGACCCCGTAGGCATACACACGGGCGACTCCATAGTAATCGCCCCCGCAGTCACTCTCTCCGACAAGGAGTATCAGATGCTGCGTACCGCGTCGCTCGACATAATAACCGAGCTCGGCATAGAGGGCGGCTGCAACTGCCAGTTTGCGCTCAATCCTGATTCCTTCGAATATTCTGTAATAGAGGTAAACCCCAGGGTTTCGCGCTCCTCGGCGCTCGCTTCAAAGGCCACCGGCTACCCCATAGCCAAAGTCGCCACCAAGATAGCCCTCGGCTATACCCTCGACGAAATAAAGAACGACGTTACGGGCAAAACGTATGCCTGCTTCGAGCCTACGCTCGACTATGTTGTGGTAAAGCTGCCCAAGTGGCCCTTCGATAAGTTCCTGTATGCAAAGCGCACGCTGGGCACAAGGATGAAGGCCACCGGCGAAGTGATGGCCATAGGCACAAGTTTTGAAATGGCCATCATGAAGGCCGTGCGCGGCGCAGAAATTTCCCTCGGCACGCTCAACATGCCCAAGATGACGGAGCTCTCCGACGAGGAGATACACGCAAAACTGCACGAACTGACCGATGAAAGGCTTTTCGTGGTGTTCAGCGCCATAAAGCGCGGCATAAGCATAGACGAAATTCACAATATAACAAAGATAGACAAGTGGTTCCTTGAAAAGTTAAAGAACCTTGCCGACTTCGAGGCGGAAATTGCAGGAAAGCCCATGACCCGCACCCAGTACATGGCGGGCAAAAAGATGGGCTACCCCGATAAAGAGCTGGAAAAGCTTTCCGGCAACAAGCTTCCCATGCACAGGGACGCCGTATTCAAGATGGTAGATACCTGCGGCGCGGAGTTTGCCGCGCAGACGCCCTATTTCTACTCCACATACGACGAGCTTGACCACGACGAGGCAAAGCCCTTTGTAAAGCGCAGCAAAAAGCGCAGGATAATAGTTATCGGCTCGGGCCCCATAAGGATAGGTCAGGGCATCGAGTTCGACTATTCGTCCGTTCACTGCGTGTGGACGCTTAAGGAGCTCGGCTACGAAGTTATAATAATAAACAACAACCCCGAAACGGTCTCTACCGACTTCGACACGGCGGACAGGCTGTACTTCGAGTCGCTCACGCCCGAGGATGTGCAGAGTGTGATAGACGTGGAAAAGCCCTATGGCGTTGTAATAACCTTCGGCGGTCAGACGGCAATAAAGCTGTGCAGCTATCTGGATAAAAAGGGAATACGCATACTCGGCACTCCTGCCGACAGTGTTGACCTTGCAGAGGACAGGGAGAGGTTCGACGAGCTTTTGGAACAGTTCTCCATAGCCCGCCCCAAGGGTCTCACCGTAATGACCAAAGAGGAGGCTATCGCCGCCGCCGAAAAACTCGGCTACCCGGTGCTTCTTCGCCCCTCGTACGTCATCGGCGGCCAGAATATGACCATTGCCTTCACCCAGAACGACATTGAAAGGTACATGGATGTAATCCTCGCCCAGAAGATAGAAAACCCCGTGCTGTGCGACAAGTACCTCATGGGCACCGAACTTGAAGTGGACGCCATATCCGACGGCGTGGACGTGCTCATCCCCGGCATAATGCAGCATATAGAGCGCGCGGGCGTTCACAGCGGCGACTCCATTGCCGTATATCCCCCCTATAACCTGAGCGATTCCATGCTCAAAAAGGTGGTAGACATCTCAATAGAGCTTGCGCTTTCGCTCAAGACAAAGGGACTTATAAACATACAGTACCTCATTTACCAGAACGAGCTCTATGTTATAGAGGTCAATCCCAGGGCATCGCGCACCATACCTTACATTTCAAAGGTGACTGGCGTGCCCATGGTGGAACTTGCCACAAAGATACTTGTGGGGGCAAAGCTGAAAAGGCTCGGCTACGGAACGGGGCTGTATCCCAGCTCGCCGTACGTGGCAGTAAAGGTGCCTGTGTTCTCGTTTGAAAAACTCAACGACGTAAACTCGCAGCTCGGCCCCGAGATGAAGTCGACCGGCGAGGTGCTCGGCATAGGCAAGACTATAGAGGAGGCGCTGTTCAAAGGGCTTGTTTCGGCGGGATTCAACATGAAGCATCCCACCAAACAGCATCCTTCGGGCATCTACTTTACCGTAAACGACCAGGACAAGTACGAGATAGTAAATATCGTCAAAAAATTTGCCGATCTCGGTCTGACCTTCTATGCTACAAAGGGCACGGCAAACGTTATCCGCAGTCTGGGCATAGAATGCACCGAGGTTGCAAGGCTTTCCACCAACGACGAGATATTCAAGCTGATGGATGAAGGCAAGATAGACTACGTTGTGTATACCGGCAAGACGGACATGGAGTCTATCACCAACTACATCTCGCTCCATCATCACGCCATACTGCTCGGCATCACCGTGCTCACTTCGCTTGACACGACCAATGCGCTTGCAGACTGCATCGCGGGAAGGTACACCCAGTTCAATACCGAACTCGTAGATATAAACCACCTGCGCAAGCAAAAACTCAAGCTCAGTTTCTGCAAGATGCACAGCTGCGGCAACGATTATATATTCTTCAACAATTTCGATAATAAGATAACCTGCCCCGAATCGCTTGCCATAAACTTTTCAGACAGGCACTACGGCATAGGCAGCGACGGCATAGTAATGATAGAAAAGTCTGACGTGGCCGACTGCAAGATGCGCGTATTCAACCGCGACGGCAGCGAGGCAGGCCTTGCTGCCAACCCCTTGAGGTGTGTGGCAAAGTATGTGTTCGATAAGCGGATAGTCAATGCCGACAAGATAACGGTTGAAACGTGCAGCGGAGTAAAGACGCTTGAGGTGGTTTCGTTCAACGGCGTTGCAAGCTCGGTATCGGTAAACCTTGGCGGTGCAGGCTTTGCTCCCGACGCCGTTCCCGTAAATTCACAGACGGAAATAGTGGGCAAAATGCTTACTTTCGGCGGAAAGGAATACCTTGCCTCGGCAGTGAATGTTGGCAATTCGCATTGCGTTGTGTTCTGCGATAAAGTGGACGACGTAGATATGGAGGCTCTCGGCCAGGCAGTCATAGCCTCGGGCATGTTCCCTTCGCTGTCATACGTGGAGTGTGCGAGGATAGTAAACGACCTTACGCTTAAAGTGCGCGTGTGGGACAAGGTAAACGGCGAAACCATGGCGTGCGGCACGGCTGCCGCTGCGGCAGCCGCCTCTGCCATAAAGATGGGTAGCTGCCTTGCCGATAAGGTGATAACCGTAAAGTTGCGCGGCGGCGACCTGTTTGTAAAGTGCCTTGAAAACGGCGATCTTATTCTCGACGGCAGCGTAAAGCAGTCGTATGAAGGTGTAATAGAGATATAATGATTTATTTTGACAATGCGGCGACCACCCGCCCCGAGCGGGCGGCCTTAGAGGCCGCGAACATATACCTTGAAGAGCAATTTTATAATCCTTCCGCGTTATACGCGGAAGGATATAATTTGCACCGCAAACTTGAGGGGGCGAGGCGTTCGCTCGTATCGCATATCGCCGATCCCGACGAGTTCGGCATTATAATTACGTCGTGCGGAACTGAGGCGGACAATCAGGCGATATTCTGCGGAGGAAGGCGGGGCAATATTGTAACCACTATGGGAGAGCATGCCGCCGTATATGCCGCCGCACAAGAGGCGGGAAGAAGGGGCATTGAGGTGCGCTTTGCAAACCTGAACTCCGATGGCAGCGTAGACGTCGACCACCTTTTATCGCTCACAGACGATAAAACTTCGCTTGTTTCGGTCATGCACGTAAATAACGAGACGGGCGCCATAAACGATATAAACTCCATTTCTGCCAGAGTCAAGGAAAAAAATCCGCGTACGCTCTTTCATTCAGACGGCGTACAGGCGTACGGCAAAATTCCGTTTACCTTAGGCAAAAATATAGATATGTATTCTGTCAGCGCGCACAAAATAGGCGGGCTAAAAGGCACGGGCGCGCTGTTAAAGCGCAAAAAACTTGTGCTTCAGCCCTTTATCTGGGGCGGCGGGCAGGAGGCAGGCTTGAGGAGCGGCACGGAAAACGTGTTCGGCATAAACGTGTTTGCCGCGGCGGCCGATATTCGTTATTCGGGCGGCGTTGAAGGCAGCTTTGACAAAGTTCGTGCCGTGCAGGCAAGGCTGTGGGAGCTTTTGGATAAAGATCTTTTTATAAGGATCTCCCCCGAGTGCGGTTCGCCGTACATTCTCACGGTTGGGGCAAAGGGTGTGCGCGGCGAAACGATATTGCACATGTGTGACGACGAGGGGCTTGTCATCGGCACCGGTTCAGCTTGTTCGTCTAATGCGGCAAAGCGGTATTCTCGCGTAATGCAGGCATGCGGGCTGAGGGCCGACCTTTTAGACGGCGTGCTCAGGCTGAGCTTCAACCCGCACAATACCTTACAGGAAGCCGAAGAGGCGGCAGGCATATTAAATAAGGTCGTACGCGCAGACAGCGATATGATGAAGTAAAATTATGGAAAAAGTTGTTATAGTCCGCTATGCGGAAATTCATTTAAAGGGCAAGAACCGCGGCTATTTTGAACGCGCCCTTGCCGCCAATATGGAGAAATCGTTAAAGGGCATACGCCACGAAATAAGAAGGCGCAGCGGCAGATATCTTGTGGAAAATTTTGAGGAATCTGCGGCAGATACAATAGTAAAGCGTCTTTCAAAGGTGTTCGGCGTGCACTCGCTCAGCGTAGGGTATAAAGTTCCCTCCGATATAGACGAAATATATGCTGCCGCAAAACTTGTGTGCGACGATGGCGGCACTTTTAAAGTGGAAACGCACCGCGCGGATAAAAAGTTTTATTTAAATTCGCCGCAGATAAGCGCACAGATAGGCGGAAGGCTGCTCGACGGCAACAAAAGTCTCAAAGTCGACGTTCATGAACCCGACTTTGTTATAAATATAGACGTGCGTGAAGACGGCACGGCGCTTATATTCAATAAATTTATAAAGTGTGCAGACGGCATGCCTGTGGGCACTGCAGGGCGCGGGTTGTTGCTTCTTTCCGGCGGTATAGACAGCCCCGTTGCCGGACATATGATAGCTAAGCGCGGCATGAAGATAGATTGCCTGCACTTCCACAGCTACCCGTACACCAATATGCAGGCAAGGCAGAAGGTTTTAGACCTTGCCGAAATACTTTCGCAGTATACGTGCGGCATTAAGGTCACTATAATTTCTGTAAAGCACATTCAGGAAGAGATACACAAAAACTGTAACGGCGCCTATATGGTTACGCTTTTGCGCCGCTTTATGATGCGCATTGCCGAAAGGCTGGCCTTAAGCGACGGCGACCAGTGCATAATAACGGGTGAAAGCCTGGGGCAGGTTGCCAGCCAGACGATAGAGGGCATGACTTCTTCCAACAGTGTCGTGGAAAAACTGCCCGTTCTGCGCCCGCTGTGCGGCTTTGACAAGAACGAGATAATCGAGCGCAGCCGCGATATAGGCACTTACGATATATCAATAAGGCCGTACGAGGACTGCTGCACTGTATTTTTGCCTGACTACCCGATAATCAAGCCAAAACTTGCCGACGTGCTTGCCGAGGAGAGCAAACTCGATGTGGAGGGGCTTATAAAAGAGGCCTTTGCATCAATTGAAGTTAAGGAGTTCTGATTTTGGCTGATTATGCAGGCGATTATCGGCACTAAATTAATTTCTTGATTTATTTGAATTGTTTCACGGTATAAAATGCTGTGGCGCATAACTTTTTTGTGTAAACTGCAATGTTTCACGTAGAACGTTTAAGAGAGAGCGGTGATTATCCGCTCTCTCTTTTTTGTAAACAAAAGTAATTGTAAAGTTAAAAATAATTATTTCACCTCGTCACTCCATAGTCCAGTCGCGCGTAGTGATGTCGGGTAAATTCTGCTGGGGCGATTTTCCTGTGTCTGTTTTGGGGATGTAAACAGAGGGGAGAGTGACAGGCGTACCGTAAAATTTTTTATTTTCGGCCTCAAAGTATGGCATTACAATATAGGTGTTTTCTCCCGCGGGCGGGGTATCTGTTATAACTTCCTGCCACTCGCCGTCGTAAATTGTCTTTTCATCTTTGTTGTTCCGTCTTTTTATAATATATGCATAGTACTTTGTTTGACATAATTTAATCAAAATGTCATTGTTTTGCCTTTCTATCGTCGGTTTTTGTATTACAGGTTGGCTGAATCGTGTGGAGACATCTGTCGGGATATCGTTTTCCAATACGCGTATAACTTTTTTGTTCAGTTTGGGCGATGCTTCATCTGCAAGGATTATGCGGTTATTTTTGTTGTATTCCTCGGCGTCTATTTCTATCGGCATTGTACCGCTCGTACAGTCAAGTGCGGGGGGTCTGTCTGCTGAATATAATTGATCTAACATGCCCTTCACTATATTGCAGCACATTCCGCCGTTAACGGGAACGGGGGTACTGTTATTTGAACCGAGCCATACGCCGATGCAGTCGGTCGAGGTGTAGGCTATGCAGTAGGCGTCTGTATTGCCGCTTTTATTGCCGCATGTTCCCGTTTTGGCGGCAACGCTGTAGTTGCGCACGCCGATTTTTTTTGCCGTGCCTTCGCTGACGCTCTTTTGCAGCATTCCGTTCATCAGGGAGGCTGTTCCGCGTGAGAATACAGGTATTTTTTGCGGCCTGTGTCTGTAGACTATCTCGCCGCCGCCAAGGCGCACTTCCTTTATAAAGGCCGTACTTGTATAGCTTCCGCCGTTTGCAAAGGCGCGGTATTTTTCGCAGAGAGCTTCAAGTGTCAGCCCGTGTTTCATTCCGCCGAGCGCAAGCGACAGGTTACATTCGTCCTTGTCAAGGTCGATACCCATTCTTCCTGCGTATTTTTCGGCTTTGCCCAAAGTAAGGGTATTCAGCGTTTTAACTGCGGGGATGTTGTAGCTCTTAGCAAGCGCCTCTTCCGCAGATACGTAACCGTGATATTTTTTATCGTAATTTTCAGGCGAGTATCCGCTGTAATTTACCTTTTCGTCGAGTATTTTTGTTGCGGGGCGTATGAGTTTTTCTTCGATCGCGGGCGCGTATACAAACAACGGCTTGATAGTAGACCCGGGCTGTCTTTCGGCCCCGCCCGTGTCTGAGCGGTATGCCTTTACGCCGCCGTCCTGCCCTGTTATTATTGCCGCAAAATTGCTGTCCTCTGAAAGGTATGCGTCAAGTTCATTCTGCAGATTGCCGTCAAGATAGGTTATCACCTTCCCGCCGAAGGGCAGTCCGTAAAAATCCAGGCCGAGGTCTTCCAGCTCGTCGAACACGGCGTTCAGGTACAGGCCCGTTCCGTCAGATTGCCTCTGTTGCGACGTCTCTATCGGCTTATTGCACGTTGCCGCATACGTTTTTTCGTCGATAAAGCCACACTCAAGCATGCTTTTCAATACGATATTGCGCCGTTTTGTGCATTTATCGTGGTTTCTGTACGGGGAATAGTTGTTGGGCGACGTTAAAAGTCCTGCAAGCGCTGCGCTCTGCGAAAGGTCTAGCCTGTCGGCCGTGGTGGCAAAATAATATTCCGCCGCGCTCTCAAGCCCGTAGCAGTTGTGCCCGAAATAAATTGTGTTCAGGTACATTTCAAGTATTTGATCCTTTGAATACCGTCTTTCAAGCTGTTTTGTAAGTTTTATTTCCTTCAGTTTTCTGTCTATGGTCTTGTCGCCTGAAAGATGTGTGTTTTTTATCAGCTGTTGGCTTATTGTAGAGGCGCCCTGGCTGAACGAACGTGAGAGAATGTTTTTGCCTAAAGCTTTTAACATGCGGCCGTAGTTCAGACCGTGGTGGCTGTAAAACTTTCTGTCCTCAGAGGCGATAAACGCCTTTACTGTCAGCGGGTCAAGCTTTTCTGTCTGCACGCTCCTGCGCCTGGCGCTGAGCGAGGCGTTAGTTATTTCGTTGCCGTTTTTATCGCATACCGTGATGCTTCGGCTGTAATCGGTCAGTTTGCCTGCGTCAAGTTTTGCGTCTTTTGTAACTACCGCAAATGCTGCGGCAAGCGCCGCCATGGTCACGGCAAACAGCGCGCCGAGTATCAGCAGCACTTTAAATACTTTCTTCATCTAAATTAGTATTCATAAATTGCGTAATTTGTTGCAAATTCATTTGAAAAAAATTGCTGAAAATTATATAATTGTATGTATAATGGAAAATGCAAATAAATTTTATCACATAGTCACATACGGATGCCAGATGAACGTGCACGATTCCGAAAGGATAGCGGGCATGCTCTCAGAGCTCGGCTACACGTCCTGCGACAGTATGGAACAGGCGGACATCGTTGTGTTCAATACCTGCTGCATAAGGGAAAATGCAGAAAATCACGCCTACGGCAATATAGGCATGCTTAAAAAACTCAAGGCGGCGAACAGGAATATGATAATCGCCGTGGGCGGCTGCATGCCGCAACAGATAGGTAAGGCAGACATTCTGCACAAAAAATTCCCCTATGTAGACATAATCTTCGGCACGCACAATCTGGGCAAACTCAAAGATTTCATAGTTGAAAAGCGGTCGCGCAAAAAGGCCGTTATAGAGATACAGGAGAAGGAGGGCGAGGTGACGGAAGACGACCGCCCTTTACGCACCAGCTACCCCAATGCGTGGATAAATATAACCTACGGCTGCAACAACTTCTGCAGTTACTGCATAGTGCCCTACGTGCGCGGCAGGGAGCGGAGCAGACGCTCGGAAAACGTCATCGAAGAGGCGCGTTCGCTCATAAAAGATGGGTATAAAGAGCTCACCCTTTTGGGGCAGAACGTCAACTCGTACGCAAACGGCACAGACGACATACGCTTTCCCGAACTTCTTGAAAAGATAGCAGCTATAGACGGAAAGTTCAGGCTGCGCTTTATGACCAGTCATCCCAAGGACTTTTCTGAAGAGCTTGCGCGCGCCATTGCGTCCAGCCAAAAGATATGCAACTGCGTGCATCTGCCCGTACAGAGCGGATCTGACAGCATACTACGGGCTATGAACAGAAAGTATACCTCCGCCGACTACCTCAAAAAGATTGAGGTGCTTAAGAAGTATGTTCCCGACTGCGCCGTCACCACCGACCTCATCGTCGGGTTCCCGGGTGAGACCGACGAAGATTTCAAAGATACTTTAAGGCTTGTAAAAGAGGTGGGGTTTTCCTCTGCGTTTACGTTCGTCTACTCAAAAAGGGAGGGAACGGTTGCCGCAGGCATGCCCGACCAGGTGCCCGAAGATGTGTGCAAACAGCGCATAATGGAGCTTGTCGAACTTGTAAATTCGCTAACGCGCGAACACAGCGCAAAGTACGTGGGCAAGACTTGCGAAATACTTTGCGAAGGCTTCGATGAAAAGCGTGGACTGTTCCTCGGCAGGGACGAATACGGCAGAATGGGATACTTTGCAAGCGATAAGAATGTGATCGGCGAGTTTGTTGAACTTGCCGTGAAAGAAGCGAACGGCGTTTCGCTTATGGGAGAGCTTGTCTGACCTGCCCTGTGCGGTCTTTAACGACCGGCAAATTTGTGCGCGTACAGCGGTGATCAGATGGGTAATTTTTGATTGGGATAACATATGGCACTTTCACCGATGATGAGTCATTACCTTTCCGTAAAGGAAAAGTATAAAGACTGCATAGTATTTTACAGATTGGGTGACTTTTACGAGATGTTTTTTGAAGATGCCGAAAAGGCCTCTAAGCTTCTCGACCTCACCCTCACGGGCCGCGACTGCGGCCTTGACAAACGCGCCCCTATGTGCGGCGTTCCCTATCACGCGGCAGACGCCTATATTGCCAAGCTTGTTGAACTTGGCGAAAAGGTGGCTATCTGCGAACAGCTTGAAGATCCCTCTCAGGCCAAGGGGATAGTCGCCCGCGGCGTGATAAGGGTGGTGACGGCAGGTACCGTTACCGACGAAAAACATCTCGACGAAAAGTCTGCAAGCTATGCGTGCAGTGCCTGCCTTGCAGAAGGCAGAGCCGCGCTTGCATGGGCCGATATAACCACGGGTGAATTCTGTGCGGCGGAATATTCAGGCGAAAATGCTGCGGCTCAGGTGGTAGGGCAGATGATAAAACTATCCGTCAAGGAAGTTATCTGCAACGATGAATTTTTAATGGCCACCCGCAACATGCCCGAAGTGACGCGCGGCGGATTGCCTAAGTTCTCTTCATACCCCGAATGGGCATACGGGTTGCAGGCCGCCGAACGCGCGCTGTGCGAACAGTTTGCTGCAAAGTCGCTGGCAGCCTATTCGGTGAGCGGGCACGACTGTGCGATCTGCGCGGCGGGAGCGCTTGTTGAATACCTCAAGGAGACGCAGAAGCATGCGCTCAGGAACATAGACGGCATAAAATATATCGCATCAGACAGCTACATGCGCCTTGACAACACCGCTATACGCAACCTTGAGCTTGTAAAAACGCTTGCCGAGGGCAAAAAATACGGCTCGCTATTATGGCTTTTGGACAAGACGCGTACCAGCATGGGCGCGCGCCTTCTGCAGAGTTATATACTATCGCCGCTGGCCTCTGCAGATGTCATAAATTACAGGCTTGACGGCGTTGACGAGTTTTTCGGCGCACCTGTAGTAATGCTTTCGGTAGCCGAACTTTTATCTGAAGTAAGAGACGTTGAAAGGCTTGCGGGCAAGATCTCCAACGACAATATCATGCCGCGCGACTGCCTTGCGCTGGCGCGCTCGCTCTCCGTAATACCCAACATAAAATTCCAGCTTTCAGGTTTTACTTCGGCGGCGGTAAAAGACATTGCAGACGGGCTTATAGACTTGAGCGGCGTGGCCGAGCTTATAGACAGCGCCATAGAGGACGAAAAAACGCCCGCCCAGCTGAAGGACGGAGGCTATATAAAGGCGGGCTACAATAAACAGCTGGATGAACTGCGCAATATAAAGGATCACGGCAAGGATATAATTTTAAAGATAGAATCGCGCGAGCGCGACGAAACGGGCATCCGTACTCTGCGCATCAATTATAACCGCGTTTTCGGCTATTACATAGAAGTCTCCAAGTCGTTCAAAGACAAGGTGCCCATTCATTACCAGCGCAGGCAGACGCTTGCCAATTCAGAGAGGTACACAACCGACGAGCTCAAGGAGATAGAGGAAAAGATACTTTCAAGCGAGGATATGGCGCTCAGGCTCGAGGCTGAAATCTACACCCATATCAAAGAACTGCTTGCAGCAAACATAAATAACCTTAAAACACTGTCGGCGGCAATTGCCCGCCTGGATGTGCTCATCTCGTTTGCTCAGGTGGCAAAGAGCAACCGCTACAGCCGCCCCAAAATATTACCGCCTTCGGGGGCGCTCACAATAAAAGAGGGCAGGCACCCTGTGGTGGAGGTCATCTCAAAGGAGCGCTTTGTTGCCAACGATACCCTTTTGGACGAGGGCGAAAATCGCACGATGATAATAACAGGCCCAAACATGGCTGGCAAGAGCACTTACATGAGGCAGACGGCGCTTATAACAATAATGGCGCACATAGGCAGCTTTGTGCCCGCAAAGTCGGCGGAAATACCGGTAACCGACAGGATCTTTACCCGTGTGGGCGCAAGCGACAACCTCATTTACGACCAGAGCACCTTCATGGTGGAGATGATAGAGGTCGCCTCGATCCTGCAGAATGCTACAAAGAACAGCCTGCTCATTCTTGACGAGGTGGGCAGGGGCACGAGCACGTACGACGGCCTGAGCATTGCGTGGGCGGTAATAGAGAACCTTACGCAGAAGATAGGCGCAAAGACGATGTTTGCCACCCATTACCACGAGCTTACAGAGCTTGAAAACAGGATGGAGGGCGTCAAGAATTATAAGATAGCCGTAAAAGAAATAAACGGCAGCATTGTGTTCCTGCGCAAAATAATACGCGGCGGCGCCAACCGTAGCTTCGGCATAGAGGTGGCTTCCCTCGCCGGCGTTCCCAAAGAAGTGACCGACAGGGCAAAGCAGATACTTAAGGCCGTTGAAAAGAAGGAGGGTGTTGCCATAAAATACATAGAAGAGGGCGACGGCGAACAGCCGGAGCCTTCGGAAGTAGAGCGCATCCTGCGCGAAACCGACATAAACACGCTCTCGCCAATGCAGGCATTTTTAATACTTTCAGATCTTGTGGAAAAGGTCAGATAAATGGGAAAAATAAATATACTAACCAAAGATATCTACAACAGAATAGCCGCAGGCGAGGTCGTCGACCGCCCCTATTCGGCGCTTAAGGAGCTTGTTGAAAACTCGCTCGACGCGGGCGCGACCGAAATTTCCATTTATATCGAAAAGGGCGGCAAGCAGCTTATAAAGGTATGCGATAACGGCAGCGGAATAGAACCAGACGATATGCGCAGCGCCTTTATTCCGCATGCCACCAGCAAGGTTTCGTGTGTGGAAGATCTCGATAAAATTACCACCCTCGGCTTCAGGGGCGAGGCGCTTGCCAGCATTTCGTCCATTTCCCGTACAGAGATAGTTTCGGTGACCGAAGATAACCCCGCATACAAAGTGGTGTGCGAAGGGGGTTATACAGGCAAACTGCAGCCTGCCGCCCTTGACAGGGGCACGGAAGTGAGCGTTTACGACCTGTTCTACAATACGCCCGCACGCTCTAAATTTTTAAAGTCGGATAAGGCCGAAGAGGGCGACATACAGAATTTTGTCACGCGTTTCATACTCGGCAACCCGCAGGTTTCGTTCAGATACTACGCTGACGGCAAACTTAAACTGCAATCATTCGGCAACGGGCTTGACGAGGCGGTTGCGCAGGTGTACGGCGCAAAGGTCATATCTCAGTGCTATAAGTTGAGCGCTGAAAAGAACGACATAAAGATAAGCGGCTTTATAGGCAACCAGAATTTTTTCAAGCCCAACAAAAGCTGCCAGAGCCTGTTTTTAAACGGCAGGTACATTGTAAACAACATAATTTCGTCGGCCATAACCAACGCATACGCAAGCTATCTGATGAAGAGGCAATACCCCTTCTATGTGCTGTTCGTAGACGTGCCCATGGACATGGTGGACGTAAATGTTCACCCCAACAAGGCCGACGTGCGCTTTGCCGACGGCAGGGCTGTGTACAGTGCGGTATATTCGGTCGTTTCGGGCGTGCTCGACGGCACCGCAAAGGCCGCAGATTTTGTTGTGGACTATGCGCGCATGCCTGAGATCAAGTCGTCTGTTCCCGCAAAACAGGCGACCATTTCTGAAATTATCTCCGATCCGCGCCCTTCTACAGGTGGTGCAACATTCCATTCACGCGAGAGCTTTGCGCACGGCGGCGCGACAAAAGGGCTGCCTGCAAAGCAAGAGAGTGCTACATCAGACGTAACAGATACGCCTGTCGGCGGTGATTTGCCTGCTTCCGATAAACTCTATACGGAAGATAAGCCCGCACGGCAAAGCCCTTATGCCGACTATGAAGCTCCCGTTATAGAGGACAGGGAAAACAGCTATCCGCTGTACGCTTACTTCCCCGACATTCAGAAAAAGAATGTCATGGTGGTGAGCGAAGATATATACGACCAATCTGAAGATAGCGACTTTCCTTTGGGCGTGCCCGAAAGGCCTGCGCCCGTAAAAGATTTTACCTGCCGTAATTATACCTACAAGGGCAACCTTTTCAATACATATCTTATGTACGAAAAGGAGGGCGACGTATATATAATCGACCAGCACGCCGCGCACGAGCGCCTCATCTATAACAAGCTCAAGGCACAGATGGCTGACAGAAACGTGCCCCGCCAGGGCATGCTTATTCCGTATATTTTAAGCCTGACCCCCGAAGAGAATACGTTTATGGAAGAAAACCTTATGCTTGTCCGCGAAATGGGGTTCGACATAGAGCCGTTCGGCTTCAATTCTTACAGGATCTGCGAGGTACCCGTCGACCTGAAGGACATGGACTTGAAGGGCTTTTTCGATGAGGTGTTTTCCGATCTGAGCGGGCTGAAGAGCCTGAAGATAGAGGATGTTTTAAAAGATAAGCTTGCCATGGCTGCGTGCAAGCATGCGGTGAAGGGCGGCATGGAACTTACAAAGCAGGAGGCAGACGGCCTGCTTGCAGATATGAACTACGACATGGGGCTCAAGTGCCCGCACGGTCGCCCTGTGGCAGTAAAGCTTACAAAACATCAGATAGAGAAGATGTTCAAAAGGATAGTGTAATGGCTCAGGTGCTCGTAGTATGCGGCGCAACGGCAACAGGCAAAACAAGGCTTGCGGCCGAATGTGCCTTAAGGCTTGGAAGTTGCGTCGTCTCCGCAGATTCTCAGCTTGTCTATAAGGGGCTAGACATTGGCACGGCAAAGCCTTCCGAAGAGGAAAAGTTGGGCGTTCCGCACTACATGATAGACGTTGCCGCGCCGACCGATGAATACAGTGTTTCCGATTACCGCGCCGCCGCGCTGCCGATAGTTGAAAGCAATATAAAAGCAGGAAAAATTCCCGTGATATGCGGCGGTACGGGGTTTTATATCAATTCTCTGCTATTTGATATGAGTTACGGCGGCGTTGTCGCAAATGCCGCAATAAGGCAGAAGTACGAAAAACTTGCCGAAGAAAGGGGCAGGGAGTTTGTATATTCCGTTCTGCAACAGGCCGACGCTGCCGCCGCGCAGAAACTGCACCCCAACGATTTAAAGCGCGTTATACGCGCGCTTGAGATAGCAGAAGCGGGAGGAGTTAAAAAGTCGGAAATAAACGACAGTTCCGCGCCCCGCTTTAACTATGTCGCCGTCGCTGTTAACTTTCCGCGCGAAGAGTTGTATGAGCGCATCAACAGGCGCGTAGACTGCATGTTCGAAAGCGGGCTGGTGGATGAGGTGCGCGCCCTTGTTGCCAAAGGTATAGATATAAACTGCCGCTGCATGCAGGCCATAGGCTATAAGGAAGTACTTGAATGTCTTAAAAACGGCAGTTCGGAAAGTACTATGCGTGATATAATTAAACAAAATACCCGCAGGTACGCCAAAAGGCAGCTCACTTTCTTTAAAAAGCTGCCTGGGCTTGTGTTGCTTCCGCCTGAGCGTGCCACGGCGGAAAATGTTTTAAAAATTCTTGATAGTAATGCGTAGAGATATGAGTGAACAGTTTGACAAAGTAAAGTATATAAAAAATTGCGAAGATAAGTTAAAAGATCAGTTTGAAAGAATAGACGAGGTTGCTTTTTTCAATCAGACAAAGGTGTGCGAAGCGTTTGCCGCAAACTGCATTGCCGCCAGACACTTTTCGGGGACAACGGGCTATGGTTACGGCGACGACGGAAGAGATTGCCTGGGCAAGGTATTTGCACAGGCCTTCGGGGCGGAGGACGGCATAGTTTCGCCGCACATTCTTTCGGGAACTCATGCGCTCACCGTGGCGCTCTTCGGGCTGTTGCGCCCCGGTGATGCTCTGTTTTGCGTGAGCGGATTGCCCTACGATACCATCCGCGGCGTAATTTACGGCGAAGGCAACGGCTCGCTTAAAGATTTCGGCATAAATTTTAAGTGTGTCGACCTAATAAACGGCAAATTCGACTTTACCACTATAAAGGAGGGGTTGCCGAAGGCAAAGGTAGTATATATTCAGCGCTCGCGCGGGTATGAGCTGCGCGACGCCTTCTCTGTGGACGAGATAGGGGAGGTCTGCCGCTTTGTCCGTGAAAACGGCTTTAACGGCTGCATTTTTGTAGATAATTGTTACGGCGAATTTGCAGAAAAGAGGGAGCCGACAGAGGTCGGCGCCGACATAATAGTCGGGTCGCTCATCAAAAATCCTGGCGGCGGGCTCGCCCAGACGGGTGGCTATATCTGCGGCAAGGCTGATTATATAGATATGATAGGCAAAAGGCTCACAGCGCCGTCCATCGGCACCGAAGTCGGCTCGCATGCACTCGGCTATCAGTATTATTATCAGGGCTTTTTTCTCGCTCCCCACGTTGTGGCGCAGGCGCTCAAATGCAGTCTGCTCATAGGGGAGGCCATGGCGGGCCTTGGTTATAAAAACTATCCGCCCGTAAACGCCGTCCCGCACGATATAACGCGCGCCATTCAGTTCGACAGCGCCGAAAAGATGGTGCACTTTATATGCGAAGTGCAGTATGCTTCGCCCGTGGACAGCTTTGTCACCTGCGAACCCTGGGATATGCCAGGTTACGACGATAAGATAATAATGGCGGCGGGAACGTTCGTTTCGGGCGCATCTATAGAGCTCTCTGCCGACGGCCCCGTAAAGCCACCCTATATCGCCTATTTTCAGGGCGGACTTACCTACGAGCACGGCAAATACGCCCTGATGAAGATACTCGATAAAATTGTTTAAGGTAATTGTATATAAAAAAGCAGGCGACTTCAGGCGCCTGCTTTTTTTATGCAATGTAAAGGGCGCTGCGCATGAACCGCGCAGCACCCTGTTTCAAATCATATATTTTTTCGGAACTTTATTTGATCAATACATTCCGCCCATGTCGGGGTTGCCGCCTGCAGCGGGTGCGGGAGGGGTGGGAATGTCGGTCACAATGCTCTCGGTGGTGAGCAGGGTCGCCGCAACCGAAGCCGCGTTCTGAAGTGCCGAACGGGTAACCTTAGTCGGGTCGATTATGCCGCTTTCTACCATGTCGGTATATTCATCCTTGAGGGCGTCGAAGCCGTAGTTTGCCTTTTTGGAGCTTAAGATATTGTTTACTATTACAGAACCGTCGAGGCCTGCGTTTGCAGCTATCTGGCGAACGGGTTCCTCGATGGCGCGCAGAACTATCTTTGCGCCCGTCTTTTCGTCGCCTTCCAGCGTGTTTACAAGTTTGCTTATTTCAGGAATGCATGCAAGCAGGGTGGTGCCGCCGCCGGGTACGATACCCTCTTCAACTGCCGCGCGGGTGGCGGAGAGTGCGTCCTCTATCCTCAGCTTCTTTTCCTTCATCTCGACTTCGGTGGCTGCGCCTACATTGATCACGGCAACGCCGCCGGCAAGTTTTGCAAGGCGTTCCTGAAGCTTTTCCTTGTCGTATTCGGAGGTGGTCTCGGCTATCTGAGCTTTGAGGGATGCAACGCGCGCCTTGATGGCTTCCTTGTCGCCTGCACCGTCGATAATGGTGGTGTTGTCTTTGTCGACCTTTACCTGTGCAGCCCTGCCGAGCATGTCGGGGGTGACGTCCTTGAATTCGTAGCCGAGGTCAGAGGAAACCACGGTGCCGCCGGTGAGGATGGCGATATCTTCGAGCATTGCCTTTCTTCTGTCGCCGAATCCGGGTGCCTTTACCGCAACGCAGTTTAAAACGCCCTTCAGCTTGTTTACGATGAGCGCTGCAAGCGCGTCGCCTTCAACGTCTTCGGCAATTATAAGAAGCCTTGCGCCCTGCTGAGCTATCGGCTCGATTATGGGCAGTATCTCCTGAAGGGAGGATATCTTTTTATCAGTTATTAGAATATAGGGATTGTCGAGCACGGCTTCCATCTTTTCGGTGTTGGTCACCATGTAGGCGGAGGCGTAGCCCCTGTCGAACTGCATGCCTTCTACGGTGGTGAGTTCGGTGGTCATCGACTTGCCCTCTTCAACGGTTATAACGCCGTCTTTGCCTACGATCTCCATTGCGTTTGCGATAAGCTCGCCTATCGTTTCGTCGCCTGCGGAGATAGAGGCTACCTGAGATATGCCCTTCTTGCTTTCAACGGGCTTGGAAATGGATTTTATCTTCTTTACGGCGCAGTCAACGGCAGCGGCGATACCTTTTTTGAGGATTATGGGGTTGGCGCCCGCTGCAAGGTTTTTAAGGCCTTCGCGTATGATGGCCTGCGCAAGCAGCATGGCGGTGGTGGTGCCGTCGCCTGCCACGTCGTTTGTCTTTGTGGAAACTTCCTTAACGAGCTGTGCACCCATGTTTTCGAACGGGTCTTCAAGCTCTATTTCCTTTGCTATGGTAACGCCGTCGTTGGTAATGAGGGGAGCGCCGAACTTTTTATCGAGCACAACGTTCCTGCCCTTGGGGCCGAGAGTGATTTTTACCGTGTCGGCTATTACGTTGACGCCTCTCTCAAGCGCCTTTCTCGCTTCGTCGCCGTATTTGATCTGTTTAGCCATTTTTATTGATCCTCCTGATTACTCAACGATGGCCAGAATGTCGCTCTGGCGAATTATGGTGTATTCTTTGCCGTCAACTTTTACTTCCGTTCCGCTGTATTTGGAAAGAAGCACCTTGTCGCCGGGCTTTACCTGCATTTTAACTTCTTTGCCGTCTACAATTCCGCCGGGGCCCACGGCTATTACCGTGCAGGTGGCGGGCTTTTCCTGTGCTGCCGCAGTGAGGATGATGCCGCCCTTGGACTTTTCTTCAGCCTTTACGGGTTCAACGACAACTTTGTCGAACAAAGGTTTTATGTTCATATAAAGTTCCTCCGATAAACTTTGAATTTTCATACATTACTTTTATAAACGACGGCAATTAAAGTTAAACATATTCTTGTAAAAAATTGATTTCCGGATAAAAATATGCTACAATCGTTAATGAATCAAGCACGGAGTTATTTTTATGGATAAATGGGACAAAAGATTTATGGAGCTGACCGAGCATATCAGCGGCTGGTCAAGCTGTATAAGGGGCAACAGGCACGTTGGCGCCGTGATCGTGCGCGACAAGCGCATAATAGCCACGGGCTACAACGGTGCGCCCCAGGGAATTGAAAGCTGCGCCGACAAGGGCGAATGTATACGCAACAAAATGGGTATAAAGAGCGGCACCATGCAGGAGATCTGCTATGCCGTGCACGCCGAACAGAACGCCATAATTCAGGCGGCGCGCGTCGGTTCCAGCGTAGAGGGCTGCACCCTTTACTGCACTCACCAGCCCTGCGTTATCTGCGCCAAGATAATTATAAATTCGGGCATCAAACGCGTGGTCTACAAAGAGGGCTATCCCGACGAATTTTCTTTGAAACTGTTCGACGAGGCGCACGTAAAGCTTGAAAAATTTTCCGATCTGGAAGAGGAGGGAAACTGAAATGAACAACCCCGTAGTTACTATAGAGATGGAGAACGGCAAAAAGATAGTTGCCGAGCTCTATCCCGAAAAGGCGCCCAATACGGTAAATAACTTTATAAGTCTTGTAAACAGCGGCTTTTACGATGGGCTTACTTTTCACCGTATCATCCGCGGGTTCATGATACAGGGCGGCGACCCCGCCGGTACTGGTGCGGGCGGCCCCGGTTATTCTATAAAGGGCGAATTTGCGCTCAACGGCTTTGCCAAAAACGACATAAAGCATCTGCGCGGCGTGCTGTCTATGGCGCGCACCATGTTCCCCGACAGCGCAGGTTCGCAGTTCTTTATAATGCACGAAAATTCGTCGCACCTCGACGGGCAGTACGCTGCATTCGGAAAGGTCATTGAAGGCATGGATGTTGTCGACGAGATAGCCTCTGTGCGCACCGACTTCAGGGACAAGCCCCTGCAGCCACAGGTGATGAAAAAGGTCACCTGCGAAACTTTCGGCGCAGAGTATCCCGCCCCCAGAAAAGTCTGAGAGCGGCTTTCTTGCGGCGCCTGTTTTATTCGGTTATTCAAGATGTCTACAAATAAACTCATCATTATTTTACTCTCTTCCTTTCTTGCGGCGGCGCTCGTATGCCTTGCAGTAGGCATCGGGCTGTACTTTATAGCCATCGGCCTGCCCGCTTCGGCAGACGGAAGGGGAGCGCGCGTGCTTGCGGGCATAGTCGTAATGGCTGTGGGCGCAATGACTGCGGTCATATCGCTGGCGGCGATGGCAGTGTTGGCAATAAGACATTTTATCAATAAGAAAAAATAATAATACCTAGAATTTTGGAGATCTTTACTTTATGGCAGACAATTCAGTTTACGAAAATCCCCTCATCACCAGATATGCAAGCCGTGAAATGAGCGAAAATTTTTCCGACCTCAAGCGTTTCAGGCTTTGGAGAAAGCTGTGGATAGCGCTTGCCGAGTCGGAGATGGAACTCGGGCTCAACATAACCCAGTCGCAGATCGACGAGATGAAGAAATATGCCGACGACATCAACTTTGACGTAGCTCAGAAGTTTGAGCATGAGCTGCGCCACGATGTAATGGCGCACGTTCACGCATTCGGCGAACAGGCAAAGTCGGCCATGCCCATCATACACCTCGGCGCCACCAGCTGCTTTGTGGACTGCAACTCCGAGCTCATAATAATGCGTGACGCGTTGGATATCATAAAGGCAAAGCTTGTGAACGTTATGGATAAACTCCGTGCGTTTGCCCTTAAGTATAAAGATATTCCCACGCTCGGCTTTACCCATCTTCAGCCTGCACAGCTCACTACGGTGGGCAAGCGTGCCACCCTCTGGCTGCAGGATCTCAAAATGGATTACAACAACCTTGAAAATCTTATCGCCTCTTTCAGACTGCGCGGAGTAAAGGGTACTACCGGCACACAGGCAAGCTTTATGGAGCTGTTCGACGGCGACGAGAATAAGGTGAAGGAGCTGGAAAAGCGCGTAGTGGCAAAGATGGGCTACGACAAAGTATACGGCGTGACAGGCCAGACCTATCCCAGAAAGTTTGACTACAATGTGCTGTGCGTGCTTTCGCAGATCGCGCAGAGCGCTTATAAATTCTCCAACGATATCAGATTGCTCCAGAACATGAAGGAGATAGAGGAGCCGTTCGGAAAATCTCAGATAGGCTCTTCGGCAATGGCATACAAGCGCAATCCCATGCGCAGCGAACGAATGGGTTCGCTGGCAAGGTATGTCATCTCGCTGCCTATGAACAGCGCCATAACTGCGGGAACTCAGTGGTTCGAACGCACTCTCGACGACTCTGCAAACCGCCGCATTGTAAATGCGCAGGCGTTCCTTGCGCTCGACGGCATACTCAACATTTATATGAACGTCTCTGAAAACCTTGTAGTGTACGACAAAGTCATTGCAAAGCACATTGCGGCCGAGCTGCCCTTCATGGCTACTGAAAATATCATGATGGAGTGCGTGAAGGCGGGCGGCAACAGGCAGGATCTGCACGAGCGCATCCGCGTTCTTTCCATGGAGGCAGGCAGAAACGTAAAGGAGAGGGGCGGCGAAAATAACCTTATCGAGCTGATAAAAGCCGACGACATGTTTGCCGCGGTAAAAGATAAGCTGGACGAGATACTCGATGCAAAAAAGTTTATCGGCCGCGCTCCTTCACAGGTAACGGAATTTATTTCCGCCGAGATAGATCCCATTTTAAAGGCCAACAGTGCCCTTTTGGGTAAAAAGGGGGAGGTAAATGTATAACACGCATGCCGGTGGTGTGGTGTTTGCATAATACTCTTTGAGGGGTCTGTAAATGGAAAAGCAAAAGTTGCGCATCTATATTTTCGAATGCCTTATCATGGTAGTGCTTGCATTTTTGTTTGCGCTTAACTACGATCTTTTTATAGTTAAAAACCAGTTTGCGCCTGCAGGATTTAACGGCATTGCGACGATGATAGAATATAAGACGGGCTTCAGTGTAGGTTACTTTTCGCTCATAATCAACGTGCCGCTCTGTATCTTTGCGTTCTTCTTCATTGCCCGCGATTTTGCCGTGAAAACCTTCGTTTTTTCGGTATGTTACTCGGTATTTATTCTGTTGTTCGGCCTTATAGATCTTTCGGCATTTCAGTACGACGCGCAGGGTGTAGACACTATCTTTCCGGCATTGATCGCAGGCGCTCTGGGCGGATTTGTGTATGGAATTGCCTTCCGTTGCAACTCTTCTACGGGCGGTGCGGATATCGTGGCGAAGTATGTCAGCGTCCGCAAACCGATGCTTAACTTTTTCTGGATCAACTTTGCAATAAACGCCGCCATTGCGGTGGCGTCGTATTTTGTGTATACCGAAACGGGAGAAGGCGGCGAAATAATTTATAACTATAAGCCGGTATGCCTGTGCATGCTCTATTGCTTTCTTTCCAGCTTTGTTGGCAACGCAATTATAAAGGGCTCCAAGTCGGCATATAAATTCTTTATCGTCACCACTCATGCCGAGGAGATTGATGCCGAGATAATCAAAAAACTGCACCACGGTGCCACAAAACTTCCTGCAAAGGGCGTATACAGCAACGGCGACCGCACTGTAATTGTGTGCGTTGTAAATAAACGGCAGCTTGTAGACTTCAGGAATATACTTAAAAAGTACGACGACACTTTTGCCTTTGTGGAAACGGTAAACGAAACTTTTGGTTCGTTCGCAAAGGTAAAATAAAGAAAAAACTTTTATTCGGGGAGGGAAAATATGATAGGTTTAATTGTAGGCATAATTTTTGCGTTGCTTGCTCTGGGCGGAATAGGCACCGGCGTATTCTTTATCATGAAGGGGAAGGCCGGCGGCAGTTCTTCCGGCGGAAGAGATGCAAGAAGCGTATCGCTGATAGCTGCGGGCGGCGTGTTTGCGGTGTTGTTCATCTTTATACCGTTCAGCTTTCACACCGTCGACGCCGGCGAAGTGGCTGTTGTGAAGCACCTCGGCGAGGCGCGCAGTGTACGCACCGCGGGCACATACTTCGATTTCTGGATGACGGAGAGCTATTCCGTATACGATGCAAAGGTGCAGGATCTTTCGATAGTTACGCCCGCATACTCAAACGACGCACAGACGATGGACGTCGAGCTTACCGTGCAGTATCAGATAGATACCTCCAAGGTGATAGAGATCGCCAATACATATGGTTCCCTCGACATACTCAACAGCCGCATAGAGAGCGTCGCCATCGACGCGATGAAGAGCGTCATGGCAGAAAATACTGCCGAGCAGATAATTCAGGGCAGGGCGCAGCTTTCCAAGGATGTGACCGACAGCATAATGGCGAGGATAGATGAAAGCTACTACGTCAATGTGCGCACCGCCGTACTAACAGATATAGGGTTTACCGACGCATATGAAGCTGCCGTCGAGGCGCAAATGATAGCCGAGCGCGAAAAGGAGGCTGCGATAATCAAGGCCGAGCAACAGCTCGAAGTTGCCAAACGCGAGGCGGAGGCAAGGCTTGAGCAAGCTCAGGGCGAGGCCAACGCCCAGAAGGCCATTGCCGAGGCGGAGGCATATTCGGCTTCCATAAAGATAGTGCAACTTGCGCGCACGCTCGGATATCAGGTGACGGAGATCACGGGAGAGGACGGTTCTATCGGCTACGATATAACGTGGGACGACAATACCGGCAAGGAGCTGGTGCTCCAGTATATCCAGTATCTTGAATATCTATCTAAATGGGACGGTAAACTTCCCACGGTAGTGGGCGATGGTTCGGGAATAATGATAACCATTCCGGTGCCCGACGGAGATCAGGAACAGACCTCCCCAACCACGTGAGTCAGATTTTAACGCAAAAGAATATCTGTTTTATAAAAAGGAAAGGTCAATGCTACACAAATAGCTGCCGCAAAGCAGCTGTAGTTGCGTGTTCGTGATTTTTAACGGTAAAATAAAAAGCAATCTGCAGAGCAGATTGCCTTAAGCTATTGGCAGGGGAGACGCGATTCGAACACGCAACCTACGGTTTTGGAGACCGCTACTCTACCGTTGAGCCACTCCCCTGTAACAAGATCAACAACATATAAAATTATATATTATCGGCTATTTTTAGTCAACTGTTTTTGGAGAATATTATGAAAAAACTATTCAAATTGGGCGTGATCGGCTGCGGCTTTATGGCACAGTCCATTCTTAAAGGCGTAGTCAATTCTGATTTTCTGCGTGCCAAAAAAGTTGTTGCCAGCGATGTTTCTGAAGCCGCGCTGGATAAGGCGGCAGAACTTGGCGTTGTGGGAACGACCAACAATAAATATCTTGTTGAAAACAGCGAATATGTGTTGCTTGCGGTAAAACCGCAGTCTTTCGAAAGCGTTTGTGCGGAACTCGGCGGTGCGATGCCTGAAAAAGTCATCTCAATAATGGCGGGCGTAAAACGCGACAGAATAAAAGCAAAGCTTGGCAGAAACATAAAAGTGGCAAGGGTAATGCCCAATCTGCCCTGCTCTATAGGCAGCGGCGTGATGGGCGTGGATATGTCAGATTTCAACGACAGCCAATACGATCTTGAATTTATAAGCGGGGTACTCAATTGCCTTGGAACGGTACTCAGCGTAGACGAGAGCAAGATGGATGCTGTGACGGGGATAAGCGGCAGCGGCCCCGCATATGTGTTTATGTTTATAGACGCTCTGATAGATGCGGGCGTAAAGCAGGGGCTTACAAAAAACGAAGCTACGATCCTTGCAGTGCAGACGGTAATGGGCGCTGCGGAGATGGTAGAGCACAGCGACGCCCCCGTTCCCGAACTTGTCAAAAGGGTATGCAGCAAGGGCGGAACTACTATAGAAGCGGTAAAGGTGCTTGAAGAGCGCAACTTCCGCGAAATTGTGGGCGAAGCCGTAGATGCCTGCGTAAAGCGTTCGGTGGAGCTTTCAAAGTGAAAATGAAGCACGTGACTCTGTATACAGACGGCGCGTGTTCGGGCAATCCGGGGATAGGCGGCTATGGCGCCGTGCTCATTTACAACGGTCATGAAAAGCGCATTTCGGGTGCGTGCGGCGAAACCACCAATAACCGTATGGAGCTCACTGCCGTTATAGAGGGGCTGAAGTGCCTGAATCAGCCATGCGAAGTGGATGTATACAGCGATTCGGCATACACAGTCAACGCCTTTAACGAAGGCTGGGTGTATGGCTGGAAAAAAAACGGCTGGGTCAAAGCCGACAAAAAACCAGTATTGAACGCCGATCTGTGGCAGGAACTTCTCATTCTCACCGATGTGCACAAAGTCCGTTTTTATAAGGTAAAGGGGCACGCCGATAACGAGCTGAACAATCTGTGCGATAAACTCGCCACAGACGCGGTAAAAATTTACAGGGCGGAGAACGGTATTCCCGACGACGGTCAGCCCTGACGGCAGGCCGTTTACTGTAGAAATTAAGCTGTATTCATAAGGTTTTACCTGCCATTTTTTAATCGTGTTGCGAAATTATGGAAATTTCATCATTTTTTCACGTTGCGGATTATAAAACCTACAGCATAAATGTATAATATAGGGTAGATGATGAAAAATAGCGCGCGTTCTGTACTTATTCATATTTTAAACGTCACGGCTGTTGTTGTCGGCTGTGCGGCTGCGTGCGCGCTGATAGTGGCGGGTCTGCTGTACGACAGCATTGATTTTATCAATGTCCACAGAACGCTGCTGGTGTCGCTTGCACTCGGGCTGATGTTTATTGTCATGCTGTGCACGCTTATTTTTTATATCTTCGACCTGAAAACGTTATATCGCCTTGCGGTATGTGTGGTTGTATTTCTTGTGCTTATTGCCGGGGTTTTCTTTGCGATAAGCGCAACAGGATTCATAAAAGATATAACCTCGATAGAAGCTCTGCGCGAGTTTATCGCCCAATCAGACAGCTATGGCGTTACAGTAACTCTGTTTATCGTCATCCAGTTCTTGCAGGTCGTGGTGTTGCCCATTCCCAGCACCGTCACGGTAATGGCGGGCACAGCGCTCTTCGGGCCGTGGTTGTGTTCTCTGTACAGCTTTATAGGTATTCTGGCCGGTTCTATAGTGGCGTTTGCTATAGGAAGGGTGCTCGGCTACAGAGTGGTCTGCTGGATAGTCGGCAAGGAAGATCTTGATAAATGGCTCAAAAAAATAAAGGGTAAAGACTATCTTATCCTCTCTATCATGTTCCTGTTGCCGCTGTTCCCCGACGACATGCTTTGCTTTATTTCAGGGTTATCGTCGATGACCTGGCCGTATTTTATAGTCATGATAATAATAACAAGGGCGCTTTCGATAACTCTTTCCTCGCTGTCGTTCGAATCAATACCTTTCAATACGTGGTGGGGGCTGTTGTGCTGGGCGCTTATAATCGCCGCCGTCGTAGCGCTGTTCTATCTCGTTATAAAATATTCCGACCAGATAGACAAATTTATAAAGCAGAAGCTCGGGCTTAAACTAAAGGGAAGAAAAAATAACCGTAAAAACAAAGAAGACCGCAAATAACACGGCCTTCTTTTTTTATGCAAGCATATGCATTTTCTGTTTGACGGGTATTTGCGATTGATTAATACGCGAAAATCTGGTAAAATAATATAAAATATTAAAAAGCGTGAAAGAGATGAAAGTTGCAGTTATAGGCGGTGGAGCGGCAGGACTTATGGCGGCGTGGGCCGCTGCTGCCGGCGGCGCGCAGGTCACCTTGTTCGAAAAGAATGAAAAATGCGGTAAAAAAATATACATAACGGGAAAGGGCAGGTGCAACGTTACCAACGACTGCGAACCGCAGGAATATCTTGCCCACGTTGTGAACGGTTCAAAATTTCTTACAAGCGCCATCTACGCCTTTCCTCCGCGGGCAATGGAGGAGCATCTTGAAAATGGCGGGCTAAAGCTTAAAGTGGAGCGTGGCAACAGGGTTTTTCCCACATCCGATAAGGCAAGCGATGTGACTAAGTGCCTTGAAAATTATTGCCGCGAATATGGTGTAGATATCAGATTTTGTCAAAAAGTGCTCGGTTTAGATATTTTTAATAGTACTATGCGTGGCATAATTACCAAAAACGGTCGTTTTTTATGCGATAAAGTTATTGTATGTACAGGCGGAAAGAGCTACCCGTCTACAGGATCGGACGGCGACGGCTACAGATTTGCCGCAGAGGCAGGGCATGCCGTTGTTCAGCCCGTGCCGTCTTTGTGCGGCGTAAATCTTACAGGGGATTATTTTAAAGCGATGCAGGGGCTATCGCTAAGGAATGTCGGGCTTAAAATATATGTAAAGGGCAAATGCATAAGGGATCTGTTCGGTGAAATGCAGTTTACTCATTTCGGCGCTTCGGGCCCGCTTATTCTTACGGCTTCCGCCCTCATAAACCGGCAGTCGCCTTCGGATGTAAAGCTTTGCCTTGATTTTAAGCCTGCGCTCGATGAGGCGCAACTCGACGCGCGCCTCCTCCGTGATTTCAGCGAGCATAAAAACAGCGACATTTCAAATTGCCTTAAAGCGTTGCTGCCTTCATCGGCCATCTTGCCCTTGCTTGAAAGGTGCGGCATTTCTGCCGATAAAAAGGTCAATTCTGTTACAAAGGCCGAAAGGGCGGCTCTCTTGACAAATCTTAAAAATTTTGATATTCTTTTCCTGTCGCTCAGGGGCTTTGAAGAGGCCGTTGTGACCGGCGGCGGTGTAAAGCTTTCCGAGGTGAACCCGAAAACCATGGAGAGCAAGCTTGTAAAAGGGCTTTATTTTTGCGGCGAGGTGCTTGATGCAGACGCCTTTACAGGCGGGTATAACCTGCAGATCGCCTTTTCTACGGGGTATTGCGCAGGCCGCGCCGCGGCGGCGTGTGATTGACCGCCAATTTTATATTTATTTATATTGATTTTTGTTGTTTTACGGAGGTTTTGATGAAGGCCATTCGCGGTGCGACTACAATAGCCGCCGATACCCCTGAAGAGATAAGGGGCGCTGTAAAAGAATTGTTGACAGAAATAAAAAACAGAAACGGGCTGGAGCTTGGCAGCGTCGTATGCATAATGCTTTCAAGCACGGCCGATATAACTTCGCTGTACCCTGCAAAAGCCGCGCGTGAGGCGGGTTTTGGCGGGTGCCCGCTTTTTTCTTCGCTTGAACCGCTGATAAAGGGTGCGCTGCCCCTGTGCATAAGGGCAATGGTGCTTGCAGAGATCTGCGGCCCTGCGGTTCCCGTATATCTTCGCGGCGCGGCCGCTCTTAGGCGCGACATTACCGGGCGGCTTGTCATTGCGATAGACGGCCCCGCGGGCAGCGGAAAGTCTACGGCCGCCAAAAACCTTGCAAAGAGGTTGAATATTCTCTATCTCGATACAGGCGCCATGTACCGCGCCTGCGCGCTCGAATGTGTAAATCGTGGCGCAGATCTTTCGGACGAGGCTGCCGTGCGCGATGTGATGGAAAAGCTTGACCTGAAGATAGAATACCGCGAAGGCAGGCAGGTCACTGTTTTAGACGGCAAGGATGTGTCTGAAGAGATCCGCCGCCCCGAAATTTCGCAGCTTGCATCCAAGGTTTCGGCATATGGTTTTGTAAGGAGCAAAATGGTCGACATGCAGCGCAGGATCGCGTCGGAGATGTCCTGCGTCATGGACGGCAGAGATATAGGTACCGCCGTACTTCCGGGCGCGGAACATAAATTTTTTATAACCGCCTCCGCAGAGGTGCGCGCAAAACGCAGATACGACGAGGACAGGGCAAAGGGTTTTGCCGTTTCTTACGACGAAATTTTAAAGGATATCGCCGAGCGCGACAGACGTGACGAACAGAGGAAGGTATCGCCTTTAAGGCGCGCGGATGATGCCGTGCTTGTAGACTCCTCCGACATGACGCCCGAAGAGGTAGTTGAGTTTTTAGCAAATAAGATACAGGAAAAGATCTGAATGGACAATGAAAATTTACGGGGTTCTCAGCCCGACGAAAGAGAGAATGAAAAAAAACGCAGGCAGCAGCTTAAGGAAAAGAAAAAGCAGGAGCGTGCAGACAGGGCGTTTATAAGGTGGTTTGCTTTTCTTCGCTTTGTCGCAAAATTGCTTAAAGTATTTCTGCCATACGAAAGGCATAACGAAGTCGAGCACCTCGACGAGAACAGACCTTATGTCTTTTTGTGCAACCACTACAGCATGATAGACGTAATGTATCCCGCCATAGCCGTAAAAAAACCCCTTCACTTTATGGCGAAAAAGGATCTGTGGGATAACGCTTTTTTCCGTTGGTTCTGCAACAAATGCAGATGTATTCCCGTAAGCCGCGACGGCGCCTCCGGCGACGTAAAGGCTGTAATGCAGGCCATGAAGTATCTGAAAAACGGCGAAAATATTCTCATTTACCCCGAAGGTACCCGCAACAAGGGGCAGGCCGACATGTTGCCGTTCAAGGGCGGGTTTGCCGCCATCGCCATAAAGACGCGCACGGCAATAGTGCCCATAGTGCAGTCGGGCAAGCCGCGACTGTTCAGAAAGTCGCACGTGTTCTACGGCAAGCCGATAGAATTTACCGAATATTACGGAAAAAGGCTTACCGAAGAAGATATTGCCGAATGTGAAAACAAACTCAGGGAAATAATGCTTGATATGCGCGCCGATTACTTTAAAAAAGTTGAAGAGGAAAAGCGCAAAAAGGCGGAAAAACGCGGCAAATGAATGTTTTTTTAGCTAAAAACAGCGGCTTTTGCAGCGGCGTGCGCCGTGCCGTAGACACCGCTCTCAGCGCCGGGGACGGGAATACATACGTGCTTGGCGAGATCATCCACAACAGGGATGTTATCGAGCAGATAGCCCGCCACGGCGTAAGGCAGGTGGAAGACCTTGCGGAAGTGCCCGACGGCGCGACCGTTATTTTCCGTTCGCACGGCGTTCCCCGCGAATATTACGCCCTTGCCGAAAAGCGGGGGATAAGGGTGCTTGACTGTACATGTGCGTTCGTGCGCAGAACGCAGAACATTGTCAGCGAGCAGCACGCTTTAGGAAAACAGATAATCATCGTCGGCGAGCCCGAGCACCCCGAAGTGGTGGGCATTCAGGGTTGGTGCCGGAACAGCGCGGTCGTGGTGAATTCACCAGACTCGCCCTTGCCCGACCTTGAGGGAAAGGACGTCTGTGTTGTGTGCCAGACCACCTTTTCTGTAGAAAAATTTGAAAAAATAATAGAAAATATAAAAAAACAGCGTGAAAAAACAGTTGCCGTTTTTAAAACTATTTGTTATACTACTATAGGACGTCAGAAGGAAACCGAGGAAATTGCCGCAAAGTGCGACGCAGTGCTCGTAGTGGGCGGGCTCAACAGCAGCAATACCAATAAGCTGTACGAGGTAGCTTCCCGCAGTTGCGCTCACGTTTACAGGCTGGCAAACGCGAGGGATTTCGACTACGGACAATTAAAAAATTATTCGAATGTAGGTATCGTTTCAGGGGCATCAACCCCGGATGCCCAGACCCGGGAGGTTCTTTTAAAGATGGAAGAAGTAAGCACAGAAGTTAAGGCAACGGAAGCTGCCGAAGAGGAAAAGGTAGTTACCGAAGAGGTTGTTGAAACCGCCGAAGCCGCTGCCGAAGAGGTTAAGAGCGAGGAGGCAAAAGCCGAGCCCGAAGTAAAGGCCGAAGCTGAAGTTTCCAACCCCATGGACGCAGTTTTAAACAAGATGGACAACGAGTCCAAGTTTAAGAAGGGCCAGATGATAGAGGCTACGATCTCCGAAGCAACGGAAGACGGCCTTAAGATACTTCTGCCTTTCTCCAAGTCGGAGATACTTCTCCCCAAGGAAGAGCTTGATTGCGCCGAATACAACCCCTCTGACTATGTGCCCGGAGATAAGATAGATCTTCTCGTGGTAGACGTAAAACCTCCTATAAAGCTTTCGCAGAAGATGATAAAGCTCCTTCAGGAAGAGGAGTCTAAGATCGCCGAGATAGAGCAGGGCAAGGAATTCACCGTTACCTGCACAGGCTTCAACAAGGGCGGCCTTGTAGGTACCATGGGCACCTATCAGGTATTTGTTCCCGCAAGGGAGATCCGCCCCGGCTTTGTCAAGGATCTTGCAAAGTATGTCGGCAAGAACTTAAGGCTTCGTTCGCTTGAAATAAAGAAGGACAACAGAAGGAAGGAAATAATCGCTTCGCAGCGCGTGATACTTCAGGAAGAGAGGGATGCCCGCGAAGCTGCAAAGGCCGCCAAAGAAGAGGAATTTTTCGCCTCTATACATGTCGGCGATGTAGTTGAAGGCAAGGTTGAAAGGGTAACCAATTTCGGCGCGTTTGTTTCGGTAAACGGTTTCGACTGCCTTGCGCACATTTCAGACCTCTCCTGGACGGGTATAGACAACGTTACCGACGTTCTTGAAATAGGCAAGACTTATCAGTTCAAAGTTCTCAAGGTCGACGAGGAGAACAAGAAGGTTTCTATCGGCTACAAGCAGCTTCAGCCCCAGCCTTGGGATCTTGTTGCCGACAAATATGCCGTCGGCGAAGTGGTACACGGCAAAGTTGTAAGGATAGTTCCTTTCGGCGCATTCGTTGAAGTTGAAAAGGGCATCGACGGCCTTGTTCATGTTTCCCAGATAAGCAACGAAAGGATAGAAACTCCCGCAAGCGTGCTCAACGTAGGCGACGAAGTTGATGCAAAGATAATGGCGCTTGACCCTGCGGCAAAGAAGATGAACCTCTCTATAAAGGCTCTTCTTCCCGAGGCAGAGCGTAAGCCCCGTGCTCCCCGCGAAGACGGCGAGGAGAGGCCTGCCCGCCGCCGTGCACCCAGAAGGGAAGACGGCGAGATGAGCAACTGGAGCGAAGGCTCGTCTGTTTCCACCTCACTTGCAGACATCCTTGCCAACGCAGAAAAGAGAAAGTAATTTTCTGTAAAACAATTATGCATAAATCAAAGCTCCGCTTATCAAGGCGGAGCTTTTTTTGTGCCTTTTTGCCATTTTATATGCCTGAAAATTGCACAATAAGGTTTATATGCAGCCTGCGGAGTTTATAAAATAAATGTCACGTACGGAGGTTATGTTCTATGAAAAGAGAAGGTAACATTAAAATTTCAAGCGAAAACATGATGCCGATAATCAAAAAGTGGCTCTACTCCGATAAGGACATCTTTCTCAGAGAAATAGTGGCCAACGGCATCGACGCTATAACAAAATTCAAAAAGCTTGTCGACATGGGCGAGGCGAAGGACGACGGCGGAGAGTACTGCGTAAAAATCGCCGTAGATAAGGATGCCGGCACGCTGACGGTCGAAGATAACGGCATAGGCATGAGCGCGGGCGAGGTGGAAAACTATATCACGCAGATAGCATTTTCCGGTGCTTCCGATTTCCTTTCCAAGTACGAAAAGGCAGGCGGCGACGGCATAATCGGTCATTTCGGCCTCGGCTTCTATTCGGCCTATATGGTATCGGACAACGTTGAGATATTTACAAAGACTTACAGGGATGAACCCGCCGTGCACTGGCAGTCCGACGGCAACTCCACCTATACGATAGAGGAGTGCGACAAGGCCGACCGCGGCACAAAGATAGTCATGCACATAGCCGAAGGCGAAAAAGAATTTCTTGACGAAGGCGTCATCCGCACGCTTATAAGAAAGTATTGTTCATTCATGCCGTTTAACATATACCTTTCGTATAAGGGCGACGGCAAAGATAAACCTTTGAACGATACCCACCCGCTGTATGCAAAGAACCCCAAGGATTGCACGGACGAAGAATATAAAAAGTTCTATTCCGACACCTTCATGGACTTCAACGAGCCGCTGTTCTGGGTACAACTGAACATGGACTATCCCTTCAGGCTCAAGGGCATACTGTATTTCCCCAAGACGCGCAACAAGCTTGAACTTGAGCGCGGCACGGTAAAACTCTACTGCAACCAGGTATTCATTGCCGACAACATAAAGGAAGTCATTCCCGAATTCCTCATGCTCTTAAACGGCGTTATCGACTGCCCCGATATACCTCTCAACGTTTCACGCAGCTTCCTGCAGAACGACAGAGAGGTGCAGAAGATATCCAAACACATAACAAAGAAGGTCGCA
This sequence comes from uncultured Clostridia bacterium, assembly GCA_944341075.1. Lineage (GTDB taxonomy): Bacteria > Bacillota > Clostridia > Christensenellales > Borkfalkiaceae > Coproplasma. The sequence goes on from CALVLV010000005.1 coordinate 83,559, forward strand.
GACAAGCTTGTTTCGTTGTTCAAGACCGACAGGGCCAAGTACGAGGAGTGCTGGAGCGATATATCCAACTTTATCAAGTTTGGCTGCATCAAGGACGGCGACTTCTACGACAGGGTAAAGGATATAATAATCTATAAAGATCTGAGCGGTAAGTACTGCACGCTTTCAGAGCTCATCGGCGAGGAAAATAAGGACGGCGATAAAACCGCCGAAGGCGAGAAACCTGCCGAAAATGCAGAGGAAAAGCCCGCCGACAAGCCTGCGGAGAGAAAGACCATATACTACGTCTCAGACGAGCTCAGGCAGGCGCAGTACATAAAGATGTTCAAAGACGCAGGCCTGAACGCCATGGTTTGCGATAACTCTTATATCGACCCCCACTTTATAACTTTCCTTGAGTATAAAGCCCCCGATAAGCTCAAGTTTGCGCGCATAGACGCCGACATAGACGGTGCGCTCAAAGAGGGCGACGGCGAGGAGGACAGCGTGATCGCCTCCATATTCAAGGATGCGATAAACGACGATAAGCTGACTATAAAGACTTCGCGCCTTAAAAACGCCGCCGTTCCCGCAATTATAAACGTGGACGAAATAACGCGCAGATACGCCGAGATGGGGCAGATGTACGGAATGTCTGAAGGCGATGCGGCAAAGACGCTTATTGTCAACCTTGCAAACCCTGTGGTTGCGCAGCTCAAGGAACTTGAACCCGAAAAGCAGAAGTTTGCCGCAGGGCAGATATATCTGCTGGCACAGCTCTCCTTCAAAAAACTTTCCACAGATGAGCTCAACGAACTTATTGCCAACGACCTTACCATGATGGAAAAATATCTCAAATAAATTTTAATTGCCTTTACACGGCGCGCATATCACATGCGCGCCGTTTTTTATGTTCACTACAGACATTTACATTTGGCGTTCTTTTTTCGTGGATAAGCTAATAGACTATTGTATGCAGCTGAACTTTCTTCCGCCCGATATGTTGTCTGCGGTCAGAAATCTGAATATCAACTTCCTCACCGAATTGCGGCTCAGAAAGGGACAGCCTGTCATGGCCGAATACGGTGGCGAATATAAATATCTGTGCCCGGGAGGCGTTACGGACAGGCACGAGAGCGCCATCCGCTGCGCAGACGTAGTCCCCGTGCTCAACGCGGCCATGGGAGGCTGCGTATACAGCTTCGCAGAGCAACTTAAAAACGGTTTTATAACTGTTTCCGGCGGCGTGCGCATAGGCATAGCCGGCGAGTATGTGACCGAGCACGGACAGGTTAAAACAATTGCGCGCGCCACTTCGCTCAATATACGCATACCGCATGATGCGGAGGGCTGTTCAGATTATCTCTTCGGCTGTCTGATGCGCGGCAAAGTAGTCAGCGCACTGCTGTATTCAAAGCCGGGGCTGGGGAAAACTACACTGTTGCGCGACATAGCCCGCAACATATCGAGGCGTTTCCGTCTGAACGTGCTCGTGCTGGATACGCGCAACGAGCTGGGCGGAAACGGCGAATACGGCCTGGGAGAGACGTGCGACGTGGTGAATAGTTGCGATAAACTCGGCGCCCTGGGAAGCGCCGTGCGCGCAATGAAGCCCGATGTTATCATCACCGACGAGTTGTACGGTGACGACGACATCGCAGCCGTCCGTTTTGCGCGCGACTGCGGCATTGAAGTGATAGCCTCTTCACATGTGTGCGAACATTCCGTTCTTGCGGCTCTGCCGTTCGATTATTATATAAAGCTGAACGGCATAGGGCTTATTCCTGACATCTATGATAAAAATTTTGATCCTGTTTGCAATAATAGCCCTGACTACGTTTGCGGGCGTACTGCTTTCGGCGGAAAAAAAGAAGAGGGCGGCGGTGTTCGCCGAGCTGTACGAATATAACGAAGTGCTTATACTCAACTTCAAGTTCGGCATGGAAGACATGAAAAAACTGGCGGCGCCCTTCCCGCATGTAAAGAGCGCGCTCGAAGGAAAACATGTTTTAGGCGGAGCAGACGGTGAATTTATTGCCGCATACTGCAAGAATTTGGGCTCTACGGACGCAGCGTCGCAGATAGACTACCTCAACGAGCGCAAGGCGTATATAAAAAAGCACAAAGATGAAAGTTTTTCCGATTACCGCAAATACAGCTCGCTGTACGTGAAAATATTTTTTCTGCTCGGCGTGCTCATTGCCGTTTTGCTTGCATGATGGATATAAGTATAATCTTTAAAATTGCCGCAGTCGGCATAATAGTAACGATAATCTGTCAGGTGCTGAAAAAATCTGACCGCGACGACATTGCCACAATAGTCAGTCTTGTGGGACTTATAATTGTCCTTGCCGCCGTAATTTCAATGATCTCAGACCTGTTCGGGCAGGTGCGTGAACTTTTCGATATGTTCTGATGGTTATAATCAAGCTATGCGTCATCGCCGCGATCACAGCGGTGTGCGCCCTCGTTTTAAAATCGCATAAATCAGAGCTTGTTCCGCTGTGCCTTGCCGCGGGCGGCATACTTATGGTGCTCACCGCATTCGATTATGTTGCCGAAAGTGTGCAGCTTTTAAAAGAATTTTCGCAGTCTTCAGGAATAAGCAGCAGCGCAATGCGCGCCATATTCAAAATAATAGGCATAGGTTACATAGTGGAACTTACTGCTGCCTCGGTCAAAGATCTCGGATTCGAAAGCGTGGCGGACAAGCTGATCATGTGCGGAAGAATAGTAATCTTCCTTGTTTCCGTTCCCATACTGCGCAGCCTTTATGACGTGATCATTTCGCTGATAGGTCTTGTATGAATATTGTAAAACGCAATGTATTCTGCGGAAATGCCGCAAAGCGCGTCGGTGTCTGCGCCGCGGTAAAAAAAAGACGCTTCAAAAAGCGATATATTATTCTTGCCGCCGTCTTGCTGCTGCTTGTATTTACGGCGTTCTTTCCTTCCATAGTCGTCAGCGCCGAGGGGACGGACAGGCAGGAGGAACTCAACCAGAATATCGAACAGATACTCGGCGGGCTGGATCTTTCGGGGCTTCAGCAGTATCTGGACGAAAATTCAGACAGCTATCTGTTCAATTTCGGGGACAATGCAAAGCAAATAATTACTTACCTTATAAGCGGCAACGCCGGCACCGATTACGGAAGCTATATAAACGAGATACTTTCGGTAATTTTTTCAGATGTGATAAGCCTGTTGCCCGCCTTTGCCGAGGTGGTCGCCATAGCCCTTTTGTGTGCCGTCTTTTCCTGTGCCGAGGGGAACATTCTCGGCAAATCCACCTCGCGCGTGGTAAAACTTGCCTGCTATTCGCTTATAGTGGTCATAATTTCGTCGGCCCTTGCGGGGGTGGCTGAGGAGTGCATCTCGTGCGTGGCAGCCCTGCAGAAGCAGATGGAGATAATAACGCCCATACTTGTCACGCTCACCGTTCTTACGGGAGGAACGGGGTCGGCGGCTATATATCAGCCTTCGGCAGTATTCCTGTCGGGTGGTGCCGTTCAGATGGTAAGCGGCTTTGTTTTTCCTGCGGCAATAGCGGCGGCAGTGCTGGGGTTTATGTCAAAAATAAACCCTCAAATATCTTTTTCCGGAATGGCGGCGCTGCTCAAGAGCCTGATAAAGTGGGTGCTCGGAATAACCGCAACTGTGTTCAGTGTGTTCCTCACCGTGCAGAGTTCGGCCACATCGCTTTTTGACGGGGTGCTTTTCAAGGCTACAAAGTACATAATAGGCAACTCTGTTCCCATTGTGGGCGGGTTTCTGTCGGGCGGGTTCGATCTGCTCACCGCGGCGGGGCTGCTGGTAAAAAATTCGGTGGGCCTTTGCGGACTAATAATGCTTATTCTGCAGGTCGCCTCGCCGCTGATACTTTTGATAGCCTTTTCGCTCTTGCTCAAAGTGGCGGGAGCGGTGGTGCAGGCGGCGGGCGAAAACGACATGTATTCGCTCTTTTCAGACCTCTCGTCCGACGTAGGCTGTTTTACGGCGGGACTTTTAACGGTAACTTTTATGTATTGGTTGATAATAATGCTTATAATAAATTCGGCCAACAGTTTTATATGACAGCTTATCTTGTAACTGCGTGCGGCGCCGTATTCCTTTCGGTAGTGGTGTCGTTCATCATACCGCAGGGAAAACTTTCAAAAACCATAACGTTTGTCATGCGCATAGTGTGCATAGGCATACTCATTTCGCCGCTCGTAAAAATATTTACCGTTCCCGATACGGGCGAAGGCGAGGGCGCCGACTATGATTTCATCTGTGAGCAGTATTCCCTTAACCAGAGCGCCGCATTGGAGGATTGTATAGCCGAAAAGTTCGGGGCGCAGTCTGAATGTACGGTGAATATCGTTTATGGCGAAGAGGGGTTTTATGCCGAAAGCGTCGAAGTTTGTCTTATAGGCTCATACGACAATTTAACGCAAAAAATTTACGAATATTTGGAAGAGGCGGACTATATAAATATAACTGTATATGAAACGGGTGAGCGAGTGGCTTAAAGAGCAGAAAAAGCTTATAATCGTGGCAGTGCTTATAGTCGCGCTTATAATAATAGTCTTTCTGTTTTTCGGCGGGGAAAACAGTTCTTCGGCTGGAACGGCAAAGACGGCCGAAGAACTGAGGCTTACCGCCCTGCTGGAAAGGATGGACGGCGTGGGGGACGCCGACGTTATGATCACCGAGGATGAAGGCGGCATTGCAGGCGTTGTAGTCGTGTGCGACGGTGCAGATCGCATTATGGTCAGAAACGATATATTGAACGCCGTTTCAACGGCGCTTAATATAAATAAAAACATTATTGCCATATATTCAATGTAAGGAGAATTTTATGTCAAAGAAAAAGAAGATCATCGTAATGTCATCGCTCGTTTTCCTGCTGGCGCTTACGGCAGTACTGAACGTGTTGCTTGCGCAGAATACATCTGCAAACAGCGGCGATGCAGTCACAACGGCAAACTATTTTGCCACGTACCGTTCCGAGCGCACGGCTACGCGCAGCGAGGAGCTTCTGCAGCTCGACAGCATAATCGAATTGTACGACGAAAGCAGCGAAGAGTATGCCGAAGCTGTTGCAATGAAGATGGATATAGTAACCGTAATGGAGCAGGAACTTCAGCTTGAGACCATGATAAAATCGCTCGGCTTTTCAGACGCGGTGGTTTCCATAGGCGTGGATTCGGAAAACGTCAACGTATTCATAAATTCGCAGGAACTTGACATGGATACCGCCCTGTCTATCTATGACATGCTGCTCAGCGATGCCGAAGTTGCGGCCGAAAATATAACAATTATGCCCGTTTATTCGGAAATTTAACGCAAGCCTGTTGCAAAAGCCGTACAGTTGTGTTATAATCTTTACATAGGAGAAGAAAAATCATGGCACATCTCAGGCACGATCCCTCATCTACCCAGAACGGCAAGATAACTTACGATTCAGGCATAGTCAACGGAATCGTTGAACTTGCCATCAACGAGGTCGACGGGGTAACGCTGTTAAATACGAAAAACAGGGGCGTAAAGCTCGAGTTTGAAAAAAACGGTATTGTTGCGGATATAAGCGTTAAGGTGAGCTACGGCTATAACGTCGCCTCGCTCGCATTCCGTATCCAGCAGTCTATAAAACACAACGTGGAATCCATGACGAAGTTCAAAGTGGATAAAATCAACGTGCACGTTCAGGACGTTGACTTTCCCGATAACTTAGTTTAAACTTTGCAATATTCCCTTTGTATACTTTTTGGCAAAGGGAATATTTTACTATTTTGACGAGTATGAGAACAAAGGCAAGAGAAACACTTTTTAAAATATTATTTTCGTCGCAGTTCGTAAAGCCGATAGACCGTAGCTTCCGCACGGGCATGTATAAAGCCGGCGAGCTTAACGAGGACGACGTTAAATACTGCGATAAGTTGCTCGCCCTTGTGGAAGAGCATGCAGGCGATATAACCGCCGTTATAGACAAAAAGTCTGTCGCGTTCCCCGAAGCAAGGCTGTTCCCCGCAGACAGAAGCATACTTTTTATAGCCGTCGCCGAAATACTCTATTGCGACGACGTGCCCGATAAGGTTGCGGCAAGCGAGGCGGCAAATCTGGCGGCGCGCTATTCTTCGGAAAAGTCGGCGCAGTTTGTAAGCGGCATACTTTCTTCGGTGATAGCCGATAAAGGGGCCGTATAAGGTTCAGGGCAATATTCCGCATTTGCGGCATGAAGGCCACAGGGAGGTAATAATGTACAAGCTTATAGACGGAAAAAAACTTGCGCATAAGATGCGCGCGGCGATCAAAGAGGATATCGAAGGATATAAAGCCGCCTCCGGCAAAGAGATAGGCCTTGCCGTGGTGCTTGTGGGCGAAGATCCCGCGTCGCAGGTATATGTGCGCAACAAGATAAAGGCGTGCGAAGAGGTGGGCATAAAGTCATATGCGTATTACCTCGACGAAAATACCGCGCAGGCAAGGGTGGAAGAGCTTATAAAGAGCCTCTCTGTTGACGGTAAGATAAACGGCATACTTGTGCAGCTGCCCCTTCCTTCTCACCTCGACAGTAAAAAAATACTCGAACTGATACCTTTTTCAAAGGATGTTGACGGCTTTTCTGCCGAAAATATGGGCAGGCTGTGCATGAACGAGCCCTGCCTTGTGGCATGCACGCCCAACGGCGTGATGAAGATGTTTGAGAGCGAGGGCATAGAGCTTTCAGGCAAAAATGCCGTGGTCATAGGCCGCTCCAACATAGTCGGTAAGCCTATGGCAATGTTGCTTACCAACGCAAATGCCACGGTCACGCTCTGCCACAGCAGAACGCGCGACTTAAAGGCAAAGTGCCTTGAGGCCGATATAGTCGTCGCGGCTATCGGCAAAGCAAAATTCATCACTGCCGACATGATAAAGCAAGGCGCCGTGGTCATAGACGTAGGCATGGACCGCGACGAAAACGGAAAGCTCTGCGGCGACGTTGACTTTGAAAGCGTCAAAGAAAAGTGCTCCTATATAACGCCCGTTCCCGGCGGCGTGGGGCCCATGACGATAACGATGCTTATGTACAATACATATCTTTCCGCTACGAGGAGCTGATCTACATTGTATTCATATAAAGAAAAATACGGCGAATATCTTTCCCGTATAGAAGCGCGACTGAAGAAATTTTATGAGGAGCTTGACTGCAAGCCCGACGTGCTGGACGAAAGTCTGAAATACAGCCTTAAAAGCGGCGGCAAGCGCATACGCCCCGTGCTTATGTATGCCGCGGCAGATCTGCTCGGTTTCGACGATGAGGCGCTCGACGACTACGCGCTCGCCCTTGAGCTCATTCACACATATTCGCTCATACACGACGACCTGCCCGAGATGGATAACGATGATTTCAGGCGGGGCAAGCCGGCAAACCATAAGGTTTTCGGCGCGGGGAATGCGGTGCTCGCGGGAGACGGCCTGCTGAATACTGCATATTATATCCTGCTTTCGCACTGCAACGACGGCAAGCATTGCGTAGACGCAGCTAAATTTATGTGCGACTGCGCGGGCGTAAAGGGTATGATAGCCGGGCAGGCCGCGGATATATACTGTGCGGCAAATGCCGTAAAGGACGGCGATATGCTCGACTTTATAGTAAAAAACAAGACGGGCAGGTTGCTTTCTGCCGCCGTAGCTACGCCGGCAATACTCTCGGGCGGCAGATATTTTGTCGAACTGAGGCAGTTCGGCGAAGACCTCGGAATGCTGTTCCAGCTTACAGACGACGTTCTTGACGAGCGCGGAAGGGAAGATACCCTTGGCAAGACGACCGGTAAAGACAGGGAAGAAAACAAACTTACGTATGTTACATTTTACGGGGTGGAACAGTGCCTTGTCTACGCCGATGTGCTCTCTTCAAAGTGCCTGGGCCTTCTTGAGGGGGTAGGCGGCGATACCCGCTTTTTGCGCGATATAGTCAGCTTTGTACGCTACCGCGAGAGCTGAAAAATTTTATTTGACATTTTTTCTGCCTTGTGCTAATATAATAAATGTAATATTGAGTGGCGCAGTATTCTAGTCAGGTGTTGCAGGCGCGAAGACGGGGGTAAAAGACCGTCGCAGGGCATATCTATGAAGTTTCTGGTATCTGCTTGCTTTGCCCAAAAGCGGGTGGGTGCTGGGAGTAAAGGTTTATGGGAACTGCATAACGGCATATGACAGCCAACCCATTTACCGCGGAGGCCGCAA